>JANRIO010000135.1:0-76571 GCA_033764875.1 Hyphomicrobiaceae bacterium | reverse complement strand
TCCACTCGGAGGTGAACACGCCCGACTGGATGTCGTGCAGCACCCGCTTCATCTCGGCCTTGGTCTCGGGCGTGATGATGCGCGGCCCCGTCACGTACTCGCCGAACTCGGCCGTGTTCGAGATCGAGTAGTTCATGTTGGCGATGCCGCCCTCGTAGATGAGATCCACGATCAGCTTCACCTCGTGCAGGCACTCGAAGTAGGCCATCTCGGGCGCATAGCCGGCTTCAACAAGCGTCTCGAAGCCGGCCCGGATCAGCTCCACGAGGCCGCCGCACAGCACCGTCTGCTCGCCGAACAGGTCGGTCTCGCACTCCTCCTTGAAGGTGGTCTCGATGATGCCGGCGCGGCCGCCGCCGATGGCCGAGGCATAGGACAGGAACAGGTCGTGCGCGTTGCCGCTCTTGTCCTGGTGGATGGCAACGAGGCAGGGCACGCCGCCGCCGCGCTGGTACTCGGAGCGCACCGTGTGGCCGGGGCCCTTGGGCGCCACCATGCCGACGTCGAGGTCGGCGCGCGGCTCGATCAGCGAGAAGTGCACGTTGAGGCCGTGCGCGAACAGCAGCGCGGCGCCCTCCTTCATGTTGGCGGCGAGATGATCCTTGTAGATGTCGGCCTGCAGCTCGTCGGGGGTGAGCATCATCATCACGTCGGCCCACTTGGCGGCCGCGGCGACCTCCATCACCTTGATGCCTTCCTTCTCGGCCTTGGCGACGCCCGCCGACCCCTTGCGCAGGGCGACGGCGACGTCCTTCACACCGCTGTCGCGCAGGTTCAGCGCATGCGCATGGCCCTGGCTGCCGTAGCCGATGACGGCCACCTTCCGGCTCTTGATGAGATTGATGTCGGCATCACGATCGTAGTAGACGCGCATGGTTGTTTCCTCTCCTGTCGCGTGGTTGAAACGTCAGTCCCTGGCCGGGGCCTGGGGCCCGGCGTAGAGGCGCATGAACTGCTGCACGGCACGGGCGGCATCGGCCGCGATCTCGCGGGCGGACAGCCTGAGGCTCTGGTCGCCGAGCAGCACCCGGATCTGCACGTCGCGGCCGACGAGGCCGAAGAAGGTTCGGAACGCAGTCTCGCTGTCCTCGAAGGCGAGCAGCCCCGCCTTGCGCGCGGCCTCCAGCAGCGGCTTGAGTCGCTCGCCGATGGCAAAGCGCCCGTTCGCCAGCACGATCTGCCCGAGATTGCTCTTGGCGCCCGCCGCCTGGCCGATGGCGACGCGATTCAACGCGATCGAGGTCGGCGAGGAGATCACCTTGAGCCAGGTGGCCGCGAACTCCTCCAGGCTCGCCTGCAGGGCGTTGGCGTCGAGCCGGGGCTTGTCGAAGCTGCCGGCCTTCACCTTGGAGGCCTGCCAGCGCACGGTTGCGGTGAGCAGCCCGTCGCGGTCACCGAACCACTTGTAGAGCGTCTCCTTGGAGCAGGAGGCCCGCTGCGCCACGGCCGACATGGTGACCGCGTCACCGCCTTCGGCGAGCAGGTCCAGCACCGCGTCGAGCACCTGGCGCTGGCGCGAGCTCGGGGGATCCTCCCCGGCCTCATCCGATCTGTCGGCCGCGTCCTGCACGCAAAACCCGCTTCCTGGCCGCCTCGATTGCACCACCGGCGGTCCTGCCGCCGGCGACAGCCCGCGGCCTGCCGGAACCACGCCGGCGTCGCACCCGCTGCCTCTGTCCATTGGCGTACCGTACGGTACGTTACACTGCGCTCCTATAGGCCCCGGCGGCATCCTTGGCAAGGGCCCAGCGCGCCTTGCCGGGCTGCCGCGGCTTGGCTCGACGGGCCCGGTCCACCCGGGCCCTGTACAGCCGGCGGAAATCCGGGCAATGAGCCGCCATGCCGCAAGCCAAGCTCACCGTCCCCGTCCCCGACCTGTCGACGGGCCGCGCCGTCGAGGCCGCCCTTCTCGATTGCGTGGCGTGCGAGCCGCTCGCCGTGACGGTGTTCGAGGCGACGGCACCGGCCTTCCAGGTCGAGGCCTACTACGAGGCTCCCCCTGATCTCGCCCTGCTGGCCGGCGTGCTCGCGCCCGCGGGCGTGCCGGCCTCCGCGCTCGCGCTCGTCGAGGTGCCCGACGAGAACTGGGTCGCCGTCAGCCAGGCCGCGCTGCCCCCGGTCTGGGCCGGACGCTTCGTCGTGCACGGGGCGCACGACCGGCATCGCGTCGGGGCGCTGCGCCACGCCGTCGAGATCGAGGCCGGCGAGGCGTTCGGCACCGGCCACAACGGCACCACGGCCGGCTGCCTCGAGGCGCTCGACCGGCTGGCGCGGCGCCGCACCTTCGCGCGCGTCCTCGACCTCGGCTGCGGCACGGCGCTGCTCGCCATTGCCGCTGCCCGCCTGTTTCCGCACGCGCGCGTCCTGGCCAGCGACAATGACCCTATCGCCACGGCCGTGGCGCGCGACAACGTGGCGCTGAACCGCGCCAGGCCGCGCCTGCGCGTCCTCACCGGGGCGGGCTTTGCGCACCCCGCCCTGCGCGCCGGCGCACCGTTCGATCTGATCCTCGCCAACATCCTGCCCAACACGCTGATCGCGCTGGCGCCCCGGATCCGCACCCGGCTCGCCCCCGGCGGCACCGTGGTGCTGTCGGGCATCCTGAATTTCCAGGTCGGCCAGGTGCGCGCCGTCTATGCCGCGCTGGGTTTCCGCCTCGAGCGCCTCGTCAAGCGCGAGGGCTGGTCGATCCTCACGCTGACCCGCGGACGGTGAGCTAACGAAAGGCGTCCGCCAGCACCGGCCACAGCGAGGCGACGAGCAGCAGGGCCATGGCGATGTTGAGCGCGCGCACCGCGCCGGGCGAGCGCAGCAGCCGCCGCAGCCCCGTGCCGAAGCCGAGCCACACCGCGCTCGAGCCGACGCCGAGGCTGCCGAACAGCGCGGCGATCAGCAGCATGTTGCCGGGGAACGGCGCCACGGCCGCGTACGCCGACACGGCCCCGACCGCCATCACCCACGCCTTCGGGTTGAGCCACTGGAACGCCGCCGCCTGCAGGAATGTGATGGGGCGGCCGCCCGCCTCGGCCGGGTCGACGGCTGCAGGCGCGGTCGCGATCTGCCAGGCGAGATAGAGCAGGTAGGCGGCGCCAGCGTACTTGAGCGCGGTGTAGACCGCGGGCACGGCCGCCACCACGGCACCAAGGCCCAGACCCACCGCCAGCACCATGACGCCGAAGCCGAGCGCCACCCCGAACAGGTGCGGCAACCCGCGCCTGAAGCCGTAGGTGAGCCCGGTGGCCATCAGCATGGCGTTGTTGGGCCCGGGCGTGATCAGCGTCACCGCCACGAACAGCAGCAGCGCCGCCAGCAGGTCCGCCGACATCACGCCCTCACGCGAACTCCATGATCACGGCATCGACGGCAAGACTGTCGCCGGCCTTGGCCTTCAGCGCCTTCACCACCCCGTCGCGCTCCGCGCGCAGGATGTTCTCCATCTTCATGGCCTCGACCACGCACAGCGCGTCGCCCGCCTTCACGTCCTGGCCCTCGGCGACGTTGATCGCCTTGACCAGGCCCGGCATCGGGCACAGCAGCAGCTTGGAGGTGTCCGGCGCCACCTTCTCCGGCATCAGCGCGGCGAGTGCCGCCTCGCGCTCGGTGTAGACGTGCGCCCGCACCCGGATGCCGCGATAGGCGAGGTCGAAGCCGTTGGCGACGGGCCTGATTTGTACCGCCACCTCCCGCCCGTGCACGCTCCCTGTCCAGATCAGGTCGCCGGGCCACCACTTGGAGGCGAGCTCCATGGTCTCGAGCGGTTTGTCGCCCTCTCCGAGGAACGTCACCTTCACCGGGCTGCCGAGCTCGCCCGAGACCAGCGCCGGCACCTGCGCCTCGCCCACCGCCGCGATGCGCTTGGCCGAGAAGCTCACCACCGGCCCGTTCATCTGCTGCGTGATGGCGCGGCGGCGCTGGTTGCCGACGTGGTCGATGGCGATGGCGACGGCGGCCAGCACCGACAGCTCCCGCCCCTCGGGCACCCGCGCCGCGAAGCCGCCCTTGTATTCCTCGGCGATGAAGCCCGTCGAGAGCCGCCCCTCACGCCAGCGCGGATGCTGCATCAAGGCCGCCACGAAGGGCACATTGTGCTCCACCCCGTCGATCACGAAGGCATCGAGCGCGTCCGCCTGCAGGTCGATCGCCTGCTCGCGGGTCGGCGCGTGCGTGACGAGCTTGGCGATCATGGGATCGTAGAACATGGAGATCTCGGCGCCCTCGAACACGCCGGTGTCGTTGCGCACCGTGAAGCCGGCGGACGAGCGCTCGGCCGGCGGGCGGTAGCGCGTCAGGCGGCCGATCGAGGGCAGGAAGCCGCGGAAGGGATCCTCGGCATAGACGCGGCTCTCGATGGACCAGCCGTTGAGCTTCACGTCCGACTGCTTGAGGCTGAGCTTCTCGCCGGCCGCCGACCGGATCATCTGCTCGACGAGGTCGACGCCGGTCACGAGCTCCGTCACCGGATGCTCCACCTGCAGCCGCGTGTTCATCTCCAGGAAGTAGAACGAGCGGTCCTGCCCCGCCACGAACTCCACCGTCCCGGCGCTGTCGTAGCCGACCGCCTTGGCCAGCGCCACGGCCTGCTCGCCCATGGCCTTGCGCGTCTTCTCGTCGAGCAGCGGCGAGGGCGCCTCCTCGACGACCTTCTGGTTGCGGCGCTGGATCGAGCACTCGCGCTCGCCGAGGTAGATGACGTTGCCGTGCTTGTCGCCCAGCACCTGGATCTCGATGTGGCGCGGGTTGACGATGAACTTCTCGACGAACACCCGGTCGTCGCCGAAGCTCGACTTCGCCTCCGAGCGGGCCAGCGCGAAGCCCTCCTCGGCCTCCCGCGCATCGTAGGCGATGCGCATGCCCTTGCCGCCGCCGCCGGCCGAGGCCTTGATCATGACGGGAAAGCCGATCTCCTCGGCAATCCGCACGGCATGCTTACCGTCGGAGATCTCACCCAGGTGCCCGGGCACGGTCGAGACTTTCGCCTTGGCGGCAGCCTTCTTGCTTTCAATCTTGTCGCCCATGGCCGCGATGGCCTTCGGATTGGGCCCGATGAAAACGATGCCGGCCTTCTCCAGGGCGACCGGAAACGCCTCGCGCTCCGACAGGAAGCCGTAGCCCGGGTGCACGGCATCGGCCTTCGTCTGCTTGCACGCGTCGATGATCTTCTCGATCACGAGATAGGACTGCGCGGCCTGCGGCGGACCGATGGCGACGGCCTCGTCGGCCATCTCCACGTGCAGCGCGTCCCGGTCCGCCTCCGAGTAGACGGCCACCGTCCTGATGCCGAGCCTGCGCGCTGTCTTGATGATGCGGCAAGCGATCTCGCCGCGGTTTGCAATCAGGATCTTCTTGAACATGCGCCCTTGAAGCCGGCTCGAGTGGAGGGAAGCGGAGATTCCGCGCTGCCACAATACGGCAAAAAACTGTCACCGGAAGGGGCTCTGCCTCCCGCACTTCGGCCAACCCGACCTGCGTCTGGACGGCTTCAGGCGGCCGCCTGCACGCGGTCGATCGCGGCCTGCAGGCCGGCATCGAGCCGGCAGCCCGCACCTTTCAGAAAACGCAGAAGCGCCAGCATGTTGGGCGTATGCCCCGCGGGCTGCGCCAGGTGCTCCGCCAGCCACTCGGAGGCGTATGGCGGCACGTCCTCGCGGGTGACGATGGCGACCTTCTGCTGCGTCAGCCGCAGGATCGCCCACTCCTCCCGGCTCATGGGGCTGAAGGCCTGGATGATGGCGCCCCGCGCCCCCTGCCGTCCCACCAGGATGTCGTCGAGATCCGGATCCTCCGGCCAGGCCGCGCGCGCCAGCGTCTCCTCACGCCCCGGGGCGCGGTAGCCGGCCGCCACCAGCATCGCCGTCCCGACCGCGGCCAGGAACAGCGCCCGCCAGCCGGGATCGTTCGCGGACGCCGCGGCGATGCGGTCGATATCGAGCAGCACGGCGGCTTCCGCCTGCGTCACCCCTTCGCTACCCTCGCAGCAGAAGGCCTGCAGCACCTGCCGCAGCAGGGTCACGTCCTCCGCCGTCACCGTGCGCTCCTCGAACAGGCGCCCCGCCCGAAGCGGGCCTTCGCATCGGACCACGGCGCGGCGTACCTGGTCGAGGACCAGCACCACGAAGCTCTGCGGCACCCAGCGCGAGGCGGCGATGACGGACACGGCGAGATCGAGATGGAGCTTCGTCGCCACGGCGCCGTCGGGGGCGATCCATGTGCGCAGCAGGTCGCACTTGTGCGCATTCATGTAGCCCTCGGGCTCGGTCTGCCCGACGATGAAGTCGGTCATCAGCTCGACGAAGCAGAGCCGCCAGGCGGGGTCCTGGATCGGACAGGCCTCGTTGAGGGAGCGCAGTTGCTCCGCCTCCGCCGGCGTGATCACGGAGCAGTCCGCGAAATTCTTCCGCAGCCGCGAGACGTCGGCGTCCTTGATGCTGCCACGAGCCTTGATCTCGGCGATCGACACAGCTGCAAACAGGCTCATGCGCACATCCCCAGCTACGCGCGTCGTTCGGCACCCACGCTTGCACCGGGTTGGTTACGATCTTGCTAATGCGCAAGCCTTGCCGTTGCCTTCCGCGTGGCCTGTGGCAGCCGGGCACGACAAAGCCGGACCGCGGGGCGGCCCGGCTTCGGATATCGTCGGAAGGGTGTCCGGCGCCGCCTCTAGCGCTTGCCCTCGGCCTTCACGTCCTTGCGGGTGGCCACCAGCACGTGGCTCTGCCGATAGCGATAGCCGTAGGAGAAGGTGATCGGCGGCGGCTTGCCCTTGGCGAACAGCTCCCGCATCTTGGCTTGGTACTGGCCGGCGAACACAGGGATCGGCCCGATGTAGGTGCCGTAGGGCTGCACCTCGTAGGACGGCTCCAGGAAGCGCAGCGGGATGCCGGTGTCGTCCTGCAGGATGCGGGCGGCGCTCTTCATCAGGAACTCGCGCACGGCCGAGAACTCGTTGTTGTGCATCAGGTAGGACGCGCTCTTCACGAAGCCGTCGCCCGTGCCGAAGGTCTCGCACCACTTGAGGAAGCCGGAGCTCGCCACGCCGTTGTTGGCGAGGTTGGTGGAGAAATAGTAGATGCTCTGCTCCTTGCCCTCGGGGCCCGTGAACACGATCTGGACACCCTTGGGCGTGCCCCTGGGCTCGTTATCGGCGGAGGGCACCAGCTTGCCGTCGCTGGTGATGCTGACGAGGCTGGCCTCCTTGATTGTCTTGCCCGTGCGCGCCAGGAACACGTACAGGATCGGCAGCGTGCCGCTGAGCTGCGTCCGGCTCAGGTCGCTGCCCATCTCGCTGGTGATGAAATAGCTGTGGCTGAAGAGCGTGCGCAGAGCCGTGCGCACACGCGAGAGCTCGCTCGCCACCGAGCCGCGGCGCAGCTTCGAGATGTCGGGCACCCGCCCGGGCAACTCGAGCCCCGCCATCAGGTAGGTCTTGGCCCCGGGGAAGAACGCGTCCGCGTACATGAAGTCGGGACCCGAGAAGAAGTAGTAGAGCGTGTCGCGCCGGTTGGTGAGGGTGGCAGCCGACCATTCCCGGATCTTGGACAGCTGGCGCTTCTCCTGGTCGGCCCAGATGCTGTCGAAGATCCTGGCGTGCTCGACCCACTCGCGCTCCTTGGTCAGCGGCGCCAGCGGTGAATCCGGCGAGACCGGAAGGCCCGCCAGGAAGCGCGCCGTATCGTTCGGCGTCGCATCGGCGCTGCGGGCCACCGTGGCCGATGCCATCACGGCCACGGCCAGCACGAGCGCGAATACCCTGTTGAACAGCATGGTGTCCATCATCCCCTGCGCATGACATACGGCATGTCCGCCGGCGTTCTGGGCGCTACGGCGGACAGCCCCGGCTCGGCGGCCCCGGCATTGCCTTCGTTCCCGAGCCCGACACGCCACCCCGTTTTTGCCACGGAATCCCGTGCAGCGCGGCGATCATGCCCCAAAGACACGTGGCTTCGATAGGAAAATGAGGGCAATCAACGGCAAATTGCGGCGCGTCGGCTCGACGCGGCCACCACCAGATCAGGAATATTGTGCCAATTGTTTGGCTTCCCCGTCGCCGCTACGCCGGCAGATGATGCGAGACTTCGGCCTCGGCGCCGGCATCCTGGGGCATCGGCGCCCCGCAGCCCCCGCCCGCCGGCAGCTTGTTGGCGAGCCCCTCGTTCTTCTCCCGGTAGATCTTCATCGCCTCCTGCCACCGGAGCGTGAAGGCGTTCACGCACTGAGGATCGAACTGCTGACCGGAGCAGGCCTTGAGGTAGGCAAAGGCGTCCTCGGGCGTCCATGCCTTCTTGTAGGGCCGCGCGCTCGTCAGCGCGTCGAACACATCGGCAACCGCAGCAATCCGCCCGAACAGGGGAATGTCCTGCTCCTTGCTGCGGGCCGGGTAGCCCGTGCCGTCCCAGCGCTCGTGGTGGCTCGCCGCGATGTCGGCGGCCGAGCGGATCAGCTCGGAATCGCTGCCCGACAGGATCTGGAAGCCGTAGAGCGTGTGCATCTCCATCATCGCCCGCTCCTCCTGCGTCAGCTTGCCGGGCTTCAGCAGGATGGCATCGCTGACCGCGATCTTGCCGATGTCGTGCATGGGGGCTGCGAGCGCCAGCGTCTGGCACTGCGCCTCGCCGAGGTCGAGGGCCTCGCCGATCAGGCGGCAGTAGCTCGCCACGCGCACGATGTGCACCCCCGTGTCGCAATCGCGCGATTCTGCGGCCCGCGACAGGCGGATGATGATCTCCTCCTCGCGTGCGGCGAGCTTGCGCGTGGCGCGCCGCACCTCCTGGTCGAGCCAGGCGACGCGATGCTGCAGCCGCCCCTGCGCCTCGCGCAGCTTGAGCAGGTTGCGCAGGCGGGCCTTCACCTCGACCGCGTCGATCGGCTTCCTCAGGAAATCGGTGACGCCCATGTCGAGCGCCTTGTACAGGATGCTGGTGTCGTCGCACGCCGACACCATCACCATCGGCACGTCGGCGTAGCCGTTGAGCAGCCGCAGCTCCTCGATCAGCTCGAGCCCGTCCATGCCCGGCATGATGTAGTCGGCGATGATCATGTCGGCCGGGTTGGTCAGCGCGTTGGCCAGCGCCGCCCGCGGATCGTCGAAGGCGACGGCGACGCAGTCGAGGCCCTTCACGATGCTGCTGAACAGCGCCAGGTTCGCGCGGCTGTCGTCCACGATCATGACGCGCATTCTATGGCCGGTATGCGAGCGCATGGACCCCTCCCCCTTGTTCTTCTTCAGGCGCCTTCTGCCGTCGCGCGCGCCGCATCGGCGCCTCGCGCAGCACCGGCCGGCGGCGCACGATGCGCGCCGCGAGAACAACCATGGGGGCGGACCAACCGGTCCGGATTCCGGAAATTCATCGATGGCCACCCTGCACTGCTGTCCATTGGGACCGGTGCAGACTAAGCCGGGGCCGATTAGCCAGTGCTTAAATAGCCATCAATAAAGAGGAACTGCTTTCCGGCGGGTTAAGATCAGTGCCCGTACGAAGCAGCCCGTGGCGGGTCGGCCTCGCACCTGCTCACTCCTGCACAGCCTTCGGCCGGGTCGTGATGATGGTGGCGTCCGTGTGGCGGCCGGAGTGTATGGCCCACTGGATGCAGCAATCGCGATGCACGGCGGTCGACTTGCCGAGCGCCAGCAGGCCCGCGCCCATGAGCGGGAACTCGTCCCGGCGCACGGCCACCTCCTTGCGGCCCGGCACGCTGACGAAGGTGCCGTTGAGGCTCTGGTCGATCAGGACGAAGCGGCCCCGGCGCATCTCGATGCGCGCATGCAGGCGCGACACCAGGGGATCGAGCACCACGATGTCGTTCTCGTCGCCCCGCCCCATCAGGATCGCGGGGCGCTGCTCGCTCACCTCCATGCTGCGGCCGCCGAAGGTGGCCGTCAGCTTGCCGCTGCCCGCGTGCGTCACGACCAGATCCTGCATCTTGGTGAGGTTCTCGCTCTCCAGGATCACCTCGAACAGCTCCAGCGCGTCGCGCTTGCCCTTGATATGGGCGTTGCCGATGAAGCGCAGCTGGCTGGTGCGCTCTCTCGGCAGGCGGTCGACGGTCTGGCGGCTGGTCAGGATCTGGTCGGGCTTGGCATGCGCGGCCACCCGCGCGGCAAGGTTCACCGCGTCGCCGAAGACGTCGGCACCGTCGGAGATGACCGGACCGGCGTGGAAGCCCGTGCGGATCTGGAGCGTCGGCACGTCGATCTCGCTGCGCGCGATGGCCTCCTTGATCGCCGTCTGCATCTCCAGCGCCGCATCGACCGCCTGATGCGGCATCGGAAACGTGCACATCACCTCGTCGCCGATGCTCTTGACGATGGTGCCGTTGTGCCGTCCCGCGGCCTGCGACAGGATCGCGAGCGCGCGCGCGATCACAGCCTGGGCCCGGGTGTTGCCGAGGCTGTCGTAGAGCTTGGTGCTGCCGCAGACGTCTGCAAACAGGATCGTGTGCCAGAGCCCGGTCTTGCCAGTCTGCAAAGTCATCGCGCGTGCTCCCGCGTAGCCCCTGCGGCCGCCGTTGCCCCGGTCCGGATGCCGGCGAGGCTCGCAGTATACACTGCAATGTGGCAGATCCGGCAACCGGCGCCTGGGGAGGCCTCAGGCCGGCAGCTCGCCGGCCGCCAGCGAGGAGGCCGCCACATCGCTCCGGAAGCAGCGCGCCACATGCCCCTCCCCGATCGCGACCGGGTCCGGCGCGGCCGCACGGCAGAGCGCGGCCGCCAGCGCGCAGCGCGGGACGAAGGCGCAACCCGGCGGCGGGTTGGCGAGGTCGGGCGGGGGAAGCGCGCAAGAGAGGTTTTCTGTCCCTGATGCGGGCAGAGTATCTGTACGATTCGTGCGAGAGGTAGCGGGCAAGAGGCAGTGGGCAAGAGGTGGTGGGCTACCTTCTCCGCCCGCCGAAGCCTGCCGCAATCGCGTGCGCCCGCGTCACCTGGAGGCTCAGCCATGTCCGCTCTCGCGCCCTACACCGTCGAAGCCTTCAACCTCTCGAGCGCGTCCGAGAACCGCATCCACGACGACAGCGTGGCGCAGTCTCTGGGCTTCACGGGCGGCCTCGTGCCCGGCGTCGAGGTCTATGCCTACGCCTGCCACCAGCCCGTCGCGCGCTGGGGCAGCGCCTTTCTGACGCGTGGCGAAATTATGTGCAGGTTTCACAAGCCCGTCTATGACGGCCGCCGCGCCACCGTCGAGGCGACCGGGTCCGCAGCCGGCCTCGAGATCACGGTCACGAGCGAGGGCCTGCTGTGCGCCGCCGCCACGGCCTCGCTGCCCGATGCGCCGCCCGCCCACGCCCTGCCCGCGGACGTGCCCCCGCCTCCGCCGGCGCCGGCCGAGCGCGCGCCCGCAAGCCCCGACAGCCTCCGGCCCGGACGCCTGCTCGGCATCCACCCCGAGGTGATCGATGCCCAGCGCCTTGCGCGCTATCTGGCCGACGTGCGCGAGACCGAACCCCTCTATGCGCGCGAGGGCATCGTCCACCCGGGCCTTCTGCTGCGCCTGTGCAACAGCGCGCTCAAGGACAACGTGCTGCTGGCGCCGTGGATCCACACCGGCAGCCACGTGCGCAACCTGGCCCTCGCCCGCGTCGGCGACGAGCTCAGCGTGCGCGGCAAGGTGGCCGCCAACTACGAGAGCAAGGGGCACCGTCTCGTCGATCTCGACCTCACCATCCTCGCCAATGGCCGCACCGCCATCGCCCATGTGCTGCACACCGCGATTTACGCGCTGCGCCACCTCGCGGACCAGCGCGCCTAGCCACCGCCAAGGAACTTCTGCCATGCCGCCGCGCCGCGTTCCCTCGCCGCCGCCGCGCGCCTAGTCTCTCTTCGCACTCAGCCGGAGACCGGAATGACCACGAGCCAAAAGGATGACATCGGCACGCGCCGCTTTCCCGAGCTGACACGGGAGGCCATGACGCCGGCGCAGGCCCAGATGGCCGACGCCGTGCTCGGCGGCCCGCGCGGGCGCCTCGTCGGGCCGTTCAACGCCTGGCTCAGGAGCCCCGACCTCGGCAACCGGCTGCAGAAGGTCGGCGAGTACATCCGCTTCTCCTCCTCGCTGCCTGCCCGCCTCAACGAGCTCGCCATCCTGATCGTGGCGCGCTCCTGGACCTCCCAGTTCGAGTGGTGGGCGCACCACCGCTTCGCGCTGGAGGCCGGCCTAGACCCGCAGGTGGCAGCCGACATCGCCGCCGGCCGCCGGCCCACCACCATGCAGGCCGACGAGGCCATCCTCTACGACTTCGCCACCGAGCTGCGTCGCGACAGGCGGGTCGGCGAGGCCACCTACGAGGCCATGCGCCGCCAGTTCGGCGAGCAGGCCATCGTCGATGTCATCGCCGCCATGGGCTACTACGACATCGTGTCGATGACGCTCAACGTCGCCGAGGTGGCCGTGCCGGCCGGCGAGCGCGAGCCCTTGCAGCCGCTCGACCGCGCCTATCCTTAGGGAGCGCCTCTCAGCCCTGCGAGGGCGCCTTGGGACCGCCGAGCCGCGCCCGGATCCGCGCCAGCAGGCGCTGGGCGAGCGCCACCACATCGGGCTTGATGGCGAGCCAGTAGGGCGCCAGCATGCGCCGGACGCGGCGCTTGAAGGCCCGCCCCCAGCGCCAGACGGCGGAGGCGCGCACCATCTCGGTCAGCGCCTCCTTCCACGGCATCACCCGGTCGTAGGTCCACGCGAACCAGCCGATCGACATCAGGGCCGGCTGCGTGAGGATGAACAGGCGCGCCACCAGCGCCGTCGCCACGGCCTTGGCGGCCAGGAACAGCGCCACCGACGTCATGAAGTAGCCCTTGCCGATCAGCAGCAGGGCCAGGAACTTCAGAGGCAGCAGCACGAGGCTGGGCAGCGCGAACGCCACGAGGGCGGCATAGGGCGGAAGCCGCGCGATGGCCGTCTCCAGGGCCGCCAGCGGGCGCCAGCGTGCGAGGTAGGCGAGCCCGGCGGCCAGCGGTCGCCAGCCCCACTCCTCGAGCAGGATCAGCAGCGCCAGCAGGATCTGCAGCACCCAGCGCAGCCCGACGGCCGCCAGCCGCAGGCTCCGCCGCAGCGCCAGAAGGCCACTGACGACAACGCGCCTGACAGGTTCGCCGCTCACGTGCTCGATCCGGTTGGGGTGAGGAGAAAGCGCGGGATCATAGCGCGTGAGGTGCTGCCGATCGCTTAACCTCGGCGCCGTCCCGGCCCGGCCCCGTGGCTCCCCGGCACCACGCCGCCGATCGACTGTAAGATATCCCACATCCTGTCATACAGGTGACAGCCCTCCCTGAGGCCCGGCTCTAGTGTTACGCTCGAGGTTCGGCGTCGCAGTATTGCATTCTACCAACCCATTTTCTCGCGCCGAGCCTCTGCGGGCCCGCAGGGGCGCTATTGCTTGCTCCTGCGGGTCTGCTCTGCCCCCTCCCCCTTCTTCCCCCCGAACGAAACCTTCGCGCAGACGGCCACCTCATCCGAGCACGGTCTGGCCGAGCAGGACGACGCCGGATCCCAGCAGCAGCAGCAAGACGACGCGGCGGAACGCGGCCTGCGAGATGCGGTCGTACACCCGCACCCCGAGCCAGGCCCCGACCAGCGTCGCCGGCAGGCACTGCAGCGCGACCCAGAGCACGCCGGACGTGATCTGCCCGGCGAGCGCCATGGTGACCGCCGCCAGCGACAGCACGAACATGTTGAAGGGCTGGTACACGGCGCGTTGCGCGTCGGGGCTGCCGCCGCGCAGCTGCAGCCAGACCAGCGGCAGGGGGCCCGAGAGCCCGGCGAAGCCGCCGAGAAAGCCGCCCGCGATGCCGACGGCGAGGTCGGCGCCACGCCCGCCGACTTGGCCGATCTCGCGCGGCGATGGCTGCAGGATCTGGAGCAGCGCGTAGGCGACGAGGAAGGCTGCGACGCCGCCTCGGATCATCGCCGGCGACGCCACCGCCAGCGCGCCGACGCCGAGCGGCACGCCGATGCCCCCGCCGGCCAGCAAGGGAGCCGCGCTGCGCAGGTCGAAGGCGCGGCGCACGACCAGCAGGCCCGCCCCCTGCGCCGCCACCGACGCCAGCACGACAAGGGGCGGCACCATCGCGGCGGGCAGAGCGTGAAACCACAGGCCCGAGGCCACCAGCGCCGTGCCGAAGCCGGCAACACCCGTGGTGAAGCCCGCGATCAGGGCCCCGAGGAGGACGATGCCGAGCGACACCGCGTCAAGCGGCCACTCAGCTCCCGGCATCGGCCGGCGTCGCTGCGAGGCGTCCGTCGGCGATCCGGCGGCCCTCGCCGGCAAGCGCTTCCGCCAACTCCTCGCGCGCCTTCTCCGCCTGCCGCTGGCGGTTCCATAGGCTGGCGTAGAGGCCGCCCTTCGCCATCAGCTCCCCGTGCGTCCCCTCCTCGACGAGCCTGCCGCCGTCGAGCACGAGGATGTTGTCGGCACCGACGATGGTCGAGAGCCGGTGCGCGATGACCAGCGTCGTGCGGCTTCGCGACACCACGTCGAGCGCGTCCTGGATCTCCTTCTCGGTATGGCTGTCGAGCGCGCTCGTCGCCTCGTCGAGAATCAGGATCGGCGGGCTCTTCAGGATCGTGCGCGCGATCGCGACGCGCTGCTTCTCGCCGCCCGACAGTTTCAGCCCACGCTCGCCAACGAGCGTGTCGTAGCCCTCCGGCAGGCGCTTGATGAAGTCGTCGATCTGGGCAAGCCGTGCCGCCTCCATCACCTCCGCCTCGCTGGCGTCCGGCCGGCCGTAGCGGATGTTGTAGAGGATGCTGTCGTTGAACAGCACGGTGTCCTGCGGCACCACGCCCATGGCGGCGCGCAGGCTCTCCTGCGTGACGCCGCGGATGTCCTGCCCGTCGATCGTCACCGCGCCGCCGGCCACGTCGTAGAAGCGCAGGAGGATGCGCGAGATGGTCGACTTGCCGGCCCCCGAGGGGCCGACGATGGCCACCATCTTTCCGGCCGGAACCTCGAACGACAGGCCGTCGAGGATCACGCGCGCGGGCTCGTAGCAGAAGCGCACGTTGTCGAAGCGGATGCTGCCGCCCTTGACTGCGAGCGGCCCTGCGTCCGCCCTGTCCGCCACCTCGGGCTTCACCTCGAGCACGTCCATCATGCGCTCGATATCGGTCAGCGACTGCTTGATCTCGCGGTACATCATGCCCATGAAGTTGAGCGGGATGAACAGCTGCAGCATCAGCGCGTTGACCATCACGAACTGGCCGACGGTCTTGCTTCCGGCCACCACGTCCTGTCCGGCCATGACCATGCAGACGGTGAGCGCGAGCGTGAAGATCACGGCCTGCCCCGAGTTGAGCACGGCAAGCGAGGTGTAGCTCCTGACGCTCGAGGTCTCGAATTGCGCCATCGAGCGGTCGTAGCGCTCCGCCTCCCGCCGCTCGGCGCCGAAGTACTTCACCGTCTCGTAGTTGAGCAGGCTGTCGATGGCCTTGGTGTTGGCGTCGCTGTCGCTCTCGTTCATGCTGCGCCGGATGGTGATCCGCCAGTCCGTCGCCTTCACGGTGAACCACAGATACAGCACGATCATCGCCACCACGACGGCCGCGTACCGCCAGTCGAGCGCCACCGCGCACACCCCGATCACCAGCGCGAACTCCACCAGCGTCGGCAGGAACGTCATCAGCGTCATGCGCGAGATGTTCTCGATGCCGGCCCGGCCTCGCTCCAGGATGCGCGTGAGACCGCCCGTCTTGCGCTCAAGGTGGAAGCGCAGCGACAGGGCGTGCATGTGCACGAAGGTGTTGAGCGCAAGCTTGCGCACCGCGTGCATGGCGACCTTGGCGAACATCCCCTCGCGCAGCTGCACCAGGAGCGACATGGCGATGCGGCTGGCGCCGTAGAGCACGGTGGCCAGCAGCGGCGCACCGATCAGCCAGGCCGACGTCTCCCCTGCCGGCAGCTGCCCGCCAGTGGCCGCCACCAGCGCGTCGGTCGCCCACTTGAACGTGAACGGCATGGCAACCGTCACCAGCTTGGCGATCAGCATCAGCACCAGCGAGCCGACGACTGCTGCCTGCAGGTCCGGCCGCTCCGTCGGCCAGACGTAGGGGGCGAGCCCCTTCAGCACGCGCAGCTGGGCTTGCCGGCCCGCATCGGCGGCATTGCCGATGGCGGGCGAGCTGTCACCGGATCGGCCCCCCTCGGGCGGGGACGAAGCGGCAGGGGCGGGGGGTGGGACGTGGCGTTGCATGCCGCTCGTTTAGTGCGCCTGCCCGTCCTTGTCGATGTTGCCGCTGTCGCCGCGCGGCAAATGCCCCCGGGTTGCAGGGCGCCGGGCCTGCCTCTCCTGTCCACGGAGCAAGGGCCGGGCGCTCGCCCCCCTCGGCACGGAAGGGGTCGTCCGGAGTGGCCCCCGGTTGCCGGCGCCCTAGGTTCTGTGCGCGACCTCGGACACCAGGCGCATGAAGGCGATGACGCGGTTGAGGTCGTGGTACTCCTTCAGCTCGACGATCAACCCGTCGCGGACGACCACCACCTGCCGCATGTCGCCCTCGATGCTCTGCCCCGTTGCACGGTGGCGGAAGCAGAAGTGCACGACGCCGTGCACCGTGTCGCCGTCGACGCCATGCACCACGCCCTCGTAGGCCAATGTCTCGAACTGATCTATGATGGTCTGCAGCCGGTCGGAGACCGAGCGCCGCCCGCGCGTCTCGCCGCCGAAGGCAAGCACGTGCTCGGGCACGTAGATGGCAAACACGACATCATCGGCGCAGTGCGCCAGCGTCCGGCTCTTGTCCTGCTCGCGCCAGGCCCGCCACACCTCGGTCAGAACGGCCTCGGGGCTTTTCGCTTCTGTGAACATAATTGTGCCGATCCGTCTCCATCCCCGTCCAATCCGACACGATTGGGACACCGAGGCGCCCATTCGGGCTTGCCATCGCGACGCGGCCTCATATGCTCCCGGGTTGTCGCTCCCACCCGGTGCTGTGATATGGCATCCTTGAACTATATTGCAACGGAGTTCCTGGCCGCTCTCCCTGAGATCAGGACGGCCGTGCGTCCGCTCGTTGGGCCCTATGCGCGCCTCGCCCTGGTCCAGGTGCTCGCTGAGAGTGTCGTCGACGGCGCCAGCTTTGAGGCCGAGACCGATCCGGACGCACGCCTGCGGCGTGCCGTCGAGCAGCTTGAGGCGATCGTGGCCGACCTGAAGGCCACCCCGCAGCCGAGCCGCCTCACCAACCTGATGTTGAGCCGCAAGTACGCAGCGCTCCTGCAGAGCGAGTAGCTCCGCCGCTGGCGGCTGCATCCGTGACCCGGTCATCACCTAGCCGGCGGCACGCGCGATGGCAGCCCGCGCCATCAGGCGCTCGGCGAGCGCCAGGTGTGCCTTGTCGATCATCTTGCCGCGAATGCCGACGACGCCCGCGTCGGGCTGCGCGCGGAACGCGGCGATGATCTCCTCCGCCTCGGCAGTCTCGGCGGCGGTCGGCGTGAACACCTCGTTGATGATCGCGACCTGGCTCGGATGGATCGCCATCTTGCCCGTGAAGCCGTCACGCGCGGCGACCTGGGCTTCCGCGCGCAGGCCCTCGGCATCGCGGAAGTTGACGAACACGGTATCGATGGGCGCCGCCGCAGCTGCCACGGCCGTCATCAGGCACAGGTTGCGGGCGAGCAGGAACGGCGAGGTCCAGCTGCGCCCGTCCGCCTCCCGGTTGCTGCGCGCCCCGACCGCCGCCGAGAGATCCTCCGCCCCCCACGTCAGGCCGGCAAGGCGGGTGCTGGCCCCGACATAGCTCGGCATGCTCAGGAACGAGATCGCCGTCTCGGTGGCGATGGCGACGATCTTCACCGTGCCGGGCTCGAGGCCCGCCCCCTGCTCGGCATGGTCGAGGGCGACCGAAAGCGTATGCACGTCGCCGCCGCCCCGCGGCTTGGGCAGCATGATGCCGTCCGGCCCGGCTTTGACGACGCCCGCCAGATCGTCCGCCCAGTAGGGGGTATCGAGCGCGTTGATGCGCACGAAGAGGCGGGGGCGCCGGGCGATGCCGCGCGTGCGCGCCAGGTAGTCGGCGCAGATCCTGCGCGCCTCGGCCTTGCGCGAGGGCGCCACTGCGTCCTCCAGGTCGAGCAGCAGCACGTCCGCTCCCGACGCGGTTCCCTTCGCGAGCTTCCTCTCGTCGTCGGCGGGTATGAACAGCAGGGATCGCATCGGGTCCTCCTTCGAACGGGGCGGTAGCGCATCGTGCCCCTGCGCAAGGGGGACGAGCATTTAATGCAGCCCACCCCGCCAGCCAAGCACCGCTCCTAGCTTGGCGGATCCGGCGGCGCGTCCGGCCGGCTCAGGATGAACGCCGCCACCGCAACCAGCACCGCGGCCTGCAGCAGGACCACGCCGGTGCGCACGCCAGCCGCCCAGCTTCCCGCCAGCGCCGCCACCATCATCGCCATGGCAGCGATCTTTGCCCGCCGGCCGATGGCGCCATGCCGTCGCCAGCTCTCGATCATCGGCCCCAGGCGCGGATGCGTCACGAGCCAGGTGTGCAGACGCGGCGACGACCGGGCGAATGCGAAGACGGCCAGCAGCAGAAACGGCGTCGTCGGCACGAGCGGCAGAACGACGCCGGCCATCCCGAAGCCGGTCGCTGCAAGCCCCACCACCATCCACACTGCACGCATGAGGCTCACCCCGGGCCCTGTCGGGGCCCATCGCGATCCGCAGGAGCTGCCTCGCGCAGCCTGTGCGGTTCGGCTGGCATTGTCCGCCTCACGGTCAAGCGCGTGCCCATCGCCCTAGTACCGGAACTGCTCCGACAGGATGCGCTCGTCGAGATTGTGGCCGGGATCGAACATCAGGAGAAGGTCGATGTCGGAGGCCTGCGAGATCTCCACGCTCGTCACCGAGCGCGTCTCGTGATGGTCGGCGACGGCATTCACGGGCCGTTTCTCGGGCTCCATCACCTCGAACAGGATTCGCGCCTGGTTGGGCAGCAGTGCCCCGCGCCATCGCCGCGGCCGGAAGGCGCTGATCGGGGTCAGCGCCAGCAGCTGGGCGTTGATCGGAAGGATCGGGCCGAACACGGACAGATTGTAGGCGGTGGAACCGGCCGGCGTCGCCACCAGGCAGCCGTCGCAGATCAGCTCCTCCAGCCGCACGAGGCCGTCGATGGTGATCCTGAGCTTGGCCGCCTGGTGCGTCTGCCGGAACAGCGACACCTCGTTGATGGCAAGCTTGTGGTGCACGCGCCCGTCCCGGTCCACCGCCCGCATGGACAGGGGGTGGATGATGGAGATCTCGGCCGCCTCCAGCCGCTCGGGCAGCGCCTCCACCGCGTACTCGTTGGTCAGGAAGCCCACCGAGCCGCGGTTCATGCCGTAGATCGGGATCTTGTCGTTGAGGTAGCGGTGCAGCGTCGACAGCATCAGGCCGTCGCCGCCCAGCGCCACGATGGCGTCGGCCGCCTCGGGCTCGGCGTTGCCATAGACGGCGGTCAGCTCAAGCAGGGCCTTGCGGGCTTCCGGCGCCTCGCTCGCGATGAACGAGATCTTGGAGAATTTTCGCGCTAGGGTCGCCATCTCGTTCCTTGCATGCCGGACCGCCGGCGCCTTCCTGCTGCAGCGCCCGGAGGCTCGCTCAAGTGCCCGCAAACGACAAGCCCGTTCTGATCTATGCCACCTTCCCCGGGGAGGAGGAGGCCGCCCGCATCGGCAGCGCCCTCGTCGAGGCGCGACTTGCGGCCTGCGTCAACATCCTGGGCAGCATCCGGTCGATCTACGTCTGGCAGGACCGGCGCCAGGAGGGCACCGAGACCGCCATGTTGATCAAGACCGTCGCCTCCCTCGCCGAGGCGGTGATGGAGAGGGTGCGGGCCATGCACTCCTACGACACCCCGGCCCTCCTGGTCCTGCCTGTCGAGGGCGGGTCGGCCGACTTCCTGGCCTGGATCGCGGCCCAGACCGGACCGCTCCCGGGCCCTGCGGCGCAGGCTTGAGTTGCCGAGGCCCCGCTCCCGGCGCACCCGTTCACCGCTTGGACATCATTCGGCCCTAACCTGATGGCTTGTGAGGCTCGGGGAAGCACCTCGAAAGCTTGAGCAATCCACCTTTTGCCGGTCCGCCGGGCGCGCTTGGTGCCGCCATCGGCCGAAGGCTGCGGAGAAGGTCGCCGGGAGATGCGCGTGCGCGCCAGTGTCGCGATGGGCGGGTATGGGAGGAGGCGGGCGGCCCGCGTCCTTCTTGCGCTTGCCACGCTGACGGTCGCCGGCCTGCTTGCCGCGCCGACGCGCGCGCAGATCCCGCCGGCCCCCGAGCCGCTCAACGTGCCCAAGCCCCACGAGGTGAAGTCGCGCATCCCCCCCACGGCGACGGCCCGGAGCGACATCGTCGAGTTCGACGGCTCGCCCTTCCCCTACCGCGGCGTCAACCCCTACTCGCAGCGTCCGTTCATGGACGTCAAGGCCGAGGACGGCCGTCTCGGCCATTCCTCGCGCGGCGGCGTCTTGTGGGAGGATCGCACCTTCTCCGACAGCCGCGTGCTCATGCACATGCCGCAGGGCTTCGACGTGCGCCGGCCCGGCGTCATCATCGTGTTCCTGCACGGCAACCGGGCCAACATCCAGGACGACGTGCTGCACCGGCAGCGTGTGGCCGAGCAGGTCAACGCCTCCCATATCAACGGCGTGCTGCTGGCCCCGCAGCTCGCCGTCAACGCCTCGGATTCGAGCGCCGGCAAGTTCTGGGAGCCCTACGGCTTCTCCAAGTTCCTCGGCGAGGCGGCCCAGCATCTCGCCCGTCTGCGTGGCGACCCCAAGAGCCGCACCACCTTCATGACCATGCCCGTGATCGTCGTCGCCTACTCGGGCGGCTACGTGCCCGCCGCCTGGTCGCTGGCCAAGGGCGGCGTCGAGCGCCGCATCATCGGCGTCGTGCTGCTCGATGCGCTCTACGGCGAGGGGGAGAAGTACGCCGAGTTCATCAAGCGCCGGCGGCACGCCTTCTTCATCAGCTCCTACACGTCCTCCACGCAGCGCGGCAACGAGGCGCTGAAGGAGCTGCTCGCCGAGCGCAACATCGCCGTCGAGGAGAGCAGCACGCGGCTGCCCGCGCGCCTCACCGGCCGCGTGGCCTTCCTGCCGGCGATGAAGGGGGCGAACCACAACGACTTCGTCACCCGCGCCTGGACCGAGTTCCCGATCCGCGACGTGCTCGACCGCCTCGTCCAGTACCGCCGCATCGAGGGAAGGCGCCTCGAGGCGCGCAACTGAGCCCCGCATCCCGGCACGCTGGTGAGCGCGCGCGCCGCTTCGCGCCCGCCGTCACTCCGCCTTGCGCGGCTTGGGTTTCGCCTTGGCCTTCGCCGCCGTCTTGGTCGGCGGGCGCAGCACGGGGCCGAGCTTGCGCAGCACGCCTTCCACGGGGTCGTCCATCCATGCCTTCGTGAGGAAGTCGCCGTGCAGCACCTCCTCGCTCGCAGCATAGAACACCACCTGGCCCGGGGCGAAGGCGGCCGGCAAGTCGCTCTTCACGTCGAGACCGAGCCCGGCGAGCCGCGCCTGCAGCGCCGTGTTGGGCTCGCGCGCGGACTTGCTGTGGGCCGAGAAGAACACCGTGGGCGCCCGGCGCTCGACCCAGGCCGCGAACTTGTCGAGGTCGCCGTAGAGCGCGTCGAACAGCAGCACCGCCTTCAGCCGGTCGCCCAGGCCCCCGTGGTGGGCAGCCCAGGCTGCCGGCGTGTAGCCGCCGCTGTAGGCGACGATGACCACGGGCAGCGCCTCGAAGGTTGCCCTGAGCCTCGCGTCGCCCGCGAGCCTGGCAAGCTCCCGCGCCGCCTCGTCCATGAACTTGGCAAAGAAGCCCGGCAGGTAGAAGCGGCCCGCCGTGGAATCGAGGGCGTCCACAGCCAGCTGCGGCGCCACCAGCACCGCGTTGAGGCCCGCGCGCGCCACCTGCTGCGGCACCTGCTGGCGGCGCACCACGTCCCGCTCCAGGATCGACTTGTTGCCGTGGAAGAACACCACGATGACGCCGGGCCGCGCCGCATCGAAGCCGCGCGGGATGTTCAGCAGCACGCGGCGGTCCGAGTAGGTCTCATCCTGCCAGTAGATGCCGCCGCGCGGCGAGGTGTGGCCCTTGCGGCCGTTCTCGACCACGTCGAAGAAGGGCTCGTCCTTGCCCGGAATCTTGCCCTCGAAGGGAAACGGCGAATGCTCGAAGGCGACAAGGGCGCGCACACCCTTCTTCAGCGGCGCTGCCAGCAGCGGCGCACTGATGGCGCCGGCGGCCAGCACGGTCAGCAGCAGGATCGACAGCCTCGCCACGGTGCTCCCTCCTGACGTCTCGCCATCGGGCCGCGCCCTAGCCGGGGTTCAGGGCGGCGACGCCGACGTTGAGGGTCGTGGCATAGGACACCCAGGCGAGATAGGGAAGCAGCAGCAGCGCCGCCCGCCGGTCGAGGCCCCACGCGGCCCGGATGGTCAGGGCGAGCACCAGCACCAGCGCCACGATGATGGCGGCAGCCGTCCACAGCCAGTGCGCCCCGAAGAACACCGGCGTCCATATGAAGTTGAGGACGAGTTGCAGGCCGAACAGGCGCAGCGCGTGCGTCCGCTGCGGCCCCGGGGCCACGCGGTCCCAGAGCAGCCAGAGCGACAGCGCGATCATGCCGTAGAGGATGTTCCAGACGATGGGGAACAGGCTGTTGGGCGGCGTCCAGGCGGGCTTGCTCAGCCCCGCGTACCAGGTCGGGATGTTCTGCACCGTGATGTAGCCGCCGACCGCGGCGATGGCATAGCACAGCGCCAGGCACGCCACGAGCCGCAGCAGGCTTCGCATGGTCCCTCCTCATGGTGGCCGCGGACCACACGTCCGCGGTCGCGCCATGGTGAACGCGCGCGAGCACCGATTGGATCGCCGGCCGGCACGCTGGCCGACCACACCGTTATCGGTGCAGGCCCGAGCCCCTAGTCCTCGAACGGATCCTTCATCAGGATGGTGTCGTCCCGCTCCGGGCTCGTGGAGAGCAGCGTCACCGGGCGCTCGATCAGCTCCTCGATGTGGCGCACGTACTTCACGGCCTGCGCGGGGAGCTGCGCCCACGAGCGGGCGCCCCGCGTCGACTGGCTCCAGCCCTCGAAGGTCTCGTACACCGGCTTCACGCGCGCCTGCGCGTTGGTGCCGGCCGGGAGGCTCTTGATCCGCTCGCCGTCCAGATCGTAGGCGACGCAGACCTTGATCTCCTTGAAGCCGTCGAGCACGTCGAGCTTGGTCAGCGCGATGCCGTCGATGCCGCCGACCTTGGCCACCTGCCGCGTGAGACACGCGTCGAACCAGCCGCAGCGCCGCTTGCGCCCGGTCACCACGCCGAACTCCTGCCCCTTCTGGCCGAGCATCTCGCCGACTTCGTCGGTCAGCTCCGTCGGGAAGGGTCCGGAGCCCACGCGCGTCGTGTAGGCCTTGGCGAGGCCGAGCACGTAGCCGATGCTCGAGGGCCCGACGCCGGAGCCGGTCGCCGCCGCAGCCGCAACCGTGTTGGAGGACGTTACGTAAGGGTAGGTGCCGTGGTCGACGTCGAGAAGAGCGCCCTGCGCGCCCTCGAACAGGATGCGCTTGCCGGCCCGCCGCTGCTCGTCGAGCAGCTCCCAGACCTTGTCCACGAACGGCAGCACGCGCGGCGCGACGGCGGTCAGCTCGGCGATCACCGTCTCGGCCGCCACCTCCGGCTCGCCCAGCCCCCGGCGCAGAGCGTTGTGGTGCACGAGCAGACGCTCCACCTTGGGGCCGAGGGTGGAGAGCGTCTTGAGATCCTGCGCGCGGATGGCGCGGCGGCCCACCTTGTCCTCGTAGGCCGGCCCGATGCCGCGGCCGGTGGTGCCGATGCGGCTCTCGCCGGCTGCCTTCTCGCGCAGCTGGTCGAGCTCCCGGTGCAGCGGCAGGATCAGCGTGGCGTTCTCAGCCAGCCGCAGGTTGGAGCGATCGACGGCGAGGCCCTGCGCCTCGACCCGCCCGATCTCGTCGATCAGCGCCCAGGGGTCGACGACGACGCCGTTCCCGATCACCGACAGCTTGCCCGGCCGCACCACGCCGGAGGGCAGCAGCGACAGCTTGAACGTCTTGCTGCCGATGACGAGCGTATGGCCGGCATTGTGCCCGCCCTGGAAACGCACCACGGTGTCGGCGCGCTCCGAGAGCCAGTCCACGATCTTGCCCTTGCCCTCGTCGCCCCACTGGGCGCCGACCACCACCACGTTCGCCATCGCTCAAAGCCTTTCGAGGAGCCGGCCCGCGTCGCATTTCCGTCACGGCCGGCGCCCCTTATAGCCGCAGCGACCCGCCCGGAACAGCCCGGCCGGCGACCGTGCGGGCCCTGCTGCCACGCGCCGCAGTTGCATCGGCCGCCCGGCTCGCGGGGCATGCCTCCTCACCGCAGCGGCCACGCCAGCAGAATCAGGGCCGGGCCGACGCACAGGACCAGCAGCGACAGCGGCAGGCCGAGGCGCCAGTAGTCGCCGAACCGGTAGCCCCCCGGCCCCATGACCAGCAGGTTGTTCTGGTGTCCGACGGGGGTGAGGAAGTCGCAGGCGCAGCCCAGCGCCACCGCCATCAGGAACGGATCGGCGTTGTAGCCGAGATGCCTGGCCACGACGCCGGCCACCGGACCCAGCATCAGCACGGCGGCGGCGTTGTTGAGGAAGGGTGTGAGGACCATGGCGACCGCCAGCATCAGGGTGAGGGCCGCCCAGCCCGGCAGGTGCGAGGCCGCCATGGCGATGCCGTTGCCGATCAGCTCCGTCACGCCCGTGGTCTGGAAGGACTGCGCGATGGGGATCAGCGCCGCCAGCATCACGATCACCGGCCCTTCGATGGCCCGGTAGGCCTCCTTGAGCGGGATTTGTCGCAGCAGCACCACCATCACGGCGGCGGCAAAGAAGCCGACGGCCACCGTCATCGCCTTGAGCGAGATGAGCACCATCGCCACCGCCAGAATGCCGAGCGGGATGAGGCCGCTGGCCCGCGACCCGATGGTCAGGCCGCGGTCCGCCAGGGGGATCAGCCCCAGGTCGGCGAGCGTCGCCTGCAGCGTGCTCTCCCATCCCTGCACCACCACCACGTCCCCGGCCTGGAAGCGATGCGATTGCAGGCGCGTGGACCGGCGCGTGCCGGCCCGGCTCACTGCCAGCAGGTTGATGTCGAAGCGCCGCCGCAACGCGAGCTCGCTCGGCGTGCTGCCGACGAGGGGCGAGTCGGGACTGACGACGGCCTCGACCGGGCGCAGCTCGCTCCGGTGCGCCACGTCGGCCTTGAGCGCGCGCGCGTGGGCCAGCTCGAGCTTCATCTCCTCGACGAGCGCCTCGACCGTGTTCGGCTCGGCCTGAAGGGTGAGGATGTCGCCTGCCATCAGCGGCCAGCGTGCCGCCGGCACCTGGATGTGGCGTCCCGCCCGCTCCAGGGCGGTGACCACCACCTCCCCATCTCCGGCCGCCTCCAGATCGCCCACCGTCTTGCCGACGAAGGGAGATCCCATGGGCACGACGAGC
Source organism: Hyphomicrobiaceae bacterium (assembly GCA_033764875.1). Classification (GTDB taxonomy): domain Bacteria; phylum Pseudomonadota; class Alphaproteobacteria; order Rhizobiales; family Hyphomicrobiaceae; genus AWTP1-13. The sequence goes on along the minus strand of JANRIO010000135.1, from coordinate 51,114 downwards.
TCGGTGGCATAGTCCGAGATCGAGAAGGCATCCTCGGCGGACGGCGCCGCCGTGCGGTCGTGGGGCAACAGGCGCCAGCCGACCATGAGATAGCCGACGGCCAGGACGGTGAGGGGCAGGCCCACCCACGCGTAGTCGAACAGACGGAACGGCTCGCCGCCGAGGTCCTCACGCACCGTGGAGATGAGCAGGTTCGGAGACGTGCCGATCTGGGTGATGGTTCCCCCGATCAGGGAGGCGAAGGCGAGAGGCATCAGGTAGATCGACGGCTGCCGCTTGCAGCGGCGTGCGACCTGGATGGCGATCGGCATGAAAATGCCGAGCGTCCCGACGTTTTTCACCAGCGCCGACATCAGGCCTACGGCCGCGCTCAGGACGCCGACCTGCAGCGTAGGGGACTCGACGCCCTTCATGGAGCGTCGCGCGAGCCGGTCGAGCAGGCCCGACCGCGCCACCGCCTTGCTGATCACCAGCACCGACGCGATCACCACGACGACCTGGTCGGAGAAGCCCACGAAGGCTTTGTCGGCGGGAACCACGCCAGCGGCGAGCGCGGCGCAAAGCGCGCACAGGGCCACCACGTCGTAGCGCCAGCGCTCCCACATGAACAGGATCAGCATGCCGCTGACGATGCCGATCACGGCGCCCTGCTGCACGGTCAGCCCGAACATCGCGTGCACCCCCTGCTGCGCATGCAGTCTCCTCGCCCACGGACCGGCAGCCGCACAACGCTCAAGCTCGAGCGCCGTTCCCTGCGCACCCGACGGTTGATCGCGCCGCACGTCCGCGCTCGCGCTTCGCAGGCGAGGATCTGCCGCTCGGGCGGGACCGGGGGGCTCCAGATGCCGCACGGACGCCCGTGCTCGCACGCGCCTCTGGCCACCGATTGTGTCGTGCGGCTGTCACGCAACTGTTGCACTTACCCTGCTTGAGCGGCGCCGCGGGTCGTTGACCTGTCGGACGCCACCGGCCCAGTTCTGTCCGAACGCCCTCCCGGCGCGCGCAAGGGAAACGCCGCGACAATGGATCACGTGACCTCCGCCCCTGCCGCGGACACCAGGCCCGGGGCGATTGTGCGCCATTGCCGGCAGGTGTTCCTGTGGCCTGTCTACCTGCTGCCGCTCGGCGGCGACGGCCGGGTGCAGGATCACGCCGAGAGCCTGCTGCGGTCGCCGGAGAACCACGGCATCTGGCAGGAGGTCGCGGACGAGTTCACCGGCGATCCCTCGCAGTTCCACGAGCGCCACTACGGCGAGTTCGTCACCTTCCTGCCGCCGGTGCAGCGCTTCCTCTACGGGCAGGGCGTGGGCAAGAGCGTGCGCGGCGGCTACGGCGAGAGCCCCATCCGCGTGTTGCGGCGGTCCGACGTTGCGGCCATGCGCGTGACGCTGTCGCGCGCCGCCGCGCCGGTCACGCTCGGCATTGCCCACGTCGACCTCTACCTCTTCTACGACACCGACATTGCCATCCTCGTCGTCGAGGTGCTCGCCGACGACCTGCCGCTGTCGACCGTGCAGGACCTGATGTTCCGCGTGGGCCGCGCCTATCCGGCCTATTGGGAGCCGGACGGATCCGGCGGCCATTGCCCGGCGCTCGTCGAGTGGATCGGCCACGGCGGCGCCGTCCTCGCCTGCTCCGATTACGAGAACCGGCAGAAGTATCTCGAGTTCGTGTGCCGGCACCGCTCACCGGCCATCGCGGCGCATTGGGAGTTCCTGATGCAGCCCCTCGTGCCGCACTATTCCGACGCCAAGGGTCTGCTGCGCTACCGGCAGCTCGAGTACTACCGGATGCCGATGATGGCCTATCTGGCGCTGGAGGATCACGGCCATCTCACCCACGCCGAGCGCATGCGCCTGGCACTGGCGCTGGCGCCGGGCGAGCACATCGCCAGCCCGCAGCTCAGCGAGCGCCAGATCCAGGACTTCGAGGCCCGCTTCTGCCTCGACAACGTGCACGACGGCCCCCTGAGCCACGCCGCCGCCGCGCGCTTCATGACCTGCGGGCACGCGCTGGTGGTGACGGGCGATGCCCACGACCCTGCCTTCGCGCACGCCGAGCGGGGCACGCTCGGCGCCTTCCGCCACCAGCATTTCCTCGTGTTCCTGGTGGCGCATTTCCACAAGGCCGCCCTGCAGATGTTCTCCGATCAGCTTGCAGGCGCAGTCAACCGCCTCGACGTGCGCGACTACCTGGCCGTGCAGGCCTTCCGCGCCGATACGCGGCTGGCGCTCGAGACCTTCCTGCGCTTCACGCACCGCTACTGGTTTCTTGAGGTGAGCCGGCAGGAGCAGGCGCGCGAGCTGTTCAGCCTGTGCCGCCGGCATCTCGATCTCGACCGGCTCTACGACGACGTGCGCCAGGAGGTGCAGGACATGAGCCAGTACCTCGAGGCGGAGGCCGGCCGCCGCCAGAACGAGACCATGATGCGGCTCACCGTTGTCACCGCCTTCGGCCTGGTCGGCACGGTCGCCACCGGCTTCCTGGGCATGAACCTGTTCTCGCACTCGGAGCAGCCGCCCGAGGTCAAGCTCGCCATCTTCTTCACCGTGTTCGTGCCGACGGCGATCCTGACCCTCTACACCATCGGCAAATCGCGCCGCCTGTCCGAGTTTCTCGACGCGCTGTCGGACGAGAAATCGGGCGGCTGGACCGTCACGCGCGCCTTCCTTGCCATCTGGTGGCCTCGCAAACTGCGCAAGTGACCGGCACGACCCGCGGCCCGGGGCGAGCCCGCGCCGATGGCGTCAGCGCCTCGCGCCCGCGCGGACGCGGCTCGCGACGCGCGCTTGCCAGAGCGCGAGGGCTGGAGCGACAAGCAGCTCCATGGCGAGCGCAAAGACGACGACCGGGTCGGGATGCGGGGCCTCGAGCAGCCCCAGGAGCCGCACGCTGCCGCCCGTGACGACAGCGGCGGTCAGCATGCGTATCGCGCCGCCACGGCACTCGATGCGCGGCACGAGCCCCATGTAGAGCACGCCGATCGCGAGAAGCAGGCCCGAGAGATAGCGGTAGTGGCTGTCGAGGATCGCCGCCGCCCGCCCGGCACCGGCGCCAGGGCTCGCGAGCCCGATGAGGGCGCCGGCTAGCCCGGCGCCGATGGGCACGACGGCCAGCAGGCACAGCGTCACCTGCAACGCCCGGCGCTCTGCCTGGTCTGTGATCCGGAGCATGGCGGCAGTCTCCCGCGGCGAGGCGCGAAGGTCCTCGCCGCCATGATCCGTTGCCTCGTCCTTACATCGCCGGCATCACCGAGATGTCGCTCACCTTGCCCTTGAGGCCGGCGATCGCGCCGACCGACTTGGTGGCCCCCGTCGCGATGTCGAGAGAGTGCAGCATGCCGCCGACCAGCAGCCAGCCCGTGTTGCCGCCCTTGCCGTCGGAGGCGATGTCGAAGGCCACCGGGCCGCCGACGTTCACGGTGAGCTTGCCGAGCGTGTTGAGGATGCCGTCGTTGGGCGGCGCCTGGCGGAGGTAGGCGGCACTCGCCGCGTCGATGTCGTAGAGTGCCGTCTCCTTCGTGCCGGCATAGCTGTTGGAGTAGGCACCCGCCACCACCTTCGGCGTCTTGCCTTTGTTGGCGTCGCCCTCGGCGTACTTGAGCTGGCCGTCGACGATGGCCTTGCCGTCCTCCACGTTGACGCGCAGGCTCATGCCGGTGCTGGAGAGAATGCGCATGCGGTCGGCGACAGGATTGAAATCCACCGAGAGGGTGGCTCCTGCCGGCAGCTTCTCGGAGAGCGTGCTCTTCTTCTCCCACTTGCCGCTCGCGGCATCGACGGTGACGATGCTGCCGTCGGTGGTGACGCCGTAGAGCTTGCCGTCCGAGGGCCGCACGTCGATGCCGACGAGGCTGGCGTTGCCTGCAACCGGGATCGTCTTGCGCACCTTCTTGGCATCCGTGTCGATCACGTGCAGCCACTTGCCTTCCTGCAGCGCCACGATCGTGGCCGCTTGCGCGGCCGACGCGCCGGCGATGCTTGCAAGGGCCGTCAGGCTCGAGGCGAGCAGGGCGGCGCGTGCCTTGGTGAAGATCATCTGGGTTGTCCTCCGTGTTGGTGCTGGTGATCTCGTTACGCAGCCCTGCTGCCTGCGGATCGAGATGCGGAGGTCACAACGCCGTGAGCGTCGCGCGCGGGCCCATCCGCGGAGACATTGATCCGTCCGCGCGCCGCCGCCGTAGCTGAAGGCATCAGTCCTTGCCGGAGCCCACCCATGCCCCATCGAGCCGCGCCTGCGATCCTCGCTCTGCTGAGCCTCGTCGTCCTGCACACGCACGCCCGCGCGGACGACACGCCCGCGCAATGGCCGCCGCTCAAGAGCACCTTCCCGTCCACGGGCGGCGGCGGCATCACCATCAAGGGCTATGACCCCGTGGTGGTCGGCGACAGGTGCGTGACAACCTTCATGGCCGTGACGCCCGGCGACGCGCCGCAGGTCTACACCAATGTCGCCGAGTTCGACGCCGTCGCGCAGGACGGCGGCATCCTGTGCCGGAACGGCCGCTGGCGGTCGTTCGACGGCACCCAGTCGGGCACCACCCCGTTCCAGGTCTTCCTCAAGGACGGCGTGTTTCGCGCCCGGCCCTGAAGGGTCTGCCCGGACCTCCGCCGCCCGCTGGCGCCGTCGATGGGGCGCCCCCATGCCTGGCCGGGCACGCGGCCCCTCGCCCCTGTTGTGCGATCCAGCCGCCGGGGATCGCGCCCAACGGGCTGGGCGGCTGAGCGACATGGGCTGGGCCGGTCCCTGGCCGCTGCCGACGCCGTGCCGCCGCGGCAGGCTTGTGCTCGCGCAACTTTGCTATTAAGAACTATTTGCAAGACGGGAAGAGAGCTTCAGGGGGGGGCGTGATGCGGTCAGGCTTGCGTTCGGGGGTCGTCGTGCTCCTCGCGGCATGCGGCGATGCGGCGGACGCCAGGGCGCAGATCGCCTTGCCGGAGATCGCCGTCACCACCTCCTCCCCGGTCAGCAAGCCGCGCGCCCCGCGCACCCCGCGTCCGGCGACGCCGCCGGCGGCCGAGCAGCCCCTACAGCTTCCCGACGGCATATCCCTGTCCATGCCGACCGATCCCGGCTTCTCCTCCGTCACCGTGATGACCCCGTCGGAATCGATCGCGCACGGCTCCCCCTCGCTCGGAGACGCCCTGTCCGCGCGCCCGGGCATCGCGGCGACGTCGTTTGCGCCGCAGGCGAGCCGGCCCGTCATCCGCGGCCTCGGCGGCTTCCGCGTGCGCACGCAGGAGAACGGCATCGGCAGCCACGACATGGCCAACCTGGGCGAGGACCATGCCGTCACCATCGACCCTCTGGTCGCCGGCCAGGTCGAGGTCATTCGCGGACCGGCCACTCTCCTCTACGGCTCGCAGGCGATCGGCGGGGTGCTCAGTGCCGTGAACAACCGCATCCCTGAGACCGTCCCCGAGAAGGGCTTCCGCGCCGAGACGCGCGCCGGCTACAACAGCGTCAGCAACGGCCGCGACGCCGCCGTCATGCTCGAGGGCGGCGCCGGCAATTTCGCGGTCCACGTCGACACCTTCCGCCGCGACGCCAGCGACTACAAGATCCCGCTGCCCCCCGGCCGGCAGCTCAATTCCTCGCTCATGGCCGAGGGCTACTCGGTAGGCGGCTCCTACATCTTCCGCGACGGCTTCCTCGGCGTCGCCTACTCCAACTTCGTGTCGACCTACTTCATCCCCGGGATCGCCTCGGCGGCGGAGAGGAACCACATCGATCTCGAGCAGTCGAAATGGTCGAGCCGCGGCGAGTGGCGGGTGCGCAGCCATGGCATCGAGGCCATCAAGGTCTGGCTCGGCACCTCGGCCTACACGCACGACGAGGTCGACATCCTGGGCGGTCAGCGGGTTGTCGGCTCGGTGTTCAAGAACGATGAGACAGAGGCGCGGCTGGAGATCCAGCACCGGCCGGTCGAGACGGCCTGGGGCGAGCTCCGCGGGGCGCTGGGGGTGCAGTGGGGCGACCGCAAGCTGTCGGTCGGCGGCAACTCCGGCGAGCTGCTGGCCCCGGCGCATGCCGTCAGCGCCGCCGTGTTCGCCTTCGAGGAGCTGCAGCTCTCACGGCGCCTGAAGCTGCAGGCGGCAGCCCGCCTCGACCACGTCGATGTCGACGGCACCGGCGCTCAGTTTCCGTCCAACTACCTGCCCCCGCCGAGCCAGCCGACCGAGTTCGCCGTGGCCCGCACCTTCCTTCCGAAGAGCGCGAGCCTGGGCCTCCTCTACGACCTCCCCTACGGCATCACGGCGCGCCTGACCGCCCAGCACGTGGAGCGGGCGCCGGACGCCATCGAGATGTTCTACAAGGGCCCGCACGACACCCCGCGCACGTTCGAGATCGGCGATCCCAACATGCGCATCGAGAAGGCCGACACCCTGGAGGCCGGCCTCAAGCGCGGACGCGGCGCGTTCAGGTTCGAGACGTCCGCCTACTACACCCGGTTCAAGGACTTCATCTACAAATACTACACGGGCCAGACGTGCGACGAGACCTTCGCCTCCTGCGGCACCGGCACCCAGTTCGACCAGATCCTCTATACCCAGAAGGATGCCACGTTCTACGGCGCCGAGATCCAGGCCGAGTACGACGTGGGGCGCCTCTGGAAGGGCGTGTGGGGCATCGAGGGGCAGTACGATTTCGTGCACGCCACCTTCGCCGACGGCGGCAACGTGCCCAAGATCACGCCGCACCGCCTTGGCGCCGGCCTCTACTATCGCGACGCGGACTGGACGGCGCGCGTCGCCCTTCTGCACGCCTTCGACCAGCGCAGGGTCGCGACCTTCGAGACGCCCACGGCAGGCTACAACCTGCTTTCGGCCGAGCTGACCCGCACCTTCGATCTGGGCTCGACGCCCGGCTTCGCGACCAAGTTCACCGTCGGCATCAAGGGCGAGAACCTCCTCGACGACGACGTGCGCAATCACGTCTCCTATAAGAAGGACGAGGTGCTGCAGCCCGGCCGCAACATCCGCATCTTCGGCAGCGTGAAGCTGAACTGAGCGGCCTGCGCCCGGACCTTGCGGCTAGGACGCCTTCGCCTTGATCGGCCGCTGCAGCAGGATCAGCACGGCAGGATCGACGGCGGATGTGGCATTGCCGAGCACCCAGGCGGCGTCGCCCGCGGGCGGCTTGCGCACGGCCTCCAGCGCCGCCCCCGGGTTATCGCTCTTGCGCTCGAGCGCGATGCTCATGGCGGCGTTCGACCCGCCGGCATCGAATGTCCCGGCCATGACGCCGTACTCGGGGACGTCGGTCCGTCCCGCCGGCATCGGCAGGTTGATGAAGCGCATCATCGGCGAGACCTTGTCCTCGTCGTGCAGCACCATGTAGACGCTGCCGCCGAGCACGATCACCGTGCCCTCGAACTCCTGCGGCGCGCTGCGCGTCGTGGGCGACCACAATCGCGCATCGAGCACCGACTTGTTGCCGACCAGCCGGCGACTGATCGCCAGCGCCTCCGAGACGATCCGTGTCTCGCGGAAATCGTAGCGGAACACGCGGTAGGAGCCGCACAGGCGCGACAGCTCGACCTCGGAGATCTCCGCCGGATCCACGGCGAGCTTCACCCCTTTGAGCTTGTCCTCGCTCGGCCGCCCGCGCGCGATCACCGCCTCGAACTCGTCGGGCGGCAGGAACAGGTGCGTCCCGTCCAAATGCGGGACCCAGCCGCGCCAGAACGCCGTCAGTTGCTCGAGGTTGTTGCGATAGGCGATGCGCTCGCCCGACAGCCACTCGCGGATCGCGGCCGGCCGCAGCTTGGTGGCCGTCTTGTCCGCATACAGCCGGACGAACTCGGACTCGCGCAGCTCCGCAAGGTCGAGCAGCCGGTTGAGGTTGGCCTTGAAGTTGTCTTTCGCGTCCATGGGAGCCAAAGCTTGCGCGCGCGGACCAATTTGCACAACCTGCGCGCGCACATTCGTGTCCACTACGAACGCAGATAGCACATTCCAACGCGATTCTCTGCAGCAATCGTTAAAAAATACTTAAATAGGCACTATAGACCGACACATTTAGGTTGTTTTTGGTCAATCGATCCCTCATAGTGTCAGCAATGAGCACGCTCAGACGATCATTTGGGTTCATTTCCGCGCATAGGGAGGATCGCAATGCGCATTGTGCACCAATTGCCCCCGCAACCGCAGGAGACTGCGCCGCCTGGCGCGGCACGCCAAAGCAAAGTCGGGAGCGGTCATGGACCGCCGCCAAGGCCCTCGAGCCGTGCCGCCCCGTCCGGCACCAGGTCCAGGCGCCTCCTCGCCGTGGCCTGCGCCGCATCGCTTGCCGCTCTCCTCTCTCTCGGCACGCTCCCGGCGCACGCCGCCCAGCGCGTCTCCGCCCACGCGGTCGGGCTCGAGCAGCCGCCCAGCACCATGCTGCGGCGCGCGTTCGGGCTGGCCTATGGGGCTGCCCGGTGGCTGCACCGCTTCTCCCACCTTGCCCCCTACGCCGGCGCGGTGATGGAGGCGATGGACGAGATGCGCCGCCTCGTCCGCGACACGCACCGTGCCGCGGAGCTCGCCCGCAAGCTCGACGAGTTGTGGAAGCGCATCGATGCGCTCGAGCAGCGCCTGGGAGACAAGGCGAGCGGCGATATCCCCATCCGGCAGATGCGGCGGCTGCTCGAGCTGCTTTCCGACGAGGCCGACCGTCGCAGCTTCTCGAGCGACCGCAAGGGCAGCCCATGAGCCCCCTGGAACACGACGAGGCCGGAACGCGCCACGCGTTCCGGCCTCGGTCCACCTGCCGGCGCAGACGCTGCGCCTACTTCTTCTTCGCGTCGTAGGCGGCGAAGCTCGATCCTTCCGCGGCCAGCTTCTCGATCAGCCGCGCCATCTTCCAGCGCGCGCCGTACTTCGCCTCGTAGGCCTTGATCTTCTCCGCCACCACCTGAAGGCCCATGTTGTCGGCCTGCCACATCGGCCCGCCGCGCCAGGCCGGGAAGCCGTAGCCGTTCATGTACATGACGTCGCAGTCCGACGCCCTGAGCGCGATGCCCTCCTCGAGGATCTTGGCGCCCTCGTTGGCGAGCCTCAGGAGGCAGCGCTCCACGATCTCGTCGGCGGGGATGCTGCGCTGCTTGATCTGCAGGGCCTCGGCCTCCGCCTTGATCAGCGCCTCGATCTCCGGGTCGACCATGCGCTTGCGGTTCTCGTCGTACTTGTAGTAGCCGGCCCCGCTCTTCTGGCCCAGCCGCCCCATCTCGACGATCTTGTCGGGAATGCGCGCAAACTGCGCCGCCTCGCCGGTGAGCTTGCGCTCCTTGCGGATGCGGTACCCGACGTCGAGGCCGGCGAGATCGCTCACGGCGAGCGGTCCCATGGCCATGCCCCACTTCTCGAGCGCGCCGTCGATCTCCTGCGGCATGGCGCCCTCCAGGTTCATCGCCTGCACCTCGTTGCCGTAGGCGGCGAGCATGCGATTTCCCACGAAGCCGTCGCACACGCCCGCCTGCACGCCGACCTTGCCGATCTTCTTGGCGATGGCCATCGATGTCGCCATCACGTCGGCCGCGGTCTTCTCGCCGCGGACGATCTCGAGCAACCGCATGATGTTGGCCGGCGAGAAGAAGTGCAGCCCCAGCACGTCCTGCGGCCGCTTCGTCACGGCAGCGATCTCGTTGACGTCGAGCGTCGAGGTGTTGGACGCCAGGATGGCGCCGCTCTTGGCGATCTTGTCGAGCTTGGCGAAGATCTCCTTCTTCAGCGCCATGTTCTCGAACACGGCCTCGATCACGAGGTCCTTGTCGGCGAAGTCCTCCATCTTCAGCGACGGGGTGAGCTTGCCGAAGCGGTCGGCCGCCTGCGCTTCCGTGATGCGGCCGCGCTTGGCGTTCTGGGCGAGCGTGTCCTTGATCCGCGCCACGCCTTTGTCGAGAGCCTCCTGCGTCGTCTCCACGATGGTCACGGGAATGCCGGCATTGAGGAAGGCGAGCGTGATGCCGGTGCCCATGGTGCCGGCGCCGAGCACGCCGAGGCTCTTGACCTCGCGCAGCTTGGTATCCGGCCCGATGCCCGGCAGGTTCGCCGCCTGGCGCTCGGCAAAGAACGCATACTGAAGGGCGCGTGCGTAGGGGCTTGCCGCCGCCTCGCGGAACAGCGCCCGCTCCTTGGCATTGCCCTCCGCGAGCGGCAGGTTGACGGCCGCCTCCACCGCGTCGATGGCGCACTTGGGCGCGATCGGCCCGGACGGGTGCCGGGCCGTGGCGCCGCGGGCCTTCTCGAACAGCCCGTCCGGCAGCGCCGCCTTGTCGATCTTGACCTCGCCCACCCGGCGCACGGGCTTGCCCACCTGCGCCCTGGCGAACTCCACGGCCGCGGCCACCACGTCGCCGTCGGCCACCTTGTCGATGAGCCCGGCCGCGGCCCCCTTCTTGGCGTCGATGAAGGTGCCCGTCGTGATGAGTTGCAGAGCCTGCTCGGCGCCGATGGCGCGCGGCAGGCGCTGGGTGCCCCCTGCCCCGGGGATGATGCCGAGCTTGATCTCGGGCAGCCCAAGCTGCTTTACGTCGGATTGCGCCACCCGGTAGTGGCAGCCGAGCGCCAGCTCCAGGCCGCCGCCCAGCGCCGTTCCGTTGACGGCCGCGACGACCGGCTTGCCCGACTGCTCGATGTGGTCGATCAGCTCAGGGAGGAACGGGGCCTTCATCTCCCCCTTGAACTCGGTGATGTCGGCGCCGGCCGAGAAGAACTTGCCCGTCCCGGTCAGCACGACCGCCTTCACGCCCGCGTCCGCGCTGGCCTCGTTGAAGGCCTTCTCGAGCCCCACCCTGAGGGCATGCCCGAGCGCATTCACGGGCGGGTTGTTCATACGGATGACGGTGACGTCGCCCTGCTTTTCCGTGGTGACCACTGACACGGGTGCGTTCTCCTCTTTACTTGTTGGCTAGAGCTTCTTACCCCGGCTTGGCGCGAGGCTCCAGGGAAGGTTACTCTGGGGCCAGCAAGGGTGCCAGGGAGGAAGGAAAGAATGATGCGCGGCATGATGATGGACCGGCCGATGCTGGTCTCGAGCGTGATCGACTACGCAGCCGAGGTGTTCCCGCAGGTCGAGGTCGTTTCCAATACGGTCGAGGGCGGCATCCACCGCTACGGCTACGCGCAGGCCCGCGAGCGCATCGGGCGCCTCGCCAACGCGCTCGTCGGCCTTGGCGTCAAGCCCGGCGACCGCGTCGCCACGCTTGCCTGGAACGGCTACCGCCACTTCGAGCTCTACTACGCCATCGCCGGCATCGGCGCCGTCTGCCACACCATCAACCCGCGCCTCTTCCCCGAGCAGATCACCTACATCGCCAACCACGCCGAGGACACGGCGTTGTTCTTCGACCTGACCTTCCTGCCGCTTGTGGAGAAGGTGGCGCCCACCCTCAAGACCATCAAGACCTACGCGCTGCTCACCGACCGCGCGCACATGCCGGCCTCCTCCTCGCTGCCGGGCCTGCTGTGCTACGAGGGCCTGCTCGCGGAGATGGACCCGGCCTTCACCTGGCCCGAGTTCGACGAGAACGCCGCCTGCGCGCTCTGCTACACCTCCGGCACCACCGGCGAGCCCAAGGGCGTGCTCTACTCCAACCGCTCGATGATGATGCACACCTTCTGCCTCATCGCCAGCCGTCCGGATCTGTTCGCCTACAACAAGCGCATCCTGCCCGTGGTGCCGCTGTTCCACGCCAACGCCTGGAGCCTGCCCTACGTCACGCCGGTGACGGGCTGCCCCTTCATCCTGCCGGGCGCCAAGCTCGACGGCGCCACCTTGTGGGACCTGATGGAGACCGAGGGCGTCGATGCAGGCTGGGGCGTGCCCACCGTCTGGCTCGGCCTGATCGACGAGTTCAAGAAGCGCGGGCGCAAGCCGAGGAACCTGACGCAGATCCTCTCGGGCGGCTCGGCCGTGCCGCAGGCCATGATCGACACTCTGACGCGCGATTGGGACATCGAGGTCACGCACGGCTGGGGCATGACCGAGATGAGCCCCATCGGCACGCTGACCCTGTTCCGCCCCGACGAGCAGAAGCTGCCGCCGCTGGAGCGGGCCAAGCTCAGCGCCCTGCAAGGCCGCCGCATGTTCGGCGTCGACCTCAAGATCATCACCGAGAAGGGCGAGATGGCGCCGCGCGACGGCGAGACCTCGGGCGAGTTGTTCGTGCGCGGCCCCGCCGTCACCGCGGGCTACTACAGCAACGAGGAGGCGACGAAGAAGCAGATGGATGCCGAGGGCTGGTTCGGCACCGGCGACGTCGCCAAGATCACGCCGGACGGCTGGCTCGTCATCGTCGACCGCACCAAGGACCTCGTGAAGTCGGGCGGCGAGTGGATCAGCTCCATCGACGTCGAGAACGCCGCGCTTGCCGTCAAGGGCGTCGCCAACGCCGCGGTGATTGGCGTGCCGCATCCGAAATGGAACGAGCGGCCGCTGCTCGTGGTCGTGAAGGCGCCGGGCGCCGAGCCCACCAAGCAGGAGATCCTGGACCTTCTCGCCACCAAGATCGCCAAGTGGCAGATGCCCGACGACGTCGTCTTCGTCGAGGCGCTGCCCATGACCGCCACGGGCAAGATCTCCAAGAAGGACCTGCGCGCCAAGTTCGCCGACTTCAAGCTGCCCGACATGGCCGGCTGAGGCGACCGCCGCCGCCGGCAGCCCTCCGTGCGCAACCGATCCCCTTCCCCTGTCCTTACGGGGGGAGGGACGAACGACACCCGCGATCGACCCGCCGACGGCAGGATCGCGTAGTCAGAATGGTGCGGAGCATGGGGGATGTCGGCGTCCGAGCCGCCCGCTCCGCGGCCGGATGCGCCTCATTCACCGAGACTTGCATCGGCACCCGCTTTTCGGCGTGGCACGCATGCTCGCTCCTCGTGGCGAAGCGCCGGGCCGCGCTTGCGTCAATCTTGCTGAGCCGGCGCAAAGCCGCTTCTGTGGCAGACCTTTAACGGGATAGGGCGTGCCGCTGGCCGGAGCCTCTGGTCGGATTGCGGCATGGCGCACACTACCCTTCGCCACAATTCAAGACCATCTAGTGGCCGCTCGCGAGGCCGTGGGCACCTGCGGCAGACGCTGCACGCGGCCGGCGACCGGAACACGAGAAGGCTTGCCATCAGGCCCGCGCGTTCGGAATGGGCTCGTCCGTGGGCTGCACTGCCGCTAGGCAGCGCCACGAACGCTCCGGACCGAGGACGTCGGGCGCGCTGCCGGAACGCCAAGGTCCGGCGCAGTTGACCAGGGACCCGCACACGGGTGCGGTATTTTGCACATGACTGGCGTGTTGGTGACTGGAATGCCCCCTGCCCGGAGCGGCGTGCTGCGCCGCCTGGGCCTGCTCCTCGCGGTGATGTTCGCCTCCGTCTCCCTGGCCGGATGCGGCGTCAACAACATCCCGACTTACGAGCAGACGGCGAAGGCGAAATGGTCGGAGGTGCTGTCCCAGTACAAGCGGCGCGCGGACCTGGTGCCGAACCTGGTCGAGACCGTGAAGGGCTTCGCCGCGCAGGAGAAGGACGTGCTGACCAGCGTGGTCGAGGCCCGCGCGCGGGCCACCCAGGCCCAGATCCAGCTGCCGCCCGACGCCACGACCAACCCCGAGGCGATGAAGCGCTTCCAGGACGCGCAGAACAGCTTCTCGGGCGCGCTGCGCCAGCTGCTGTCGGTGGTCGAGAACTACCCTGAGCTCAAGTCCGGCCAGAACTTCCTTGCCCTGCAGTCCCAGCTCGAGGGCACGGAGAACCGCATCGCCATCGCCCGGCGCGACTACATCGAGGCGGTGCGCGTCTACAATACCGAGCTCGCCACCTTCCCCGGACGCCTGTGGAAGTCGTTCCTCTACGCGTCGGCCCAGCCCATGGCGACGTTCGACATCCCTCCGTCCGAGATGCAGACCCCGAAGGTCGATTTCGGCACCAAGAAGTAGCCCTGCGCGCGAGGACGGCGTGACCTCGCCGATGCCCTCTCTCTCCGGCCGCCTCCCCGCCTGCGTCCCCCGCAGCCGCGCGCCCGCGCGGCCGCCCCGGGCGCTCCCGGCGTCGGCCGCGGCAGGCCTGGCCCTCGCTGCGCTGCTCCTGCTCGTCCTCGCCGTGCTCGTCGCTGCGGCGCCCGCGCGCGCCCAGCCCAAGTTTCCGGCGCTGACCGGCCGCGTCATCGACGAGGCCGGCCTGCTCTCGCCCGCCGACCGCAGCGCCATCCTCGAGGACCTGAAGCTCCTCGAGGCGAAGTCGACCGACCAACTCGTCGTGTTCACGACCAAGTCGCTGCAGGGCTACCCGATCGAGGATTTCGGCTACCAGCTCGGGCGCGCCTGGGGCCTAGGCCAGAAAGGCGTCAACAACGGCGTCGTGCTGATCGTCGCCCCCGGCGAGCGCAAGGTGCGCATCGAGGTCGGCCGCGGCCTCGAGCCCGTGATGACGGACCTGCTCGCCAAGCTCATCATCGAGTACGCCATCCTGCCCGCGTTCCGGCGCAACGACTTCTCGGGCGGGATCAGGGCCGGCGTGCACGACATCAAGGACGTGCTGCTCGGCGACGCCGAGGCCGTGCGCCAGCGCGCCGAAGCCGGCAAGAAGCGCAATGCCTCCGGCGGCGACAACATGGCGCTCTACTTCCTCATCTTCTTCATCACCGTCGCTCTCTTCATGGTGTGGATGCAGCAGCGCCAGATGGCGCATCCGGCCGCCGCCAACGCCCGGCGCGCCAGGCGGGCGGGCACCGTCCCGCCCGCCTGGGACGCCGGCAATTGGGGCTCGAGCTCGGGCGGCTGGCGCGGCAGCGGCGGGGGAGACAGCGGCGGCGGCTTCTCCGGCGGCGGCGGCGACTTCGGTGGCGGCGGATCGTCGGGAAGCTGGTGAGCATGCATCAGGCGCGCAATGGCAATATCGGGCCCCGGAACGCGGCACCGTTGGCCCGGCAGCACAGGAGGGAGACGGCGCCATGCCTCTCGTGAGCGAGCAAGACCAGCGGCGCATCGCCGACGCCATCGGCAAGGCCGAGGCCGCGACTACCGGCGAGATCGTCGCCGTCATCGCCGCCGAGAGCGGCTCCTACCTGCACGTGCCGTTTCTCTGGGCCTCGCTCGCGGCCCTGGCCGTGCCGCTGCCCTTGATCTTCTGGACCTGGTGGCCGATCCAGACCATCTACGTCCTGCAGCTCCTGACCTTCGTGGGCCTCGTGACGCTGCTCATGCAGCGGCCCTTGCGCTACCGCCTGGCGCCGTGGGCGCTGAAGCAGGTGCGCGCCCACAAGCGGGCGCTCGAGCAGTTCATGGCGCAGAACCTGCACACCACCGACAACCACACCGGCGTGCTGATCTTCGTGTCGGTTGCCGAGCGCTACGCCGAGATCATCGCCGACAAGGGCATCCACGAGCGCGTCGCGGAGGGCACCTGGGACCGCATCGTCGCCGACCTGACGCGGGCCATCGGCGAGGGCCGCGCCGGCGACGGCCTCGTCGTGGCGATCACCGAGGTCGGCACGCACCTGGCCCAGCACTTTCCGCCCGGCACCCGCCGCGAGCGCGGCCTGCCCAACCACCTCATCCTGCTGCCCGGCGCGTGAGGAGACGATATGGGCGCCGGGCTTCGGGTTTGCGGAAAGCCCGCCGGAACAGAGCTGATGCTTCCTTCTAAACATGGAGAAACCCATGCCGTCGCAACAGGTCCTCGACCAGTTCATCGCGCGCGTACTCGAAAATGCGCATGTCGAGGCCATCGAGGAATTCTACGCGCCCGATGCAACGATGCGGGAGAACCAGGACCCACCCCGCAGGGGCCGCGACGCGCTTGTCGCGCACGAGCGGCGGGTTCTCGCCAGGGCCGGGTCCGTGCGCAGCACGTGCGTCCGCCCCGTTTTCGTCGTCGACGATCATGTCGTCATCCGCTGGGTGTTCGATTTCGAGTGGCAGGACGGTTCCAGGACGCGCATCGAGGAACTGGCCTACCAAACCTGGCGCGACGACAAGATTGTGGAGGAAACCTTCTTCTACGACCCGGCCCAGCGCGCGCCAATACAGCCTGCGTGATCAAGCATCGGCGGTCGGCTTGGCTGCAGCCGCTCTGCCGGCACGTGCCGCCTGTTACCGGCGAAACAGCCAACGCTGGCGCCCCGTGGCATCAAGCCGGCAGATAGGCACACTCGGAGGCTGACATGTCGGTACGGGCCATCATGGTTCTTGGACTATTGCTTTTAGGCTCGCACGCGGCGCTTGCCGGCCCGCGGGGAGCCTGCGCGCATCTGGACGATGACGCAGCGATTGCGGCCTGCGCCAAATCCCTTCGCACCAACCCCACGGCCGCCCTGCGCGACCTGGCAGAGGATCGGCGCGCCAGCGACGACGACGAGGATGCCCCCGTAGCCCCGCGCCGAAGGCTCCCCGCGGCCGATCCGACCGAAGCGGCCATCCGCGGCGCGCTGCGCCGCCTTGTCGAGGACGACTGACGTCGGCACCGCTGGCACCGCGCCGCCTCGTGCGGCGCGGCGTCCACGGCGGGCCGATGGGTCGGCTTAGTGGTTGTCGCGCGGGATGCCCTTGGTCTTGGCGATCTTCTGGTACTTCACGGCCGGCTTCAGCACCATGCCGTCGGCGAGCTCGCCCACCATGCCGCGCTGAATCTCCTGCCAGGGCGTCTGGTGCTTGGGATAGTCGTAGCCGCCGTGGCCCTGCAGCGCCGCGCGCCGCGCATCGAACTCCTCTCTCGAGATCAGGATGTCGGCCGTGCGCTTGTTGAGGTCGATGCGCACCTTGTCGCCCGTCTTGAGAATCGCAAGCCCGCCCCCGGTCGCCGCCTCCGGCGAGGCATTGAGGATCGAGGGCGAGCCCGAGGTGCCGGACTGGCGCCCGTCGCCGATGCACGGCAGCGAGCTCACCCCCTTCTTGATCAGGTATGAGGGCGGCCGCATGTTCACCACCTCGGCGCCGCCCGGGTAGCCGACGGGGCCCGCGCCACGCATGAACAGCAGGCAGCTCGAATCGATCTTGAGCGAGGGGTCGTCGATCCGCTTGTGATAGTCCTCCGGGCCGTCGAACACGATGGCGCGGCCTTCGAAGGCATTGGGGTCCTTCGGATTCGATAGATAGCGGTCGCGGAACTCGTCCGAGATCACGCTCGTCTTCATGATGGCGCTGTCGAACAGGTTGCCCTTGAGATTGAGGAAGCCGGCCTTCTCCCTGAGCGGCTTCCTGTAGGACCGGATCACCTCGGGGTCGACGGTCGCGCGATCCTTGCAGTTCTCGCCCATGGTGCGGCCGTTCACGGTCAGCGCGCCCTCGTGGATCTTCTTGGCCTTCATCAGCTCGTGCACCACCGCCGGCACGCCGCCGGCGCGATGATACTCCTCGCCCAGGAAACGGCCCGCCGGCTGCATGTCGACCATGAGCGGGATCGGATAGCCGATCTTCTCCCAGTCGTCGTTGTCGAGGGCGACGCCGATATGCTTGGCAATGGCATTGAAATGGATCGGCGCATTGGTCGAGCCGCCGATGGCGGAGTTGACCACGATCACGTTCTCGAAGGCCTCCCGCGTCATGATCTTGGACGGGCGCAGGTCCTCCCACACCATCTCGACGATGCGCTTGCCGGTCTCGTAGGCGAGCTGCGCGCGCTCCTTGTGCGGGGCGGGCGGCGCCGCGCAGCCCGGCAGCGACATGCCGAGCGCCTCGGCGAGCGAGTTCATGGTGGACGCCGTGCCCATCGTGTTGCAGTGGCCGGGCGAGGGGGCCGAGGACGCGACGAGCTCCACGAACTCCTCGTAGCTGATCTCGCCCGCGGCATACATCTGCCGCGCCTTCCACACGATGGTGCCCGAGCCCGTGCGCTCGCCGCGGAACCAGCCGTTGAGCATCGGCCCGCCCGAGAGCACGATCGCCGGGATGTCGACGGTCGCTGCCGCCATCAGCTGGCTGGGCGTGGTCTTGTCGCAGCCCGTGGTCAGCACCACGCCGTCGAGCGGATAGCCGTAGAGCACCTCGACCAGGCCGAGGTCGGCGAGGTTGCGGTCGAGCGAGGCGGTGGGGCGCTTGCCCGTCTCCTGGATCGGGTGCGTCGGGAACTCGAAGGCGATGCCGCCGGCCTCGCGGATGCCCTCGCGCACGCGCTTGGCAAGCTCCAGGTGGTGCCGGTTGCACGGCGACAGGTCCGAGCCCGACTGCGCGATGCCGATGATCGGCTTGCCCGACGACAGCTCCTCCCGCGTCAGGCCGAAGTTCATGTACCGCTCGAGATAGATGGCGGTCATGTCCGGGTTCTCGGAATTGTCGAACCAGGCCTTGGAGCGCAGCTTCTTCATCTGGGCGGCGGTCGGCTTCTTGCTCACGTGGTTTCCTCCGGATTGCGTTATTTCTGGTTGAGGCTGCGGATCTCGTTCATCACGCCCTCGATGAAGACGTCTTTGCTACGCGTATAGGCTTCGCGGTCGTCGCGGTGAAGGGCGGCAAGCTCCCTCTTGAGACGAAGATACTTTTGCGCGCACCCCGGGTCGGCGCGCAAGTGGTCCCTGAACAGGATCGCGCGGTCCCAGGCTGGCGTGTGCGGCTGCATCACGTGCACGTGGTGGGTGCGCGCCGTCCCGAACGGCGGCATGCCCTTGACGAAGAACATGCGGGACCGGTCCGGGTTCTCGGCCCAGTAGACGTAGCCGAGCGACACCACCGGCTCGAGCAGCCGCTGCCGTGCCGCACCGATGTCGCGCACGGCGATGAAGATGTCGAGGATCGGCTTGGCCGCGAGGCCAGGGATCGCCGTGCTGCCGGCGTGCTCGATGGCCAGCACCTCGTCGCGCGGCAGCACCTGCTCCAGCGCCGCCCGCTCCGCCACGAACCGCTCCGGCCAGCCCGGATCGTAGGGCTCCAGCGCGATCTCATCCATCGCCACCCTCGCTAGCCCGCGATCAGCCCGCCGTCGACCAGCACCTCCGAGCCCGTCGTGAACGACGACGCCGGCGACAGCAGCCAGACGACCGTGCTCGCCACCTCCTGCGGCTGACCCAGACGCCCGATCGGGATCTGCGCGTGCAGCTTGGCGCGCGCCTTGTCCTGGTCGGGGCGGGTGCGCACGATGGCGTCCACCATGTCGCCCTCGATGAACGCCGGATGCACCGAGTTGCAGCGCACGGGCGGACGCTTGCGCGCGCCGTGGAGCGCCACGGACTTGGTGAGCATCCGCACGGCGCCCTTGGAGGCGTTGTAGGCGGCAAGGTTCGCCCCGCCGACGATCCCCGAGGCGGACGAGATGTTGACGATGGAGGGCGCTTTCGACCCCGCCAGCAGCGCCATGGCATGCTTGCAGCCGAGGAACACCCCGTCGGCATTGACCGCCATTACCGTCTTCCACTCCGCAAAGCTCGTCTGCTCGACATCCCCCGGCGTGCCGACGCCGGCATTGTTGACGAGGCCGTCGAGCCGCCCGTGCCTGGCCTTGATCTGCCCCATCGCCGCGATCCAGTCCTCCTCGCGCGTCACGTCGAGCGCGATGTCGACCGCACCGCGCCCGGCGAGGTCGCTCCGGATCGCCGTGCCGCCTGCCGCCTCGATCGCCGCGCACATGGCGGTGCCGAGCGTGCCCAGCGCGCCCGTGACGAGCACCACATGATCCTTGAGTTGCATGAGCGCTCCCTCTGAGCCGCCTGTCCGCCGGCGCCATACGCCCAGGGCCGTGCCGCGCAGTCTCGGGCATCCCCCGCGGGTGTGCAACCTGGGGCCCAGGCTCGGGGCGGCCCCGTAAGCGACCTGCTCGTCGGCCGGGCCAACATCATCCACGAGCGCGACGAGCACGATCTCGCCACGGGGGGCTACGTGCGGCCCATGGAGGCTTTCCCGGCGCCCCTCCGAACGATCCGTCCGCAGGCTTGCGTGCTCGCCGCGATGGGGCGCGCAGGGCACGCCGCCGGTCGCCATCGCTTTCTTTACGGACGCAGTCGAGTTATCGTATCCTGCCGCGGGCGACGCAAGGCAGCCAGGCAACACCCCAGCCACCCAGCGCACGCCGGTTCGAGGCGTAAGCATCGACCCCTTGCGCCGGGCGGGTCGCGGTCCCGAGGGGCCCCGCGTCCACGGCCTGCGGCAGACACCCACCGACGGCATCATCAAGAGCTGGGGCAGGCATTGCATGGCAGACGGCGGCAACGGGGCGGCGTGGACGGCCATGTCGCTCGCCATGCTCGGCCTCGGCGTCGCCATGCTGCGCCTGAGCTGGCTCGGCCGCGGCCGTCGGGCGCTCCTGCGGCTCGGTGGCTGGGCCGGCATCGCTGCCGGCTTTCTGGCCATGGCGCAGGGCTGGGGCGGCGAGGTCGGCGTGGCCTACGCCTGCCTCGCGCTCTCGCCAGTGGCGCTGCTGGCGGTCGCGGCAGGCGCGGAGCGGCGCGCACAGAGCGTGCGCGCGCCGCGGCAGCCCGCGCTCGATCCCGAGGAGCGGCCGTCGAGCTGGACGCGCAGCACGGCAAAGGCCCTGCTGTCCATTCCGCTGGCTGGAATCGCCGCCATCGGCATCGGCGTCGCCTTCGCCCTGCACATGCCCATGGAGCCGGTCGACCGCATCGTCATCGGGGGACTGCTGGTTCCGGTGCTGTGGGGCGGCGGCATGGCCTGGACGCTGAGCGACGCCCGGCTGCTGCGCGCGACGCTGGTGCTCACGGGCGTATCGCTCGCCGCCTATGCCTCGGCCTTCCTGCCCAAGGTGCTCGGCTGATGGCGAGCCTACCGCAGACCGAGGCCAGACGGCGCAAGCGGCAGATCTTCAAGCCGCACTTCGTCCGCGCCATGCTGGCGGGCCATTCCGCGCTCGGCCTCGCGTTCGCGTGGCTGATCTACGTGGTCTGCCTCACCGGCACGCTCAGCGTGTTCCTGTTCGACCTGCAGCGCTGGGAGCAGCCCCATGCACCGATCGTCGACAGGGCGCCGTCGCCCGAGCTGATCGACCGCGTCGTCAGGACGGCCTACGCCAAGGCGCTCGCCGAGGACGCCGTCGACGACATCTCCATCCGCGGCCCCGATGCCGTGAGCCCGCGCCTGCTGGTGAGCTTCGACGACCACGAGAAGGGCACCGGCGGCAACTGGCTTGCCGACCGCGAGGGCAACCTGGTCGTCCGTCTCGATGCGCCCTGGACGGCCTTCCTCGCCAAGCTGCACATCAACCTTCATCTGCCGCGGACCTGGGGCATGTTCCTGGTCGGCCTCACCGGCGTGGCCCTTCTGTCGTCGCTCGTGTCGGGCCTGCTGTCCCATCCCCGCATCTTCAAGGACGCGTTCGCGCTGCGCTGGGGCGGCGCCAAGCGGCTGGAGCAGGCCGACCTGCACAATCGTCTGGGCGTCTGGGGTCTTCCGTTCCACATCGCAGTCTCCCTCACCGGCGCGCTCCTCGGCCTCGCCACGCTGATCGTCGGCGTCCTGGCGCTCGCGGCCTACGACGGCGATTCCGGCAAGGCCTTCGCCCTCCTCCTGGGGCCGCGCGCCGGCGCCGATGCCGCGCCCGCTCCGCTGCCCGACGTTGCGGCCATGATCCGGCGCGTCCAGGCGCAGCATCCCGAGGCCCGCTTCGCCCGGTTGCGCATGGAGCACGCCGCCACCGCCGGCCAGATCGTGCACCTCGAGATGCGCCGGCCGGGCCACCTAGCCCTCGGCAACGCCTATTATTTCGACGGCCAAGGCCGGCTGCTCGGGGACGGCGGCTACGAGACCGGCAGCATCGGCCGGCAGATCCTGGCCGCCCTTGCGCCGCTGCACTTCGGCTGGTTCGGCGGCAGCCCGGTGAAGATCGTCTATGGCCTGCTCGGCCTGGCTCTGACCGTGATCACGCACAGCGGCGTCGTCATCTGGCTGGCGCGCCGGCGCGACGCGGGACGGCCTGCTCCCCTCTGGGAGAGCCTCTGGGCCGCGGGCGCCTGGAGCCAGCCGCTCGCCCTGATCCTGTCCGCCGCCGTCTCGCTGGCCGGCTACCCGGCGGCGATCCTGCCGGCATACGCGGCCACCCTCCTCGTGAGCCTGATCCTGGCGACGGCCGTCCGCTCGGGGCCGGCGACCACGCGGGCCCTGTGCGCGCCCGCCGCGCTGGCGGCGCTCGGCCTCGTCGCGGCGCACGTGGGCCAGTGGCGCGCCCACGCCTTCGACGCCTCGGCGCTTGCCATCAACGCGGCCCTTCTCGCCTGTGCCGCAGCCCTCCTGCTCCGGGCCGGGAGCAGGCGGCCGCGGCCTGCCGCGCAAGCAGGCTTCTTGCCGCAGGCTCAGGCAGGGGACTGATCGGCGCGCGAGCGTGCCGCCCATCGCCCTGGGCGCGGCGGCGCCTGCGCGACCGCGGCTGCGTTCAAACGGCCACACCCCGGCGCAAACTCCGGATCCGCCCGCCGGCACCGTCCGGAATGCCTCGCTCAAGCTGCAATTCGGTGCATCTTTCCGGCCGCGGATGGTTAGTACGCGAGGAGATTGATGACTCATATGCGAATGATGTGCGGCGGCGCGGCGGCGATGCTCGCAACGATGCTTGTCCTGGCGGGTTCCGCACCCGCAGCCGCGCGGGAGTTGAAGCTCAACCACCAGTTCGGCGAGGGCGACGCGCGGCACCGGTCGGCCCGCGTGCTGGCGGCCGAGGTGCGCAAGCATCTCCCGGACCTGACGGTCTCCGTCCATCCCAAATCCAGCCTCGGCATTGCGCCCGAGAAGCAGCTCGACGCGCTTCTGGAAGGCAAGATCGACCTGGCCATCTTCCCCATGGGCTACGGCATCGAGAAGTTTCCCGAGCTCGCCATCGCCAGCATGCCGGCGATCCCCGCCAGCGCCGAGAACGCGGCACTCCTGCGCGGCTCGGAGTTCGAGGATCTGTTCCAGGCGTTCTGCGCGGAGAAGGGCTTCCGGGTCCTGGCCTGGTGGTGGTTCGACGGCGGCATGGCCAGTCGCAAGCGCCGGGTGTCCGCCCCCGCCACCATCAAGGGCCTCGCCGCGCGCAGCGGCGGCGGCGAGGCGTTCCACACGGTGCTGGCGGCCGCGGGCGCGCGCATCGTGCGCATGAGCGCCGACAAGATGAATGAATCCATGCAGAATGAGGCGCTCGAGGTCTATCAGGGCTCCTACGAGGCGCTGGTCAACTACAAGCTTCACGAGGTGGCGGAGTTCGCCACCATAGGCGGATACAGCGCCTACGTGACGCTGGTTCCCGTCCTTGTCTCGAAGGCCACCTGGGACAGCCTCGACCTCGACAGCCAGGCCCTGCTGCAGCGCGCCGCCGACGCCTCCACCATCTTCCTCGAGCAGACCCAGCGCGAGGCCGAGGAGCTGACGGCCGCCCGCTTTGCCGAGAAGAAGGCCAAGGTCGAGCCCCTGACCTTCGAGGACTACGCGGCCTGGGCCGAGTTGGCCAAGAACACGGCGTGGCAGAGCTATCGCAAGGTCAGCCCCAAGGCGACCGAGCTGATGAACGCCATGCTGCGCAGCTTCATCAACGCCCGCCGCAACGACAGCGCCCCGGGGCAGCCGCCGCCTAAGTGACGGTCGGCGGCGGGGCCGCCTGCGGCACTGACTCGCCACAAGCGGCAGGCCGCAACCTGTCGCCTACTCCGCCGCGGCCGCCTTCGGCGTCACGGCGGCCGTGTAGTCGTTGATCAGGGTCTCGCAGATCTTGCCGGGCTTGTAGCGGTGCTGCGCGATCTCCGACACCGGCGTCACCTCCGCGGCCGTCCCGGTCAGGAAGCACTCGGAGAACGAGGCCAGCTCCTCCGGCATGATCACGCGCTCGATCACCTCGATGCCGCGCGACTTGGCGAGGCCGATCACCGTCTGCCGCGTGATGCCGTCGAGGAAGCAGTCCGGCGTCGGCGTGTGGATCTTGCCGTCCTTGATGAAGAAGATGTTGGCGCCCGTGCACTCGGCGACGCGGCCGCGCCAGTCGAGCATCAGCGCATCGGCATAGCCCTGGCGCTCGGCGCGATGCTTCTCGATGGTGCAGATCATGTAGTTGCCCGCCGCCTTCGTCTTTGCGGGCGCCGTCGCCGGATCGGGGCGGCGGTACTGGGCCATGGTGAGGCGCAGGCCCTTCAGCCGCTCCTCCATGGGGAAGTAGCTGCCCCAGTCCCAGGCGGCGACGGCGAGGTGGATCTTGGTCGCCTGCGCCGACACGCCCATCTGCTCGCTGCCGCGCCAGGCGAGCGGGCGCACGTAGCAGTCCTTCAGGTTGTTGGCCTTGATGGTGTCGCGGCAGGCCTGGTCGATCTCGGCGACCGAGTAGGGAATGGTGAAATCGAGCGTCTTGGCGCCCTCGTAGAGACGCTGGCTGTGCTTCGTCAGCTCGAAGATCACCCCGCCGTAGGCGCGCTCGCCCTCGAACACGGCGCTGGCGTAGTGCAGCGCATGGGAGAGCATGTGCACGTTGGCCTCGCGCCAGGGCACCAGCTGGCCGTCGAGCCAGATGAACCCGTCGCGGTCGTGATAGGGGGCGCCTGCATCGGCCATGCGTCTTTCCTCCAGCTCGTGGGGCCCTTCGGGACCCTCGCCCCGGATCTGAACCGGTGGCGGTTATCTGTTCACTTTTGTGCGGTCGGCGCGATCCCGGCGCAACCGCAATATTGCCCCGGCCTCCGGCATTGCGCAGGGCTGCGCGCCGCACCCGCCGCATCCCGGCACGGGGCCGCTCCCCGCGCCCAGCGAGCCGTCCGCCACCGCATCGCAGAAGGGATTGAATCGCCGCGTCTATTCAGCGCTCGGCCGCGCCGCCGAGGGCCTCGGATCGCGCACGAAACGACTTGCAAGACGTAACAATCGGGGCCAAATAAGTCAACAAGGCTGACATAAATGCCCTCGGAACGGCCCGCAAGCCCGGGCCCTCGAGCGAACCTGCGAAGGCATGAGGACGATCGACCCCCACATGCAGGCCTACAAGCCCGTCGCGACTGCCGATGCGCCAGCCGATAAGCGCACGCGCCGTATCGAGCCCGTGACGGCTGCGGACACGCCGGCAGCCGTGCCCGCCGCCGTGCCACCCGATCCGAAGCTCGTGACTTTCGTCGAGCTGCTGTTCTTCGCCTACCGCGACTTCACGCGCGAGGCCGACGTGGTCCTCGCCGAGTACAATCTCGGCCGCGCCCACCACCGTGCCCTGCACTTCGTCAACCGCTCGCCGGGCCTGAAGGTGGCCGAGCTCCTCGACATCCTCAAGATCACCAAGCAGAGCCTCGCCCGCGTGCTCAAGGAGCTCGTCGACCAGGGTTGGATCATCCAGCACGAGGGCACCTCCGACCGCCGCCAGCGCCTGCTCTATGCGACCGAGAAGGGTCAGCACCTGTCGCATCGGCTCGACACCCTGCAGGCGCGGCGCGTCGACGAGGCGTTGCGGGCGGCCGGCCTCGACAACGGCGACAGCATCGCCCGCTTCCTGCTCTCGATGACGAGCAGCGAGGAGCGCGAGAAGGTATGGGCGCTGCTTCCGGCTGCGGCCCCCGTCTCGCGGGCGCCCTGAGCGGCGCGGTTTTGCAGCCTGCGGTCGGGCTGCTATCGTGCGACCACGCAATTGCCTAAAAAGCGGGTGAAATCATAGCCGAGCCGGCGAAGGGGGAAACGAGGGAGCGCGCCATGGACCTGCCCGACAACGCCGCCCACATCCTGGTCGTCGACGACGACCAGCGCATCCGCGACCTGCTCGCGCGCTACCTGTACGAGGCCGGCTTCCGCATCACCACGGCCTGCGATGCCACCACCGCCCGCAATGCCATGCGCGGTCTCGCCTTCGACGTGATCATCCTCGACGTCATGATGCCCGGCGAATCGGGGCTTGAGCTTGCCCGCGAGCTCAAGACCATCTCCAGCATCCCGATCTGCCTGCTCACAGCCCGCGCCGAGCCCGAGCATCGCATCGAGGGCCTCGAGGCCGGCGTCGACGACTTCATCTCCAAGCCCTTCGAGCCCCGCGAGTTGCTGCTGCGTCTCAACAACATTCTCAAGCGCGGCCGCGGCCCCACGGGCCCCAGCGAGGAGATCCGCATGGGCGACCTCACCTTCCACGTCGCCCGCGGCGAGCTCAAGCTCAGGGAGGAGACCGTGCGCCTCACCGAGCGCGAGCGGGACCTGCTGCGCATGTTCGCCCAGCGGCCGGGCACCCCCATCGCCCGGCACGAACTCGCCAACGATGATTCCACCGGCAGCGAGCGCGCCATCGACGTTCAGATCAACCGTTTGCGCCGTAAGATCGAGATCGACCCCGCGAATCCCGTTTATCTTCAGACAGTGCGTGGAAAAGGCTATATTTTGCACACGGATTGAAGCCATCACGGCGAACGCCGTGGCCGCAGATCGGCCGCGGCGGCGATCGGAAGCGAGGCGGGGTGCTCGACCGCACGACCAGGGCGCGCTTTGAACCGCGCGCGGCGCTCTCTGCGCTGCGCGTGGCCGCGCGCCGTCTGCTCGCCAACGTCCAGCTGCCGGCAACGCTGCCCCTCTCCGGCACCCGCAGCCTGCTCGGCGAGCTGGCGCCCAAGGGCCTCTACGCCCGCGCGCTCATCATCATCATCGCGCCGATCGTGCTGCTCGAGAGCGTCGTCGCCTTCGCCTTCATGGAGCGGCACTGGAACCAGGTGACGCGCCGGCTGTCGGAGGCCACTGCCCGCGACATGGCGGCCATCGTCGAGCTGTTCGAGACCTACCCCTTCAAGGACGAGTACGCCCAGCTGATCAGCCTCTCGGCCGACAAGTTCAACCTCGCCCTCTCGATCATGCCGCCGGGCAACCTGCCCACGGCCCAGAGGAAGCCCTTCTTCGACCTGCTCGACCGCGCCCTCTCCGACGAGATCCGCTACCACATCAAGCGGCCCTTCTGGATCGACACCGTCGGCCAGTCGCGCCACGTCGAGATCCGCGTCAAGACCGACACCGGCGTGCTGCGCTTCCGCGCCCAGCGCGGCCAGACCTACGCGTCCAACTCGCACATCTTCCTGCTCTGGATGGTGGGCGTCTCGGTGGTGCTGCTGACCGTCGCCATCCTGTTCCTGAGGAACCAGATCCGCCCGATCCTGCGCCTTGCGGAGGCCGCCGACGCCTTCGGCAAGGGCCGCCCCGTGCCCGCCGACTTCCACCCCCGCGGGGCGCGCGAGGTGCGCCAGGCTGCGTCCGCCTTCCTCGAGATGCGCGATCGCATCCGCCACCACGTCGAGCAGCGCACCACCATGCTCGCCGGCGTCAGCCACGACCTGCGCACGGTGCTGACCCGCTTCAAGCTCGAGCTGGCGCTGGCCGGCCAGAGCGCCGAGGTGAAGGCGCTGCAGAACGACGTCAAGGAGATGCAGAACATGCTCGAGGACTACCTCGCCTTCGCCAAGGGCGACGGCGGCGAGGAGGCGGCCCCCACCGAGGTCGTCGAGCTGTTGGAGGAGGTGCGCGACGATGCCGACCACCTCGGCACGCCCATCGAGCTGATGGTGCGCGGGGCCGACCGGGAGCTCGTGGTGCCGCTGAAGCGCCAGGCCTTCAAGCGGGCGGTGACCAACCTCGTCACCAATGCCGCCCGCTTCGGCGACACCGTCATCATCCGGGTCGGGGCCGAGGACGGCTGGCTACGCGTCGACGTCGACGACGACGGCCCGGGCATCCCGCCGGCCGAGCGCGACAACGTCTTCAAGCCGTTCTACCGCCTCGACCACGCCCGCAACCAGGACGGCGGCAACTCGGGCCTCGGCCTGGCCATCGCCCGCGACATCGCCCGCAGCCACGGCGGCGACATCGCGCTCGGCAAGAGCACGCTGGGCGGCCTGCGCGCCGTCATCCGCATCCCGGTGTGAGGGCGGGGGGGATAATTTACGATGAATGCGTCTTTTCCGCTTCTGCCACCCAACTTTTTACGCAATGCCGCGTAAGCTTACGCCCAAGCTGCGGGCAATGGCCCGGGGACGACCGCTGGCGCGTGGCCGTTTGGCCGTGAACCTTGGGAGCGTGACATGTCCGTGTTCGTGTTGGGCGTCGTGCTGGGCGCCGTCATCGTCTTCATCGGACCCTCGTTGCTGCCGCAAGCCTTTCGCAACACCCTCGCCAACGCGCTGCTGCGTGCCGTCGGCATCCTGGCGATCCTGTTCGCCATCGCCTCCACCTCCTTTGTCCGCGTGCCGGACGGCCACCTGGGCCAGCTCTTCCGCGTCTACGGCGGCGGCGCGCTGTCGGAAGGGCGCATCGTCGCCGTGCACGGCGAGAACGGGCCCCAGGCCCGGACCCTGGCGCCCGGCTTCCATCCCTGGCTGCTCGTCAACGTGCTCTACGACGTCGACACCAGCAAGACCGAGGTCTCCATCGCCAAGGGCAAGGTCGGCATCCTGACGGCCAAGGATGGCGCCGCCCTGCGCGCCGGCCAGGCCTTCGCCGATCCGTTCCCGGCAAGGCTCGGCTTCAAGATGCTCGACGCCGAGGTGTTCCTGCAGAACGGCGGCCAGCGCGGCGCCCAGCTGTCGGTGCTGACGCCCGGCCGCTATCGCCTCAACCGCTACCTGTGGGACATCACCGAGGTCGACGCCCGGGAGGTCAAGGCCGGCTTCGTCGGCGTGATCAAGTCGAACGTGCACGCCGACGTCGACTTCGGCACGCTCAAGGCCGACAAGCCGGCCGCCTGCGACGTGCTTGCCCGCCCCGACGAGAAGGGCCGGCTCGACGCGCCGCTCGTCCCCGTCGGTTGCATCGGCGTGTGGGACAGGTCGCTGCAGCCGGGCCAGTATTATTTCAACCCCGACGCCTTCGCCCTCACCGAGATCGACACGCGCGCGCAGGTGTGGACCTACGCCGGCGGCTACCGCCGCGCCAACATCTCGCTCACCGTCGACGCCAAGGGCGACATCGTGCAGAACCGCACCGAGGTCGAGGTGCCGTTCGCCAAGGAGGATGCGGACCGCGCCATCTTCGTGAAGATGGAGGGCTGGGACGTGCCGCTCGAGCTGCGCGTCGTGGCCCAGGTCTCCCCCTCCGACGCCTCCTGCGTGGTGGCCGGCGTCGGCACCCTGCGCCAGATCGAGGACCGCGTGCTGACGCCCTCGATCCGCGCCATCACGCGCGACGTCGCCGGCGGCAGCTACGAGATCACCGAGGCCAAGGTCGACGAGAGCGGCAAGCCCATCCTCGACCGCGAGGGCAAGCCGATCTTCGTCACCGTCAACCGGCCGACGAAGGTGCTGGACCTGATCAACCAGCGCCCCCTGATCGAGGGCGAGATCGAGCGCCGCATCCGCCCCGAGGCGCAGAAGTCCTGCGTCACCATCCGCGAGGTGCGCCTGGGCGAGCCTGCGATCCCGCCGGAGCTGCTGGTGGCGGTGCGGCGCGAGCAGCTCGCAACGCAGCTCGCGCGCGCCTTCGTGCAGGAGCGCGCCGCCCAGGAGAAGCGCGTCGATTCCGAGAAGGCCAAGGCCACCGCCGACCAGCAGTCGAAGCTGGTCGAGAGCGAGATCAACGTGCAGCGCTCGGTGCAGAATGCGCAGGCCTCCCGCAACGAGGGCCAGGGCGAGCGCGACAAGCTGACCCTGATCTCGGAGGGCCAGCAGAAGCAGGTCGGCGTGCTGGGGCCCGAGGCGACCGTCAAGCTGCGCCAGTTCGAGCTCATGCTCGACACCCTCGCCAAGTTCGCCAACGCCCACCCCGAGGTGCTCACCTCCGCGCTCGCCAACGCCCAGAAGTTCGTGCCCAACGTGCAGGTCGGCGGCGGCAGCAGCGGCAGCGGCGAGGGCCTCGCCGGCCTGCTCATGGCCATCCTCGGCCAGAACATCGCCGCCCAGCCGAGCCCGGGGCAGCCCCCCGCCGCCGGCCAGCCGCGGCGCTGAGGCTGCGCCCGCGCGGCCACGGCGTCGCGCCGGACGCCACCGCCGCGCGGCCGCCAGGGTAGGCCTGGGCGCGCCCGCCGGGCTCCCGCCCATCGCCGTGCAGGGCCCGGCCGACGGAAGCGATCGGCCCCTGCTCTCCTGAGCACGCGCGGCCCTGCGTCTCGCCGATCAGCGCTAGCCAGCACCTCGAGCCTAGCCAGCGCCCCGCCCCGCGCAGAGCATCCGTCCCCGGCCGCGCACGCACCGCCCAGCGACATCGCTGGACAGCCGGCAGCACGGGTGCTAGATGGGCGCCCATCGGGGGCTTCCGCGCGAGGCCCCCTGATGCTTTCCGAAGGGCCCGGACACCAAACCCGGCACCCGCCCAGGGAAGCCATGGGTGTATAGCTCAGTTGGTAGAGCAGCTGACTCTTAATCAGCGGGTCGCAGGTTCGAATCCTGCTACACCCACCAATGAAATCAATGGCTTAATCGTCAGAGCGGCTCGGATTTGTTGGGGCTAGTGCCAATCTAGTGCCAATGCGATGCCGGGTGGATTTCAGGTGACCGAAGGCTTCGTCTATCTGCTCACATCGATCAATAGCCCGCGCATCAAGATCGGCGGGACGGAGAATCCGGCGCCAACGCGGGTGCGTGGCGGCCTCGCGCACGCTGATGGCTGGGAGCCGGCTTGAGATCCGCGAAGATCCTAGCGCCAGAGCGGGAAACCTCGCGCGTGGCGGCCGGTTCGCATCGTGGATGGGAGATGGGTGATGGGCGGCGCTATCGGCTGTGGGC
The DNA here is from genome assembly GCA_033764875.1 of Hyphomicrobiaceae bacterium. Classification (GTDB taxonomy): domain Bacteria; phylum Pseudomonadota; class Alphaproteobacteria; order Rhizobiales; family Hyphomicrobiaceae; genus AWTP1-13. Next base: position 20,589 of record JANRIO010000135.1, on the reverse strand, counting down.
GGTCTCGGGCGGAGTTGTAGATCGTCCAGTCACTGATTGGTAACGCTCCGGTTTCGGACTAATGCGACAGGCTGTCGCAGACTAGCGTTGATTTTTCTGGCTCGACTTCGTGCGCAAACTAGTGTACCCATTTCGGCATCGTGGAGATATAGCGCCGCCAGCACCTGCTTGGCGGCGCTTGTCGTTCTACGCAACCCCCACCATCAACGACGCCCAGCTCTCGCAGCATGCTGCGGGCCGCTGCGCACATTGGAGGTCCGCGATGACAGTCGTCAGCGACCACAAGCCGGAGCTAATCACCGTTGCGGCGGCTGCCCGCCGACTTGGGCTCTCTCTCACCACCCTTGCAGCCAACCCGCCGCTCGAAATCGTCCGGTTCGGTGGGCGCCGTGCTCGCCGGTACTTCGTCGCCGCGCACTTCGAGGAGTGGCTGGCGTCGACGAAGGCCAAGAGCCGCCGCCGCGTCGACTGACGCACCTGACATCTTCGACATCCCGGCCTGGCCCGCACTGCGCGCCGGGCTTTTTGTTGCCCGAGGCCCTGCATGCCCGTCTTCGCAGACCATGCCGTCGACATTGCGCGGCGCGGCATTGCCGTGATCCCGCTCGGCGAAGGGCGCCGCCCCCGCATCGACGGCTGGGACAAGTGGTCCCGCCCGGCCTCGCCTAGCGCGGTTGGAAAGTGGGCGCGGCGCTTCCCTGATGCGAATGTTGCGATCGTGCCGGGACTGAGCAAGGTAATGGTCGTTGACGTCGACGACGCCGGCGACGTTCCACGCGCAGAAGAGATCTTCGGAAGGCCTGAGGTGCGGGTGCTGACCCGACGTGGCCAGCATCTCTTCTACGCCCGCGCCGATGCCCGGCTGCCGGGAGACCTCCGCCGATACGGCGTCAACGCGGATATTCGGACTGGCAACGCCCTCGTGATCGCGCCGCCGAGTGTTCACGAAAGTGGGCCCAGACCGACGTGGGCCACAAGGCAACCGCCTGGGTGAAAAGCTTCTTCAAAGGCGATGGCACAATCGTCCACGGACACACGAGGCACCTGCGATGATCAACGATCCCTGGCGCCCCCTCAATCCTAAAGAGCGGCAGCTCGCCACCGATATTGTCGCCCACATCGTCGAGGAGGCCGACGCCGATGCGGCGATCGTGCACGAAGTGATCGCGGCGACGCTGCAGGCCTTCATGCAGGAGGCCCAAGCGCACCTCCACGATCTGACATCGGACGAGCAGGCAACAGAGATCTTCCGTCGTCTCCTGCGTCGAACCACGCAGTTGCACGCAGAAATCGCGGATTTCTTGCAGTCGTCGCGGGCTAACTAGGAGTGCACGATGGCCGGCATGAACGTCAGCATCACCCTGAAGCTGGTCGATCAGTTCACGGGGAATATCAAAGGCGTCGTCGCCGGCTTGCGCGAGATCGGCAAGGCCGCGAGCGATATTCAGAAGGCGTTCGCGAGCGCGGGCGCCGGCTCGATGGCGAACGGGTTCACCCGGCTGCAGGGCCAGGTCCGCACCCTGGCCAACGATATGCGCCAGCTCGGAAACGAGGTCCAGCGGATCAATGGCCTATCTGGCGGATCACGTTCGGGCGGGCTCTTCGGTCGGCAAGGGCTTGCAGAGCTTCGTCAGGCGCTCGCAATGCAGGAGCGCATGCTCGCGAACCAGGGTCGCCTCAACCAGATCGCACGATTAGGTTCGCAGCCAAGTGGCTGGCTCGGCCGCAACGGCTTCTCGCCGAACGCCTCGATCATCGACCGCGCCCAGAACCGCGCGGTGAACGCGGGCGAGCAGGCGATCGGTGCTGGCGTCTTCGATCTCGACAAAGCCCGGACGCGGCTTGCGCTGCAGAACCTAGGGCAGGCCGACCAGGCGAAGGTCGGTGCAGAGATCGGCCGGCTAGGGAAGCTCTACACCCAGTTCTCACACGCACAGCTCCTCGACACGTTTTCGGAGTTCGCGCTCCAGTTCAAGACGATCGATGAGGGCTTGAAGATCCTGGGCCCAGTTGTCGAGATGCAGCGTTTCAACTTGCTCATGGGCGACGATCGGGACAAGGCTCGCCGGGGCACGCAGTCTATCGTGCGCGCGGCAGGCATCTCCAGCCGGCTCATCGACAAGGACGGCAACGCCAACGTCGAAGGCTTCTCGACGGTCCTTGAGATCTACAAGCTCGGCAAGATCCTCGGCGGGTCGGACTTCAACGCTGACCAGTTCGCGCAGTTCTTCAAGTACTCGAAGACCCTTTCGCAAACTCTGAGCGACGAGGCGATCCTGCGGGCGGCACTCGGCTTCCCCGATCTGCGCGCAAGCACGTTCGGCAACCAACAGTACATGCTCACGCAGCAGCTCACCGGCGCCGCCACGAAGGAGGCGCAGGCGCGGCAGGCCGCTGCCGGTTGGATCACCGGCGGCATCGATCCCAACAGCCCCGCCGGGCCGAAGAAATTCAAGTACGGCGGGACGATCGACAGCGATCTGCTGTTCAAGGATCCGGTGTCCTGGGTCGAGAAGCACGTCGTGGGCTGGCTGGAGAACGATTTCGCCCGCGAGGGCAAGTCCTTCAAGGACGCGTCGGGCGCGGAGGTGGCAAGCAAGCTCCGGCCCATGTTCTCGAACGCCTCGGCGTTCTCGATGGTGGCGACCATCGTGTCGCAGCTGCAGGAGTGGCAGATCCTGAAGGCCAACGCGCTGAAGACGCCCGTAGATGCGCAGACGATGACCGGTCATTCCGCGAACAGCCTGTTCGCCACCTGGCAGTCGACGAAGGCGCAGCTCGAGGGGGTGATCGGCGCTGTCGCCGAGAACTTCAATGTCGTCCTCCTTCCTGCGCTGCAAAACGTGAACGCCGCGCTTGGTAACCTGCGCGAGGGCCTCGATGCGAAAGACGGTAATTCGGTTTTGAAGGGCGGGCTCCTCGCCGGCGGAGGCGTCGCGGGCATCATGGCGCTGCGCGCGCTTCTGCGAAGTCGCGGGGGCAGTGCCATCGCGGGCGGCGCCCTGCCTCTGCTCCTTGACGGCAGTCTCCTGGATGCTGGAACGGGCCTGGCGGGTGGCTGGCTCATGAGCAAGCTATTCGGGGGCGGCGCTGCAGGCGTCGCCGGTGCCGCTGGAGGTACGGCCGCTCGTGGCCTGCTCTCGCGGTTGCTGTTTACCGGCCTCGCGGGCGGCGGCAGCATCCTGGGCGCGCTGGTGATCGGCTCGGTGCTGGGATTTGGCGCCCAGGGGATCGGCAACATCGCCTCTGGTTGGGACAACAACAAGGGCTGGCTCGAAAACGTCTTCGGCGGCTTCCGGAAGGCGTACGCCGACAATGTGCGCGACCTTCGCGGAGCGCTCGGCTACCCTGAGGCGAGCGCTTCCGCGAATGGGGAGCAGCATCGCAAGCCGATCTCCTCCGGCTCGATGTTCCCCGAGGGCGACCAGGCAACGATCTCGGCCGGCCAAGCGATCCCTCGGGCAGCGGAGCAGGCTGCCGGGCAAATCACCTCCAGCGGCAACATCGTGGCCGACGCGCTCAACGACGCGGCCAATGCCATCCGCTCGGTCGCCGGTCAGATCGGCGGTGTGCTCGGTGCGATCGGGCCGGCTGCGGCTGGCCTTACCGGCAACGCGATGCGCAGCAACCTCGGCGACAAGTGACAACGGGCCGTCCCTCCACGCGAGGGGCGGCCCCTTTTGCGTTTCAGGTCGTCACGGCCCGGGCTCGGCGCCGACACCGATCAGGTGTCGGCCTTGCCTTCGAGCCTTCGTCTCGGCCTGCGATCGGTCGGCCCCTTGACGGGGCGCTTCAGGATCGCTCGGTACGGCGGCACGATCGTGACCAGCTCCCAGCCCTCTGCGCCAGCCTCGGTGAGTAGGTCGACCTCATCGGCGTCCTTGGACGTCGCGCTTAGGTCGATCTCCAAGTACTCCCATTGCGTCACGTCGTTCTCCTGCCAAGCGGGGGCTTCCCAACCTCCGCCGTGCTGCTAACATGCCAGCATTGTCGTGCGTAGGAGTTTGACGTGTCCCGGCTGTTCCTTTTCCTCTTCATGTTGGTGGTGACCGTCGAAGTGGCAGAGGCGAACGGGTGCGCCAGCCGAGGTGGTCCTGGCTGGCGTAACTCCAAGGGCGACTGCGTCGGATGGAAGGCCCTTCCCGGGGCCTGCAAGTTCCCACCCGAGACGCGATGCAGCTTCGAGGGGCACGCCTACCTTTGGGCGGTGCCACCTGGAGCCACTCTGGCGATTTGGAAGGCGCTCATGGAGAAGTACCACCTGGGCGTTGCGGTGAACGATCCGCCGGTCGAAACTCCGAAGCAGCCTGAAGCGCCAAAGCAACAAGCGCAGCCGCTCAAGTAAGACCTGAGAGACGGGGGAAAGGCGTGCGAACGATTGCAATTGCAGCGCTGTTGGCGTTGCCGCCCGCGGTTGCTTGGGGACAAGCCTTCGACTTCACGCCGGCCCAGTTCCAGGAGCGGTTCAACCGCCAACTCAAAGCCGATGAAGGCGACCTGCTCCGTGCCTGTCGGCCAGAGAAGGCAGCGATCGCCTGCACCTTCGAAGATGCGAAGTTCCAGCGGTCAGTGCAGGCCTTCAAGGAACTGAACCTAGTCAACGGGCGCTTCGAACTGAAGTCTCGCGTGCTTATTGAGCAAGCGGGGGGCAAGGTCGCCACGATCGCGATCACCGGAGACCGGTCAAGCCCGATGGGTCTTTTCCATTTCGCCGGTCAGATGGGCAGCCTTATGCGATCGTTCGATCCAGCCCTGACGTCACAGCAGGCGGCGGCCAAGGTCAGCGAACTGGGCGTGATGCGTGGCGATGCAGACCGGACGATTGGCACACCCAAGCTGGCCATCGAGAACTACGCCGCGATCGAATGCACGTCGTGGCCAAGCAGTCGCAGCACTTCCGTGGGTTGCGTGTTCAGACCCCGGTACTAGGGGGTCGCGATGGGCTTTTGTGTACCCTGCTGTTAGCAGGGCAGCCACTCGAACACCTCAATGCAACCATGGATGTCCGCTCGATTGTCTGGGCCACGCGCCGTGACCTTCACAGCTACTGGTTTAGCACCCGATAGACGCTGGCGCGGCCGATCCCGAGATCGTGGGCGATCTCAGTCGGGCCCTTACCTTCGGCCTTCAGCCTCTTAACCTCGGAAGCGTCAATGCTCGGCGGGCGCCCCTTGTAGACACCCTTCGCCTTCGCGGCAGCGATACCTTCGAGCTGCCGCTCCTTGCGAAGGTTCGTCTCGAACTCGGCGAACACCCCGAGCATGTCAAGGAACGCCTTGCCCGCTGCGGTGGAGGTATCGATCGGCTGCTCGGTCGCCTTGAGATGCGCGCCCTTCTCCCGAAGCTCGTGCACGATGTTTTGCAAGTCCCGCAGGCTTCGCGCCAGGCGGTCGATCCGCGTGACGACCAGGGTATCCCCTGGCCGCAGGAACGCGAGCAACGTGTCTAGCTCGGTCCGCCCCTCGCGCGTCGTGCCCGTCGTCTTCTCGGCGCGAATGACAGTGCATCCGGCGGCCTTGAGCGCAGCCTGCTGGATCGAGAGATCCTGATCGGTGCTACTCACTCGCGCGTAACCGTAGATGCCGCTCATCCTCGCCTCCTGTGTCTCATTTGAGTTTAGATGATACCACGACAGTGTATCAAAATGCAATATGATAGTTAAATGAGACACTCCAATTGTCTCACCTGCGTGCCTCATTGGAGTATAGATAAAAGAGACGACCGTCCGCTGTGAGCCTCCAAGCTTCAGGACGGTCTCCGCGGGTCTAGCCTGGGAACTGCGAGGGTCGCGGGCAAGGGGCAGCCACCAAGTGCCGTTCCGCGTCTGTCGACCTGCGACAGTCGTGGAGACGGTCGTTCGCCGATCGGAGACGGTCGCGGGTCGAGCGTGTGCGTGGCCTTAGTAGTCCCGTAGAACATCTGCCCGTTTCTCGGCGATGGCGCCATCCTCCGATGCATGCGACCGTGAGCGTGGCGCGCAACCGTTGCGAGGCTTTGTTGTGATCCGAGCGATAGCGACCCTGGCTGCAGCACTTGTTCCAGCAGGGGCCTCCGCTGAAACCCTCTTGCTCACTTGCAACGGCACGTATGCAGACGAAACTTATCCTCAAGGAGGCGTCGTCGCTGGGCTCAATGTGGAGCTCGATCTGTGTCGGAGCAACTGTAACGGGCAGATCGGGCGGCTTCGCGGCCTCGGTCCCGAGGGGCTCAACATCCATCACGAGAGCGAGGGCATGTACGCCTTCAACGGCACGTTGAATGGGATCGCGGGTGGCAACGGTGTTCTCAATCGGGTGTCGGGGCAGCTCGTCTACACATCCTCTTCGCCGGTGCCGAACATGGCACGGCGCTACGTGCTGACGTGCTCGCCCGCGAAGCGGAAATTCTGAGGAGCTTCGCGGACGAACGCGCATGTGAGGTGGGATCTTCGGAGTGAAGCGCCCGGTGTGTCCGGGAGCATGTTGGAAGGTCTCGACGAGCTGCTCACCGTCAACCGTCTCCGCCTGCCGCCCGAGCTGCGCCGGTCACTGGGCCTGCACCAACGCGATCGAGAACATGCAAGGCACGATCCGCCGCGCCACAAGGAACGTGAAGCATTGGCGAGACGCCTCGATGGCTCTGCGATGGGCGGCGGCCGGCATGTTGGAGGCGAAGGCGGGAATCCGGAGATTGAAAGCCTACCGACAGCTGCCGGCTCTCCGTCGAGCGCCGGCCGAGCACCTTCCGTGCGGCCTTGATTTGCTCGGCTAGCCTGTACGCCTTGCCCGTCCCCCACGCACGTGCGACTGTCCGCTGGTCCTCCGGGACCGGCCGGACGGTCGATTCCTGCTTGGGGCCAGCTGCAGACTCGTGCGGCGCAGCACGTAGTGCACCACACACAATCGAGTCATCCAATTGGCGGAACTCGACGAAGAAAATCATGATCAAGCCGGAGCCGCGCCCGAGCATGTCTGCAATGTGATATATCGCGACGCTGATCCTTATTCTCGCCACGAACGGTAGATGTTTGCGCCCCCCCTAACGCCAGTTGTCCCAGTAGTTTGCCATTGCTTGGATGAATTCGTTGCAGTCGACGAGTGGCCAGGCGATAGGGCTGTTGTCGCCGACGAGGCGGCTCATCTGGTGGGCGCAGTTCAATGTGCTGCGGTCGCAATTGTAAATCCAGCGCAAGGCATTGAGCATTGTCGCGTCGTGCCGGGCGACGAAGGCCGTGTCCGGCACGTTGGAGAGTAGCCCCTCGATGTAATACGAAGGCGCCTGGCCATCGCGCAGCAGCCCTTCGTCGATCAGGCGGTGGCGCATGTTCTTGAAGATGCGCACAGTCTGCTTGAAGCCGCTGCCGGTGGCTTGGTGCTTCTGTGTGCAGCGGTAGGAGTGCAGCTCGGGGTAATTGATGATCGCGTTGCCGTGGCGGTCGTGGAACTTCACCCCGCCGACGTAACTGGTCTTGTCGGCGACGTTCGCGAAGCCCCAGTAGTTCTTGTACTCGGAGCAGACGAGCACGTCGGCCTCGCGGGGGAGCCTGCCGTTACGGCGGATGTGGATGGCCTTGCTGGGCGCGTCCACGTAGCCGGGATATTGCTGCTGGAGCCAAGCGTACACATCCCGCTTGAAGTCAGCGATGTCGTATGTCGCAGTGCCCGGATAGGCAGCGTGGAAATTCTGGACCTCCTGCGGGTTTAGATTGTTGAGCGTGTAGTGGAACGTCGACGTGAGCATGATGACGGTGTCGACGTCGCTGTCGCCGTCGGTGTTGGTGTCATTTTCATACGAGCCTTGCCGGAAGACCCTGAATTCCCGGCTGGCATAAGGCGCCGCCCGCTCTTCGAGTGTGTCCTTGAGGTGGTTGTACGTGTCGCGGAAGACACCCGTTCCGCCCTGGGCCGACCACGTATCGAGCTGTGCCTCCGGTATGCCCATCGGCAATCTCTCAAGCAAAAAATTCTTTGAGCTGCGTCTCGTACTCGCGCACGCATGCCGCCCCGCGGCGCCGGAGCAGATTGAGCTTCTCTTCGTCGCGCTCGAGCAGGTCCGTCGCCATCTCGGGCTCGGTGTAGGCCTGGTCGATGCGGATGATGTTCTTGGCGATGTCGCGGTAGAGGACCCTGCGCAGCTGGTCCATGGACTGCGTGTTTATCTCGAGCGTGTCCTGGAAGAAGCGCACGCCGGGATACTTGTTGAGCCACCATGCATAGTGGAGCGGGTTGCGCACGGGGCTCGGGTACTTGCCGACGCCGATACTCAGTACGCGCAGTCTCTCCGGCGACGTCTCCAGCGCGATCATGGCGTCGATGATGGCGTAGAGTGTTGGGTTATTGGCGCAGTAGCCTCCGTCGATGAGGACGAAGTTGTCCTCGTTCGGGGGCTTCACGATCTTCTTCTTGAAGAAGGGGTACGCCGAGCAGGAGGCCTGCACGGCGTCAGAGATGGTGCAGCCCCAGCCAGGAACGAAGGCCGTGTGACCGGTGTACGCCTGCCTGGAGCTGGTCTTGAAGATGCGGGGGACCTTGGTGTCGTAGTTGGTCGCGACGATGCCGATGTTGGTTTTGAAGACGTCGAACTTTTGATCGCCGAAGACGGTGTGGCCGAGCTGCTGCAATGCGCGCGACTTGGCGCCGGGCAGGAAGTTGCCCATGACGTTGGGCACGTGCTCCTTGTATAGCTGGTAGATATCGTCGACATTGCTGCCCAGGGCGAGTAGCGCGGCGATGATCGAGCCTGTGCTCGTGCCGAAGATCAGGTCGAAGTGTTTGTAGAGCGGCTCGTTGCCGGCAAGCGTCTCCACCTCGCGCAGGACGCCGAGTGTGTAGAAGCCCTTGGCGCCCCCGCCATCCAGGCTGAGTACACGCACGCGATCGCCGGGCATGTCCCCTCTCAATATGTCTTCGTTCCGCGCTGCAGTGCCAGCAGGCAGTTAGGCGCCCTAAGGCGCGTGTTTTATAGGCCGCGGGAAATGACGCCGGACGGACGCTGTTGGCGGCTCGGGAACAAATGGAGATCGAGAGGTGCCATTGCAAGAGAGGGTATGAGAATTCTGGTGGGAAATTCAGCCGTGACCGGAACTTGGAAGATAAACCTGGGGCGAACAACTCCTAGTTTAGTCGCCGGACCGCGCGAAGCAGGTCTCCAGCAATCGACTTCGGCTTACTCGGGTAGTGCGGTCACTTCCTTGTATAATCCGGCGACCGCTTTCTCTGCTTCCGGTGATCAACACTGACCGCGTTGAGTACTTCGTCAGGCAAACGGCAGGTGTCCGCGCTTTGCCCAGAATGCCGCACCGCTGTTCGTTCCGATGCGATGCCCATGTCCTGTGGGATTGCGGATCCAGCAGCCGGCGTCATAGCTGCCGTGCTCGTCGGCGAGACAGCCGTCGAGAACCAGGATCTCCTCTCCATCGATGCACTCATAGAGCGGCAGTGCAGTGCCAGCATCGAGCCGCTCCAGGGTGACCACCTCCCCACCTGGACTTGCATAGAGCGGCAGCCTCGAATGCCCCGACGCGCCACCCGGCCGCCACGTCGCGGATCGCGTGTCGATGACGATGCGCTCGCGATCCTCGCGGCGCATCTGGCGCAACTTGACAAAGATGATGGATCCGGGGCCCGTTCGCGGCGTGTGACGGCTGCCGGGTGGATTGCGTACATAGGTTCCGGCCGGATAGTCGCCGTGCTCGTCGGAGAACACTCCTTCGAGAACCAGATACTCCTCGCCGAGCGCATGCTCGTGCGCCGGAAAGCTGCTGCCCGGGGCATAGCGAACGAGCGATGTCGCGCGCGCAACCTCGCCGCCAATCCGATCGAGCAACCGGCGCTCGACGTTCGCCTGGGGAGACGGCAGCCAGGGAAGCGCGTTCGTCTCGATCACGACGCGTTTCGAGAAGTCCGCGTTCACAAGCTCGATCGACATATCACCACCTCCGCACCAGTCACCACGTCTCGCCGAACGGCCGGGCCTCGAGCTCGAATGTCCAGGCCGACCGCTTTTGCTTTGTCAACATGAGCGCCATGTCGGCGACGTCTTCAGGTTTCACGAAGAACGCATCCGGCTTGTCGGCGAAGCGCGCGCGCATCGCAGGCTCGTTGACGATACCATCGACGACGATCAGTGCGACATGGATGCCCACGGGCCCGAGCGAGCGCGCGAGCGACTCCGCCAGCATGCGCTGCGCCGCCTTGGCGGAGCCGAAGGCGGCCATCCTCGCGCCGCCCCTCCGCGATGCCGTCGCGCCTATGAAAATGATCTGGCCGGCGCTGCGCGCCTTCATTGCCGGAACGACAGAGCGTGCGGCGGTGAAGGCGCCGAGCGCGTTGGCGCGCCAGGCGGCCTCGAAGGCGGCGGGCGTCAGGTCCTCGACCGTGCCGAACACGGCCTTGCCGACGTTGTAGACGAGGAGGTCGACCGGGCCGAGGTCGCTTCTGATCGAAGCGAAACTCGACTCGACGGCAGCTGCGTCGCCGACATCGCACACGTAGGGCCGGGCGCCGACCTCAGTTTCAAGCGTGCGCATCGTCTCCGTCGACCGTGCGATCATGGCGACGGCATAGCCTTCGAGCGCGAAGCGGCGAACGAACGCGGCCCCGTTTCCGGGGCCGACGCCGACCACGACGCACACGGGCTTTCCTGCGGTGGGCGATATCATGACGGCACTCTTCACATCCAGCCGATGACACGCGCGGCCAGGATCACCTCGCAGAAGAAGCCGACGGCGAAGGCGATGGTGCGCAGCAGCGGCACGCCGAAGGCATAGATGACCGCGTGCGCAACACGTGCCCAGAAAAACGTCGCCGCCGCCGCAGCCGTCAGCGCCGTGCCGTAGCTCATCACATGAATGGCAAGGGCAAGCGGCGCGAACACGACAAGGTTTTCGATCGCGTTGCGATGCGCGTTGGCGAGCCGATATGCCCAGTCGGCATGCGGCCGGACATCCGGCTCGGGGTTCTTTAGCGCCTTCCAGATCCCCATCTCGGCCAGTCGGTTGAGGACGATGGGCACCCAGATCACAGCGGTGAACAGCGCGGTCAGCGTCATGTAAGACAGTTCCGGCGACATCTTCGACAAGTGCGGCTCCCTCGTTTCAGTGGGCTGTCGTCCGTTATCGGACCAGAACGCGAGCCGACAATAAGGGGGCGCCGGCAGTCGCATCCATGGCGGGGGCGATCAAATTCATTGCAGAAACGACTGTCGCGTCGCATGGTCCGCGCCTATGATCGAACGCACGCCCACGCCCTTCGACGACGCTCTGGAAGATCTTCGGATCTCCGGCAGCGTGCTCCTCTACGAGACCTATCTGCCGCCGTGGGCCATCGACGTTCCCGATGAGGCATTCCTGAAGCGCTTGCTCGACGTCGGCACCGCGACGCGCGTGCTGCCATTCCATCTCGTGCGCCGCGGCGCATTCCATCTGAGCCAGGAGGGGCATGAACTCGCGCGGGTCGAAGCCGACGAGATCGCGATCTGTCCCGCGGGCCTCGCGCATCGGATGGCGCTCGGTGCTGGCGCTAAGCCCGTGCTGATGACGGACGTGCTGCAGGGGCGCAACCCAGGACGCGATCCGGCCACGGTCGAGGATCGCTCCGGCGGAACAGAGCTCATCTGCGGCGTGTTTCAAATGCGCAGCACGCCGATGAATCCGATGCTCGCAGCATTGCCGCCGGTGCTGACCGTGAAGACGACCGGCGCAGACGCCAATCCGCTGCTGGCGCACGCGGCGCAGATGCTGGGGCTCGAGGTAGCAAACGGCCGGCGCGGCAGCTTCACAGCCTTGCGGCTGCTCGAGGTGTTCTGCGCAGAGGCGATCCGCTCGTATCGCGAGCGTCAGGGCGCAGCGCGTCCCGGCTGGTTCAAGGCGCTCGACGATGCGCGGATCGGTCCGGCGATCGAGCAAATCCATAGACGGCCTGGAGCACCCTGGACAGTCGCTATGCTGGCCGACACCGTCGCCATGTCGCCCTCACGTTTTGCAGCGCGCTTCCGCGAAACGACCGGGGAGAGCGCAATGTCCTATGTCGCAAGCTGGCGCATGAATGTCGCCTGCCGCGCCTTGCAGGAAAGCGATGACGGCTTGCAGGAGATTGCGGCATCGGTCGGCTATCAGGACGTCGCTGCGTTCAGTCGCGCCTTCAAGGAGATTGTCGGCGACAGCCCGTCGAGGTGGCGCGCCGGGAGACGGCCGAGCTGAGCTTGCGTGGCTATGCACACTTCTGGCTCTGACTGTTTTGTTCTGGCCTGGCGGGAACGGCGGAGCAGCGGACGTCGCGCGGCCGGCGTTCGACCTCGCATTGCCCATCGGGTTCGATGTCTGCAAACTCTGTGGTCCGTCGGTTCCCGCGCTTTTCATGCTGCACCTGCTCACGTCGGCAGCGGGTCACGAAGGACGGTTCGGAGCCCCGCCCCTTCTTATCCTTTGCCTTCGATAGCGGTCGTCGACGGCACGAACGAGGAACACTCCTGACTGCCCCGCGACTGGACCTCAGGCTTGTTGGCGACGGCGATCACCAATATCGTGTTCAACGAGCAGCGACCTCGGCTCGAAGTTCAACAGAGACCGGGACATCCCCGACCTGCTCGCGGGAAACCAGACGAAGGCTGGATCTGCGAGCCCACTTGCCTACAGCGTGATGTACTTCGGCCTTGGCGCAGCGCTGAGCATCGTCACGGCTGGCGGATGTTGTAAGCCTCATCATGTTTGCGTGGGGCACGCTTGATGCGTCAAGTCACTTGCTGTCGTCGTCATCTTCTTCAGCTGCGGTCAACTCCAAATAGCCGCTTGGGCCTATCCTTCGTGTCGGCAGTCGGGTGGGTCATTGCGCATCCTGGACAGCGCTCAGCTCTGCACACTCACCCTCATTGGCCGCCTGGTGTGAGGGGGTAGTTTCGGATGTGAGGCGCCGAAGCCATGATGCTCTTGTCCGAACTCCAGCACCTCCAGGCCCAGCGTTTCGTGCAGCCAGCACGACACAAGCGCCCGGTGGCAGAAGTCGTCGCCGGGCTCGGGGGCCTCGAAACACAGGAGCGCAGGGATCCGACCGCTGGCGAGCGCCACGAGCTCGTCGATCGTCTTCTGCGGGTCGAGGCGGCTCAACACCTCTTCCTGGTATCGCCTCACGTACTCATCGGCTGGGACGCTGTTGAACCAAGCGCCTGGAAAAAGCGCGGCGTACCTGCGGTATCCACCCGGCTGGCCCCTGGGGGTTGCACGCGAGATGCCAATCCGGCAGTGGGTGTCCGGCAGCGTCGTGTACCAGCTCGAGGTCGTGATGATGACGCTGGGTTTCATTTCCGGTGATCCGGGTCGGGGTTGTCATCCCGCGGCAGGCAGCCGCGTGCCATCCGCTCGAGGTTCGCGTCGAGCGCCTCCAGGCGGGCCTCGAGCTCGTCGAAGCGCTCGATGATCTCGAGCCTGAACTTCTCGAACACGGCGTCTAGGCGGGCTAGGAATTTTTCACGGTCGAAGCTCATCGAAATCCTCCTACAACGCGGCCCACCAGGAAGGCCCCGCCGCAAATCGTAACGGCGCGCGCTGCGGAGGCGCAGGCGATCGCCGCGAACGCCAGGGGGGCGCTCAGCGCGGCGCGGTGCCGGCCTACGAACGCCATCTGCGCGTCGAGACGAAGCGCCACGAGCGTCAGGGCCCCGAAGGCAATCGCCATGGCACTGCCGCCGGCGGCGCCGCAGAAGACGACGCCGGCGAGCGCGGTGGCGGCGACTGACCTATCGACCCGTGTCATTGGGCGCCGCCTTCATCATGTGCAGCCGGTCGTCGATGTCGATCAGGGCGTTCTGTGTGGCCTGCAGCTGCTGCAGTTCGACAGTCCAGTCCTCCGGCGGCAGTCTGTCCAGTTCCTCATCGAGAGCGGCGACTTTTGCCTTGATGGTTGCCCTAAGCCCTTCAATCCATTCACGCATGGCCAGCTCCAAGCAGAGAAATATTGAGAAGCCGATTGTATCAAATAACACATCAAAAACAATGACTTAAATCGCCAAACCCGTTTGGCCATTGTCGAATTGGCGAGGGTTTCGCACGCGAGCGCGGAGGCTGCCCGCCTGCGGCCGAGGAGGCACGCCGGACTGCGACCGCGCAGCCAAGTACTCGGCCCGGCGGAAGTGCGTGGTGCAGTTGGCTCGTCGAGTGCTTGGCGGAGCTGGGCCAATGGATCGAAGCGTATGGGCCATTTCCGGGCCACTGGCGGGCGATCGCAAGCTGGCCGTGGTCTGGGAAGGACGAAAACCTTGCCTGCCAGTGGCCCGATTTCAAAGATGATGCACGCAACTGCCATTCCGTTCACCTCAGCGCTGAGCCCCGTCTCACCACCGCATCGAGAGCACTTGACGCGCGGGGGCTGGGCCAAGCCGCGGCTGCCATGTCGTGCGCACGGGCTACTCTCGCATAGAAGGAAGACTGTCGGGCGCGCAGGTGGTCGTGCACGTGCGCGTTGTGTTGGGCGCCGAGGTTGGCGCCTCGCGCCTGGCGCTCGACATTTACGCGCTCGACCTCAGCGCGGTGCTCGTCCTGCACACGCTGCTCCTCGGCACGTTGAGCGGCCTCGGCCGCGAGCGCATGCTCTCGTTTTGTCAACGCGGCGATGAATATCTCCTCGACTTCTTCCTGCAAGCCTTCGCCGTAGCGATTCCAGTTTGCGAGAGCGTAAGCTTGAGCATCTGTCTTTGCCGCGCGAAGGGTGAGTGACATCACGAACCAGTTTACGCGCTTGGTGGTTGCCGCCTGCGGCTTCTCCGCTGCGAACACTTTCGGAAAGCGCTGCTGCCAGTCGGCGAATTTCTCGAGGCTGATCGAGAACAGATAGTCAGAGTGAGCCGCCGTCTCGGCACGTTCAGGGGCGCCGCGTTCGGCGAACAGAGCCCCCCGGCGACGCGCCCACAAGGCCTCACGGATTGCTTTCAGGGCATCGCCCGAGCTGATAAGGCGCCCGGTCCGACGCCCGTCCTTGTCGCTCTCGTTCATCACCTTCGTCAGTTGGTCTCCTGCGCTCACAATCGCGTGCCACACGTCGTCGGCTGAAGCTTCCGGGAAGTCGTCCCATACACGGTTGATTCCCGCGTGGGGTACGCGGACGCCGGCCCCGACCACCTGCTGGCCATTCGGGGAGAACCTCTCGCGGCCGGTCGCGTCGGTGACGATGTCGTCGCGCGTGCTCCGCGCGGTGCCGCCCCTGGCGCGTTTTGCCTCTCGGTTCTCTTTCGCTGCTTCCTCGGCGAGCCGCGGCCGCATCCGCTGCACCTCGGCGTGAGCAAGGGTTTCGGCTTCAATTCTGGCTGCCCTGGCGCGCGCCTCCGCGCGATCAACATCCCCGTTCAGTTCGGCCTTCGTGCGCCGCCGCTTAACGCCGTCCAACTCCGCGGTGGCCGCCGTGACGATGTAGGAAGCCGGGCTCGACAGATCTTTTCCGTCGACTTTGGCGAGCGCCACATCGATCGCCTCGTGAACAACGTCTCGCGCCTCCCCTCGGGCAACTGCACCGCTGACCATAAAGGACAGCGAACTGAGTACTTGTTCACACTTCGATGGAAACTTCTCGGAGATGAAGGTGACCTGGCCAGTTGTCAGCCACTGAGCCGCGTCAGCGGCTCCCCTTCCTTCACCTTCAGCCGGCGGCGGCCCCTCTCCCTTTCCACAACAACAACTGTCAGGATAAGGGGTCATTTTTGACCCCCCTGGCGATTTTTTCGACCCCCCTAGAGTGGAGGCGCCTGATTTTTCTGATCCCCCTGCCGGATTCTCGCACGCGTGCAGCAGCGCGGGCGACGTGCAGACCCAGGCATCCCAGTGGCCATCGCGGAAGCGGCGGAAGCTGCAGATATACCCGAACTTCTTGAGTTCTCTGAGGATGCGCTTCACGGTGGACTCAGAGCCGAAGCGCTCCAGTGCAGCCCGCGAGGTGCCGATGATCAAGCCACTGCCGCGGTCGATCGATTCGACCATGTGAGCGAAGACGAGGCGTGAGGACGCGCGTAGTCGTGCATCGTCGCGGGCAGCCTTGGCGGCTCTGGCCTGCGCAAGCTTGAACTCCCATGAGGATCGCGCCGCATGGGCTACAAGGGCACTTGCAACCTCGTTGAAGCTGCGGGCACCGCTGGCCAGTAGCCAGCCGGAGAAGGCAGCAGCATACTCGTCAAGCGCGGCGTTTGACTTCGGAGGGCGCCCGCGCTTGCGCACCTTTTTGCCGACGGCGATGCTGTCCGCCGTCGAGGCGGCAGTGTCTGTGCGCGCTTGTTCTTTGTGGAGCATCGGGCTCTCTCGAGTTGCTGGAGAGCCTTGAAAAGCTGCACGAACGCGCGTATCTCACCGCTGCGCTCGACGTCGACGGCTCTCGACGATGGTGCCGCGGGTAAGCGGCTTCTGTTCGAACGCAACACTTCGTTACGGCGCCCCGGGTTCCAGCCCGGGGCGCCGCAAGTGTCTCGGCTTGGTGTCGCAGGCCTCCTAGGCGGGCGGAAGTGGGTACACACGCACCCGCTGCCCGCTCCCCACGTCGCGATAGAGTTTTTTGCCGTTGCATGTGAGGATCGCGAGCGCGCGCCCGATCGGGTTCCACCCCTGCGCGCGCCAGCCGCGCTCCGCGCACATCTCGACATAAAGCTGCATCAAGAGCCGAGCGGGTATCCAGCCGTTGCCCACGCCCCTTGCGCCGAGCCAGGCGAGAAGTGCCTGCGCGTCATCCTGGCCCGACCTCGCGAATGGGTGCACGTACGCGTCGACCGGAGTCGATGCGACGGTCTTGTGCGCGTCGATCGGAGTCGACTTGGAGCCCGACGAGAGCTTCTCCTTCGGCGCGACCTTCTCGGACGCGCCGATGAGGTCCGGCGCGGCGACAGTCGCGTGCCTAGGCAACATCCGCCGCATGCTGCTCGTCGCCGCGCTGAATATACTCGTCATCAGCGCCACCCCGCGCGGCGAGCCTCGGCATTCGAGGTCACCGAACGGCTCTCGAGCCAGGCGTCAAGCCAGTCGACCCGGTACATCCTGCGACGACCAGCAAGAGCGTAGCGAGGACCGCCACCAACACGGCGCCACGCCTCGAGCGTCTTGCGCGCTGCGCCGATATGCGCGGCGGCCTCATCCGTGGTCAGCCAAACCGGTTGCGCCTTTGCCGACGCCCCAGAGGGCGGCGGCACGTGAGTCTCGTAGGGATGAGAGACAGCGGTCGCCCGTTCCCCAGTCGGAGTGGGTGCTGCGGCTTTTCGTTCGGCTGCTCCGACTTCGGCCTTGGCGGTATTGATACTAGGGCTCATGTTGGCTCCCTGATGACAAGTGGGAGCCCTGAGGCATAGAGATTCGGGTCAGACGGATCGAGCCAAAGCCGCTCCGGAGAATTGCCCGCCGTTTTGAATTATCCGTCGGTTAGCCAGTTCCAAGGCTCGATCTGCCACAGCGCGGCGCCCTCCGCTTTGAAGAAATCTTGCGCCGCTCGTGCGCTGCGGAAGAGCGGCGGGTCTAGGGGCACGTTATCGTTGATAGCCTTCACCAATGCTCGGAACGGCTCAGGCATGTCCGGAGGCGACGCTAGATTGCCTAGTGGAGTGGCCCTCCAAAATCTCCACAGCTCCTCTATAATGTATCGACGACGACCGTCCTCCTTTGGCCTTCCAGGGCTTCTCCTCGGCGAAGCCTGCTTCAGCTGCTTCTCGAGAAATCCACCGGCCCGACGGAGCCTGAGAGCCAGCAACAGCAAGTCCGGAAGCATGCGCTCAGAGGTGTAGCGCGGCCCAGCCCACTCTTGCTCGAGCTTGCGTAGCGCGGCCGACTTGAAGCGAACATCCCTCTTCCAGTGCGCGCCCGTGGTCGTCACGTACTCCCAGCTCTCGCGAGGGAGCAGCGGCTGTAACCTTGCCGCCGTCCTGCCATGAAGCGCTGGGTGCCCCGGCGGTGGCGGCGCTTCTCCTGGTGACGAAGGCGACCAACAGCCATCCCGTCGTAACTCCTGGATGTCGTCATTTGTGACCGACACGCCCATCCAGCGAGAGAGCGCATGTTCGCTCCACTCGGGGTACTTTTCCTGAAGCTCCCTCAATGCAGTCGCGAGCTTGTCGGCCACAGCAGCGATGCTGCGAATCTCTGAGATGCCGGGCGTAGGTGGCGGAAACAATCGGCGCAACACCTCGATGAAGACCTTGCGAAATACGGCCGCCTCTTCGAGACTGACACTCGTAAAAGGTACCGATTGCTCCCACGCTCGCATCATCCAATTGGGCGGCGCTTCAGCGATCATGTGTTCCCCCACAACGCGCTACCGATCTGGTTGCTGATCCTGTCTGCAACCCCCTTCACGGGGTCGTGTGCAAGGTGCGCGTATCGAGCGGTGGTAGCCGGTTGCGAGTGCCCGAGCAGCTTGCCGATCATCGGCAGCGAAGCTCCCTCAAGCGCGGCGACGCTCGCGAAAGTGTGCCTGAGGTCATGAATGCGGATCTCTGGCAACTCAGCAGCTTCCCTGACGGCATCCCAAATCCGCCGGACACCCTCCAGCGGTCTCCCGGGCTTCTCGCCCGGGAACACGTATGCGCTTGAAGTGCGAGGGAGGCCGGCCAACAGCTGCACGGCAGCACCGCCGATCGGCACCGGCTTTTGCCCGGTTTTGGAGTCCTCCAGCATCAGGAGCCCGCGCGACAAGTGTACCTCCCGCCACTTGAGGCTGAGCGCCTCTCCGCGCCGCATGCCGGTGAGCAACAGCAACTGAATGGCGGCGACGGCGAAAGGCGAGTGGCGGGCGGCAAGGGAGGGGTCCCTCAAGGCGGCGCCAAGCCGCGCCAATTCCTCGGGACTGAGAAAGCGCTCCCGTCGGTGCTCCTTGAACCGCTCTAGCCCTTTGACCGGGTTGCTACCCCTCGGTCGAAGACCCCGCCTCTCGGCGTAGTGCATGACCTTCGACACGATCGCCAGGGCCCGGTTTGCGACATAGGGCGTGGCCCGGGCGCCGTAGTGCATCCTCGCGACGTGGGTTTCGTCGATGACGTCAACGCGTAGCTTGCCAATGGCCGGAAGCACAATCGTGTCCAATGCAGACCGGTACGACCGTGCCGTCGAAGGCTTAAGCTTCACCTCCACGTGCTCGCTCAGCCAGCGCTCGACCAACTCGCTGAGTGTGCCCAGCCGCTTTAGATGGGCGCGCTCGGCTGACGGCGACCGCCCTTCCCGTACAGCCACCACCCAGCGCTTGGCTGCGGCCCGAGCGCTCGTCACGGTGAGGTCACCGGTTCCACACTCGCCAATCGCCACGAAATGGCGGCGGCCGTTGGCGTACTTGCGCAGAAAGAACACCCGGGCTCTCCCTTGCCGCCGCACGCCAAAGCCGGGCTCCAGGCTGTCCATCACGGTCTCGCCAGGGGCGAGTTGATCAACGACGTCTGTTGTGATCTTCATCTTCCGGAACTTGGCCATACTTCCCCCCCCCAGCAGTGCCAATCCAGTGCCAATCGATGCCAGGGCTGGTTGGGAGGAGCAAGGAAGCCTTGGGAGTTTTCCTCAAGGAAATCAGTGCGAGACGGGAGATGAGAGGAGCAGATCGCGCTCGACGCCTGAAACTCTTAATCAGCGGGTCGCAGGTTCGAATCCTGCTACACCCACCAATGATTTCAGAGACTTAGATCTTCTTCTTAGTAGTATAGCTTGCGCTGAGGCCGTTCCAAGCAAGCGAGGGGCTGATGGACGCGCAGCGACTTGAGCCCCTGCTGACTGCGGCGATGAATGCGCATGGCGAAAGGATGCAACGGTGGATCCGCGCATCCCATCTGCTCGCGAAGATGATGAAAGATCCTTCGATCTTCACGGTGGATCTTCAGCAAGTTGGCAGGCTCGATTGCTTTCTCGTCGAGCTTGAAAAGACCGTGGCTGCGTCACCCGCGCCTGAGCATATAGTGATGGCGGTCGATTTTCACATGCTCCTAAGCAGGTCCTGGCTTGCACTCGCGTACGAAGCTCTTCGCGCAGTGCTGCAGCGCGAACGGGATAGTCCGCTTCTTCCACGTGAACTTTTAGACACGTTCTATCGCCTTGAGCTTGTGCGCGTCCCGGAGCTTAAACGCGAAGTCGCGGGACCGAGAAAGCTGGAGCAAGAGCTTTATCTAACACCTGCCCCCCATCGTGACGACGACCAGCCCGTACCCTACCGGCATAGGCAGACCGTTTGGAATATTCCAAAGGAAATGGACACGCGGAGCGGGTCGATGATCTGGCACGCGTATGACGTAAAGTCGAGAACGACCGTCGAGATCCGGCGACGTGAGCTTGCAGATGGCTTGCTGTCTGCGCTGGAGATGATCGCGGCCGCCTAGGAAATAGCACTCCCCACCGATCCGAACCCGCCGCACGTGACGCAACCGCGCAACCGCCCCGCCCCCTACCCTCAGTCCTTCGCCCGCTCCACGTAGCTGCCGTCTTCCGTCATGATGACGACGCGGGTGCCGGCCTGGATGTGAGGGGGCACCATCACGCGCTGGCCGTTCGACAGCACGGCGGGCTTGAACGACGACGACGCCGTCTGCCCCTTCACGACGGGATCGGCCTCCACGATCTCGAACGTCACGCGCTGCGGCAGCTCGATCGAGACCGGCACGCCCTCGTGCAGCGAGATGCTG
>JANRIO010000020.1:0-7428 GCA_033764875.1 Hyphomicrobiaceae bacterium | reverse complement strand
TCGGCCTGCATCTTCACGATGCCCTTCGACTTCTGAATGAACCCGATGAGCCCTTCAGGGTTGGCGAACTCGTTCCTGCGGAAGGCGATGACGCAGCCCTTGGGGCCGGCGTCGAGTTGCTGGAGGCCCGCCAGCTTGGCGTACGCCTTGATCTCCATGACGTCCAGCAGGTGCCGCACCTCGTCGGGCAGTTCGCCGAAGCGGTCGGTGAGTTCGGCGGCGAAAGCATCGATGTCGGTGCGCTTCTCGAGCGTCGAGAGGCGGCGGTAGAGACCCAAGCGGATCTGCAGGTCGGCGACGTAGGCCTCGGGGATCAGCACGCTGGTGCCGAGCGAGATCTGCGGGCTCCACTGCTCCTCGGCTTCGCCCAGGTCGCCGCCCTTGAGCGCTGCGACGGCCTCTTCCAGCATCGCCTGGTAGAGTTCGAAGCCGACTTCCTTGATGTGCCCCGACTGCTCATCGCCGAGCAGGTTGCCGGCGCCGCGGATGTCGAGATCGTGGGAGGCCAGCGAGAAGCCCGCTCCCAGGGTGTCAAGCGACTGCAGTACCTTGAGGCGGCGCTCGGCAGTCTCGGTGAGCTTCTGCCCGGTGGGCGTGGTGAAGTAGGCGTAGCCGCGCGCCTTGGAGCGGCCGACGCGCCCCCTGAGCTGATAGAGCTGGGCCAGGCCGAACATGTCGGCGCGATGGACGATGAGCGTATTGGCGTTGGGGATGTCGAGGCCCGATTCCACGATCGCCGTCGACAGAAGCACGTCGTACTGGCCGTCGTAGAACGCGGTCATCACGTCCTCGAGCTGCTGCGGCGTCAACTGGCCGTGCGCGCGGGCGACGCGCAACTCGGGCACGTGCTCCTGGATGAACTCGGCGATGTCGTCGAGGTCGGTGATGCGGGGCACGACGTAGAAGCTCTGGCCGCCGCGATAGCGCTCGCGGCGAAGGGCCTCGCGGATGATGACGGGGTCGAACGGGGAGATGTAGGTGCGCACGGCCAGACGATCGACCGGCGGCGTGGTGATGAGCGAGAGTTCGCGCACGCCCGACAGCGCCAGTTGCAGTGTGCGCGGGATCGGCGTCGCCGTCAGCGTCAGCACGTGCACGTCCTCGCGCAACTGCTTGAGGCGCTCCTTGTGGGCGACGCCGAAGTGCTGCTCCTCGTCGACGATGAGTAGGCCAAGGCGGGCGAACTGGATGCCCTTGCCGAGCAGCGCATGCGTGCCGACGACGATGTCGACCTGGCCGTCCTTCAGCGCCTGCTTGGTGTCCGCGAGATCCTTGTTGGAAACCAACCGCGAGGCTTGTGCCACACGTATCGGCAAGCCGGCGAAGCGCTTCGAGAACGTCGCGAAGTGCTGGCGGGCAAGGAGTGTCGTCGGCACGACAACGGCAACCTGGAAGCCCGCAAGCGCCGCAACATATGCCGCGCGGATCGCGACTTCGGTCTTGCCGAAACCCACATCACCGCACACGAGCCGGTCCATAGGCTTGCCGGAGCCCAGGTCCTGAAGCACGGAGTCGATGCTCGCCGCCTGATCCTCGGTCTCCTCGTAGGGGAAACGCGCGACGAACTCGTCGAAGGCGTGCGCGGGCGGCAGCATGGCAGGCGCCTGCTTGAGCTGGCGGAGCGCTGCGATCTTGATCAGCTCCGAGGCGATCTCGCGCAGGCGCTGCTTGAGGCGGGCCTTGCGCGACTGCCAGGCGGCGCCGCCGAGCCGGTCGAGCTGCGTGCCGCCATCGGCCGATCCGTAGCGGGTCAGGAGTTCGATGTTCTCGACCGGCAGATAGAGCTTGTCGCCGCCGGCGTAGCCGATCTCCAGGCAGTCGTGGGCGGCGCCCAGCGCCTTGATGGTGGTGAGGCCATCGAAGCGGCCGATGCCGTGGTCGGCGTGCACGACGAGGTCGCCAACGGCAAGGCTGGTCGCCTCGGTGATGACGTCGGCCGCGCGCTTGGCCTTGCGGCGGGGCCGCGTGAGGCGGTCGCCCAGGATGTCCTGCTCGGCGACCACGACCAGGCCATGCGCCTCGAAGCCCTGCTCGACGTTGAGCACGGCGAGGGCCACGACGTCAGGGCGCAGGCTCTGCGCCTCGTCGAAGCTCTCGACCTTGCGGGTGTCGGCAAGACCGTGGTCCGCGAGCAGCGTCGAGAGGCGCTCGCGCGAGCCCGGCGTATAGGCCGCGATGACGACGCGGCGGCCGTTCACCTGCTGCTGCTTCACGTGCGCAACGGTCGCCTCGAACACGTTGCGCGTCTCTCCGGCGCGGTCGGCCGCGAAGTTGTAGCCGATGCGCCCGGCGAACGAGCGCAAGGTGAACTTCGCCTTCTCGGTCGCCGGCTCGAACGGCGTCATGGCGCTCACCGTGCGGGCATCGAGCAATCTGTCCCACTCGGGCCGCGTCAGGAACATCGCCTGCGGGGGCACGGGCTTGTAGGGCGCGGCGCCGAAGCTCGCCGCCTCCAGCCCGTTCACGCGCGCCTGGTAATGATCGTCGATGAGGGCGAAGCGCTCGGTGATGCTCTCCTCGATCAGGTGATCGAAGCTGACGGGCGCCTCGGGCACGTAGTCGAACAGCGTCTCGAGCTGGTCATGGAAGAAGGGGAGCCAGTGCTCCATGCCGGGATAGCGGCGCCCCGCACTCACGGCCTCGTAGAGCTCGTCCTCGCCGGTCGTCGCGCCGAAAGCTGCGATATAGGCCGTGCGGAAGCGCTTCTCCGCCTCGCCGCCGAAGGCGATCTCGCTCACCGGCATGAGGGTGAGCTTCTGCACGATCTTGGACGTGCGCTGGGTCTCCGGATCGAAGGCCTTGATGTGCTCCAGCGTGTCGCCGAAGAAGTCGAGGCGCACGGGTTGCGTGCGGCCGGGCGGGAACATATCGAGGATGCCGCCGCGCACGGCAAACTCGCCCGCTTCCATCACCGTGCCGGTGCGCTGGAAGCCGGCAAGGCTCAGGCGGCGGGTCAGTTCGCCCATGTCCATGCGCTGGCCGGCCGCGAGCGTCCTGAGCGACTTGCGGATGAATTCGCGCGGCGGCAGGCGCTGCAGGATGGCGTTGGCCGTCGTGAGGACGAGGGTCGGCTGCTTCCTTGCCTGCGCCACGATTCGGGCCAGCGAAGCGACGCGCACGGCGACGATTTCCGGGTTCGGGCCGATGCGGTCGTAGGGCACCGTGTCCCAGGCCGGCAGGGGCACGACGCGCACCGTCGGCGCGAAGAACTTCAGGCCCTCGGTGATGGCCTCCATGCGGCGGTCGTCGCGGGCGACGTGGATGGCGATAGGGGCCTGGCCGCCCTGCTCGTCGAGAAGCTGGGCGAGGACGAGGGGCCCAAGGCCGTCGGGCACGCCTGCCAGCACCTCGCTGCCGGGGCCCCTGGCCGGCCTCGTTTCGGTCTTCGCCCCGTCCGCCATGCCGCCTACTGCCTTGCAACCGGAAGACCGTGGAACGAGCGGATCTCGCCCACGAGTTCGGCGAACCTGCCATCGGGCCTGCCCTCGCCCAGGAATATGTCCTGTAGCTCCGGGTCGGGCTCCCGCAGAAGGGCTTCGAACAGGGCGAGCGAGGCCTCAGGCATGTCGTCGAGCCGCGCCTTGGCGAATGGCCCCAGCACGAGGTCCATCTCCTTGGTGCCGCGATGCTCGGCCCGGTACAGGGCGCGCCGGCGGCGGATCTCGAGGTCCTCAGTCGCAGTAGAATTCACTGATCAGCTCGTTTTTGCAGTTTTCAGGGGCAGCCTGTGGATAACTTTTCCCTGCGTGCCGAAACGACGAACGGCCCCAAGCCCGCAGTGGGAGGGGACAATCATCGGTGATGGCTTGACGGGTCCGGCAGGGCCCATCACGCTCAGAAACGCTGATATAGGCCGTACAGGCTTCGTGCGCCAGTCGCGGTTGCAGCGCGGCTGCCTTGCGCTTGCTGCCGCCGATCGCTAAGGCAGCGGCCCCAATCCCATGGAACCCGGCCTAGATGCGCCCTGCCCCGCTGATCCCGTTGTTCGCCAACGCGAAAAGCCTCACCGGCATCGGACCGCGCATGGAGCTGCTGCTGAACAAAGCGCTGCGCCTGCCCCCGGGCGTCAGCGAGCCACGGGTTGTCGATATACTGTGGCACATGCCGACAGGCGTCATCGACCGGCGCGCAACCCCGACCATCGCCGCAGCCGTGCCTGGCACCATCGCCACGCTCGAGGTGCGTGTGCTCAAGCACCGCCCCTCCCCCCGCGGCAATGCCCGAGCCCCCTACAAGGTATTGTGCGAAGACGAGACAGGGCAGATCGACCTCGTCTTCTTTCATGCGGAGCGCAGCTTCATCGAGCGGCAACTTCCCGTCGGCGCCATGCGCACCATCAGCGGCCGGGTCGAGAGCTACAACGACCGCACGCAGATGACGCATCCTGACTATATCGTGGCGCCCGAGGCCCGTGCCGATCTGCCGATGCTGGAGCCGGTGTACCCCCTCACCGCAGGCCTCTCAGGCAAGATCCTGATCAAGGCCGCCCGCCAGGGACTGGAGCGGGTACCCCAGTTCGCCGAATGGCAGGAGCCGACCTGGCTCGCGGCACGCGGCTGGCCGGACTTCGCGACCGCGCTGTCGCGCATCCACAAGCCCGAGGATGCGGCAGACATCTCGCCGGGTTCCGGTCCCTGCCAGCGGCTCGCCTACGACGAGCTGCTCGCCGGCCAACTTGCGCTCGCGCTCGTGCGACAAAACCTCAAGTCCCAGAAAGGCCGGGCCATCAGCGGCAGGGGCCACATCCGGGCCCGCATCGCCAAGGCGCTGCCGTTCGGCCTGACGCGGTCGCAGCATCAGGCGCTGCGCGAGATCGAGGAGGACATCGGCGCCCCGCACCGCATGCTGCGCCTGCTGCAGGGCGATGTGGGTTCCGGCAAGACCGTCGTGGCGCTCATGTCCATGGCGATCGCGGTGGAGGCTGGTGCCCAGGCTGCGCTGATGGCGCCCACTGAAGTGCTCGCGCGGCAGCATGCGGAAACCATTGCGCCGCTGGCGCAGGCCGCCGGTCTCACCATCGGGTTGCTGACGGGACGCGAAAAGGGCCGGCCGCGCACGGAGCTGCTGGGGCGGCTCGCCTCCGGCGAGATCGACATCCTGATCGGCACGCACGCGCTGTTCCAGCCCGACGTGGTGTTCAAGGACCTCGCCTTCGCCGTCATCGACGAGCAGCACCGCTTCGGCGTGCACCAGCGCCTGGCGCTGCAGACCAAGGGCGGCAGCGGCGGCGCCAACGTGCTGGTGATGACGGCGACGCCGATCCCGCGCACGCTGCTGATGACGCACTACGGCGACCTCGACGTGTCGCGCCTCACCGAGAAGCCGGCGGGGCGCAAGCCGATCACCACCACCAAGGTGGCGACCGACCGGCTCGACGACGTCATCGACGGCCTGAAGCGGGCGGTGGCGCAGGGCGCGCAGATCTACTGGGTGTGTCCGCTGATCGAGAGCTCGGACGCCTCCGAGCTGGCGGCGGCCGAGGAGCGGCACGCGCACCTGTGCCAGTTCTTCGGGGCCGAGAACGTCGGGCTCCTGCACGGGGCCATGAGCGCTGCGGCCAAGGATGCGGCCATGGCCGCCTTCGCCCAGAACCGCATGAAGATCCTGGTCGCCACGACGGTGATCGAGGTCGGGGTCAACGTGCCCAACGCCTCGATCATGGTGATCGAGCACGCCGAGCGCTTCGGCCTTGCCCAGCTGCACCAGCTCAGAGGCCGCGTCGGCCGCGGCGACCGGCAGTCCTACTGCATGCTGCTGTACAAGGCGCCCCTCGGCGAGACGGCGCAGTCGCGCCTCGACATGATGCGCGAGAGCGAGGATGGCTTCCTGATCGCGGAGAAGGATCTGGAGCTGCGCGGCGGCGGCGAGGTGCTGGGCGCCCGCCAGAGCGGGGCACCCGAGTTCCGCGTGGCGGAGGTGCCGAACTTCCAGGAGCTGGTGGCCGCCGCCCGCGACGATGCCACCATGATCCTCGCCCAGGACCCCGACCTCGCCACCGCCCGCGGGGGGGCGCTGCGCACGCTGCTCTACCTGTTCGAGTGCGACGAGGCCGTGCGCCTGTTCCGGGCGGCGTGAGAGGGGTGGGGCCTGCGGTCAGCGTTGCGCCGCGACCACGAGGACGGCCCGGCGGTTGTTGCGCTTGTTCTGCTGGGACACGTTCGGAAGCGCGGGGCGGGTCTGGCCGAAGCCGATGGCCGCCAGGCGGTGGGGCTCCACGCCCGCGGCAACGAGGTGCTGTTGCACGGCCTGCGCCCGCCGCAGGGACAAGGCGCGGTTTCGATCGGCGCGGCCGTCGGAGTCGGTGTGGCCCTCGATGCGGACCATGCTGCCTGGGCAGGCCCGCAGCGCGGCGGCGAAGGTCTCGAGCGCCGCACGCACGGCCGGATCGAGCTGCGCGCTTGCGTAGTCGAAATTGATCCGGATGCGGCGACCGGTGTCGCCGAGGCCGTCGCACTCCGCAGCCACCGGGGCGGCCGGTTGCGGGATGGCCACGGCAGCCGTGACAACGGGGGAAGACAGAGACGGCGCGGTGTCGTGGCCGGAGGGGACGAGGGCGCCCGAGTCGCGCGTCGGGCTGTCGGGCGAAGCGATGTCCGGCTGCTCCTCGGCGGCCTCGAGGGGCACGGATGCGGCGATGCTCGGCGCCGGGGGCGGCGCCGGCACGAGAGCCGCGATCGCGTCGGCCGACGGGGGCGGATCCGCAACGGGTGCGGACGCCGGGATCGGCGGCGGGGTGGCCGGGTCTATGGAGCCGGTGACGATCGGGCCGGCGCAGTGAGCGGCGGCCGGCTCGGCGCCGGCGCAGTCCGGGCCGGGGCTCAGGGAGACGGCGTCGAAGGCGGCCCAGACGGCATAGCCGACGAAGGCCGCGGCCAGCGTGGCGACGGCACGCCGCAAGGTCGGGCGCGACGCTGCCGCGGGCTGCGGCCGCTGCGCGACAAAGGCGACAACGCGTGCGTCGGCCTCGTCAGGCTGCATCGCAACGGTTGCGCGAGGCGGCGGCGTCTCGACTTGGGGGACGGGCGGCGACGGCTGCGGCAGCGGCTCGTCGGCCTCGGGCTCGTCGTCGTTGGCGGCCAACCGGAACTCGTCGTCGGCGCTGTCCTGATCGTCCTGGACCTCAACCTGATCGGACAGGTCCTGCGGCACCTCGGCCACGATGTCTGCACCGGGCGCCTCGCGCCCGGCGGGCGGCGGTGTGGCGGAGGGGGGGGCGGCGCACGCGATCGCGGGTTGCGCAGTCGAGGCTGTGTTGCCGGCGGCGACCTCGGCCGGCGCATCGGGCGCGCGCGCGCGGGCTTCCGCCAATCCCAGCTTCACGGCTTGCGTATAGGTGAGCTCGATGGCGACCCAACGGGGCTTGGCGAACCAGCGGTTGGTCCGATAGGACACCACACGCTTCTTGGGGATGATCAGCTTCCATTTCTT
>JANRIO010000132.1:0-54152 GCA_033764875.1 Hyphomicrobiaceae bacterium | reverse complement strand
ACCGTGCCGCGGTCGTAGAGCAGGTTGAACTCCACGTAGCGGCCCCTCCGCACCAGCTGCTCCTCCCGCTCGGCCTCGCTCCACGGCTTGGCGAAGTTGGCGCGCACGATCCCGGGATACGCCGCAAGGAAGGCGCGTCCCACGTCCTGCGTGAACGCGAACGCCGCGTCCCATCCCCCCTGCTCCGGCGCCGGCGTCAGGTAGTCGTAGAAGATGCCGCCGACGCCGCGCGTCTCTTTGCGATGGGGCAAGTGGAAATACTCGTCGCACCAGGCCTTGTAGCGGGCGTAGTCGGCGATCGGGTGCGGCCGGCACGCCGCCTCGAAGGCCGCGTGGAAGGCCTGCGTGTCGGGATCCTCCTGCGTCCGCCGGGCGTCGAGCATGGGGGTCAGGTCGCCGCCGCCCCCGAACCACCATCTCGAGGTCACGACGAAGCGCGTGTTCATGTGCGCCGTCGGCACGTTCGGGTTGGTGGGATGCGCGATCAGCGACACGCCCGAGGCCCAGAACCGGGCATCCTCCTCCGCCCCGGGGATCTGCTTGCGGAACTCCGGCGCGAACTCCCCGAACACCGTCGACGTGTGGATGCCGGCCTTCTCGAACAGCCGGCCCTTGATCAGGCTCATGGTGCCGCCGCCGCCGGGCGCGCCCGTGTGGTCTTTGCGCTCCCACGGCGTGCGCTGGAACCGTCCCGGCGCGCCATGCGCCCGTCCGGGCGGCGTCGGCACCTCGTCCTCGAGGCGCTCGAAGGCCGCGCACAGCTCGTCGCGCAGCCGCTCGAACCAGGCCTGAGCCTGGCGCTTGCAGCTCTCCAGTCGATCGCCATCCATGCTCTGTCTCGCTCTCGGGCCGTGCCTCCGCCGGGTGGACCGTGCCCGCGGTCTATGCCATCGTCTTGGGCCGAGGGGTACGCTCCCGCGGTCACGAGGCGGTCGCATTGCGGCGCTATCGCCGCGGGCCGATCTCAGGCTCCCTTTCCGGCTCCATAGCTGATCCCCGCTGGTACGGCCAGCGTGGACGTCGCTTCCGCTTTGCCGGGGCAATTCAGGACGAGACCCATGTTCCGCTGGTTCGAGACGCGCATCGATCCCTTTCCGCGGGATCCGATCCGGCAGCCGCCGGACCGCCTCGTCGCGTTCTTCTGGTACTACCTGAAGCCGGTCTGGTGGGCCTTCGCGTTCCTGACCGCGACCACGCTCGTCCTCGCCGGCCTCGAGGTGCTGGTGCTCGCCTTCGTCGGCAGGGTCGTCGACATGATGAAGGCGACCCCGGATCCGCGCACCTTCTTTGCCGACCACGCGGGCGAGCTGGTGCTCATGACCATCGTGACGCTCATCCTGCGTCCCGTCCTTTCCGTCGTCGCCGACCTGTTCAAGCAGCAGATGATCATGGGGCCGGTCAACATCCGCGTGCGCTGGCTCGCCCATCGCTACGTGCTGCGCCAGAGCCTCGGCTACTTCCAGAACGACTTCGCCGGCCGCATCGCCACCCGCGTCATCCAGGTAGGGCCCGCCGTGCGCGATGTCGCCGCCAACCTCTGCGACATCGTCGTGTGGGTGACGGTGCACTGGGTCGGCGCCTTCTTGCTGTTCCTGGCGGCCGACTGGCGCCTGGTCATTCCGCTCACCGTCTGGCTCGGCGGCTACGTGGTGGCGCTGACCTACTTCGTGCCGCGCATCGAGCGGCTGTCGCACGCCATGTCGGATGCCCGCTCCATGCTCACCGGCCGCATCGTCGACAGCTACACCAACATCGCGACGGTGAAGCTGTTTGCCCACGCCGAGCGCGAGGACGCCTTCGCGCGCAGCGCCTTCGACGAGTTCCTGTCCCGCTACAAGGCGCAGCTGCGGCTCAACACCTGGATGGAGGTGACGCTGTGGACGCTGAACGGCCTCGTCCTGGTGGTGACGACGGGGCTCGCCATCTGGCTCTGGAGCGTCGACGTCGTCTCCATCGGCGCCATCGCCGTCGTCACCGGCCTCATCATCCGCCTGATGAACATGTCGGGCTGGTTCATGTGGACGCTCGCTGGCATCTTCGACAACATCGGGGTGGTGCAGGAGAGCATGCAGACCATCGCCCGCCCGCCGCAGATCGTCGATGCGCCGGCCGCCAAGGCGCTCGAGGTGACTGAGGGCGGCATCGAGTTCGAGGCGATCGAGTTCCGCTACGCGCCCCCGCCACTTCCCGAGCGCGGGCGCTTCGGCCGCACGCCGGGGGACGGCGAGATCGTGCCGCTGTCGGGCGGCATCGCGGCCCCGCGCCGCTCGGTGATCTCCGACCTCTCGCTCAGCATCAGGCCGGGCGAGAAGGTGGGGCTCGTCGGCCGCTCGGGCGCCGGCAAGTCGACCCTGATCAACCTGCTGCTGCGCTTCTATGACCTCGAGAAGGGCCGCATCCGCATCGACGGCCAGGACATCGCGCTGGTGACGCAGGACAGCCTGCGCGCCCAGATCGGCGTCGTCACGCAGGACACCTCCCTGCTGCATCGCTCGGTCATGGACAACATCCTCTACGGCCGCCCCGACGCCTCGCGCGAGGCGGTAGCGGAGGCCGCGCGCATGGCCCAGGCGCACGAGTTCATCGAGGGGCTCGAGGACGCACGCGGCCGCCGCGGCTACGAGGCCCACGTCGGGGAGCGCGGCGTCAAGCTGTCCGGCGGCCAGCGCCAGCGCATCGCCATCGCCCGCGTGCTCCTGAAGAACGCGCCGATCCTGGTCCTCGACGAGGCCACCAGCGCGCTCGATTCGGAGGCCGAGCAGGCGATCCAGGAGCAGCTCAACAACCTGATGTCGGGCAAGACCGTCATCGCCATTGCCCATCGCCTGTCCACCATCGCGGCCATGGACCGGCTCGTCATCCTGGACAAGGGCCGCGTCATCGAGGACGGCTCGCACCGCGAGCTCATCGACCGCGGCGGCGTCTACGCCGAGCTGTGGGCGCGCCAGTCGGGCGGCTTCATCGCCAAGGAGGCGGCGGAGTAGCGCCGGGCTGGGACTGTCATCCCTGATCGGCGCGATCGCGCCGATCAGGGACGCCGCGTCTCTCGCACCCGCACACGGCGCGTCCTGGGTCCTGGCCGGAGGCCTGCGGGGGGGGGGCGCTTGATCGGCCGGCGGCGCGACGCGATATTCGGCACCAGGATCGCCACTGCTTCCGGAGCCCGCATGTCCCGCTTCAAGCGCATCGTCATCCTGACCGGCGCCGGCATCTCGGCCGAGAGCGGCATCTCCACCTTCCGTGACAAGGACGGCATCTGGTCGAAGGTGGACTACCGCGAGGTGGCGACGCCCGAAGGC
Organism: Hyphomicrobiaceae bacterium; assembly: GCA_033764875.1. Lineage (GTDB taxonomy): Bacteria > Pseudomonadota > Alphaproteobacteria > Rhizobiales > Hyphomicrobiaceae > AWTP1-13. The sequence goes on along the minus strand of JANRIO010000132.1, from coordinate 50,853 downwards.
TTCGCGCGCGATCCCGAGCGCGTGCTGGCGTTCTACAACATGCGCCGCAGGAAGAGCGGCGAGGCGCGGCCCAATGCCGCCCACCTCGCCCTGGCGCGCCTGGAGCAGGAGCACGCCGCCCGTCACGGCGGCGAGGTCCTCGTCGTCACGCAGAACGTCGACAGCCTGCACGAGGCGGCCGGCACCCGCAATCTGCTGCACATGCACGGCCTGCACCGGCAGGCGCTGTGCAACCTGTGCGGGTCCCGCCATCCCTGGGGGGCGGATGCGCCTGACCTCGCCGTGACGCTTCCCTGCGGCGCCTGCGGCCGTCCCGGCGGGCTGCGGCCCGATGTCGTCTGGTTCGGCGAGATGCCCTACCACATGGACGAGATCGCCGAGGCGCTGGCCCGGGCCGATCTCTTCCTCTCCGTCGGCACCAGCGGCAACGTCTACCCGGCGGCGGGCTTTGTCGCCCAGGCGCGCCGCCACGGCGCCCACACCGTGGAGCTCAACCTCGAGCCCTCCGAGGGCGCCTCAATGTTCCACGAGGTCCGCCACGGTAAGGCGACCGAGATCGTGCCGCGCTACGTCGAGGATGTGCTGTCCGGCGCCGCGTGAGCGCACTCGACCCGCCTCAATGCGGGGCCGCGGTCATGCGCCGACCTTCCGGCCTGCGTTGCCCGACCGACGACAACGATCCTCGCCGCCATCTATTCCCGCGTTGAATAGGCAGCTCGGAAATATTTCCGGCTCACATTAATGTTTTTGCCGATCTGTTTGATTTGAAAATACAATCCATGTGATTTGCCCAAGTCTCACCGCAATTGTTTTCGATTTCCGCTGCGGGGGTTGCAGTTATTGATTCGTGAAGAAGGAGAGGGATCATGTTGGGAGAAGAGATCGAGACCTTGCGCGATCAGATGCGCCAGGCCGCCTTGCAGGAGGAGGCGATGCTGCGCTCGCTGGCCGAGAGCATCAACGCGGTCGAGGAGATGCTGCTGCAGCGCGTGCGCGACATCGCGGCCGAGCACGGCGCCCGGCGCTCGCAGCTTCTCGACGAGCTGCGCGGCCTCGCGGGCCGCATCGGCACTCTTCCTGCGGTCACCGAGAGCTCACGCCTCGAGGGTGGCGTGGTGCCGGTGATGTTCAGCCTCGCCTCCTCCGAGGCAGCGGTTGCCCGCTCGGGCGCGGACTGGCGCCACGCCGCCCGCGCCATCGCCGACGACGAGGAGCTTGCTGACATGCTGCAGACCGGCACCGGCTGAACGTTCCGAATTGCGTGGAGCCGCCGGCGGTGCTGTCGGCTGCGCATTCCATTTTTTGGGAGCGCTCTTGCCTGCCGCCTCTGGGTCCCGGCTCTCCGCTTCGCTTCGGCCGGGATGACACTTGGAGAATAGGCGCGATCCAATCTCCGTCTGTCACCCCGGAATTTGCCGAAGGCAAATATCCGGGGCCCAGGGGCCCACGCGATGAGCGATAGGCGATGCGCCGAGCAGCGCCCAATCCAATTCTTAGCGCGCCCAGCCGCCGCTCAGAGGGCAGCACCCGCGAGCCATTGGCGGCCGCGGCCGTAGAGCGCCTCCACCTGCGCGCCTTTCAGGCCCGGCATGTCGCGCTTCACCGTGAAGCCGTTCGCGGTCTGCAGGTAGGCGAGGTGCCGGTAGCCCTCGGGAAACTGCGCCAGCAATTCCTGGTCGAGCGCGAGGCGGGCGGCCGGGTCGACGGGGTCCATGCGATCCTTCTCGTAGATCGGCTGCCGCAGCACGATGCCCCAGCGTCCCTCGCGCTTCTCGAGGAAGTCGTAGAAGCGCCCCGTGCAGACCACGTCGACCACGACGTCGTGCACCTTGGCGCGCTGATTGATCGTCATCTTGGTCTGCGCGATGGCGCGGTGCCCTGCGATGTCGGCGCTGTGGCCGCCGAGGAAATGCAGGATGCTCACGCCCGCCTCGAAGCCCTGGCGGCTCACCTCGATGAAGGCGTCATAGGACCCCTGGAACCAGGTCGCCATCATGCGCCCGTCGGCGTGCCAGACGCTGCGGAACCGCTCCCAGTCGCCCGCGTCGCGCCACACCACCCAGTCCTCGATGACCTTGCGGATGGCCGCCGCGTCCGCGAAATCCGTTGTCATGCCGGTCCTCCTCCGCCGGGCCCCGTGCCCGTGCCGTGGCACATTCTCCCCCGCGCGCCTCTGCGCTGCATTCGCTCGGGCCCGCCGCGTCCCGCGCCGCGCTGCCGGCGCGTATCAGCGGAAGTCGTCGGGCCTGAGCTCGATGGGCGTGCCGTGGGGGGTGCGGGCGGCCGCCTGCTCCCAGGCGTCCCGGGTGCGCAGCAGCGCCGCCGCGTCCGCCAGCCCCTTCATGGCCACCATGCGCTCGAGCGCGGCCAGCCAGTGCCGGTAGTAGGTCTCGCCCGTATCCGCGTCGCCCGCGCCTTGCGCCTTCTTGATCTCCTCGCCGAGGAGGCCTGCCCACTCCCCCCAGGTGAACAGACCCCGCTGCTGCAGCGAGACGGCCATGGCGAAGGCCTGCGCCTCCCACGGCTCCCGGAACACGGGGCCCTCGGCGCCGCAGGGGATGCCGGGCACGTTGATCTGCGCCTCGGCGAGCACCGCCGCCGGTACGACTTCGCCGCTCACGACACGGCCTCGAGATAGGGCTCGAACGCGTCGATCGATACCGACACGGTCGGATCGGAATCGGGCCCCCACAGCTCGCGTCCGTCGAACACGACCGTGTAGAGCCACGCCGCCTCCTCCCGCCGCTCGGACACGGCGATGTCGGGGAGCACGTGCGCGCCGTGTATGCGCTCGACGACGCCCTCATGCCCGCGCGCGAACCGCGGCAGGCGGGTGTGGGACGTGGGGTGCATGTTCCGCGCCCTGACGCGGTCGCCGACCTTGAACCGTGCCGGCGCCGCGGCCGGGCGGCCGAACGAGCCGCGGGCGTAGGTCTTGGCGATGTTGGCGGGGGTCAAGGGCTCGCCCTTGAGCGGCCGGCCCTTGCCGTCCGCGTGTCCCTTGGCGATCTCCTCCCGGGTCACCAGCCCCGCCTCGACGCACATGTTCTCGAGCCGCAGGAACCAGCGCTCGTAGTAGCTCGTCATGAGGTAGAGGTGGGCGGGCAGGATCTCGATGCCGTAGCGGCCCTCGTCGATGTTCCATTCCCGCGAGGCGACCATGGCCCGGTTCATGCTCAGCACGCGGCCCTCCCAGGCCTCGTGGAAGGGAGGCTCCGCCGGTGGTGCCTCGACCTTGCCGAAGCCATCCATGCCGCCCATGTCGTGGATGCCGTTCATCGCACCGCCCGCTTGAGGATCGATCTCGGGCGCATCCTACTGCGATTGCCGCGCGCCGCCAGCCCTAAACGGCGGCGGCCGTGCCGCCGGCTTGGCGCGCCTCGCCCCGGCGCTGCGCCTCGAGGCCGGCGAGGGCGGCGAAGATCGACACCGGCTTGCCGAACAGGTACCCCTGGCCGACATCACAGCCGAGCCTCCGCACGAGGTCGAGCTGCTCCGGCGTCTCGATGCCCTCCGCCGTCGTGGCCATGCCCAGGCGCCCGGCCAGCTCGACCACCGACCGCACGATGGCCTCGCAATCGGGGCGCGTCGTTGCCTCGGTGACGAACACCTTGTCGATCTTGATCTTGTCGAAGGGGAAGCAGCGCAGATAGTTGAGCGAGGAGAACCCCGTGCCGAAATCGTCGAGCACGATGCGGACGCCGAGCGCATGCAGGCGATGCAGTCGGGCCACGATCTGCTCGCTGTCCTCCAGCAGTGCCGATTCCGTGATCTCGAGCTCGAGCCGGCCGGGATCCAGGCCCGACGTCGCCAGCGCCGATCGGACGGCCTCCACGATGTCGTCGTCGCGCAGCTGCACCGGCGAGAGGTTGACGGCGATCTTGGTGTCGCCCTGCCAGACGGCGAGGTTGCGACAGGCTTCCTCCAGGCACCAGGCGCCGATGTCGCCGATGATGTCCATCTCCTCCGCCAGCGGGATGAACTCCGCCGGCGGGATGGTGCCGCGGGCGGTGCAATCCCAGCGCAGCAGCGCCTCGTGGCCGATGATGCGCCCCTCCGACAGATCGATCAGCGGCTGATAGGCGAGGCGGAACTCGCCGTTGGCGAGGGCCTGCTTCAGATCGTGCTCGATCATCAGGCGGCTTCTGAGCTCGGCTTCCATCTCGGGCTCGAAGATGCAGAACTGGCCCCGGCCGTTGTCCTTGGCGCGGTAGAGGGCCATGTCCGCGCACTTCAGCGCCGTGTCCACGTCGATGTCGGGCTCTCCCACGATGGCGATGCCGACGCTGACGCCGACGGTCACGACCTGTCGGGCCAGGCCGTAGGGCCGGCTCAGCTGCTCGATGACGCGCTCGGCGAGCGCTGCGGCGGCCCCCTCTGCATTGTCGGAGACGAGCGCGACGGCAAACTCGTCGCCGCCCAGCCGTGCCACGGCGTCCCCCTCGCGCAGGCAGTTGCGCAGGCGCTGGCCGACCACCTCCAGCAGCGCGTCGCCCGTTTGGTGTCCGAGCGTGTCGTTGACGTCCTTGAAGCGGTCGAGATCGAGGTAGAGCAGCGCCAGCTTCTGCCTGCCCGGCGCCAGCGAGGCAATCATGCCCTCGAGGTTGGCGCGGAACATCACGCGGTTCGGCAGTGTGGTGAGCGAGTCGTGGTGGGCGAGGTAGCGGATGCGGCTTTCCGCGCGCGTCTGCTCGGTCACGTCCTCGTAGATGGCGACGAAGCCGCCGTCGAGCGTGGGCCGTTGCGTGATGGCTATGGCGTGCCCGTTCTGCGTGTGCACGACGAAGGTGCCGTTCTCGCGCGCGGCGGACAGCTTGTCCTGGCGCCGCTTGATCTCGGTGATCGACGCCTGGTCGAAGTCCTTGCACTGGCGCGCGATCGCCTCGTGCACGTTCATGCCGTTCAGGCGCGCGTCCGGCGCCAGATTGAAGATGTCGCGGAAGCGCCGGTTGCAGACGATGACGCGCTGTTGCGGGTCCACCATCAGCAGCCCGTGCGACATGTTGTTGAGCGCCGTGTCGAACAGTTGGTACTGCGTGCGCAGCGTATGGTCGCGATCGCGCAGCGCCTCGTTGTGGAGCTGCAGCGACGACATCGTCTCGCGCACGCGGGCGTTGGCCTCGGCGAGCTCGTTCAGCGTCTGCTTCAGCCTGGTGATGTCCGTTCTGATGCCGACCGTGCCGCCGCTTTTCGTGCGCCGCTCCGTCACCAGGATCCAGCGCCCGTCGGGAAGCAGACGCTCGAACGAGCCTTGCGCGGCGCGGTGCCACTCGACGAGGCCGCGCACGAAGCCTTCCGTGTCGCTGCCGGCCTGCGGGTACTGGCCCGCCGCGACGCCGCCGCGGATCACCTCCTCGAAGGTGGCTCCGGTCTTGATGAAGGATGCGCTGTTCTTGTAGAGCTGGCGGTAGCTGCTGTTGCACGCAACGAGCCGATCCTCGCCGTCCCACATCACGAAGCCGTCGGGCATGGCCTCGACCGCGTCCTCGAGCATGGACAGCGCCTGGTTCTGGGCGGCATCCTTTCGCGCGCGCGCCAGCAGCACCGCCAGCAGACCGACCGAGATCAGGATCGCGACGAGGCCCGTCAGCCCCGCCCAGAGGAACAGCTTGTCGCGGTCGCGCACCCAGTCGACGAGGGCAGCCTGGGTATCGACCTGCATCACCAGGTGCAGGTCGGGATAAAGCGTGTGGCGCTCGGCCTCGATCGGCGCCGCGCCGTCGGCGCCGGCCGCGGGGCGGTGGCGCGTGGCGCCGATCAGGGCCTCGTCGTGAGGGATGCTGGCGACGACCCTGCCGTCGTCGCGCTCGATGAAGATGCGGTAGCCGTGCTTGTCGGCGATCTCGGCAAGCGGCGTCGTGATGGCGCTCACCGCCACCTCCGCGATCGCATGCATATCGCCGGCACCCGCGACATGCACCTGGCGGGCGAGGAAGATCGACCACTCCCCCGTTGCAGGGCTGCGCACCGGGCCGGCAATGCGCATTGCGCCCTTCTCCGGCTGCAGCGCGGCGAGGTCGATCGGCGGCGGGCGCCTGCGCGCGCGGGGGCGTGCCGCCGCCCAGACCTCTCCGCTTTTCGAGATCAGCATCAGGTCGCGGTTGGCCGAGGCTTGGAAATTGAGGCCGAGCAGCACGCGGGCGGCGCGCGCCTGCAGCTGTGCGGCATCGGCCGGCGCCGCATCGACGCTCAGCAGCGCCGGCAGGCTCGCCAGCGCGCTGTCGACCTGCAGGATCTGGCGATTGAGGTTGGCTGCGGCCAGGCGCGTGCTGCGCTCGATCTCGGCCTGCGCATTGCGCAACGCTGTGTTGCGGGATTCGTGCAGGAAGAGGAAGGCGCCGCCGATGCGCGTGAACATCAGCATCACCACTGCGCAGGCGATGGCGATGGTCAGGTACGTGCGCAGGTCAAGGCCCGTCGCCGTTCCGGTGACCGCCGTGCGCAGGCGTCGGAGCCGATGCTCGATGTTGGAAAGGGACTGCATGTCCTGGCTGGCGACCTGCTATGGGCGAATTGTGCTGGCTTCTGCCGCCGACGCACCGTCGAGTGCCGGGGCCAGGACCTCGGTCCACAGTCTCTCGCAGGCGGCTCCACAGCGGTCGATCCAAGCCGGGACGACGACGTCTCGCAGCAGGCGCTGGCGCACGCTCTCGTCCGCGCTCGAGGTGGGGATGATGGTCAGGGGCCTCTCGAGCCTGCGGCCGCAGTCCTGCCGGCCCGCATTGCACTCAAGGCCGGTCGCGGTGTCGCGCTCTGCGCCCTCCCAGATGCGTCGCTCGAGGTCCGATACCCCCTCGCGCACGATGGCGCGCACGTCGTCCGGCAGGGCCTGCCAGGCGTCGACGTTGGCGCCGAAGATGGAGATGCCCCAGGTGAGCGCCATGGCGTGCACGTGGGTGGTCGCATCGGCAAGGCCGATCTCGAAGCCGGACAGCGTGCCGGTGACGGCGCAGTCGACGACGCCCTTCCTCAGCGCCGCCGGCACATCGGCGAAGGCGAGGATGACGGGGATCGCGCCGAGGCCCGCCAGCATCTCCGACTGCCCCACGGAGGCCGTGCGGATGCGGCGGCCGGCGAGGTCGTTGAGATGCGCGAAGGGCTTGCTGCAGTAGGCCACCTGCGCCGGATAGCTGTAGACGCCGAGCAGCTCGACGTTGTGGCGCGTGCGCAGCACCTCGGCCATCAGCGGGCGCAGGCGTGCCAGGTTCGCCTTGAGTGTCGCAAGGTCCGGGTTGAGCCCCGGCAGGTCGGCCGCGCTCAGGATGGGCTCGTCGACCGAGATTTGCGAGACGAGCGCGGTGCCGAGCGGGGCCACGCCCAGCCGGACCAGCTGCAGCATGTCCTGCCCGCGCACGCCGCTGCGATCGAAGGGATCGATGCTGGTCTTGATGCGGCCGCCGGACAGCGCGGGCACCTCCTTCGACCAGAACGGCTCCTCGTAGACAGTGTATTGCCTGATGTTGGCGAGGCCACCCAGCACGCGCAGCGTGACGGCTTTGGTCGCCGGCTCGAGCGCCCGCGCGCCGCCTGCAGCAGCGCCGAGCAGCGCGCAGGCGGCAGCCAGAACCACGATCGCGGGTCGACGACGCATGACAATCCCCATGGGAGCCGAGGCCGGCTCTTGGGATAAGTCCTATCACGGACCAGTTAATGAACTCGGGTGGCCAGCAAGTGCACCGCATGCGAGGCACCGGCGGTGCGCCCGGAACCCGGCGAATGGCCGACATTTTGCAGGCGGCTCTGCATCGACGGGCGTCGTGCAGAAGCCGCGGCTCGGCAAATGCTTCAGGCCGGCGGCTTCGACAGCCCGGTGCCGATCATCGCATCGCGCGTGACGAGGCCGGCAAGCTGCTCCTCGCTCCAGTCCTCCGTGCCGGGCGGCTGCATCGGCAACACCATGAAGCGTGTCTCGGCCGTCGAGTCCCAGACGCGGATGCGCGTGTCGGCCGGCAGCGTCACGCCGAAGTCGGCGAGCACGGCGCGCGGCTCCTTCACCGTGCGCGAGCGGTACGGCGCAGACTTGTACCAGACCGGCGGCAGGCCGAGCACGTCCCAGGGGTAGCAGGAGCACAGCGTGCACACGACCATGTTGTGCAGCCCCGGTGTGTTCTCCACGACCACGAGATGGTCGCCGACCTTCTGCTCGAGCCCGAGGCTGGCGATGGCCTTGTTGGCGTCCTCGAGAAGCGCCGCCCTGAAGGCGGGATCCTTCCAGGCCCGGGCGACCAGCCGCGCCCCGATGTGCGGGCCGACCCGCGTCTCGTAGAACTCCACCATCATGTCGAGGGCCTTGGGGTCGAGGTAGCCCTTCTCGGCAAGCACCGTCTCCAGCGCGCGCACGCGCAGCTGCAGGTCGGACAGCTCCGAGACCTGGCCGTGGTGGTGGTGCGCGTGGCCATGTCCGTGGTGGCCATGGTCGCCGTGATCGTGGTCATGGTCGTCGTGGTCGTGGCCGGACATGCGGTGCTCGCCCTTGGCTCGGAGTGTTGCCGAAGTGTTAGCGCCAAACTGCTGGCCTGTCAGCCGCCCTTACTCCGACAGCGGCAGCCCCAGGATCAGGTAGCTGAACGATTTGCCGTGCGAATCCAGGTTGAGCGAGCGGTTGACGCCGCCCTCCAGCGCCTCCTGCAGCACGAAGTTGAGGCCGGCCAGATGCTCGATCTCGTAGCGCACGATCGGGCCCTTGAAGAGCCCGGGGAACGTCCGCCGCAGCCGCTCCGGCGTCAGCACCGCCTTGAGCAGGGCGAAATCGGCGGGGTCGTTGGCCCACACGCTGATGTTGGAGGTGTTGCCCTTGTCGCCGGCGCGGGCATGCGCGATGTCGCGGACCAGGCGGCGGTCGTTGTGGCCAGGACTGCTCATGCCACCATGACCTCGAGGCTCGGCGCCACCTTGTCGCGCGCGACCAGCACCGACTTCGTCATCACGCACGGGGTGATGGCGCCGCGGTAGCCGCCGCCGCCGGCTGGCCCGCAGCACAGCAGCGATTCCACCTCCCACAGCAGCATCTCGGCCTCCTCCCGCCGGCGCGAGCGCATGGCGGCATGCACGCGCACATCCCGGGCCGCCTCGCTCCTGAGCCCCGCCGAGGCGAACAGCGAGGCCGCCCCGATCACGTCGACGCGCAGGTCTGCCGCGATGCCGTGCGCCGTCAGCATGCGCTCCGTGACGATGCGGGCCGCCAGCTCCCCGCGCGCCTGGGCGCCGACACCTGCGTAGCTGACGCCGGCCTCGGCATGAAAGCCGTCGTCGAAGCCAACCGTCACCTTCAGCGACTGAGGACGTGCCGAGCCGCCCGCGCCCGACACGCGCACGCGGTCCGGGCCGACGGCCTCGATGCGCACGCGGGAGAAATCGGCCGTGACGTCGGGCGTGAGATAGCGTGCCGGGTCGTGCACCTCGTAGAGCAGCTGCTCCTTCACCGTCGCGAGGCTGACGCATCCTCCCGCCGCCGCGAGCTTGGTGATGACGGCCGAGCCGTCGCCGTCCACCTCCGCGATCGGGAACCCGCACTCCGCCAGCCGCGCCACGTCCTTGACGCCCGGATCGGCGAAGTAGCCGCCGGTCACCTGCATCCCGCACTCCATCAGGTGCCCGACGAGCGTGCCGGCGCCCATCGCCCGTGCGTCCTCGGGCCGCCAGCCGAAGTGGTGCATCAGGGGGGCGAGAAACATGGACGGGTCCGCGAGCCGCCCGCCGATGACGACGTCGGCTCCGGCCTCCAGCGCCGGCAGGATGGCGTCGGCGCCGAGGTAGGCGTTCATGCCGACGAGCGGCAGGCCCACGTCGCCGAGCGTTCCCGGCTCGTCCAGGAGCGGCGTGCCGGGGTCGACGCGCGCGGCAACGTCGTCGCCCTCGATGCAGGCGACCTTGAGCCCGCGCAAGCCCAGCCCGCGTGCAACCTCGACGGTCTTGAGCGCGGCGGCCCGCGGGTTGGCGGCACCCATGTTGGTGACGATGCGCGTGCCGCCGGCCCTGCAGACGGGCAGCAGCGCCCGCAGCCGCCGCTCGAGGTGGGCATTGTAGCCCTTCGCCGGATCTGCCCGCTTGTCGCGGTGGGCAAAGGCAACCGTCCGCTCGCCCAGGCACTCGAGCACCAGGCAGTCGAGCCTGCCGTCGCGGGCGAGGTCTACGGCGGGCCCCAGCCGGTCGGCCGAGAAGCCGGCGCCGGTGCCGATGCGATAGGTCCTTGCCGCTGCCACCCTGCTGCCTCCCGGCGGGCCCGTTCCGGGCCGTTTCGGCAAGCAATGGCAGCTTCAGGCCGGCCTGTCACGGCTGCTTCGTTGCGCGCGCCGAAAGAGAGCGCGTCGCGGCCGGCGCGCCCTCAGTACATGCCGCGGCGGGCCATCTCGGCGCCTTGCCGCTCGCTCTCCTCCCGCGTCAGTCCCTCCACCTGCTCGGCCAGCATGTCGCCGTAGCTCGGCAGCGCCGCGCGGTCGATGTGCCGCGTGGCATCCCACAGGCCCGCGCGGTTGATCGCCTTGGCGCAATGCAGGTACGCCTCCCCGACCGTCACCAGCAGCCCCACCTTCGGCGCGCGGCCCTGCACCGTGGAGGCCGCCAGCAGCCCGGCATCGTCCGTCACCCGCGCCGTGCCGTTGACGCGCAGGATCTCCGCCATGCCGGGGATCAGGAACAGCATGCCCACGGCCGGGTTGGAGAACAGGTTGCCCATCGTGTCGAAGCGGTTGTTGCCGATGCGGTCGGGCAGGAGCAGGTGCTGGTCGTCGAGCACGCGCACGAAGCCCGCCGGATCGCCGCGCGGCGAGACGTCGGCCCCGCTGGGCCCGAACGTGCTGATCACGCAGAACGTGGAGCGCGCGATCATGGCCTTGCAGTGCCGGTCGAGGCGCGCCAGCACCTTGCCCGTGGCGCGCGTCATGGGCTCGGGATGGCGCGCGCGCACCTCCTCGAAGGAGGCGACATAGCTGATCCGGCTCGGATCGAAGGCGGTCTCGTCCGGCATCTCGTCCTGGCCCTCCAGTCGGCGCTTCAGGTGCGGCGCTTCAGCTGCGCCATCATCAGATCATACTGCAGATCCGCCGCCTGATGGTAGGTGAAGGTCTTGTCGCGGAACTCCTTCTGCGCCGCGTAGATCTTGGCGAAGGCCGGATTGCTGGCGATGATCGACTTGTAGAGCTCCTCGGCCGCACCATACATGGTGGTGATGACGTCCTGGGGAAACACCGAGACGGTGACGCCCGAGGCGACCAGGCGCATCAGCGCCTCGGGGTTCCGGGCGTCGTAGTGGGCGAGCATGTCGGTCGTCGTCGCCTGCGCGGCAATCTCCAGAACGCGCTTGTAGAAGGGCGGCAGCGCGTTCCACTTCTCGAGGTTGAAGATGCCGTGGAACACGGTCCCGCCCTCCTGCCAGCCGGGCGTATAGTAGAACTTGGCCACCTTGTTGAAGCCGAGCTTCTCGTCGTCGTAGGGCCCGATGTACTCGACCGCGTCGATGGCGCCGCGCTCGAGCGCAGGATAGATGTCGCCCGGCGCGATCTGCTGCGTGACGACGCCGACCTTGGAGGCGACGCTGCCGGCAAGGCCGGCGATGCGCATCTTCAGGCCCTGCATGTCGGCGGCGCTCTTGATCTCCTTGCGGAACCAGCCGCCCCACTGCATGCCGGTGTTGCCGCACGGCAGGCCGTAGACGTTATATTTCGCCAGGAACTCGTTCATCATGTCGTTGCCGCCGCCGTAGTAGTACCAGGCGTGCTGCTGGCGCGGGTTCATCATGAACGGCACGGCGGCGCCGAGCGCGAAGGCGGGCATCCACGCAAGCCTGCGGCGGATCGCGGCGTCTCGAGGCATTCAACCGGACGGTCCTGGGCTTGTCCCGGCCATCCGTCCGGCCGCAGGCTGAGGAATCCTAGCGCGCGGCCGCTGTGGCCGTTGGTGCCGGCGAGGCCGCCTTCCGCTTCCTTTCCGGCGCGTAGCGCTTCACCAGGAACGCGGCCGCGAGGCCGAGCGCTATGCTCACGATCGAGACGATCGGCCGATGCCAGAGCCACGCGATCGCGATCACCGCAGGCCCGGCCAGCGCGGTCAGGATCATGGCGATGAACATCGCGCCGAGGCCGAGCAGGTCGCCGATGAACGGCACGATGTCTCCGATCGCGACGATCGGGCCCGCGAGCAGCGTGAAGCCGATGAACATGACGAGCAGCCCCACCGCGCGCAGCATCCAGGTGAGAATGCGGTTCTCGCGCTGGGCGTCGGCAAAGATCTGCTCGGCGGCGACCGTCCCCTGCTTCACGAAAAGCAGGGCGTCACCGCTCCGGGTCTGGTAGGCGCTGAAGTCGCTGCCCGTCTGCCGCCCGACGATGGTGACCGTCGAGGGATTGGCGAGCTTGTAGCTGACGCGCAGGTCGCCGACGGCCGGATTGCCGGGATCGGCGCCGATGTAGATCTGCCCGTCGACCCCATGCACCTTGTCGCCCATGCGCTGCTTCAGGGCGGCGATCGTGTCCTCGCCCACCGGCAGCGCCTCGCGCGCGCCCAGGCGTGCAAGCACGCTCTCGTTCGGCCGGAATGCGCCGACCGTCGCGTCCCTGGCCGCGATGGTCCGGCCCTGGAATCGCATGCGCGGGTTGCTGTGGCCGGCCGATTGCCGGAACTTCCTCGAGTTGATCTCCGACGAGGACCAGGTCTTGCGGTAGGAATAGGTGGTGACGCGCTCCTCCGAGCCGCCGAAGTTCTTCCTGGTCTCCGTCTTCTTCTCTTCTTCCCACTGGAACATCTCGACGTGCCGCACGAGCACGACGCCCGTCGCCGACATCTCGAGGTCCCTGTCGACCAGCGGGGCCTTGGTCTCGATCGGTCCGGCGAGGTGCACGAGCTTGCCCTCGTTGTCCGGCAGCACGCGGGCTTGGTCGATGTGCATCACCAGCCCGAGCCCCTCGGCCAGCGAGCGGGAGGTTGTCACCGCGCGGCCTTCGTTCCAGAACAGGCCGGCCGCCGACCCCGCGATCAGCAGCAGCCCGATGAGCACCCCGACGATGGAGTTCCACAGCTTCTGCAGGAATCCCACGTGGGTGGTCTCGGTGAAGGTGTCGGTCACCGCGTCCGACACGGCCCCCGAGACGGCATCAGAAACGATCTCGCCAACGTCGGACATCAGTCTCCCCTGCAACACGTGCATCCGTCCGAAACCTCAGGGGCTCCGGCGCGGCGAAACTAGGGGGCCGGCCAAGCCCTCGATGTTCCCCCGGGAACAATTGTTTGCAGTTCCGCCTTGCCGAATTGCCAATGAACGCTGCCGCGATCGGCCGAGTTTTCGGCTAGGGTGAACGAAAAGGATCGCATCCTGGAGGAGGCCGTGACGGAGAGGGAGCGGGGTTGGCTGGGGCCCGTGCCGGCCATGCGCCGCGAGCAGCACTATGGCGAGCGCGTCATGCGCTGCTTCATCGAGCGGCCGGCGAGCGCCTACCACCTGCTCGAGCAGGCGGCACGCCGCAACCCGCATGGCGAGGCCCTGGTGATGGGCGCCGAGCGCCTGAGCTACCTCGATTTCGAGGATCTGGTGCGTCGCTGCGCGGCCGGTCTAGCAGCGGCGGGGATCGGAGCGGGCGATCGTGTCGCCATGCTGCTCGGCAACGGCCTGGCGTTTCCCGTGGTGATGTTCGCGGCGCTGCGGCTCGGCGCCGTGGCGGTCCCCATCAGCATCCGCGAGCAGACCGACGGCCTCGCTTTCATGCTTGGCCAGTGTGGCGCCAAGCTCCTCGTGCATGACAGCGATCTTGCCGCCAGGCTGCCCGCGGCAGATGCCCTGCCGGACCTTGCCGTCCGCGTCGCGGTCGACCCTGCCGCGCCGATCGCGACCTTGTCGTTGCTCGCCGACACGGCCGCCACGCCTCCCGCCGCGGTCGGCGAGGAGGATACGGCGATCATCCTCTACACCTCCGGCACCACGGGCCGCCCCAAGGGCGCCATGCTCAGCCATCTCGGCATCGTCCACTCGGTGATGCATTTCGAGTGCTGCATGGCGCTCACCTCGGCCGACCGCGCCGTCGTCGCCGTGCCCATGAGCCATGTCACCGGCGTCATCGCCCTGATTGGCGCCATGGTGCGCGCGGCCGCCACGCTGATCGTCATGCCGGCCTTCCGGTCGTCGGAGTTCCTGGCGCTTGCCGAGGCCGAGCGCATGACGCACTCGCTGATGGTGCCGGCGATGTACAACCTGTGCCTGATCGATCCGGCCTTCGACGCCCGCCGCCTTCCGGCCTGGCGCGTCGGCGGCTACGGCGGCGCGCCCATGGCGCCGGCCACCATTGCCCGCTTCGCGCAGGTCCTGCCCGGCCTGCAGCTCATGAACGCCTACGGCGCGACCGAGACCACCTCGCCCGTCACCACGATGCCGCCGGCGCTCACCGCCTCGCACGCCGACAGCGTCGGCCTGGCATTGCCCTGCGCCGACATCCTGGTGATGGACGACACGGGCCGGGAGGTGCCGGCCGGCGAGCAGGGCGAGCTGTGGCTCGGCGGCCCCATGGTGGTGAAGGGCTACTGGAACAACCCTGCCGCCACGGCGGAGAACTTCGTCGCCGGCTACTGGCGCTCCGGCGACATCGGCTCGGTGGATGCGCAAGGCTTCGTGCGCGTCTTCGACCGCAAGAAGGACATGATCAATCGCGGCGGCTACAAGATCTACTCGGTCGAGGTGGAGAACGCGCTGATGGCGGTGCCGGGCGTCATCGAGGCCGCCGTCGTCGCCAGGCCCTGCCCCGTGCTTGGCGAGCGCGTGCACGCCTTCGTCGTGACCGGGACCGCGACAGAGGCGGCCCTTCAATCCCATTGCCGGGCGCATCTTGCCGACTACAAGGTGCCCGAGACCTTCACGCTGCGCACCGCGCCGCTGCCGCGCAACGCCAACGGCAAGCTCATGAAGCGCGAGCTGCGATAGGGGGCTCGGGCGGGCGCGATCGCCCCGACAGGCAGGCGCAGCCTGGCCAGGGCCGAGCGCGAGACCCGCTTGACGACCTCTCCCGTGAGACGCCTGCGACGGAGCGCGGACAGCACCCGCGCCCCCTCGCTCGACGCCCCCTACACCTCTCTCGCGTCCAGCGCCCGATACAGCGGCAGCGCGAACGGCGCCAGCCGCCGCACGATCTCCTGCATCGGCTGCGGCCTGGGCTCTGAGAAGGCAAGGCCCAGCTCATCGTGCGGGGTGCCCTTGATGGCGCGGGCAAGCTCGCGGCCGATGGACACCGACAGGGCGACGGCCCGCCCGTTGCAGCCGACCCAGGCATAGGCGTCCGGTCCCAGCACGTGGAAGCGCGGGTAGCCCGGCACCTCCGGGTGCCACAGCCTGTCCGGCGTCATGCCGACATACCCCGACCAGACGTAGTCGAATGTCACGCTGCCCAGCTGCGGCCACAGCTTGACGAGCCGCTCGCCGATGGGCTTGGGCAGAGACGCGCCGCCCGGTCCCGGCAGCATCGCGGCCCCTCCGGTGACCAGGCGGTTGCGGGCGTCCCAGCGCGCGAAATAGAGCTCGCGGTGCGTGTCTGACATGGCTTGCCGGCCGGGAATGATGGTCTTGGCGATGTTGTCGGAGATGGGCTTGGTCGCCATCTGCCAGGACAGCAAGGGGATCACCTGGCGGCCGATGCCCGGAGCAAGGTCCTTCTCGAACTCGCCCGTGTAGGCGTTGGTCGCGAGCACCAGCGCCTTGCCCGTCACCGAGCCGCGGGCCGTTGTCACACGCCAGTGGCCGCCGTGCCGCGCGAACGCCTTGGCCGGCGAGCGGGCGTAGATCACGGCGCCGAGGCGCAGCGCCACCTCGGCGAGGCCGCGCGTCAGTGCGAGGGGGTTGATGTGCCCGCCCGTGGGGTTCCAGAAGCCGCCGTACCAGGCGTCCGATCCCAGCATGGTCGACACCGCCTGGCGGTCGAGAAGCTCGACCGGGGCGCCGAGCGCACCCCATTCCTTCACCCGCTTCTCGGCGATCTTCATCCGGCCCGGCGAGTGCACCGGCTGCACCCAGCCCGCCTGCTCCGCCTCCGCCGCGATGCCGTGTGTCCTGACAATGTCGAAGAGGTACGCCGCGCTGTCCCTGAGCATGGCGTTGAAGCGCTCGCCCGCGGGCCCGTGCCGCGCCACCATGGCGGACGGGTCGTGGCCCGACAGCGTCGGGATCACCTGCCCGTTGTTGCGCCCCGATGCGCCCCAGCCGGGCTCCGCCGCCTCGATCACCGTGGCGGCGATGCCCATCTCGCGCAGATGGATGGCCGTCGACAGGCCGGTGAAGCCCGCGCCGATGATGACGACGTCGGCGAGCCTGTCGCCCTCGAGCTCCGGCAGCGCCGGCGGCGGCGGGGCGGTGGCGGCCCAGAGGGATGCAGGCCAGGTCACGTTCTGGGGGGAGCTCATGGCACCTCGGCGCTGGTGGCTGTGGCGCCATAAAAGCCCCCGCGGACGCCGCGGGCAAGGCCCGCCGCGGGACCAGGTCTTCTGCAATTCCGGCACGGGCCGGCAATTCCGTTGTGTGGGCTCTGCCGCCGGCGCATGGCGCGTCCTGCATCCGGGGCCAGGCGCGGAATTCCGTTTTGGGGTGCCGGTTTGGCGGGCAGATGGCCCAGCGCGACGGCGTTGCTGCGGCCGGGCCGGAAGCTGTATGGTGCTCGTTGCCGTAGCGACCCGCCCAAGGATCAGTTCATGCCGCTCAAGCACATCTTCGGCGTCGACCACGTGGTCGTCACTGCCCGCGATCTCGACGCCGCTGCCGAGACCTGGCGCGGGCTGGGGTTCACGCTGTCGCCGCGCGGCACGCACTCTGCCCTGCTCGGCACGGCCAACTACACGATCATGCTGCGCGAGGACTATCTCGAGCTTCTGTCCGTGCTGGTCGAGACGGACCAGAACAAGCCGACGCGCGACTTCCTGAAAGAGCAGGAGGGCATCGAGCGCACCGCCTTCACCACCGACGACGCGGCCGGCGGCGCTGCCGAGATCAAGGCGCGCGGCTTCGAGCCGCTGGGGCCCGTCCACTTCGGCCGTCCCGTCGACCTGCCCGATGGCAGCAAGAGCGAGGCGAGGTTCAACGTCTTTCGCTGGCCGCTCACCGAGCGCCCCGGCGGCATGCGCATCTTCGCCTGCCAGCACCTGACGCGCGAGACCGTCTGGATCCCCGAGATCATGACGCACGCCAACGGCGCGACGCGCATCGCGCGCGTCGAGATCCTGGCCGCCGATCCGGAGGCGGGCGCCCGGCACATGAGCCGGCTCATCGACGAGCCGGTCTCGCAGGCGGGCCCCGGGGTGTGGAGCGTGCCCTCCGGCGGCCGGCGCGCCCAGTTCGTATTCCTGTCTCCCGAGGCGCTGGCGGCGCGCTATCCCGCCGCCGTGCGCGAGGGCGCGGCGAAGGCAGGCGCCGTCGCGCTTGCGCTTGCCACCTCCGATGTCGCCCGCGCCGCCGCGGCGCTCGGCACCAAAGGCGTGGCCCATGACGGCGCCGTCAGCGTGCCGGCGAGGGCCGCCACCGGCGTGATCGTGAGCTTCGTGCCGGAGTAGACTTGGCCGAGCGCCCACCGTCCTTTCTCCTGAAACCCTTGCGAGAGATGAGAGATATGCAGACGACCCGCCGCGCGATCCTGAAGACCAGCGCCGCCATTGCCTCGAGCGTGATGTTCCCCGAGCTGTCCTTCGCGCAAGCCTCTCCCCGGCGCGGCGGCGTGTTCACGGTGCACTATGGCGCCGAGCAGCGTCAGCTCAACCCGAGCCTGCAGGCCTCGACCGGCGTCTACATCGTCGGCGGCAAGATCCAGGAGGCCCTCGTCGACCTCGATGCCGCCGGCAAGCCGGTCGGCGTTCTCGCCGAGAGCTGGGAGGCGGCGCCCGACGGCAAGACCATCACCTTCCGCCTGCGCAAGGGCGTCACCTGGCACGACGGCAAGCCCTTCACCTCGGCCGACGTCGCCTTCACCGCGATGGCGATGTGGAAGAAGTACCTGAATTACGGCACCACGCTGCAGCTGTTTCTCACCGCCGTCGACACGCCGGACGCGCACACGGCCATCTTCCGCTACGAGCGGCCGATGCCGCTCAACCTGCTGCTGCGGGCGCTGCCGGACCTCGGCTACATCTCGGCCAAGCACCTCTACGAGAGCGGCGATGTGCGCCAGAACCCTCTCAACCTGGCGCCCGTCGGCACCGGGCCGTTCAAGTTCGTGCAGTACGAGCGCGGCCAGTTCATCATCGCCGACCGCAACCCCAACTACTGGCGCCCCGAGCTGCCCTACCTCGACCGCATCGTGTGGCGCGTGGTGACGGACCGCTCGGCCGCTGCAGCCCAGCTCGAGGCCGGGCAGATCCTCTACAGCCCGTTCTCGGGCCTCACCATCTCGGACCTTGCGCGGCTCGCCAAGGACAAGCGCTTCATCGTCTCGACCAAGGGCAACGAGGGCAACGCGCGCACCAATACCATCGAGTTCAACTTCCGCCGCAAGGAGCTGGCCGACATTCGCGTCCGGCGCGCCATCGCCCACGCGCTCAACATCCCCTTCTTCATCGAGAATTTCTTGGGCGAGTTCGCCAAGCGCGGCACCGGGCCGATCCCGTCCGTGTCGACGGACTTCTATCCCGACGACAACGGCCCGCAGTACCCCTACGACAAGGCGCTGGCCGCCAAGCTCCTCGACGAGGCGGGCTTCAAGGCCGGCGGCGACGGCACCCGTTTCTCGCTCCGCCTGCTGCCCGCGCCCTGGGGCGAGGACATCTCGCTGTTTGCCACCTTCATCCAGCAGAGCCTCGGCGAGGTCGGCATCAAGGTCGAGATCGTGCGCAACGACGGCGGCGGCTTCCTGAAGCAGGTCTATGCTGAGCACGCCTTCGACCTTGCCTCCGGCTGGCACCAGTACCGCAACGACCCCGCCGTCTCGACCACGGTGTGGTACCGCTCCGGCCAGCCCCCGGGGGCGCCGTGGACCAACCAGTGGGGCTGGACGGACGCGGCCATCGACAAGGTCATCGACGATGCCGCCACCGAGGTCGACCCCGCCAAGCGCAAGGCGCTCTACGGCCAGTTCGTGCGCATGGTGAACACCGAGCTGCCGATCTGGACACCCATCGAGCAGATCTTCGTCACCACCATCAGCGCCAAGGTCCGCAACCATTCCAACACGCCCCGCTGGGGCTCCTCGACGTGGCACGATCTGTGGTTGGCGGAATGAAGCCCCGCGGGACGCCTGCATCGTGATCCACTCGCTTGGCTCTCAGATCGTCATGGCCGGATGCACGCCGCGGCGGTCCGGCTCCCCCGGGTCCAGGCTGCGGTGCCTCCACCCGCTCGACGCATCGCACGCGGGTCGGAGGCGGCGTCCTTCCCGGGCCGGTCCTTGCGTTGCCGGAGGCCCGGCCGTTCGCCACCTTGCCCCGTCGTTCTTGCCGGTGCAGGACGAGACCCCGGACAAGCGCTTCGCGCTGTCCGGGGATGCAACGGGGGAGGGCTTCGCAGCGGTAGCCCCGGCGACGTGCGGTGTCTCCGACGCCAAGGGAGCCGCCGACGCCGCTGATGGCGAGCGAGCACGATCATGAGGATCCTCAGCCTCGCGGCGCGCCGCCTTGCCGCTTCCATACCGACACTGTTCCTGATCCTCGTCGGCCTGTTCTTGCTCCTGCAATTCGCGCCCGGCGACACGGTCGACGCGCTGCTGGCCCAAATGGGCGGCGGCGGCGATGCGGCGACCGCGCGTGAGTTGCGCCGCTTCTACGGTCTCGACCTCTCCGTCGCGGCCCAGCTCGGCAACTACCTGTGGCGGCTTGCCCGGCTCGACCTCGGCTTCTCGGCGATCTACGGCAAGCCGGTCGCGACCGTCATCGCCGAGCGCTTGCCCGCGACGCTGCTGCTGATGACGGCCTCGCTGTCGTTCGCGTTCTTCTTTGGGCTGGTGCTGGGCGTGGTGGCGGCACGGCGCGTCAACAAGTGGCCCGACACGCTCATCTCCACCGTCGGTCTTGTCTTCTACGCCATGCCGTCGTTCTGGTTCGGGCTGATGGCGATCGTGGTCTTCTCCATCTACCTGCAGTGGCTCCCCGCCGGCGGCTTCGAGGACGTGACGCTCAACATGTCGGGCCTCGGCCGCACCATCGACATCGCGCGGCACCTGGTGCTGCCGACGCTGACGCTCGGCCTCATCTTCCTTGCCATCTACCTGCGCATCATGCGCGCGTCCATGCTCGAGGTGCTGACGCTCGACTTCGTGCGCACCGCGCGCGCCAAGGGGCTCGACGAGACCAAGGTGGTCGCCCGCCACGTGCTGCGCAACGCGTTGCTCCCCATGGTTACGCTCATCGGTCTGCAGTCCGGCACCATGCTCGGCGGGTCGGTGGTGGTGGAGAGCGTATTCTCGCTGCCGGGCCTGGGCCGGCTCGCCTACGAGAGCGTGGTGCAGCGCGACCTCAACACGCTGCTCGGCATCGTCTTCGTCTCGGCCGTGCTCGTCATCCTGGTCAACTTCCTCGTCGACCTCGCCTACGCCCGCCTCGACCCGCGCATCCGGACGGAGGGCTAGAGCGATGCGCGAGCTCCCAGCTTTGGCACGCGGGACATTCCGACAGTACGCTGCTCTCACGGGCGAGGAGCGTGAGAGCGAGGTGCAGGGCAGCGATCTCACCGTCGTACTCGGGCTTGTCCCGAGGATCCAGCCATTGAGTGGCAAGCCGCGCGCCGCCGTCCGCCCCGCGGCGCGACCGGATCTCGCGCCATGACCACGCTCCGCCTGTTCCTGCGCAGCCCGGCAGCGATCGTCGGCCTCGTCCTGTTCCTCATCGTGCTCGCCATGGCCGCCAGCGCCGGCTGGCTGTTCCCCAAGGACCCCTTGAGCCTCGCCGGCCGGCCGCTGATCTGGCCGTTCCAGAACCCGCGCTTCCCGCTCGGCACCGACAACTCGGGCCGCGACATCGCCGCCCAGATCTTCCACGGCGCGCGCTACTCGCTGCTGATCGGCCTCGTCGCCACCGTGATCGCGATCGGCATCGGTATCCTGATCGGCGCCATCGCCGGCTACTATGGCGGCTGGACCGACAACATCCTCATGCGCGTCACGGAGGCCTTCCAGACGCTGCCGAACTTCCTGCTGCTGCTGATGCTCGTCGCCGTCTTCGGCTCGACCATCACGACGGTGACCATCGCCATCGGCATCGTGTCGTGGCCCGCGCCCGCACGCTTGACGCGGGCCGAGTTCCTGTCGCTGCGCGAGCGCGAGTTCGTGCAGGCCGGCCGCACGCTCGGCCTCAAGGACGCCCGCCTCATCTTCGGCGAGATCCTGCCCAACGCGCTGCCGCCCGTCATCGTCTACGCCAGCATCGTGATGGCGGTCGCCATCCTGCTCGAGAGCGCGCTCGCGTTCCTGAAGCTGTCCGACCCCAACATCGCCTCCTGGGGCAACCTGATCGGGCTCGGGCGCGACGTGCTGCGCGTGCAGTGGTACGTCTCGGCCATTCCGGGGGTGGCGATCCTCCTGACCGTGCTTGCCGTGTCGCTCGTCGGCCAGGGGCTCAACGACGCGCTCAACCCGAGGCTCAAGGGGCGATGAGCGAGCTTCT
This sequence comes from Hyphomicrobiaceae bacterium, assembly GCA_033764875.1. Taxonomy (GTDB): domain Bacteria; phylum Pseudomonadota; class Alphaproteobacteria; order Rhizobiales; family Hyphomicrobiaceae; genus AWTP1-13. The sequence goes on along the minus strand of JANRIO010000132.1, from coordinate 29,310 downwards.
GGGCCTGCGATCGGTGAGCGTGCGGCTGCCGCCCAATGCGGACCGGCCGTATGCGCTGGAGAACGTCAGCCTTTCGCTCGGTCGCAACGAGATCCTGTGTGTCGTCGGCGAATCCGGCTCCGGCAAGTCGATGGCGGCCAGCGCCGTCATGCAGCTTCTGCCCGCCAACGTGACGATCGATGCGGGCGAGATCCTGCTCGAGGGGCGCAACCTGTGCGCGTTCTCGGACGCCGAGATGCGCCAGGTGCGCGGCGCCAGGATCGCCATGATCTTCCAGGAGCCGATGACCTCGCTCAATCCGCTGCTCACCATCGGCGATCAGATCGGCGAGATGTTCCGCATTCACACCGGGCTCGGTCGGGACGAGATCCATGCGCGCGTGCAAGACCTCCTCAAGGAGGTGCGCATCCCCGATCCCGAGCGTGCGGCCGCAGCCTTCCCGCACGAGCTCTCGGGCGGCCAGCGCCAGCGCGCCATGATCGCCATGGCGCTGGCGCTCGACCCCTCGGTGCTGATCGCGGACGAGCCGACGACCGCCCTCGACGTGACCACCCAGGCGCAGATCTTGGCGCTCATTCGCGACCTGCAGAAGCGCAAGGGCACCGCCGTGCTCTTCATCACGCACGATTTCGGCGTGGTCGCCGAGATCGCCGACCGGGTGGCGGTGATGCAGCATGGCCGGCTCGTCGAGGAGGGCCGGACGGAGGAGGTGCTGAAGGCTCCCAAGCACCCCTACACGCGCCAGCTCATCGCTGCCGTGCCGCCTCTGAAGGCGCCGCCGCCGCGCCCCATCTCGCCCGAGACCATTCTCGGCATCGAGAACGTCTCGAAGACCTATGCCAGCGGCGGCTTTCTCGGGCGCGGCCGGCGGGTCACCAAGGCGGTCGACGGCGTGACGCTGTCCCTGCCCAAGGGCGCGACGCTCGGCATCGTCGGCGAATCGGGCTCGGGCAAGTCGACGCTGGCGCGCTGCCTGGTGCGCCTGATCGAGCCCGATGCCGGTGCCATTCGCCTCGCCGGCCGCGACCTCGTCGGGCTGTCGCGCGAGGAGATGCGGGCGGCGCGCCGGCACATCCAGATGGTGTTCCAGGATCCGTTCGGCTCGCTCAATCCGCGGCGCACGGCGGGCCAGCTCGTGGCCCAGGGCATGATCGTCAACGGCACGCCCAAGGCCGCGGCGCTCAACAGGGCCAAGGCGCTGTTCGAGATGGTGGGGCTCGATGCGGCCTCCACCGAGCGCTACCCGCACGAGTTCTCCGGCGGCCAGCGCCAGCGCATCGGGCTGGCGCGCGCGCTGGCGCTCGAGCCGGACGTGCTGGTGGCCGACGAGCCCGTGTCGGCGCTCGACGTGTCGGTGCAGGCGCAGGTTCTGCGGCTTCTTGCCGAGCTGCGCCAGCGGCTCGGGCTGTCGCTCGTTTTCATCACCCACGACCTGCGCGTGGCGGCGCAGGTGTGCGATCTGGTCGCGGTGATGAAGGACGGCGTGGTGGTGGAGCAAGGTCCCGTGGGCGCCGTCTTCGGCAGCCCGCGCCACGCCTACACGCAGGCTCTTGTCGCCGCCATCCCGGGCCGCGATTTCGCCCTCGCCGACTGAAGCCCTACGGCACCAGCGGCTTGTCCGCCCACTCCGCCGCGCGCCGGCCGACGGCCTCGCCGATGCGGGCGAGCCGGCCCGCCTCGATGTGGGCGACGAGGGCGGCCTTCATGCGCGGCAGCAGGCCGGGCCCGCCGTAGACCAGGCCGGTGTAGAGCTGCAGCAGGCTGGCCCCCGCCTCCACCTTGGCGACGGCCGAGGCGCCGTCTGTGATGCCGCCGATGCCGATCAGCGGGATGCGGCCCTCGGTCAGGCGATAGACTCGCGCCAGCAGCACCGTCGCGCGATGGAACAGCGGCCTCCCCGAGAGGCCGCCCGTCTCCCGCGCAAGCATCCCGCTGGCCTTCGACAGGCCGTGGCGCGCCAGCGTCGTGTTGCCCATGGCGATGCCGTCGACCTTGCGCGCCGCCAGCACGGCCACCACCGGCGCCAGGTCCTCCTCGGCGATGTCCGGGGCGAGCTTGACGACGACGGGCCGGCGCCTGCCCGTGGCGTGCGCGATGCGGTCGCGCTCGGCCAGCACGCGCGCCACGAGTGCATCGAGCGCGGCGGGCGCCTGCAGGTCGCGCAGGCCCGGCGTGTTGGGCGAGGACACGTTGATCGTGAAGTAGCTTGCCACGTCGGCAAACGCCGTGAGTCCGGCGACGTAGTCCGCCGCCTTGTCCTCGCTGTCCTTGTTGGCGCCGACGTTGACGCCGACGACGCCCGCGCGTGCGCGCGCCGACAGGCGGGCGAGCGCGGCGGCGTGCCCGGCGTTGTTGAAGCCGAGCCGGTTGATCATGGCGAGGTCATCCACCAGGCGGAACACGCGCGGGCGCGGATTGCCCGGCTGCGGGCGCGGCGTCACCGAGCCGATCTCGGCATGGCCGAAGCCCATGCCGAGCACCGCGTCCGGCACGCGCGCGTCCTTGTCGAAGCCGGCCGCGATGCCGAATGGGTTCGGCAGGTCGAGCCCCAGCACCGTCACCGCCAGCCGGGCGTCGTCGGGTCCGTGCGGGCGCGGATGCACGCCCGCCTCGAGCGAGCGCAGGGTGAGCTCGTGCGCCTGCTCGGGCTCCAGCGCGAACAGCAGCGGCCGCGTGACATCGAACAGCGTTGCGAGCATGCTGGATGCCTCCGACACTTGTAGACGACCCCACCGACGGTAGGGGCCGCCGGCGTCCTACCGGCTGCGTCCGGCAGGTGCGGCCGGCGGCAGCGCCGGCCTGCGGCTGCGAAGCACAAAGCTCTGGCGCTTGCAAGGGCGTTAATCGCTTGCATGTGCCTGGCCGTTGTTGTTGACAGTGCCTCCCTTCAGCCGGACAGGCCCGCTTACCGCGACGCGCAGAGTACGCAATGGACGCCCAGTTCGCCGCCAACTCGATTCCCCTGAGCCGCCTGCTCGCTCCGCCCTTCCTCGTCGAGACGCCCGCCTACCAGCGATCCTACGCCTGGACCGATGTCGAGGCGGGGCGCCTGCTCGACGACCTGCTGGCGGCCGCGGATGCCGACATGGGGACCTGGGAGGACTATTTTCTCGGCACCATCCTTCTCGTCGATCGCGATGCCGGCGGCGCCCGCGAGCCTGGCTGGCCGTTCTCGAACAGCCCGCGCAAGTTCGAGGTGGTGGACGGCCTGCAGCGGCTCACCACGCTCGCCATCGTCTTCTGCGTGCTGCGCGACGTCGCCCGCGACAACGGCGAGAAGGCAGATCCTCTGGTGGAGGGCGCCATCCACGCCGATCCGCCCGGAACGCCGTGGCTGTCGCTGCGCGGCAGCGACGAGACCTTCTTCGCCTCCTGCGTGCGGGACGGGCGCCGCGCCGTCGAGATGCGCGCCGACGCGCCGGCCTGCGAGGAGCGCATTCTTGCCGTGCGCAACATGTTCCAGGGTAAGCTGTCGCTGCTCGACCGGCCGGCCCGCGAACGGCTGGCGAGGTTCCTGCTCTCGCATTGCTACATCGTGCTCATAACCACCACCGGCATCGACCGCGCGCACCGCATGTTCCTCGTGCTCAACGAGCGCGGCAAGCCGCTGGCGCGCCACGACATCCTGAAGGCCGATTGCCTCGGCCGCCTGCCGCCGGAGACGGCGCCGCGGATCGCGGCCGTATGGGAGGGGATGGAGGCGCGGCTCGGGGACGATTTCGAGGCGCTGTTTGCGCACGTGCGCGCCATCAACGGCCGGCCGGGCGGGCCGATCATCGCCTCCATCCGCGCGCTCGTCGACGGGGCAGGCGGCGCGGAGGCCTTCGTCACGGGCGTGCTGAAGCCCGCGGCGGACGCGCTCGACGAGATCCGGCGCGGCCACACCGCGCGCTGGCCGCAGGCATCGGAGGAGATCGGCGGCCGGCTGCGCTACCTGCACTGGCTGCCCAACAGCGACTGGGTGCCGCCGGCCCTGCAGTTCTGGCTCGGCGGGCCGCGCAGCGCCGCCGCCGCACTCGCCTTCCTGGAGGCCCTCGACAAGCTGGCGTACGGCTTCAAGATCATGGGGCTCGGCGGCCCGAAACGGGCGACGCGCTTTGCCGCCGTCACGGCGGCGCTGCGCCGCGGCGAGGATGTGCTGGCCCCCGCGAGCCCGCTGGCGCTGTCGGGGCAGGAGGAGCGCGCGATCCGCTACTGCCTGCGCAACATGCATCAGCGCGCCCCGGCCGTCGCCAAGCTGCTGCTCCTGCGCCTCAACGACCGCATCGCGGGCGCTCCGCAACACATCGACCCCGACAGCCTGACCGTGGAGCACGTGCTGCCGCGCAAGACGGGCGTGCAGAGCCGCTGGAGGGAATGGTTCCCGGAGCCCGAGGAGCGCGCCGCCTGCACGGAATCGCTCGGCAACCTCGTCCTCGTCAGCAAGGCCCAGAATGACAAGGCCAGCAATCTCGAGCTCGAGCGCAAGCAGGCAGTCTACTTCCAGCCGGGCTCACCCGTGCCGCCCATCAACGAGGCGCTGCGCACCGTGTCGCGCTGGGGCCCGCACGAGGTGCGCGCGCGCGAGGCGGAGCTTCTCGCGCACCTGGATGCCATCTGGGACCTGGATCTTGCTCCGCAGCCGGGCGGCAATGGCTGAGATCGCCCGGTGACGTCAGGCCTTTGAGAAGCTGTCCATGGCGGCGCGGACGCCGGCCGGCGTGTGCGGCACGTTGCCGATGCCGAGCGCCATCTCCACCCCGGCGAGGGTCGCCACCACCGTGAGGTCGTTGGTATCGCCGAGGTGGCCGATCCTGAACACCTTGCCGGCGACCTTGCCGAGGCCGGTGCCGAGCGACACGTCGAACCTGTCGAGCGCGATCTTGCGCAGCGCGTCGGCGTTGTGCCCGTCGGGCATCATCACCGCCGTGAGCACGGGCGAGTAGTGGCTCGGCTCCCGGCACAGGATCTCCAGGCCCCAGGCGCGCACGGCGCGGCGCACGCCCTCGGCGTGCCGCACGTGCCGGGCGAAGACGCGGTCGAGGCCCTCCTCGTGCAGCATGTCGATGGCCTCGGCCAGGCCGTAGAGCAGGTTCGTCGCCGGCGTCGAGGGGAAGAAGCCCTCCTTGTTGGCCTGCAGCATCTCGTCCCAGCCGAAGAAGGCCTTGGTGCAGCGCGCGGCCTTGCTGGCGGCGATGGCCTTGTCGCTGAGCGCGTTGAAGCCCAGGCCGGGCGGCAGCATCAGGCCCTTCTGGGAGCCGCCGACGGTCACGTCGACGCCCCACTCCTCGTGCCGGTAGTCGACCGAGGCCAGCGACGAGATTGTGTCGACCATCAGCAGCGCCGGGTGGCGGGCCCTGTCGATCGCGCGGCGCACGGCGGCGACGTCGGTCACGGCGCCCGTCGAGGTCTCGTTGTGTACGACGCATACGGCCTTGATGGCGTGCGCCTTGTCATCCGCAAGCCGGGCCTCGATGGCCGCCGGATCGGCGCCGGCCCGCCAGTCCGAGGCGATGAACTCCGGCTCCAGGCCGAGCTTGACGGCCATGTTCCGCCACAGCGTGGCGAAATGGCCGGTCTCGAACATCAGCACCTTGTCGCCAGGTGACAGCGTGTTGACGAGCGCACCCTCCCAGGCCCCGGTGCCGGAGGAGGCGTAGATGATCACCGGCCGGCTGGTCTTGAAGATGGTGCGGATGCCGGAGAGGACCTTCAGTCCGAGCGCTTTGAACTCGGGTCCGCGATGGTCGATGACCGGCATGCCGATGGCCTTCAGGATGCGGTCTGGCACCGGGGTCGGCCCGGGAATCTGAAGAAAGTGCCGGCCTGCGCGCCGCGGCTCGTTCGACATCGTCTGGCTCCTCGTCGATCAGGTCCTGATGCCTCGCGAAATCGCCACGCCAGTCAAGAGCAAACACGGGCGGCAGGCGGGCAAACCCGTTGTGCCCTCGTGAGCGGGACGCGGCAGGGCGCCCGATGAGGCAGGCTCGGGCTCGCCGCGGCCGAGCGTTCGCAAATGCAACATTGGTGAAGCGCAACACCAACCATAGTTTCGATTTTCTGGGAGTGGACGGCTTGTGCCCTGCTATGTAGGTTCAAAACCCCGCCCGGTGAGACGTCGCGCGTGCGCTGAAGCCGTGCGCATGCGGACGACGCGGGTGTCGTGCAATTGGATATAGAAGACTAGGGAGACGTGGAATGGCGGATGCGCCGGAGACCTCCGCGACCGGGAAAGTGCGGGGGCTCGTCAGATCGCCTCTGGACTTGGGCGGCGGCTTGTTCCTTTTGGCGATCGCGATCGTCGGCTACATCGGCGCCTTCAACCTGCCGTTCGGTCACATGAACAGCATCGGATCGGGCCTGTTGCCGAAGTCGGTGGCGGTGCTGGTGGGTGTGTTCGGCATCGGCATCGCGCTGCAGGGCTTCCTCTTCGACGGCGACAAGCTCGAGAGCTGGGGCATTCGCGGCGCGGTCTTCGTGCTCGGGGCCGTGCTGGTGTTCGCCCTCACCATTCGCACGCTCGGTCTGGCGTTTGCAGGCCCGTTGTGCGTGATCGTCTCGGCGATGGCTGACCGCGACACGCGGCCCGTCGAGCTTGCCATCTTCTCGGTCGTCATGACGGCGCTGTGCATCGGGCTGTTCAAATTCCTGCTGCGATTGCCGATCCCCATCTTCCCGCCCGGCTACGGTCCGTTTTGAGGTAATCCCAACGTGTACGATCTCGTTTCGAACCTCTCGCTGGGCTTGAGCGTCGCTCTGTCGATCAAGAACCTGGGGCTTTGCTTCCTCGGCTGTCTCATCGGCACGCTGATCGGCGTGCTGCCCGGTGTCGGGCCCATCGCCACCATCACCATGCTGCTGCCGATCACCTTCGGCCTCGATCCCATCGGCGCGCTGATCATGCTCGCCGGCATCTACTACGGCGCCCAGTACGGCGGCTCGACGACGGCCATCCTGGTCAACATCCCCGGCGAGGCGACCGCGGTCGTCACCACCCTGGACGGGCACCAGATGGCCAAGCAGGGTCGCGCCGGCGTCGCGCTCGGCATCGCCGCCATCGGCTCGTTCATCGCCGGTTGCGTCGCCACGGTCATCATCGCCGCCTTGGCCGCTCCGCTCACCAAGATGGCGCTGCTGTTCGGGCCCGCCGACTATTTCTCGCTGATGGTGCTCGGCTTGATGTTCGCCGTCGTGCTCGCGCGCGGCTCCGTGGTCAAGGCGATCGGCGTGATTCTCGTCGGCATCCTGCTCTCGACCGTCGGCACCGACCTGGAGAGCGGCGAGGAGCGCCTCACCTTCGGCTGGAGCGAGATCTCCGATGGGCTCGACGTGGCCGTGGTCGCCATGGGCATGTTCGGCTTCGCCGAGATCCTGCGCAATCTGGAGACCAGCCAGGCCAGGGACGTGGTGCACGCCGCGATCGGCAATCTGCTGCCCAACCGCAAAGACTTCGGTCAGGCCGCGGCGCCCATTGCCCGCGGCACGGTGCTGGGCTCCATCCTCGGGCTGCTGCCGGGCAACGGCGCCGTTCTCGGGCCCTTTGCCTCCTACACGCTCGAGAAGAAGCTGGCCAAGGACGGCTCGCGCTTCGGCAAGGGCGCCATCGAGGGCGTCGCGGGGCCGGAATCGGCCAACAACGCCGGCGCCCAGACCGCATTCATCCCGCTACTGACGCTCGGTATTCCGCCCAATGCCGTGATGGCGCTGATGGTCGGTGCCATGACCATCCACGGCATCGTGCCGGGACCGCAGATCATGACCAAGCAGCCGCAGCTGTTCTGGGGCATGATCGCTTCCATGTGGCTCGGCAACCTCATGCTGCTGATCATCAACCTGCCGCTGATCGGGCTTTGGGTGCGCCTGCTGAAGGTGCCCTACCGGCTGATGTTCCCCTCGATCGTGCTGCTGTGCTGCATCGGCATCTACTCGATCAACAACTCGCCGACGGAAGTCGTGATGACGGCGGGCTTCGGCGTCTTCGGCTACGCCCTGCTCAAGTTCGGCCTGGAGCCGGCGCCGCTGCTGCTCGGCTTCGTGCTGGGCAAGCTGATGGAGGAGAAGCTGCGCCAGGCGCTCGTCATCTCGCGCGGCAGCTTCAAGACCTTCGTCGATTGCCAGCTCTGGTCGGGCACCTGCGCCAGGCCGCTCTCGAGCGGCCTGCTCGTGCTGTCGCTGATCCTGGTCGTGATCGCGGTGCTGCCGTCGATCCGCAGGAGCCGCGATCAGGTGTTCGTCGACGACTAGGTCCCGGTCCGCAGCTCGTCTCATTTCCGCCGCACGCGGAGGCGAATTGGGCGTCTCTGAAGGACGCCGGGGCATGAGCGCTCCGGCGCGCGTTCAGACCGGACGGCCGGTGCCGGCCGAGCCGCGGACAATGCGACGCACGTCCGTGTCGTCTCAGGTAGCCGTCCCGCGGTTACCCATCATGCTAAAAGTTTTCCACGCTACCGGGCCGCCCCGCCGCCCGGTGGTTGCAGTCTGAAAGGAGCCCTCCATGCTGAAACGTCTTGCATCCGCCGCCACAGCCCTCGCTTGGCTCCTGACGGCAGCACAGCCGGCCGCCGCCGACTTTCCCGAGCGCCCGATCACCATGGTCGTGCCGTTCGCCGCCGGCGGGCCGACCGATATCGTCGCCCGCGTCGTCGGCGAGCACATGGCCAAGACGCTCGGCCAGGCGGTCGTGGTCGAGAACGTCGCCGGCGCCGGCGGCACCACGGGCATCACCCGCGCCTCCCAGGCCAAGGCTGACGGCTACACCATCATGATGGGGCACATGGGCACGCACGGCGCGGCGCCGGCGCTCTACCCGAACCTGAAATACGATCCGACCAAGGACTTTGCCTACATCGGCCTCGCCGCGGGAACACCCATCGTGATCGTGGCCAAGAAGGCGTTCCCGGCGAACGACCTGAAGGAGTTCATCGCCTACGTGAAGGCGAACCAGGGCAAGGTCAACGAGGCGCACGCCGGCGTCGGCTCGGTGTCGTTCACGACCTGCACGCTGCTGCAGTCGATCATCGGCACGAAGACGGGCCGCGTCGCCTACCGTGGCACCGGTCCCGTGCTCAATGACCTCGTGGCCGGCCAGGTAGATTTCGCCTGCGATCAGATAGTCAACCTCGTGCCCCAGATCCAGGCGGGGGCGATCAAGGCCTTCGCCATCGCCACCGAGCAGCGCTCGGACGTGCTGAAGGACGTGCCCACGACCAAGGAGGCCGGCCTTCCCGAGTTCCAGGTCTCGGCCTGGAATGCCGTCTTCGCGCCGAAGGACACCCCGCCGGAGGTCGTCGCCAAGCTCAACGCGGCCCTGGTGAAGGCGCTCGACGACGAGACCACCCGCAAGCGTCTCCTCGAGCTCGGCAGCGTCATCCCCGACAAGGCGGGCCGCACCCCCGAGGCGCTCAAGAAGCTCGTCGAGAGCGAGGTCGCGCGCTGGACGCCGGTGCTCAAGGCAGCTGGCGCCGCGGCGAACTGAGCGCGCGCAAATCCCAACAGCCGCGCGGGCCGGAGCCATCTCCGGCCCGCTTTGCGTTGCGCTCCCCGTCGGGCAGCGGCGGCGCTGGCAAAAGCCTCCGGATCGGGGCATGCTGCCGGCTTTCCTCCAACCGACGCCCGAAAGCACGATGACGAACACCAGCCTCGCCGACCTCACGGCCCTCGACGCCGCCCGCCGGATCGCCAGTGGCGAGATCTCGTCCGTCGATCTGGTCAGCGCGTGCCTGGCTCGCATCGCCGAGAGGGATGACGGCATCGGCGCGTTCCGCTTCCTCGACCGCGAGCGGGCGCTGGAGCAGGCGCGCCGGGCCGACGAGAGGCGGCGCTCGGGCCGCGCGGTGGGCCCCCTCAACGGCGTGCCCGTCGCCGTCAAGGACATCATCGACACGGCCGACATGCCGACCGAGCACGGCTGCCGCGTGTTCGCGGGCCGCCAGCCCGACGCCGACGCCGCCTGCGTCGCGACGCTCAGGGCCGCGGGCGCCGTGATCATCGGCAAGACGGTCACCACCGAGCTCGCCACGCTGGAGCCGCCGGCGACCCGGAACCCGCACAACCCCGCGCACACGCCCGGCGGATCCTCGTCCGGCTCCGCGGCCGCCGTCGCGGCGCACATGGTGCCGCTCGCCCTGGGCTCCCAGACCATCGGCTCCGTGATCCGCCCGGCGGCCTACTGCGGCGTCGTCGGCTACAAGCCGACCTACGGCCTCATCCCCCGCGTCGGCGTGCTGGAGCAGGCGGCCGCGCTCGACACGGTCGGCGTCCTCGCGCGCTCTGTCGACGACGCAGCGCTCGCCGTCGAGATCATGCAGGCGGCCGACACGCGCGACGCTGCGACGCTCGGCTCGGCCCGCGGACCGCTGCTCTCGATCGCGCGGCAGGACTGGCCGCTGCCGCCGACCTTCGCCTTCGTGAAGACGCATGCCTGGAGCCTCGCCGACGAGGCGACCCGGGAGGCGTTCGGCGAGCTCGCCGAGACGCTCGGGCCGGGGCAGATCAACGAGATCTCGCTCGAGCACTCCACCGAGGCCGGTGTCGAGGCCGCCCGCATCGTCAACCGGGCCGAGCTCGCCGCCGCCTTCGGCGCCATGCTCGACCGCACGCCCGAGCTCCTGGGCCCCGCCGTCACCCGCATGATCGAGGAAGGCCGGCGCATTCCGGCCGCGCAGTACATCGACGCGCTGAACGCGCGCGCCCGCTTCCAGGGCGTGGTCGAGGAGCTGCTCGTCAGCCACGGCACCATCCTGACGCCGGCCGCGCCGGGCATCGCGCCCAAGGGCCACGGCAGCACCGGCAACCCCGTGTTCTGCGCGTTCTGGACCTACCTCGGCCTGCCGGCCGTCTGCCTGCCGCTGCTCGAGGCCGACGGCATGCCCATGGGCGTCCAGCTCGTCGGTGCCGCCCACGACGACGGCCGCCTCCTGCGCACCGCCAACGCGCTGGTCAGGCAGTTGACCGCGGCCGAGGCCTGAGCGGCAGGGTCGTTGCCTTTCCGGCTCTCGGCGGATGGGCTAAGAAGGGGACCCCGAGCGACCCGGCGAAGGCCGCCGCCAACCCAGGGATGAGCCCCATGTCCGCGCAGCCCCCAGTGCAGCCCAAGCGCATCACGGCGCCCGAGATCACCGCGCGCAAGGGCCGCGAGCCCATCGTCTCGCTGACCTCCTACCACGCGCACACGGCGGCCATTGCCGACCCGTTCGTGGACTTCCTGCTCGTCGGCGACAGCCTCGGCATGGTCATGCACGGCTACGAGAGCACCGTGCCGGTGCCGCTCGAATTGATGATCATGCACGGCCGCGCCGTCGTGCGCGGCGCCAGGCGGGCCCTGGTCGTCGTCGACATGCCCTTCGGCTCCTACGAGGAGAGCCCGTCCCAGGCGTTCCACAACGCCGCCCGGGTCTTCAAGGAGACCCAGTGCGGCGCCATCAAGCTGGAGGGCGGGCGCCGCATGGGCGAGACCATCCGGTTCCTGACCGAGCGGGGGATCCCGGTGATGGCCCACATCGGCCTCACCCCGCAGTCCATCAACGTGCTCGGCGGCTTCAAGACGCAAGGCCGCGTCAAGGACGAGTGGGCGGCCATCGAGGAGGACGCGCGGCTGGTGTCGGAGGCCGGCGCCTTCGCCATCGTGCTCGAGGCCATGGCCGAGGAGCTTGCCCGCAAGATCACCGCCGCCATACCCATCCCCACCATCGGCATCGGCGCCTCGGCCGGCTGCGACGGCCAGATCCTGGTCATGGAGGACATGCTCGGCCTGTCGCCGCGCGTGCCGAAGTTCGTCAAGGAGTTCGGCAAGGTCGGCGAGGCCATCCGCGGTGCGATTGCGGCCTACGCCAGCGAGGTGCGCAACCGCACCTTCCCGGCGCCCGAGCACACCTACGGCATGAAGGGCGAGGCGAATGCAGATGCCGGCAGCAAGGCCAAGTCGAAGGCGTGAGCGGCGACCGTTGCCGCGAAGGATGTGCCGATGACCGCGACCGTCCGCCTGGAGAGGTTCGAGCCGGTGCCGTTCGCGGCCGTCCGGAGGCGGACGAATTTTCCGCAGGTGCCTGCGGCGCTGATCGCGGGCCTCGACGACGTCTGGACCTTCATCCGCGCCCGCTCGATCGCGCACGGCCACAACGTCGCGGTCTACAGGAAGCTCGCCGGCGAGGATGTAGAGATGACCTGCGGCGTCACGGTGACGGCTCCTTTCACCGGCGCGGGCGAGATCATCTTCGCGGCGACGCCGGCCGGACTGGCCGCGACGGCGGTGCATGTGGGGCCTTACGCCGACATGGGCGAGACCTATGATGCCATTGCCGGCTCGGCCGGTCATCAGGGCCTGGCGCCTGCCGGCGTCAACTGGGAGGTCTACGGGGACTGGCAGAGCGATCCTGCCCTGCTCGAGACGACGCTCCACATGCTGGTCGGAAAGACTTGAAGAAGCAAGGCCGAGCGTGCAAGCCCGGCTCCTCGGGGGAAGGAAACCCAATGCTGAAACTGGTATCGAGCCTCGGCCGCCTCGGCACGGAGACCGCTTTCGAGATTTTGGCGCGCGCCGACGGGCTGAAGCGGGCCGGCCGCGACATCATCAACCTCGGTATCGGTCAGCCCGACTTCCGCACGCCGGAGCACATCGTCGAGGCCGCCGTCAAGGCGCTGCGCGACGGCCAGCACGGCTACACGCCCGCGCAGGGCATTCTGCCGCTGCGTGAGGCGGTGTCCCGCGACCTCAACCGCCGGCATGGCGTCGAGGTCGATCCCGACACGGTGGTGATCATGCCGGGCGGCAAGCCCACCATGTTCTTCGCCGTGATGATGTTCGGCGAGCCCGGCCGCGAGATCATGTATCCCGATCCCGGCTTCCCCATCTATCGCTCCATGATCCAGTTCACCGGCGCGACGCCGGTGCCGATCGCGCTCACCGAGGCGAACGGCTTCGCCTTCACGGCCGAGCAGGTGCTCTCCCAGATCACGCCCAAGACCAGCCTGATCATCATCAACAGCCCCAACAACCCGTGCGGCGGCGCCGTGCCGGCCGACGAGGTCAAGAAGCTCGTCGCGGGCCTTGCCAAGCACCCCGACGTCGCCTTGATGTCGGACGAGATCTACTCGCGCATGCTCTACGGCGGGCGCCGGCACGAGAGCCTCACCAGGTACCCCGAGATCCGCGACCGGCTCATCCTGCTCGACGGCTGGTCCAAGACCTACGCCATGACCGGCTGGCGCCTCGGCTTTTCCGTGTGGCCCAAGGCGCTGGTGGAGCGCGTGGTGCGCCTGTGCGTGAACTCGCACAGCTGCGTCAATGCCCCGACCCAATTCGCCGGCATTGCGGCGCTCGACGGGCCGCAGGACGACGTGGAGCGCATGATGGCGGCCTTCGACGAGCGCCGTCGCGTCATCGTCCCCCTGCTCAATTCGTTGCCGGGCTTCACCTGCCTCGATCCCGGCGGCGCCTTCTACGCCTTCCCCAACATCACCGGCACGGGGATGAGCGCGCGCGAGCTGCAGAACAGGATGCTGGAGGAAGCCGGCGTCGCCACCGTCGCCGGCACCAGCTTCGGCATCCACGGCGAGGGCTACATCCGCTTCTCCTACGCCAACTCGGTGGAGAACATCCGCACGGCCGTGGACCGCATCGGCGCGTTGCTCGCGCGATAGCATCGGACCGCGCTCGCCGGCATTGCGAATGTGCTTGGGCGCCGGATTGCCCGCGCGTGGCGGCGCGCCTAAGATCTGGCAAACCTTGCCGCGGGAGGTGCGCCTTGCCCGAGACCGATCGCTACGGCCTCGCCCTGTCGACGGACAACGCGGCGGCGGCCGATGCCTACCGCCGCGGGCATGATCTGATGCTCGCCGCCTGGCCCGGGGCGGACGCGGCCTTCGACGAGGCGGTCGCGCTCGACCCCGCCTTCGCGCTTGCCCACGTCGCCCGCGCGCGGTTGCACCTGGCCTACGCGGAGGTGCCCGCCGCGCGGCAGAAGGCGCAGCGTGCCCGCGAGCTCGGCGCCCAGAACGCGACCGAGCGCGAGCGATCGCACGTCGACGCCATCGCGCGCGGCGTCGAGGGCGATCCGGCCGGATCTCTTGCCGCCTCCCTCGCCCACCTCGAGCGCTGGCCGCGCGATGCGCTGGTGCTGTCGCTGCCGCTGGGCGCCTTCGGGCTCTACGCCTTCTCGGGCATCGCCAACCACGACCAGGCCCGCGTCGACCTGTGCGAGCGGCATGCGCGCCACTACGGCCCCGACTGGTGGTTCCTCACCTACCTCGGGTGGTCGCACACGGAGAACGGCAGCGCCGGCGCCGGCAGGCTTCTGACCGAGCGGGCGCTGGAGCTGCGGCGCGAGAACGCCAACGCGGCGCACGCGCTGGCGCACGCCCTGTACGAGGACGGCTCGGTCGCGGCGGCCGACCGCTTCATCGACGACTGGCTGCCGGGCTACGACCCCAGGGCCATCCTGCACGGGCACATCGCCTGGCACCAGGCCCTGCTGGCGCTGGAGCAGGCCGATGCGCCCCGTGCGCTTGCCATCTACCGTCGGGCCATCGCGCGCGGCGCCTCGCACGCCGCCCCGCTCAATGCCGTCACCGATCGCGCCTCCCTGCTGTGGCGTGCCGGCGTGTGCGGCGCCGACATCGCTCCGGCGCTCTGGGAGGAGGCCGCCGAGGACGCGCTCGGGCTGTTTCCGCAGGCCGGGGTGCATTTCGCCGATGTGCACGTGGCGCTTGCCGCCGCCGCGGCGGGCCGGCGCGAGGCGCTCGAGGCCCGCGTCGCGGGGCTCGAGGCGCGCCTCGCCGAGGGCAGGCTCGCCCCGGGCCCGGTGCTGCTTGCCATCTGCCGCGGCGTGCGCGCCTTCTCCGACGGGGACTACCGCGCCTGCGCCCAACTGCTGGAGCCTGCCGCGGCAGACGTCGTGCGCATCGGCGGCAGCCACGCCCAGCGCGATCTCGTCGAGGACACGCTGATCGTGGCCCTGATCAAGGCCGGCGAGACGGAAAGGGCGCGCAAGCTTCTCGACACGCGCCTGCACCGCCGCCCGAGCCTGCGCGACGCGCGCTGGCGCGCCGGGCTCGAGACGGCGCCTGACGCCGCCGCTGGCTAGCGTCCCGCCTGCGAAAGTCGTGTTGCTTGCGCGACGACCGGATTTCGCAGGCGCAAGCCGAAGGCTCGTGGAGCTGGTCTAGCCTAGTCGCACACCGTCGGGCGCCAGCAGCGCCACTCGCCGCCGCGGCACACGTACTCGCCATAGCGGTCGTACCAGCAGCGGCGGCCTTCCCAGCCGCACTGGCGCGGGCCGCGATAGCAGCCTGGCGGCACATCGGCGTAGTAGGCGGGGCCGCGGTAGCGCGGGCCGGCGTGCGCACCGGCGATGCCGAGGCCGAGGATGGTGCCGATGGCAAGGCCGGCAGCAATGCCGCGGCCGTCGTGCGCCTTGGCCTCCTCGACCGAGGTCGCGAGCACGCCACCGAGAACAACGAGCGCAGTCGCCGCGCCAATCAGCTTCTTCAGCATCCCCATCTCCATCGCGGGCCTCTTGCTCATGCAAGGCAGTCGCCACTGCCGCACGAATCCGCTACGCAAACTGAGGTCGGACTGTGGCGTGACAACGGCCAAAATGCCTTAGTAATCCGTTGCCTGCAAAAAAACACACCCTCCCGCAACCGCCGCGTCGACGCTCAGCGATACCAGGGCAGGCGCCTGAAGTCCGGATTCTTCTTGAAGTAGCCGCCCAGGCGGTAGGGGCGGCAATACTCCCGCCACGACCAGCGGCGGCAGTACACCACCTCGTCGCCGCGCGCGTGCTTGCGCAACACGTAGCCGCGCGGCGCGACGTAGTCGCCTTCCGTGGCGTAGTGCCGGCGCCAGGGCGCCCATCCGGGCAAGGTGTCGTCGAAGGCCTGTGCCGCCGGCGGCGCGGCGAGCAGGGCGACCAGGGCGGCTGCGGCCAGATTGAGACCGTTGCGCATAAGGAAAGGGCTCCAGGCGAGAGAGGGTCGCGGGTGTTCGAGTGGCCCAGACGCGTGACGGCGAGCGATCAGTCGTAGCCCCACGCCGGATAGTAGCGGTAGCGGGGACCGAGATACTTGTAGCGGTAGCGCGTCTTCATCTGCGCGCGCGGCACCCAGTAGCCGGAGCCGTAGTAGGGGTAGTAGCCGCGCTCGCCGTAGTACCAGGTGCGCGGATCGTGGCGGTAGAGGCGCGTGCCGTCCGGCAGCCTCGGGCCCGGCGTGTAGATGCCGTAGCCGTCCGGGTTGGTGCCGCCCGCGAGCGCCGCGTGCGCGCCCAAGACCAAGCCTGCGGCCGCAGCACAAAGCCCAAGGGCGAACCTGCGCATGGCGCGAATCTCCTGTCGATTTCGAGCAACTGTCGCTTGCAAGCCCCGTCTGCGCAAGGGTGTGGACGGCTTTCGTGCGCGTCCTGATGCGCTGATGCGCCACTCGGGCCCCTTTTGCGCGGAGCACTACTGCTGCTGGGCCTGCACGCCCTGCCGGCTGGCGCCGTGGCCGCCTGCGAGGTGCCTGAGCTCGTACTGGCGCACCGCGAAGGCGGCGGCCGGCGTCATCCGCCCGTAGAGCGGCCCCAGCGCAGCGATGTCCGTGACGAGCGGCTGTCCCTCGGTCACGACCAGGCGGCCAAGTTCGATGCCGCGCACGACGTAGAGGGTGAGATCGACGACGACGTTCGGCTCCTCCAGCGTCGTGACCAGCGTCAGGAACGGCTCGGCCCGCTCGGGTGCGATGCGCTCGCCGATCTCCTCCTCGAGCTCGCGCAGCACGCAGTCGAGCGCGCCTTCGCCCGGATCGCGGTGGCCGCCGAACAGGCCGATCAGCCCGGGATGAATGATGCCGGGCACGTCGTCGCGTTGCTGCAGCAGCAGGCGTCCGCACGTGCCGACGACGATGGCGCAGGAGACGGCGCGAAGGGTCTGGGGCATGCGGCCGAAGCTTCCGATCAGGTGCCGAGGATGTCGCGGGAGCCCGAGTCGATCAGGGCCTCGACGTCGAGACCAGGCGCCACTTTGTCGTAGTCGTGGTCGATGAGCAGGCAGGCGGCGCCGTGCACGAAGGTCCAGAGCTTGAGCGCCACGAGCTGTGCATCCTCGGCCCGGCCCTGCCTCTCGATGTAGAGCGAGACCTGCTCGACCAGATAGGCGAGGCACCCCGTGCCCGCCTCGTCGACGATGCCGGCGGTCTTCAGGTCCGAGTTCTGCCCGAACATCAGCCGGAACAGGTTGGGCTGCGTGACGGCCGTGGCGAGGTACGCCCGCCCCATGCTCTGGATCGCCTCCAGGGTGCCGGCGCCCGCCTTCTCCACGGCCGCAGCGGTGGCCGCCTTCAGGCTCTCGAAGCCCCGCTGGCACACGATCTCCAGGATTTCCTGCTTGTCGCGGAAGTGCTTGTAGGGGGCCGCAGTCGTGACCCCGGCGAACCGGCAGGCGTCGGCCAGCGAGAAGTGCTCGGCGCCCTTGCTCCGCACCAGCGCCTCGGTCGCCTCGATCAGGGATTCGCGCAGATCCCCGTGGTGGTAGCGGTCCTTGCGCTCGTGCCCGTCATCGGCACGGGCACGGCCTCCCACACGCTCTTGTGATGCAGCCACGATCCGTTCTCCCGGCACGCGCTCTTGCCATGTTACTCGCACTTACATAAGTTAGCGGCGCTGACTTCGCAACTGCAGCATCAGATCGCAGGCCTTGGCAGCGGTCTTGCAACCTACGGCACTCCAACAGAACGTCGGTCAAGGAGAATACGGATGTACGGCAAGTCCTGTCCAGCTTTCCGCCCGGCCTCGCCCGGCAGCCGCGCCGGGCTCCGCACGGTTGCCGTTGCAGCGCTCGTTGCCGCGGGGCTCGGCCTGGCCGGGTGCAAGAAGGAGGAGCAGGCGGCGGAGGCCCCGCAGCCGGTGCGCGTCATGCCGGTGAAGACCGAGGCCATGACCCGCTCGGCGACCTACGTCGGCACGGTCCGCGCCCGCTATGAGAGCGATCTCGGCTTCCGCGTCGGCGGCAAGATCACCGAGCGCCTGGTCAACATCGGCGACGCCGTCGCGGCAGGACAGCCGCTGGCCCGGCTCGACGCCACCGATCTCGCCCTCACCCGCGAGGCCAACGAGGCCGAGCTTGCCGCCGCGCGCTCGAGCCTGGCGCAGGCGCAGGCGGCCGAGCGCCGCGGCAGGGATCTGATGGAGCGCGGGCACGTGTCCGCCGCCGTCTACGATCAGCGCAAGGCGGCGCTCGACGAGGCGCAGGGCCGTCTCGACAGGGCCGAGCGCAACCTCGCCATCTCGCGCAACCAGGCGGCGTACGCCACCCTCGCCGCCGACAACGCCGGCATCGTCACGGCGCTGCCGGTCGAGGTCGGGCAGGTGGTGGCTGCCGGCCAGCTCGTCGTGCGCCTGGCGCGCGACGGCGAGCGCGAGGCGGTGGTGGCGATCCCCGAGGCCCGGCTTGCCGACATCCGCAGCGCCCGCTCCGAAGTCGAGCTGTGGGCCGACGCCCGGCGCCGCTACGCCGCGCGGCTGCGTGAGATCTCGCCCCAGGCCGACACGGCGACGCGCACCTATCTCGCCCGCTTTGCCATCGACAGCCCCGACAGCGCCGTCGGCCTCGGCATGACCGCGACCGTGATCGCCAGCTTCGGCACGGGTGCCGGCGCCGAGGTCGTGCGCGTTCCCTCGACCGCCCTCATCAACGACGGCCGCGGTCCGGCCGTCTGGGTCGTCGACGCCGAGGCAAAGCGCGTTCAGCGGCGTCCCGTTGAGTTCCTGAGCTTCGGCCAGCACGACGTCCTGGTGACCCGCGGACTGAGCAACGGCGAGCGCCTGGTCACGCTCGGCGTGCACGTGCTCGACGAGCGCCGCGCCATCCGCGTGGTCGAGGAGCGCCCGCCCGTCAAGCTCGCCGCCGATCAGGCCCCTGCCGCGAACTGAGCCCTTCCCGCCAGCCTCGATCGAGGACGCCGCCATGCAAGGCCCCGCCGGCTCCACCTCCGCAATCCCCCCCGACGAGAAGCCGCTGTCCGAGGGCTTCAACGCCTCCGCCTGGGCGGTCCGCCATCCCGCTCTGGTGCTGTTCATGATCATCGCGCTGGCCCTCGCAGGCGGGCGCGCCTACCTGTCGCTGGGGCGCGCGGAGGACCCTTCGTTCACCATCAAGACCATGGTCATGCAGGTGTTCTGGCCTGGCGCGACGGCTGAGGAGATTCAGGCGCAGGTCGCCAACCCGATCGAGAAGAAGCTGCAGGAGCTGCCGGCCTTCGATTTCGTGCGCACCTACTCGCGCCCAGGCGTTGCGGTGCTGCAGCTCAATCTCAGGGATTCCACCCGCGGCCAGGACGTGAAGGACGCCTGGTATCAGGTGCGCAAGAAGATCGGCGACATCCGCTCGACGTTGCCGCAGGGCGTCGTCGGCCCCGTGTTCAACGACGAGTACGGCGACGTGTTCTCGGCCGTCTACATGCTGACGAGCGACGGCGGCGCCAGTCTTGCCGACCTCAAGCGCTACGCCGAGAGCCTGCGCCAGTCGCTGTTGCGCGTGCCGGACGTGACCAAGATCGAGCTCGTGGGCGAGACCAAGGAGCGCATCTTCGTCGAGTTCAGCTACAAGAAGCTGGCGACCCTCGGCATCACCCCGCAGGCCATCTTCGAGAGCCTGCAGAAGCAGAACACGATGACGCCGGCCGGCAGCTTCGAGACGGCGAGCGACCGCATCCTGCTGCGCGTCACGGGAAGCTTCACCGGCGTCGACAGCATCGCCGCGGTCCCCATCGAGTCCGGCGGGCGCACCTTCCGCCTCGGCGACATTGCCGAGGTCAGGCGCGGCTACGAGGACCCGCCCCGCTTCGTCGTGCATCACCGGGGCAAGCCCGCTCTCGGCCTCGCCGTGGCCATGCTGGAGGGCGGCAACGTGCTGGCCCTTGGCGAGAATCTCAAGAAGGCCATCGAGGAGGCCAAGAAGGAGATCCCCACCGGCATCTCCATCGAGCAGATCTCGGACCAGCCCAAGGTGGTGGAGGAATCGGTCGGCGAGTTCCTGCGCTCGTTCGGCGAGGCGCTCGTGATCGTGCTGATCGTCAGCTTCCTGTCGCTGGGCTGGCGCACGGGCATCGTGGTCGGCCTGTCGGTGCCGCTCGTGCTCGCCATCGTGTTCGTGGTCATGGCGGCCATGGGCATGAACCTCGACCGCATCACGCTGGGCTCCCTCATCATCGCGCTGGGCCTGCTCGTCGACGACGCGATCATCGCCATCGAGATGATGGTGGTGAAGATGGAGGAAGGCTACGACCGCTTCCGCGCCGCCACCTTCGCCTGGTCCTCGACCGCCTTCCCGATGCTCACGGGCACGCTGGTGACGGCGGCGGGCTTCCTCCCCGTCGGCTTCGCCAAGTCGACGGCGGGCGAGTACGCCGGCGGCATCTTCTGGGTGGTCGGCCTCGCGCTCATCGTGTCCTGGGTCGTGGCCGTGGTGTTCACGCCCTACCTCGGCTTCAAGCTGCTGCCCAAGCCGAAGCCGGTCGAGGACGGCGGTCACCACGACGCCTACGATACGCGGCTTTATCGCGCCCTGCGCCGGCTCGTCACCTGGTCGATCGACCATCGCGGTCTCGTCATCGCCGCCACCTTTGCCGCCTTCGGTCTGGCGATCACGGCCTTCGGCTTCGTGCAACAGCAGTTCTTCCCGACCTCGTCGCGGCCGGAGCTGTTCATCGAGGTGCGCATGCCCGAGGGCAGCACCATCGGCGCCACCGGCGCGGCCGCCCGCAAGGCCGAGGCGCTGCTCAAGGACGACAAGGATGCGCTGTCCTTCACCACCTACGTCGGCCAGGGCAGCCCGCGCTTCTTCCTGGCGCTCAATCCCGTCCTGCCCAACGACAACTTCGCCCTTGTGGTGATCATGACGCCGGACGCGGCGGCCCGCGACAGGCTGAAGGCCCGTCTGGTGCAGGCGGTCGACGACGGGGCGGTGCCCGAGGCGCGCGTACGCATCGACCAGCTCAATTTCGGTCCGCCCGTGGGCTTTCCCGTGCAGTTCCGCGTCAGCGGGCCCGATCCCCTGAAGGTGCGCGAGATCGCCTACGAGGTGCGCGAGGCCATGCGCGCCGAGCCGCGCACACGCGACGTGCAGCTCGACTGGAACGAGCAGGTCAAGCGCGTGCAGCTCGTCGTCGACCAGGATCGGGCGCGCGCCATCGGCACGACGCCGCAGGACCTGGCGCAGATCCTTCAGACGCTGGTCTCGGGCTTCACGGTGACCGAGTACCGGGAAGGCGTGGAGCTGATCGAGGTGGTGGCGCGTGCGACCGCCAGCGAGCGGCTCAATCTCGACCGGCTCGAGGACATCGCGGTGCCGACCCGCTCGGGCCAGGCCGTGCCGCTGTCGCAGGTGGCGCGGATCTCCTACGGCTTCGAGGAGCCGATCCTGTGGCGGCGCAACCGGGACATGGTGCTCACCGTGCGCTCCGACATCGCCAAGGGCGTGCAGGCCCCGGATGTGACCAACGCCGTGTGGCCGCTGCTGGCGCCGATCGTCGCCAAGCTGCCGGTGGGCTATCGCATCGAGCAGGGCGGTGCCATCGAGGAGAGCGCCAAGGCCAACGTCGCCCTGTTCAAGGTGTTCCCGGTGATGTTCCTCGTCATGCTGACGCTGCTGATGATCCAGCTGCAGAGCTTCTCCAAGCTGTTTCTGGTCTTCTCGACGGCGCCGCTGGGGCTGATCGGTGCCTCCTTCGCGCTCTTGGCCTTCAACGCCCCGTTTGGCTTCGTGGCGCTGCTCGGCCTGATCGCGCTGGCCGGCATGATCATGCGCAACACGGTGATCCTGGTCGATCAGATCGACATCGACATGGCGGCCGGCCGCACGCCCTACGACGCCATTGTCGAGAGCACGGTGCGCCGCGCGCGCCCGGTCGTCCTGACGGCGCTCGCCGCCATTCTCGGCATGATCCCGCTGGCGCGCAGCGTGTTCTGGGGGCCCATGTCGCTCACGATCATGGGCGGGCTGTTCGTCGCGACGCTGCTGACGCTGGTGTTCCTGCCGGCGCTCTATGCCGCGTGGTTCCGCGTCAGGAAGCCGGCGCCAGCCGCTGCGGCTCGTGACGCGACCGCGCCGCCGGCCTCGGCCCTGCTCGCCGCAGAGTAGCCTCGGGAGGCGGCATCCGCGCCGCCCCCGCTCGTTCCCGCTGAGCTTACCGGCCGCTCGTTTCCAAGTCCGGGCTCATTTTCTCCACCTGCCGCTGCAGCCAGGTGATGGCGGCCTCGGCGGTGGCGAACTTCAGCCGGTTCTGCAGGATGTGATCGAGATACACGAGCCACGCGCCGCCATGTTGCAGGGTGGCGATCTGGTGCCCGCGGTAGGTGTCCGAGATGAACGGGTCCCGGTCCTGGTTGTCGTCGGTCTGCATTGCGCGCCTCATTGTTCAGTGCCCCGGTTCGGGGATGCCTTCACTGACGCTAGGCCCCGGCACTGCGCACGAAAGGGGCCGGCTCGACGTCCGCGCTTGCAACCGATGGCGCCCTGCTAAGTCCGGCGCATTCGGCCGCTCGCTTGCCCACTCAACGCAAATGCCGTGCTAAACGGCGTTGCGACGCCGCCACATGCGACGTCTTACCACCACTTGCGAATCAATATGATGCGCCATCGACCATGAATGGCGACTTAACCACGACATACGTGTCCATTTTGTAACGCAAGCGTAGTCTGGAAGGCACATCCGAGGCCCCCGTGCCGCCACGGCCGTGATCGCTGGAAGCCGCCCGGGCCGGTCCGAGGTCAGTTGCAGGATCGATCTTCTGATCGGCAATCGGGCACACGCTGCCCACAGGCTGGACTGATGCTGCCCCCGACCCAATATGCAGTGCCGAGGAGGCCCGCCGCTTGTCCGACCCCACCGACGAAGAACGAAACCGGCTGTCCGCACGGGCGGCCCGCTATGTCCGGGTCGGCACCAACGTCGGCGCCGTCGCCGCGCGCGTGGCGGGACAGCGGCTATTCGGCCTTGAGCGCGACGACAGCGCCAACGCGGCCGCCCTTGCGCAGGCCCTCGGCGGGCTGAAGGGTCCCATCATGAAGGTCGCGCAGCTGCTCGCGACCATTCCCGAGGCGCTTCCGGCCGAGTACGCCGAGCAGCTGTCGCAGCTGCAGTCTCAGGCCCCTCCCATGGGGCCCGGTTTCGTGCGCCGGCGTATGGTGGCCGAGCTCGGGCCCGACTGGTCGTCCAGGTTTCGCAGCTTCGAGCTCGTGCCCTCGGCGTCGGCCTCCCTGGGCCAGGTGCACAGGGCCGAGGCGCTTGATGGCACGGCGCTGGCCGTCAAGCTGCAATACCCCGACATGCAGTCGGCCGTGGAGGCGGATCTCACCCAGCTCAAGCTCGTCTTCACCTTGCACGCGCGCATGAACCCGGCCATCGACACCGCCGAGATCATCACCGAGATCGCGGCGCGCCTCAGGGAGGAGCTGGACTACGGCCTCGAGGCCCGGCACGCGGCGCTGTACGGAGCCATCTTCAGGGACGAGCCGCTGATCACCGTGCCGGCGGTGATGCCCGAGCTGTCGACCCGGCGGCTGCTGGCCATGAGCTGGTGCTCGGGGCGCAGGCTCACCGACTACAAGACGGCGCCCATCGAGCACCGCAACGCCATCGCGCGGGCCATGTTCAAGGCCTGGTGGTATCCCTTCTCCCACTACGGCGTCATCCACGGCGATCCGCACCTTGGCAACTACACCATCGTCGAGAGCGACACGGCAGGGCCGCAGCCCGGGGCCCCGCAGGGCATCAACCTGCTCGACTACGGCTGCATCCGCACCTTCCCGCCGAGCTTCGTGCAGGGCGTCATCGACCTCTACACCGGGCTCCGGACCGGCAACCGCGACCTCACCGTCAGCGCCTACGAGACGTGGGGCTTCACCGGGCTCAACGCCGAGCTGATCGACGTCCTCAACATCTGGGCGAGCTTCATCTACGGGCCGCTGCTCGACGACCGCGTACGCACCATCGCGGAAGGCACCACGCCCGGGCAGTACGGGCGCAAGGAGGCGTTCAAGGTGCACCAGGCCTTGAAGGAGAAGGGGCCGGTGCGCGTGCCGCGCGAGTTCGTGTTCATGGACCGGGCCGCGATCGGCCTCGGCGGCGTGTTCCTGCATCTCGACGCCAGGCTCAACTACTACGCCATGTTCAACGAGACCATCGAGGGCTTCCGCCTCGAGGAGGTGCGCCAGCGCCAGGCGCAGGTGTTCGCAGAGACAGGCGTGCCGCTGCCGGGCTGATAGCGCGAGGTCACCCGGAGAGTGTTGTGCCCATAAGAGATCGGTTGTATCTTGTGCTGATTGATCAAGCAGAGAGTCTGCGTTGTTTGTTGGCAAAACACTTATGCGGCGAGTTAGGCGTTTTTTGCCTTACCCCCGGAAAGACACTATTCGTAAATACTTGCCGCACTTCGAAGAGCGAAATATAGTCTTTATCTTCAGCGAACTCGCCATCGATACCATTATCGACATAGGCGCCAATGCAGGCCAATTCGCTCAAAAAATGAGGAGCGCCGGTTTTAAGGGCCGCATCATTTCATTTGAGCCCGTCACTGCAAGTCATCGTGAGCTATGCGCGGCTGCGCGTAGAGATCCGCTGTGGACTGTTGCACCCAAGATGGCCATTGGCGCCTCAGAGGGAAGCGCTTCAATCAATGTAATGGCGGACACCTCCCTTTCGTCTTTCCTCGACAGTACGCACGTCGATACCGTCGCTTCTGAGACTGTCCGCGTGTGTAGATTGGATGATGCACTGGATGAGCTGGGCATCGAAAAGCAAGCTGCGATTGCTATCAAGATCGATGTTCAGGGGTTCGAGGAAGAAGTTCTTGACGGTGCGACTTCAGCACTTTGTCGAGCCAAAGCTATCCTTGTGGAGGTCAGCCTTCGCCAAGTTTACCGCGGAGAGCCAAATTACCTAACCTTGCTCAACCGGCTTCACTCGGAGAAGTGGGATGCGGCCTATTTCTCTCCTGTGCTGAGCCGCCGGAGGCTAGGACGTTGGTACCAGGCGGATGTACTTCTCATAAAAGACTGGTCCATCCGCTTGTAGTTCACTTGAATATCTCAGTGCATAATCTTGCGCGCTCGGCACCAGTGTAGGACAAGTGAGGTCTACTTCGAGAGGCGCTGAACACAGAGGAACCCCATGATCCCCAAGACCCACCGCCGCATCGTCCTGGCCCGCCGCCCTCCGGGGGAGCCCGAGGAGAGCGACTTCCGTCTCGAGGAGGTGCCGGTGCCGGAGTGCGGGCCCAAGGAGGTCCTGGTCCGCAACATCTATCTCTCCCTCGACCCCTATATGCGCGGGCGCATGCGGGACGCCGCCTCCTACGCCGCCCCCGTTGGCATCGGCGACGTGATGACCGGCGGCACGGTCGGCGAGGTGGTCGCCTCCAACCACAAGGGCTTCAAGGTCGGCGACATCGTCGAGGAGCGGTTGGGCTGGCAGGAGTACGGCATCTCGTCGGGCGTCGGCCTGCGCAAGGTCGACCCCCAGCTCGCCCCCATCTCGACGGCCAACGGCGTGCTCGGCATGCCGGGCATGACGGCCTACTTCGGCCTGCTCGAGGTCGGCCGTCCCAAGCCCGGCGAGACCGTCGTGGTCTCGGCGGCCTCCGGTGCCGTCGGCCAGGCCGTCGGCCAGATCGCGAGGATCGGCGGCTGCCGTGTCGTCGGCATCGCCGGCGGCGCCAAGAAGTGCGCTTTCGTCAAGGACGAGCTCGGCTTCGACGCCTGCGTCGACTACAAGGCGGCCGACTTCCGCCAGGCGCTGCAGCAGGCCTGCCCGGACGGCGTCGACGTCTACTTCGACAACGTCGGCGGGCCGGTGAGCGACGCCGTGTTCATGAGCCTCAATTTCTTCGCCCGCGTCTCGCTGTGCGGCTCCATCTCGCAGTACAACGCCGACAAGCTCGAGATGGGTCCCCGGCTGCTGGGCCTGTTCGTGGGGCGCCGCGTCAACATGCGCGGCTTCATCGTCTCCGACTTCCTGCAGCACTGGCCTGCCGCCATGAAGCAGATGGGTGCCTGGGTGCGCTCGGGCCAGCTCAAGTACCGCGAGGACATCGTGCAGGGCATCGAGAACGCGCCGCGCGCCTTCATCGGCCTGCTGCGCGGGGAGAACTTCGGCAAGCTGCAGGTGCAGCTGGGTCCCGAACCGACCCGATAGGTCCGGTTCCAACAGATCGTTGCCGCCGCCATCCTCGGGCTTGTCCCGAGGATGCAACTCTGCGCGAGCGCCGGAGCCAGTGGTCGGGGGATGGTCGGGACAAGCCCCGGCTGTCCGGTTGAGCCATGCGGGGTGTCGCGGCTCGCTGCAGGCGTGCGTGGGCTGCCCGCCTTCGCGGGCATGACGGGCGTCGTGGCGAGGCCGCTTGCCACACCACCGACGTCACCCCCGCGCAGGCGGGGGTCCACGCCGGCTCGCGATCCCGCCGCTACAGCCGAGCCGCCCTCGCCCGCAATACACTCCTCATTCGAGACCGTGGCCCCGACCACGACAGGCAGGTCAGCAAGCCCAGGTGTCGCAGCGCGAGAGGCCGAAAGAGCATTCTGGCAACGCTTGTGAGCTAGGATCGCGAGCAAGGGCGCGGGCGATTCGCGCGCTCGGCACGCCTCTTCTCGCGACCCCGACCCGCCATGATCCTGACCGAGCCGCGACGCCTGTTCACCCTCGCCCTGGTGGCCGGGCTGCTGGTGGCCCTGCCCCTGCTCGCCTACAACTACCTGCCGGCGCGCTGGCCGCTCGACGTCGCCGACCACGCTGTCGGCCGCGACTTCGTCAACCTGTGGGTGGCGGGCCGCCTGCTGCTCGAGGGCCAGTGGCCTGCCCTGTTCGACGTGCAGGCCTACATCGCCGCCCTGCATCGCCTGTTCCACCCTGCGCTCGCACCGCATTTCTGGTCCTACCCGCCGAGCAATTTCTTCATCGCGGTGCCGCTCGCAGTCCTGCCCTACGGGCTCGCGCTGGCGGTGTGGACGGTTGCCGGCCTCGCCGCCATCCTCTGGGCCACCCGGCTCGGCCTTGCAGCCGAGGCGCGCCGGCACGCCACCCTCCTGGTCCTTCTCGCGCCCGCGACGCTGACGAGCGTCCTCTGCGGCCAGAACGGGTTCTTCACCGGCGCGCTCGTCGCCGGGGCCCTTCTTCTGCTCGACCGGCGCCCTATCGCCGCCGGCGTGCTCGCCGGGCTCCTCAGCTTGAAGCCGCATCTGGCCCTGGTCCTGATGCCGGCGCTGCTCGCCCTCGGCGCCTGGCGCACGATCCTCGCGGCCGGCGCCACGGCGCTCGTGCTGGCGCTGGCCTCCGTTGCTGCCTTCGGTTGGGGCCCGTGGCAGGCTTTCCTGGAGGCGACGGTGCCGAACCAGGGAGCCATGCTGAAAGCCTTCTCCGGCTTCTTCACCATGATGCTGGTCTCGCCCTACGCCATGCTCCGCCATTGGGGGCTCGCGCACGGCCTCGCCATGGGGCTGCAGGCCATCATCGCCGTCGCCGCCATCGCGCTCGTCATGGTGTCGGTGCGGCGCACGCAGGACGCGAGCCTCCGGCTCGGCCTGGTCGCGGCCGGCACCTTCGTCGCGAGCCCCTACGCCCTGACCTACGATCTGCCGGTGCTGGCCGTGGCCCTGGCGAGGCTGGCGGCCCGGCCGCAGACCCGCTGGACCCGGGGCGAGGCCGCGCTCGTGTGCGCCGTGTTGGCGATGCCGCTCGCCGCGCCGGTGCTCTCGATCCTCCATCTGCCGCTGGTGCCGCTGCTGACCGGCGCCCTCTTGCTGACTCTGGCTAGTCCTCTAGTGATCAGAAAAAAAACAATTCAAAACAATGGAATAAAGCGAATCATATCAGTTCCGTAACAGCCCGCGTGGATTGTGACAGGAGGGCATGCTCTGTTGCCCCCTTCACCAGACTTCGAAGACGGGCAGATGGCGTATCGATTGAAGCTGCGCGAGGGGCTGCACAAGGGCATCCGCCGCATTGGGCTCGAGCAGATCGAGCGGGTGGAGGCCCACCTCAGAGCGGAGCAGGACGTGGCCACGGCCGTCCACGATGCCCGGCGCTGCCTCAAGCGGCTGCGCGCGCTGCTGCTGCTTGTCCGCCCGGCGCTCGAGGCGGATCTCTACCGCAAGGAGACGCGCCGCCTTGCCCAGGTCGGGCGCATGCTGGCCGGCGCGCGCGACCGCTTCGTCATGTGCCAGTCGCTTGCCGGCATCGAGAAGGCCGCCGGCCCTCTGCCCGGCGACTGCGGCCCGCTCCTGCAGGCTCTGATCACGCAGGGCCACGATCTGGCGGCGCCGCCGGAGCCTGGCCTGCGGCACGAGGCGCTCGTCAAGCTCGGCGCGTCGCGCAAGTTTTTCAGCGGGCGCGCGCTGCATGACGTTTCCATGACGGACGTCTGGGAGGGACTGGAGGCGGCCCACCGCAAGGGGCGCCACGCCTTCCGCGCCTGCTACCGCAAGCCCGACGACGAGGCGGTTCATGCCTGGCGCAAGGCGGTGCAGCGGCACTGGCGGCACATGGCGCTCGTCTCGCGTGCCTGGCCGCAGGAGACCGCGGCCCGCATCGCCGAGGCCAAGATGCTGTCGCAGATCCTGGGCGAGGACCACGATCTGGCCGTCCTCGCCGCGCTCGCCAGTCGGCATCGGGAGCAGTTGCCGGAGGAGGGCGTTGCGATCCTGATCCAGCACGCCAAGGGCAGGCAGAAGGACCTGCGCGCGCTGGCCCGCCTGCACGGCGACCGGCTCTATGCCGAGCCGCCCGAGGACCTTGTCGAACGCCTTGCGGGCTACTGGGAGGCGACCAGGTCCCTACACAAGTTCGAGAGCGCCGCGCCGGCCGAGGCCGAGCCGCAGGCGCCGGAGAGCCGCGGCTCCCCAACGCCGCTGCAGGATGTCGCGTCCGCCGCCGACGGCTCGCAGGCCCCGCGCGCCACGGCGACCGAGTCTTCGGTGCGCCGCCTCCCGCCACGGGGCGCGCGCAAGCGCGCACGGGCCTGATCGCTGTTCATTCATATCGTTTGGGGCCGCGGCGGCCCCTTTTCCGCGTGCGCCTGCAAAGCGCAGGCTTGTGCACAGCGCGCCCCTCGACGCGGCAGGCAATTAGTGACATGACGGGCGCCACAAGCCGAATTCACCAAGGGGAATCGACATGCGCGTCGCGATGATCGGAGCCGGCTACGTGGGTCTGGTGTCGGGCGCTTGCTTCGCCAACTTCGGCCACACCGTGGTCTGCGTCGACAAGGACGCACGCAAGATCGAAGGCCTGAAGAAGGGCGAGATGCCGATCTTCGAGCCGGGTCTTGCCGAGCTGGTGGAGCTGAACGCCAAGGCCGGCCGGCTC
>JANRIO010000123.1:0-106266 GCA_033764875.1 Hyphomicrobiaceae bacterium | reverse complement strand
CGCCGTCATGATGGATGGCAACGTCATCCAGATCGGCACGCCGGATCAGGTCTACGACGACCCGCAGGATCTGCGCGTGGCCGAGTTCATCGGCAGTCCGAAGATCAACGTGCTCGAGGCCGAGGCGGGCCAAGGCGGCCGACTCTCGCTGGCCGGGCGCCTGCTGCCGGTCGGGCTTCGCCAGGCCGGCGACGGCCCCGTGCGGATCGGCCTGCGCCCGGAGGTGCTGCGGCTTGCAGCGCAAGGCGAGGCGCTCATCGACGGCGTTGTCGCGCACCGCGAGAACCTCGGCGCCGAGGTTCTGCTGCATGCGACGGTGCCGGCTTCCGCCCAGCCGGTGATCGTCCGCCTCGACCATGGCGCGGCGCGCAGCGTGTCGCTCGGCGCCCGCATCGGCCTCAGCTTCGCGCCGGAGGCAGCCCTGTGCTTCGACCAGGCGGGCCGTCGCGTGGCCCTTGTCGAGGTGCCGGCGACCGCGGAGGCCGTTCATGCCTGACGGGTCCGTCGAGGTCGCCGCTCGGGCGGCAAGGCCAAAGCTCGCGCGCCCGCGACGGCCGGGCTTTGGGCGCGGGCTTTCGGCGCTTGCCCTGCTGCTGCCGGCCGGCGCTCTCATGGTGCTTTTGCTGCTGGGCCCGGTGGCCACCGTGATCGTCATGTCCCTCACGGACTACCAGCTCGGGGCCGGCACGTGGGCGTTCGTCGGCCTGCACAACTACGTCGAGCTGTTCGGCGACCGCGTGTTCTGGCGCTCGCTGACGAACACGCTGCTCTACGTCTCGATCGTGGTGCCGGTATCCGTCGGGCTCGGGCTCGGCACGGCGCTTCTCATCGAGTCCGGGCAGTCGCTGCGCTTCTTCTACCGGTCCGTCTTCTTCATTCCCGTGATGGCGACGCTGATCGCGATGGCGATCTCGTGGGAGTACATGCTGCATCCGCAGTTCGGCCTCATCAACCTGATGCTGAAGGCCGTGGGGCTTCCCGCCCAGGCGTGGCTCAGCGACCCCGCGCTCGTGCTCCCCACGCTCGCCGCGATCGGCATCTGGCAGCTGTTCGGATTCAACATGGTGCTGTTCCTCGCCGGCCTCGTGTCGATCCCGAGGTACCTGTACGAGGCGGCCGAGATGGATGGCGCGCGCTCGGCGTGGTCGCGCTTCCGCCTTGTCACCTGGCCCATGCTCGGTCCCGTCACCATGTTCGTGGTGCTGATCTCCGCGATCCGCTCGTTCCAGGTGTTCGACACCGTCCACGTGCTGACCAAGGGCGGCCCGAGCAAGGCGTCCGAGGTTCTGCTCTACACCATGTACTCGGAGGGCTTCGAGTTCTTCCGGTCCGGTCTCGCGGCGACGATTGCCGTCGTGTTCCTCGGCTTCGTGCTGCTGCTTACGCTCGTCAAGGCGCGCGTCATCGAGAAGCGGGTGCACTACTGATGCAGCAACACACGCTCAAACCGGGCCGGCTCGCAGGTGCCATCGTGCGCCACGTGGTGCTGATGACGGCGGCGGCCGTCGTCCTCCTGCCCTTCCTCTGGATGATCTCGACGTCGCTGAAGCCGCAGGCCGAGGTGTTCCTGTCCGAGATCCGCTGGTGGCCGCACAGGCTCGCCGTGGTGGAGAACTACGCGAAGGCCTTCGAGAAGGCACCGCTCGCCCGGTTTCTCCTCAACGGCGTCATCGTCACGGTGTCGATCTTCGCCCTGCAGGTGCTCGTGGCGCTGCCGGCGGCGTTTGCCCTCGCCAAGCTCCGCTTCCGGGGCCGCCAGACCATGTTCGGGCTGGTGCTGTTCTCGATCCTGATCCCGCCGCAGGCGATCGCGGTGCCGCTCTTTCTTCTGTTCCACAGTGCCGGCATCCTCGATACCTACGCCGCCCTGATCGTGCCCTTCACCATCTCGGTGTTCGGCATATTCCTGATGCGCCAGTTCTTCATGACCGTGCCGGACGACCTCGTCGATGCCGCACGCATGGACGGCCTGTCCGAGCTCGCGATCGTCTGGCGCGTGATGCTGCCGACCGCGATCCCCGCCGTGACGGCGTTCGGCATCTTCTCCGTGGTGGCGCACTGGAACGACTACTTCTGGCCGCTCATCGCGGTCAACTCGGCGCACCTGTTCACGCCGCCGGTCGGCGTCGCGCACTTCCGCAACGCCGAGGCCGGCACCGACTACGGCCCGCTGATGGCGGCAGCCACGATCATCATCGCGCCGCTGATCATCGCCTTCCTGCTCGCGCAGCGCAGGTTCATCGAGGGGATCACGTTCACCGGCATGAAATAACGAGAACGGGCGTCGCGCGCCCGCGGGACATCAATCCAGAAGACGGAGAAGGGAAAATGCTGAAGCAGACCTTGCTTTCGGCCGCGCTGGCGCTCGCCGCCATCCCGGCACTCGCACAGCAGACCGAGGTGGTGGTGCAATACCCCTACCCGGAGCTGTTCGACGGCACGCACAAGCAGATCGCGGCCGAGTTCTCGAAGAAGCATCCGGAGATCAAGGTGACGTTCCGCGCCGCCTACGACTCCTATGAGGAGGCGACGCAGAAGGTGCTGCGCGAGGCCATCACCAAGCAGATGCCGGACATCACCTTCCAGGGCCTCAACCGCATCCGCATCCTGGTCGACCGCAACCTCGCCCAGCCGCTGGACGAGTTCATCAAGGCCGACAAGGACCTCGAGGCCGAGGGCTTCCACGCCGCCATGTACGACATCGGCACCATGAACGGGAAGGTCTACGCGCTGCCCTTCGCCGTCTCCCTGCCGATCATGTACCTCAATGCCGACCTCGTGAAGAAGGCCGGCGGCGACCCTGCCAATCCGCCCAAGACCTGGGATCAGGTGATCGATCTCGCCAAGAAGATCAAGGCGCTCGGCCCCGACCTCAACGGCGTGACGTACGTCTGGGACATCACGGGCAACTGGCTCTGGCAGGCGCCGGTGTTCTCGCGCGGCGGCTCCATGCTGACCGAGGACGAGAGCAAGGTCGCGTTCGACGGCGCCGAGGGCCAGTTCGCAATCAAGCTCCTGGGCCGTCTGGTGACGGAGGCCGGCATGCCGAACCTCACGCAGCCCGACATGCGCGCCGCCTTTGCAGCAGGCAAGACCGGCATCCACATCACGTCCACCTCGGATCTGGCCAAGGTGACGCAGATGGTCGACCGGAAGTTCGAGATCAAGACCGTGCCGTTCCCGGACGTGGTCGCGGGCAAGGGACGCCTGCCGGCCGGCGGCAATCTCGGCGTGATCCTGGCATCCGACCCCGCCAAGAAGGCCGCGGCCTGGAAGGTGATGAAGTTCTGGCACGGGCCCGAGGGTGCCGCCATCATGGCCAAGACCACGGGCTACATGCCGCCCAACAAGAAGGCCAACGACGTCTACCTGAAGGACTTCTACGTCGAGAACCCGAACAACTTCACGGCCGTGAGTCAGCTCTCGCTGCTCACCAAGTGGTACGCGTTCCCCGGCGAGAACGGCCTTAAGATCACGGACGTGATCAAGGACCACATGGCCAGCATCGCCACCGGCCAGCGCGCGAAGGAGCCCGAGAAGGTCCTCGCCGACATGACGGCCGACGTGCAGAAGCTGCTGCCGAAGAAGTGATACCCGACTGCCGCGGGCGCTCCCGACGCGCCCGCGGCCCCCCCCATTTTCCGCAGGAGCCGCCATGAAGCTCATCCACATGAGCGACATCCATCTCACCGCGCCCGGCCAGACCATCGGCGGGCGCGACCCCAACGCCAACTTCGAGCGCGCCCTCGCACACGCGCTGGCCGACCACGCCGACGCCGAGCTCCTGGTGATCACGGGCGATCTGTCGGACTGGGGGGACCGGGAGGACTACGTGCGGCTCAAGGCGCGACTTGGCGCGCTGCCGATTCCGGCCCGCGTCTGCATCGGCAACCATGATGACCGGACGCGCTTCCTGGAGGTGTTTCCCGAGGCCCGCGACGGCGACGGCTTCGCCCAGAGCGTGCTCGACACGAGCGCGGGGCGCTGTCTGTTCCTGGACACTTGGGGGCCCGAGACGCATGCCGGGCACTTCTGCGCCGCCCGCCAGGCCTGGCTCGAGGCCCGCCTCGAGGAGCACGGCGGCCCGTTCCTCATCTTCATGCATCACAACCCGATCCCCACCCACCTGGGGCCCATGGACCAGATCCGGCTGCTCGAGGACGTCGCCTTCCGCCGCATCATCGCGCGGCACGCGGCGAGGATCCGCCACATCTTCTTCGGCCATTGCCACATGCCGCTGGCAGGCTCCACGGCCGGGGTGCCGACCACGTCGCTGCGCGGCACCAACCACGCCAGCATCGCGATCTTCGGCGAGAAGCATCTGCTGTCCGCCTCCGACCTGCCCGAGGCCTACGGCGTGGCCTTCGTCGGACCCGACTACGTGACGGTGCACATGATCGAGTTCGGATACAGCGGGCCGGTGCGCATCGAGGGCTCGCCGGACTATGCGCATTGGAACCGGGAGAGCATGACGCGATGAGGTTCGTGATCCTCACCGATACGCACTTCGTAGCCGCCGGGCACACGCTCTACAGCATCGATCCGGCGCAGCGCCTCGCCGCGGCCCTCGACGTGATCGCGCGCGATCACCGCGACATCTCCTGCATCGTGATCACCGGCGACCTTGCGCACTGGGGTCAGCGGGAGGCCTATGAGAACCTGCGCAGCGTGCTGGCGCGCGCCCACGTGCCGGTGCGCGTCCTGATGGGCAATCACGACCTCCGGGCGCCGTTCCGCTCGGTGTTTCCGGACGCCGACGATGACGGTCACGGCTTCGTCCAGTGCCTGCGCGTCGAGGAGCGCTTCACGATGCTCATCCTCGATACGCTCGACGAGGAGGGGCCGACGCATGCGGGCCTCCTCTGCAGCCGGCGCCTCGCGTTCCTTCAGGACGCCCTGGGCGCCGCCCCCCGCGACAGGCCGCTTCTTGTCTTCCAGCACCACCCGCCCTTCGCGACGGGACTTCCGCACATGGATCGCATCAAGCTGCGGAACGGCGCGGACGAGCTTGCGATCCTGGCTCGCATCCGCAAGCCGGACTACATGTTCATGGGGCACATCCACCGCCCCATCTCAGGGGTGTGGCACGGCATCCCGTTCCATATCCAGCGGGCCCTGGCGCACCAGGTCAGCTTCGACCTCACCACGCCGGACCGCATCCCCGGCTCACTGGAGGCGCCCGACTACGCGCTCGTGGAGGTCGTGGAGGGACAGATCGTGGTGCATCAGCGCTCCTTCCTGTACGCGGGCCCGCAGTTCTGGCTCGACGACAAGGACGCCCAGGCGAGCCGAGGCTTCGGCTGACGCGGAGGACAGCGCGGCGGCCTCTGCGGCAACCGTGCGCGGCTACGGGCGGCCGACAACCACCGGCGCAAATCCGCCGCCGGGGGAGCGGAAATTGGTGGTCTGTCCTTGATACAGGCGTGCGGCACGCAGCAGCACCTTGCCATCGTAGGTGTAGTTGCGCAGATCGGCCTTGAGGCTCTCGATCCGTCCATCGATCGCGACGGCACGCGAGCTCGGGGGAACCAGCTCCTGCGCGATGTAGTCGCCGGCCTGGATCTCGGCCCACACCTTTCGCGTGAGCTTGTCGCCGCGATAGGCCGCCTTGCTGCCGTAGCCTGCGGCGGGCTTGAAGAACAGATGGCCGCGCCGCCTCCACAGGTCGTCCCGATCGGCATTGGCAACCAGCTCGGTGCGCGGGATGCCCGACTGCAGGGTCGCGATCACGCTGCCGGGGATGCCCCAGCGGCGCAAGGCCGCCTCGTCGCCGAGCAGCGCGAGGTTGCGCTTGTTGGCGTAGAGCGCGTGCGCGTGCGGGTTCGGCGTCAGGACCACGCTGCCGGCGACATAGGCGTGGCGAAGCGTGCGCGCAGCCTCCGTCGACAAGCTGAAATCCGTCAGACGATTGTAGACCAGATCGACACGCTGCTCGCCAAGCCAAAGGCCGCCATCGCGATGGGCGAGCTCCTCCGGTGCGGCAATCACCGCACCAAGGCCGCGAGCCTGAAACAGGCGCTCAAAGAGGACGAACTCCGGATAGAGGTACTGGTCCTTGGGCGTTGTATCGACGATCGCGACCGATCGCAGCGGCTCGGAGCGACCCTGACGGCGCCATTCGCTGCGGAAGGTGGCGACGAAGGCGTCGAGCATCACCTCGATGTCACCGGGATCGGCGCTCGCCAGGCGCATTTGCGCGCAGCACACGCGATGTGCCTGCAGCAGGTAGGCATTGATCAGCGCGCCGCCTGCATTGGTATTGATCTCGATGAGCTTCGGCCCGGCGGGCCCGAGGTGGAAATCATAGCCCATGAACACGCCGGCAGGGCCCGGCCGAAAGCGCGCGATATCGGGCGCGTGCTCCAGAGCCTCGACCTGATAGGCGGGGTGGGCGACGACCGTCTCGATCGCGCGGATGATCCGGTCCATGCTTGCCGCATGCGCCTGCGACAGGAAGAGCGGTTGCGCGGACAGTAAATTGGGATGCGTGCGTGCCATCTCGCGGCAGAAGGCGGGGTCGCCCACGACCTCCTCGGCCGCGCGACACAGCCTGTCGAGATCGAGCGTGACGCAGGTGCAGTCGGTGTTCAGTCGCTCGATGGTGGCGACCTCGCTCATCGCTCAGCTCCCTGATTCTCAACGACCGCTTGGGGGGCGATCTGGACGGCCAGCAATGCCCACGTGGCCAACACGCACGCGCCGGATGAGCAAAGCAGCGCATAGGCGCCGAAGTGATCGATGAGAGCGCCAAAGGCGATCGGAGCACCGGCCTGCAGAATGCGGGCGGGTGCCCCGATGAGCCCGAGACGGTAGCCGTAGTTCTCCGGGCCGAACACTGCGAGCGGCACCGTGCCTCTGGCGATCGTCAGAATGCCGTTGCCGGCGCCATGCAGGAGCGTGAAGGGCGCGGCGAGCCATCCGCCGCCGAGCAGCAGCAGGCCTGCGCCGACCGGGTGCGTCAAGGTCGACAGCCTCGCCGAGACCAGGGGATGATAGCGGCTCAAGAGGCCAGCCTCGAGCACGCGCGCTGCAACCTGCGCCGGACCGACCAGGGCCGCGGCAGCAATGGCTTGCGCCGTCGACGCGCCGGCGGCCTCGAGGAGCCGCGGCAGATGCGCCGCCATCGCCGTCGAGACGATCCAGCCTGCCGCGAACGCGAAGCCCAGCAGCCACATGGCGCGATCCATAGGCACGTGCGGCGCCTCGGCCTGCGCGCCGGTATTGGTGGTGTGGCGCAGCCGGGGCAAGATCAGTAGATTGAGAGGCAGCCCGATCGCGACGTGCGCGATGGCCCAGGCGGCACAGGTGCCGCGCCAGCCGAGCGTCGCGTCGCCCCACGCCGTCAGCGGCCAGCCCACGGTGCTGGCGAAGCCGGCGAGGAGCGTGATGCCCGTGATCGAGGCGCGCGCCTGATGACCGTAGATGCGGCCCAGCGCGGCAAACGCCGCATCGTAGAGGCCGAGCCCCATGCCGAGCCCCATGACCAGCCAGCCGACCGCCAGCAGCGGAAACGACGGCGCGACGGCGAGGATGCCGAGCCCAGCCGCAAACACCAGATTGGAGATCGCAAGCACCTCGCGACCGCCGATGCTGTCGATGGTGCGGCCGACGCGCGGACCCAGCAGCGCCGAGATCAGCAGCGATGCCGAGAACGCGGCGAACACCGCCATCGACGAGGTGCCGGTGTCGCGCGCCATGGCGGGCGCCAGGATCGCGATCAGATAGTAGCTGGAGGCCCAGGCCAGCGTCTGGCTGGTGCCGAGGCCCGCGACGATCAGCCAGCGGCGCGTCGCGGTGTCAACCACAGCAGGTCGACGCCTTGGCGGCCTTCGCGTCCGCAGCTGAACCGCATCCGGCCGCGCCGGCGGTCGCGGCAGGCGCGCCGCAGCAGCTCTCCCCCGCATCGACCGGCGACCGCGAGCACACCCCGGTCTCGGGCAGGACGAGCTCGACGCGCGCGGCAGCCTCCGTGTCGCCCGCGATGTCGGCAACGATCGAGCGCACCTGCTCGTAGCCCGTGACGGCAAGGAACGTCGGCGCGCGGCCGTAGGACTTCATGCCGGCGATGTAGAAGCCGGGCTCGGGATGCGACAGCTCGCGTGCGCCATGCGGGCGCACCGTGCCGCAACTGTGCTCATTGGGGTCGATCAGGGGCGCCAGGGCGACGGGGCAATCGAGCGCCGGATCGAGGGAGAGGCGCAGCTCCGAGAGGAAGCCGAGCTGCGGCCGGAACCCGGTCGCAACGATCAGCTCATCGGCGACGACGTGACGCCCGCAGCACGCGGAGCCGGCCGCGATGCGCAGACGCCCGTCCGTCTCGGCAATGTGGCTGACGCCGAAGGCGGTCTCGACCTGCAGCCGCCCTTCCGAGACGAGCCGCGCGAAGGTCGATCCCAGCTCTCCCCGCGCCGCGAGCTTGTCGTTGGCACCGCCGCCGAAGGCCTTCTCGGGACGGTCGCCGCGCAAGAGCCAGACGACGACGGTTGCAGGCGCCTCGTCCCTCAGCCGCACGAGATCGATGAGCGTTCCGATCGCCGAATGGCCCGCTCCGAGGACGGCGACCGTCCTGCCCGCATAGCGGGCGCGATCGGAGCCGAGGACGTCCGGCATGCCGTAGGCGATGCGGGCCGCGCGCTCGACCTCGCCGATCGCCGGCAGGCCGTTGGCGCCCGCCGGGCTCGGCGAGAACCAGGTGCCGGACGCGTCGATGACGGCGTCGGCCTTCAGTGTCTCGGGGCCCTTGCCGTTCTGGAAGCGGATCTCGAAGGGCGCTGCGTCGCGGCCCCTGGTTCTCACCTTGTCGAACCCGGCGCGGCTGATGGCGGTGACGCGCGACGAGGTCTTGATGTGCGCCTTGAGCGCGGTCCGCGTCGCCAGCGGCGCGATGTAGTGGGCAACGAGATCCCCGCCCGTCGGGTAGACCGTGGGATCGGGAGGGTTCCAGCCGGCCGCAAGCAGCAGACGTTCCGCCGCCTTGTCGACGTTGTACTCCCACGGCGAGAACATGCGCACGTGGCTCCACTGCCTGATGGCGTGCCCCGCCTCAGGCCCAGCCTCGAGCACGACCGGGGTGAGATCGCGCTCGAGCGCGTGCGCGGCGGCGGCCAGCCCCACCGGGCCGGCGCCGACGATGGCGACTGTCTTGGAGGTCTCGGGCATCGACTATCCTTCCAGAAATTTCGAAGTTCAAGACAAGCAGCTCAGGCCGCGTCGGCCTTCGAGGCGGCAGGCGCGCAGGCGCCATCGGCGGCGCAGCACTCCGAGACGAGGAAGCCGACGAGCGCGCGCATCACATCGTAGTTGGCACGGCAGATGAGCGTCGTCGACTGCCGCTCCTGATGGATGAGGCCGACGATCAACATCGACTTCAGATGATGCGACAGGGTCGATGCGGCGACGTCGAGCTTGGCTTGGAGCTTGCCGACGCTCAGGCCGCCGTCGCCCGCCTTGACCAGGGCACGATAGATCTTGAGCCGGGTCGGGTTGCCCAGTGCCTCGAGGCGCGCGGCTGCATCATCCAGTTTCATGCCGCCAGTATGGCCCAGCAGGCCGCCCCTTGTCAACTATAATTCTAGATTGACCGAAATACCGGGACGCCGGGGGCCGGGGAGCCGATCCCGAAGGCGGGACACAGGGCGCTGCGCACCTCATGCCTCCCGGGGCCTCCGGCCACCCCATGGATGGGGGACGGCATTCGGAAGCGGAGGCCCGCTCCGCGCGCTCGAGAGGTGCGTGCGAGCCTCTTCGCTCCTGATGCGACACACGCTCACGCGTGACCGCGATCGGCCCTAGGCCAAGGGTCGGTGCGACCGGTCGCCTCGCGCGCCCTCGCCCGCTGCAAGAGGTGCAAGCCCGGGCATTGCCGGCCGGCCCGAAGGCAGCGCGAACGAGATCAGCAGGCATACGCCGAGCATCGCGGCGGACCCGATCAGGCAGGCCGCGATTCCCCCCACCTGATAGAGGGCCCCGGAGAGCAGGATGCCGATCAACCGGCCCAGGGCGTTGGCGGCGTAGTAGAAGCCGACGTCCTCGGCCGCCTTCTCCGAGCCCGCGTAGGCGAGGATCAGGTAGGAGTGCAGGGAGGAGTTGACGGCGAACGGCAGGCCGAACAGGGACAGCCCCACGGCGAGCACCAGGTCCGGGCGCCCGATACCTGCGCTCGCCAGCAGCAGCGCCAGCACCACCGGGATCGCCAGCAGGATGCCGGCCCACAGACGCGCCGCCGGGATCTCGGCACTGAGGCCGTCGTCGCTGCGGGGCACCAGACGCGGTGCTGCAGCCTGCACCAGCCCGTAGGCGACCGTCCAGGCCGCCAGAAACGTCCCGACCTCCACGAACCGCCAGCCGTTGGCGTAGAGGAACACGGGCAGGCCCACCACGAACCAGACGTCGCGCGCGCCGAACAGGAAGACGCGCGCGGCGGCCAGCAGGTTGACGCCGCGCGACTTGGCGAACAGCTCTTTCATCGATCCCGACGATTTGGCCTTGCCGAGCTCGCGCGGCAGCCAGACGATGCCGAGGACGAAAACCAGGCCGATCAAGGCGGCCATCAGGTAGAGCGCCGGCTTGAAGCCGATGGCATCGAGCAGGAAGCCGCCGACGAAGAACCCCGCGCCCTTCATGGCGTTCTTCGAACCGGTGAACCACGCCACCCACTTGAAGAGCTGCCCCGAGCCTTGCGTCGAGGTGGCCTTGATGGCCGACTTCGAGGCCGTCTTGGTGAAGTCCTTGGCGAGGCCGGAGATGCCTTGCGCCGCCACCACCCAGACCACCGAGGCCAGCGCCGTCCAGCCCGGATCGAGCGCCGACAGCATCACGAGCCCCGCGACCTGCAATCCCTGCCCGACGGCCAGCATCGCGGGGATGCCGAACCGCGTTGCCAGCCAGCCGCCCGCCAGGTTGGCGACGATGCCCGCGAACTCGTAGAGCAGGAACAGGAACGACAGGGTGAAGGGCGAGTAGCCGAGCTTGAAGAAGTGCAGCAGCACCAGCATCCGCAGCGCACCGTCGACCAGGGTGAAGCCCCAGTAAGACGCCGTGACGATGAGATAGCTGCGGACGCCCTGGTGCATGTCAGCGCTCTGCCGCAATGACGATGTTGGCAAGGTCGACCATGCGGCAGACGTAGCCCATCTCGTTGTCGTACCAGGCGTAGACCTTGAGCAGCGTGCCGTCGGTGACCATGGTGCTCGGCGCGTCGACGATGGAGCTGCGCGTATCGTTGCAGTAGTCGGCCGAGACCAGCGGCCGCGTCTCGTAGCCGAGGATGCCCGCGAGCGGCCCGCGCGCGGCCGCCTGGAACAGCTCGTTGACCTCGGCTTCCGTCGTGGCGCGCTGCAGCTCGAACACGCAGTCCGTCAGGCTGGCGTTGAGCACCGGGGCGCGAACCGCGTGCCCGTTGAGCTTGCCTTTCAGCTCCGGATAGATGAGCGCGATCGCGGTGGCGCTGCCCGTCGTCGTCGGCTGCAGCGAGAGCATCGCCGAGCGCGCCCGGCGCAAGTCCTTGTGCGGGAAATCGACAACCACGTTGGTGTTGGTCGGATCGTGGATCGTGGTGATCTGGCCGTGCCTGATCCCGATCTGCTCGTGCACCACCTTGACCACGGGCGCGAGGCAGTTGGTCGTGCAGGAGGCCGCCGTCAGCAGCCGATGGCGGGCCGGGTCATAGAGGTGATCGTTGACGCCGACGACGATATTGAGGGCACGCGCGTCCTTGACGGGCGCCGCGACGATCACGCGTTTGACGCCGCGGTCGAGGTAGGCCCGGAGGTCCTCGGGCTTCAGGAACTTGCCCGTGCATTCAAGAACGATCTCGCAGCCCAGATCGCCCCAGGGCACATCGCCGGGCTTTCCGGCCTCGGAGAACCCCATGCGATGGCCATCGATGCCGATCCCGCTGTTGCCGTCGGTCTCGAAGCGGGCGTGCCAGCGCCCGTGCACGCTGTCGAACTCGAGAAGGTGCGCGGTCGTGGCGGCGCCGCCCTTGACCTCGTTGAGATGCACCACGTCGAGCCGATTGGCGGCGCGCGGATCTCCCTCCGCACGGCGCACCCCGCCCATCGCCGCACGCAGCGCCAGGCGCCCCATGCGCCCCATGCCGTTGATGCCGATCTTCATGAGCCTGGCCCCTCACGCGTAGCGGGTGGCGTCGCCGAGCTCGTCGAGGCGCTTCTTCAGCGCCATGCGATCGAGCGAGGTGTGCGGAAGGTTGACGAAGACCTCGAGCCGGCGGCGGATCATGCCGTAGAGGGCATTGAGGTTGGTGGTGCGCTCGATCGCGGTGCCCTTGAACTTGGCAGGATCCGGAAACGGCCAAGCGGCGGTGACGGCGTGGCCGCCGAACTCGGGACAGACCTGCCCGTCAAGCGTATCGCAAAGCGTCAGCACGAAATCCATGCGCGGGGCGTCGGGCCGGGTGAACTCGTCCCAGGACTTGCTGCGCAGCCTGGACACGTCGTGCCCCAACGACTGCAGCCGCTCGACCACCTCGGGCATCGGCCTCTCGGCCGGCTCCGAGCCCGCCGAGTAGCCGCGAAATCGTCCCTTGCCGACCGTCTCCAGGATGGCCTCGGCCATGATCGACCGGGCCGAATTGTGCGTGCAAAGAAACAGGACGTTGAATGCTGGTTGCATGCCACGAACCTCACCATTGTCATCAGGAAGCAATCGCGCCAGGTCGCTGCAAAGATCCGGGCGGCCATTGCAGCAGGTCTCGGTCAGAAAACTGAAGAGCGCTCGCAGGCCCGCGAAACGCACCGCGTAGAACACATGCCGGCCCTGGCGCGTGGAGTGCACGAGGCCCGCCTGCTCCAGCGCCGACAGGTGGAACGACAGCGTCGACGGCGCCAATCCAAGGACGCCTGCCAGGTCGCCGGCTGCCATGCCCGCCATGCCGCGCTCCGCCAGGAGCCGCATCACCTCGATGCGCGTTGCCTGCGCCAGCGCGGCGAACTTCGAGGCGGCCTCCGTCGATTCCATAGTTATCGAATAGTCGAAGTGTATGACAATGTCGCGACAGGCCGCGCGACCCCGGGCTCCGGCGCGGCCTGTCGTCTTGCGGGAGGGCGGAGATGCGGGGCGCGACCGAAGGCGCGCCCCTGCAATGCGGGCTGCGACCCTCAGCCGTGCCGGTTGTCGCTCACCGCACGATCACCTTGCCGACCATGCCGGCCTCGCGGTGGCCGGGGATCAGGCAGGCGAACGGGAACTCACCGGCGGTCGTGAAACGCCAGACGAGGTCCCCCGAGGCCTGCGGGGCGAGGCGGATCGCGTTCGGGTCCTCGTGCTTCATGTCGGGCATCGCTTGCATCAGATCCGCATGCTCATCGAGCTCGGCCTGAGTGGCGATGAGGAACTCGTGCTCCAGGGCCCCCTCGTTGCGGAACCTGAAGCGCACCTGCTCGCCCTTCCGCACCTCGATGGTGTCGGGGGCAAACAGCATCCTGCCGCTGCTCTCGGCCATGACGACGACGACCTCGCGCGAAGGCTTGGCCGGATCGCCGGGCTCGCCGTAGGCGGCCTTCGGCGCGTGCGATCCATGCGTGTGGCCGCTGTGCGCATGGGCCAGCCCGAACAGGACGGGGAGGCAGACGACGGCGATGGTCAGGGCATTGGCGGCGCGTGACGATGACATCCAGTGTCTCCTTTTGCTGCGCAGATTGGCTCAAACCCGGCTATCTCACGACGAAGCGCGCGACGATGTCGTGCCCGCCGGCAAGCTTCGCCGTGACGACGACCCTTGCTCCCGGCGCGAGAGGCGCCTCGAGCCGGGCGACGAGCCGATCGGGATCGAGGGCGGCAAGCGGTGCGCTCGACTGCCTGCTGCCGTCGAGAATGACGACGCGGCCGCTTGCGCCACGACTGGCGATCGCGGCGTGGGCCGCGTCGAAGAGGTAGAAGATCAGCTCGTTGCCCTTGGCCGTCATCTCGAGGTGGTGGCCCTTCACCTCGATCATCTGGCCTCCGTGGGGCCCGGCCTCCGCGTCGTGGGCCGAGGCCCGCAATGCAGATGCCGCGATGGCCACGAGCAGGGCGAAGGCCGCAACGGCGATTCGCGAACGGGTGCCGGTCAACATGTCTCCCACCTTTCTGGCTTGCTTCACCTTCAGAAGACCTCCGCCGGGCGGCCCGCCACACCAGGCGAGGCCGCCCGAGCCCGCAGACGCTCGATCGGGCGCCGGCCCACGAGCAGCAGCAGGACGGGGGTCAGAACGAGATCGAGCGCGGTCGCCGACAGCAGACCGCCGAAAATGGTCACGGCGACAGGATGCAGGATCTCGCGACCCGGCTCGCTGCCGCCCCAGAGCAACGGCAGCAGCGCGAGGCCCGCCGACAGCGCCGTCATCAGGACAGGGGCGAGCCGCTCCAGACTGGCGCGGACGATGAGCGGGGGGCCGACGGCCAAGCCTTCGCCGAGCGCAAGATTGATGGTGTGGCTGACCTTGAGGATGCCGTTGCGGGCCGTGATGCCGGCGAGCGTGATGAAGCCGATCATCGACGCGACGGAGAGCGGCAGACCGGAGATCCACAGCGCCGCCACGCTGCCAACCAGCGCCAGGGGGATGTTGCCCATCACGATCAATGCCAGCACCGCCGAGGCGTAGCGCTGATAGAGGATGAGAAAGATGAGGGCCATGGAGACCAGCGCCAGCGCGAGGATCATACGCGCGGCCGCCTCCTGCGCCTGAAACGTGCCCTCGAGCGCCACGGTGTAGCCCTGCGGCAGCGGGGTGGCGGCGAGGATGCGCCGGATCTCGCCGGCGATCTGGCCCATGTCCGCGTGGGGGCCCGTGTTCGCCATCACGACGATCCGCCTGCGCATCGCCTCGCGCTGGATCTGGCTCGGCCCCTCGATCTCGGCGATGCTCGCAACGAGCCGCAACGGAATCATGCCGGAGGGCGTGGCGATGAGGATGTCGCCCAGCCCGGCCGTCGAGCGGCTCGCGTCGGAGAGACGCATCACGACATCGATGCGGCGCGGCCCATCGGCGATCTGCGAGACGACGCGGCCGTTGGAAAGGCCTTCGAGCGCCTCCGCGATGGCCGGGGCCGTGAGCCCGTACAGCGCCGCGCGCTCGTAGTCGATGACGACGCGAACCTGCGGCACGGGCACCTGCTTCTCCACCTGCAGATCGACGACGCCGGGGATGCGCCCCATGCGACTGCGGACGGCCTCTGCCAGCACGCGCAGCGTATCGAGATCGTCACCGAAGATCTTCACCGCGATCTCGGC
Source organism: Hyphomicrobiaceae bacterium (assembly GCA_033764875.1). Lineage (GTDB taxonomy): Bacteria > Pseudomonadota > Alphaproteobacteria > Rhizobiales > Hyphomicrobiaceae > AWTP1-13. Next base: position 91,034 of record JANRIO010000123.1, on the reverse strand, counting down.
GCGCACTCCGGAGAGCAGGTGGTCGAGGCGATGCGAGATGGGCTGTCCGACATTGACGGTGGCGGGCAGGGCCGAGAGGCGCAGGCGGATGTCATTGAGGACGATCTCGCGAGCCCGGCCGGACGGCACGAGGTCGACGTCGATCTCGGAGGCGTGGACGCCCTCCGCGTGCTCGTCGAGCTCGGCCCGTCCCGTGCGGCGCCCGACGGAGCGTACTTCGGGCACGTCGAGGAGCAGGCGCTCGGCAATCGCGCCCAACCGGTTCGACTCGCGCAGGCTGATGCCCGGCTGGAAGCCCAGGTTGATCGTCGCCGTGCCTTCGTTGAACGACGGCAGGAAGGTCCGCGGCAGCGTCAGTCCCAAGGCCGCGGCCGTCGCAACGGCGGCCACCGCTGCCGCAATCAGCGCCCTCGGCCGGAGGAATGCGGCCGCGAGAAGACGAAGGCACCCTGCCTTGAGCAGCGCGACGAGCCAGCTGTCATGGTGGGCTTTCGCAGTCGCGGCGGGGAAGAGGTAGTAGGCCATCACGGGCGTGAGCGTGATCGACGTCACGAGCGAGGCGATAATCGCCACCATGTAGGCGACGGCGAGCGGCGTGAACAGACGGCCTTCCATCCCAGAGAGCGCAAACAGCGGCACCAGCACCAGGATGACGATCAAGGTGGCGTAGAGCACGCCCGAGCGCACCTCCTGGCTCGCGCGCGCGATGACGGCGAGGCGCGGCTCCGGCGCAGGCAAGCGGGCGTTCTCGGACAGCCGGCGCAGGATGTTCTCGACGTCGACCACGGCATCGTCGACGAGCTCGCCGATGGCGATCGCGAGCCCGCCCAGCGTCATCGTGTTGATGCTGAGCCCGAAGGCCGCGAATACGATCACGGTCACGAGGACGCTCACGGGAATGGCCGTGAGCGAGATCACCGTGGCCCGCCAGTTGAGCAGGAAGAGCAGCAGAAGCACCGCGACAACGACGCTCGCCTCCAGCAGCGCCCGCGTCAGGTTGCCGATGGACGTCTCGATGAATGTCGCCTGGCGGAACTGGATGCGGGTCGCGTCCACACCCTTGGGAAGCGATGCCTGCAGGGTCGCCAGCATGTCCTCGAGCCGTCGCGTCAGGACGAGGGTGTCGGCGCCGGGCTGCTTCTGGACGGAGATGATCACGGCCGGGCTGCCGCCGAAGCCGGCGTCGCCCCGCTTGACGCGGGCCACGTAGTCGACGCTTGCGAGCTGGCGCAGCGTCACGGGGGTCCCCTGGCGTGTCGCCACGACGATGTTGCGGACGTCCTCCAGCCGGGTGGTGAGCCCGACATTGCGGATGAGGAACTCCTGCGACCTCTGCTCCACGAAGCCGCCTGCGGTGTTCTGGCCGAGGCGCCGCAAGGCCTTCTCGACGTCGGCGGGGGCGATGTCGAGGGCCTGCAGCGCGGCAAGGCTCGGCGCCACCCGAAGCTGCCGCACCTCGCCGCCGATGGGGATGACCTGCGCGACGCCGGGGACGGTAAGAAGCTGCGGCCGCAGGCTGTAGTCGGCGATCTCCCGCAGCTCCATCGGCGAGAGCGTGTCCGAACGCACGGCGATGAGCAGGATCTCGCCCATGATCGAGGTCACCGGGCCCATCTGCGGCGTGACACGCGCCGGAAGCTGCGCGGCCACGGCGCCGAGCCGCTCGGACACCTGCTGGCGGTTGCGATAGATGTCGCTCGACCAGTCGAACTCCACGGTCACGACCGACAGGCCGATGCCCGATACCGAGCGCACACGCGTCACCGCGGGAAGGCCGTTCATGGCCGCCTCGATGGGGAAGGTGACGAGCTGCTCGACCTCCTGTGGCGCCAGGCCTTCGGCCTCCGTCATGACCGTCACCGTCGGCCGGTTGAGATCGGGCAGCACATCGACGTTGAGGCGCGGCAGCAGGAGCAGCCCGAAGACGACCAGCAGCGAGGCAGCCGCGATCACCAGCAGGCGGTTGCGCAGGCTCTGCGTGACGAGCAGGTTGAACATCGAAAGCCCCTCAGCGGACCTGGGACAACAGCTCGGCGCCGTGCACGACGATGCGGGTGCCTGCCTTGACGCCGCCGGTGAGGAGCATCCTGTGTCCGTCGAAGGGCTCGCTGCGCACTTGACGCACCATGAACCGCTCCGGCTCGACCTGCTCCCAGACCACCGTCTCGCCGACCGGCCCGCGCACGAAGGCCTCGCGGGGCAGCAGCATGCCCTTCACCTTCTCCGCCTTGCGCACGATCACGGTGACGGGCTGCCCGATGGAGGCGTCGGTGGCCGGCGCCTCGATCGCGAACTGAAGGAGCACCGATTGCGCCTGCAGCATGCGCGACCGCCCGCGGAAGGACAGCTTCATCGCGGCGCCGTCGGGTCCCAGCGCCGTCGCGTCCACGATGTCCTCCGGATCGAGCTGATCGAACACCAGCGCCTCGACCCACAGGCTCGAGGTGTCGACCACCTGAAACAGGCTGTCCTGCGCCGCGACGACCTGCCCCGCAAGCGCGCGGCTCGTGGACACAACGCCGTCGATCGGCGCCGTCAGGACCTCGGGCGCCAGCTTGGCCTGCCGCAGGCCCGCGAGCCGCTGCTCGAGGCTCGAGACCTCGAGCTCGGCATCTTCGATGTTGCTGCGCGGCGTCACGCCCGGGCCCAGCCGATTGAGGCGCGCCAGCTTCTGACGGGCCAACGCGATGGCGCCCTCGAGCTCGCGCTGCTTCTCGGCGAGCGTCGACTGGTCGGCGAGCGGCAGCGCCGGCGTGACAAGCGCCAGCACCTGTCCGCGCTTGACCGCCTGGCCCAGCCGCGGGAACCCGGCCTCGGGTGCGCTGACGCGACCGCCGTTGATGCTTTGCACGACGCCGGAGCGATTGGGATCGGCGATGATGCGGCCGAGCAGGGAGACGGCGCGCTGCCCCTCGCCCTCGGTGGCGCGCTCGCTCAGTATCGACAACAGCCGCTGCGACGGCTTCGGCAGGAAGATCGTGCCGTCCGGCAGCCGCCGCGGCAGGTCGCCTGCCAGGCTTGCGCTGTCCGGGACCGGGCTCGGCCCATGGCCGTCGTGCGCGGAGGCGGAGCCCGCGACGAGCAGCAGGGCCAGAGCCAGCGCGACGGCAGCACCTGCAGGCTTCCTCCGGGCGGCCAACAGCCCGATCGCGATCCCCACCAGCAACGCGACGCCGACGGGCACCACCTGGGCAGCCGCGTGCGGCTGTGCCGTCGCACCCGCCGGAGCATCGATGGCGGCCGCGGGAATGTCGATCTCGCCGGCAACGAGGTCCTCGCCGTCGGCGTGCGCGACCTGGAAGACCAAGGCGTGGCGGGCGGGCTTTGCCAGCTCGGCCACCTCCAGCAGATAGCTGCCGTCCGGCCGCGGGGTGGCCATGGCGGCCTTGTCGCCCTGCAGCAGGGTGATGACGGCGTCCGTCACAGGCGCGTTCGTGCCCGCGCGATCGAGAAACAGCGTCAGGCGGCCGACGCCGGTCGCGATGGCGACGAGCTGGTAGAGATCCGTCTCCGCCGCCATGCGCGGCCGGACCGCCGCGGGCAGCTCCGGCTGCGCGGCGGCGTGGTCGTGCCCCTCGTGGGCCACGGCCGGCACAGCCACGAGCTCAGAGAGCGCTGCTCCGGCAATCGCCAGCACAGCCAGAAGGACGCCGGCCACGCGAGCCGGCCTCGCCGCGCGCAGCGGCCAGGAAAGTGTCGACATCTGCAGAGGTCCATCCGATCGAAACAGCGTGCACGAGGGGACGGCGCGTCCCGCAGGACGCGCCGAGGATCAGCCCTGGTCGCTGGTTCGCGGTGGCTCGGAGGGCCCTTCGGGTCCGAGCCCTCTCAGGACGACACATCGGGCGCCGGCGAAGGCGCCGGCGGCTGTCAGCGTCGGCAGCGGCATGCCGTCGGCAACGGGGATCACGATGGCCGCCGCGGTGACGCAGCAGGGCATGAGATCGGCAAGCGGCGGCAGCTCCGCCTGGCCAGCCTGCATCGTCGTGGTCTGCGGGCCGGCGTGGTGCGCGTCATGCGCGACGGCGATGGCCTCGTGGTGATGGCCGGGAGCATGCGCGGCGGCCGCGTGCGACGGGCAATCGGACGGCAGATGGCCGGCGATCGCCGGGAGCGCCAGACCTGCCGTGGCCGTCACGCTGCGCGAGAACACCAGCGCAAGCACCGCGAGCAGCAGGATCGCTGCGCGCAACGCCTTGCAACGGCTTTGCCGGCTTCTGGTCATGCTGCGTATCTGGCAGGCCAAGGCACTCGTGTCAATGTGGCGACGCCGGCCCCCGCCCCGCGCGCGCTATTCCAGCGGCAACTCGCGCACCGCCTTCAGGACGGCGTTCGCGATCGCCGCGGTGCCGTCGCGGCCGCCGAGCTCGAAGGGCTTGAGCCCCGCCTCGAGGTAGGCCTTGCCGACAGCGGCGTCGACGAGCCGCGCCGCCTGGCCTGCCGCCGCCGAGCCGCGCGACGCCGCCAGCCACTCCAGCATCATCGCCCCCGACAGGATCATGGCGGTCGGGTTCGCCTTGCCCTGCCCGACGATGTCGGGCGCCGTGCCGTGGCAGGGCTGGAACACCGCGTGCGCGTCGCCGATGTCGGCGGAGGGGGCCAGCCCCATGCCGCCCATGAGGCCGGCGCCCAGGTCCGACAGGATGTCGCCGAACATGTTCTCGGTGACGAGCACGTCGAGCTCCCAGGGCCGACGCACCATGTCGAGGGCCACGGCATCGACGTAGGCGTGGCTCGCGGCGATGTCGGGGAAGCCCGCCGCGCGCTCGTAGAAGATCCTGCGGAAGAAGGCGAAGGCCGAGAACACGTTGGCCTTGTCGACACAGGTCACCCGCCCCGGCCGGCCGCGCGCCTGCCGCTGCCGGGCGAGGCGGAAGCAGAAGTCGAACAGGCGCTCGCTCGTATCGCGCGTGATAACGAGGGTCTCCACCGCGACCTTGTCGTCGACCACGGCCCCCTTGCCGCGCGTGGCAAACAGGCCCTCGGTCGATTCCCGCACCAGCACGAAATCGAGGTCCGCCGCGCGGGGATCGGCAAGCACGCGCGGAAATCCCGGCAGGCAGCGCACTGGGCGGACGCCGGCGTAGAGGCCGAGCCTAGTGCGCAGGTCGATCTGCGGCGTCGCCTCGGTGCCGTCGGGGTAGCGGACGTCCGGCAATCCCATCGCGGCGAGCAGGATGGCGTCCGCAGCACGGCAGGCCTCGAGCGTGGTCTCGGGCAGCGCCTCGCCGTGGTCGCGCAGATGCCCGGCGCCGGCCGGCAGCGCGCGCGTGGACAGCGAGAACCCGCCGACCCGCCTCTCCGCCTCGGCCAGAACCTCCAGGCAGGGCGCCATGACCTCCGGACCGATGCCGTCGCCCGGGAGCACCGCGATCTGGAACGCGTTCGAGCCCGCCATCAGCCCTTCACCCGCGCCCTGAGCTTGCGCATGCCCGCGAGCCAGCGGTCCGGGTCGGCGGCCTTGCGCGCCATGTAGCCGCGGACGTCGGGATGCGACAGGATCAGGAACTCCTCCCCGTCCATGGCGCGCACCACCTCGTCGGCGACGGCTTCCGGCGTCGCGATGCCATCGACGGCCGCTGCGCTGTCCTTGGAGTTGCGGAAGAGTGCGGTGTCCACCGCCTGCGGGCAAAGGCACGACACGCGGATGCCCTTGTCGCCGTACTGGATCGCAAAGTGCTCTGCCAGCGCCACCGCCGCATGCTTGGTGACGCCATAGGGCGCCGAGCCCATCGATGCCAGCAGCCCCGCGGCCGACGCGGTGTTGACCAGATATCCCTCGCCGCGCGCCAGCATGCCCGGCAGCACCGCGCGGGCCGCGAACACGTGCGCGAGAACGTGAATGCGCCAGCTCGCATCCCAATCGGCATCGGATGCGTTCTCGTGGCCGCCCCGGCCGATGCCGGCATTGGAGATGAACACATCGACCGGACCGAACTTGGCGTTCGCGGCGGCGACAACGGCCTTGATGTCCTCCTCGCGCGAGACATCGCAGGCGACCGCGATGCCGCCGACATCGTTTGCCACCGCCTCGAGCCCGGCGTGCGCAGCGGCGAGGTCGGCGACCACGATGCCGCGGGGGGATTCGCGGGCGAAGCGGCGGGCAAGCGCCGCGCCGATGCCGGCTGCGGCTCCCGTGATGACGATGGTCTTCCCCTGTAGCTGCATTGGATGTCTCCTCCCACGTTCGCGTGCCGTCCGACCGGCTTGCCCCGAGAGGACACGAGTTGCCGCCCCGTCGCAAGCGGCATCCTGCAGGCGGCTGTTGGCGCCTGCGACGCTGCGGGCGCGACGCGGGAGCGATGCCTCGCTAGGTGGCGCTGGCAACGAGCGAGGTCGTTGCGACGAGACTGGCGGTCGCCAGCTGCCCGACACTCGAGGACATCTGCCTGACGAACGCCCGCGGATGGCGCGCGGCATGCAGGACCTGCTGCACGGCGTCGGCGTAGGCCGGAACCGGGTCATCGGCATCGTGAACCGCGTCGACAAGGCGGCCATTGGCCCTCCGGCGCCACTCGCGCCAGCGGCTCGCGTCCTCGGTCGACATCCGGCCGAAAGCCCGCTGGGCGGCCACGGTCAGCGACAGCCCGAGGCGGTTGCAGAAGATCAACGCCCCGCCGCGCTCGCGCTCGGGCACATCGGACACCAGGCGGGCCAGCTTCTCGCGCTGGCCCGTCGCCCCGGCGTAGACCATACGCGGCAAGTCCATGCCGCGGGCGATATCGAAGGCGAGCTGATTGTAGAGGCGCCCGTTGAAATCGATCAGCAGCGGCCGGCCGCCGGAAAGGATGAACTCCAGCTCGAAGGCGCCGTAGTAGCCGATGCGCTCGCACAACAGGATGGTGCGGCTGGCAAGCTCGGGATCAATGTCGGCCTCCTCGAAGCACAGACCGACGCCGAGTTGCCGCGGCCGCTGCATGATCTTCTGGGCGGCACGCATGACGATGTGCGCGCCCGACCTGTCGCGGAAGCCCGACAGCGAGTACACCTTCTGCAGGGCCTCGGGATGATAGCGCTGCAGCATCGGCATGGTCAGCTCGCGGTAGCGCCGCGCGAAGCGGCTTCTGTCCTCGCCCTGACGCAGCAGAACCTCGTACTCGGCGACGCCGTCCGAGACGGCTGCATCGATCAACGCGCCCTTGGTGCCGGTGCGGACCGCGAGCTGGGAGCGCGGCTTGGCGACGAACTTGCCTCCGAACTCGGAGGCGATGGCCGCGACGTCGGCGCTCGATCGCGGAAACCACGTCTCGGGGCAGTCGATGCCGACGGCGCGGGCGTGCTCGATCAGGAGGCCCTTGTCGAGGATGCTCATCATCGTCTCGAGCTCGGGCTGATAGAGGTCGAAGACAGCGCCCAGCTGCTCTCGGTGCTCCGCCAGCGCGAAAGACACCGCATCGCTGGTGGCATAGATCGCGCGGCGGGGGCCGCGCCGCCCAAGCTCAAGAAGCCAATCCGGCCACTCGTCGGATTCGAACGGCGGGGAGCTGAGATGGAGGCTCGCATAGCGCGAGTAGCGGCCGGGCGCGAACACTGCAGGGTCCACCGTCACGACGGGTACGCCTGCGCGGCCCATCGCGCGCACCGCGGCCAGGGTGCCGTAGTAGCTCGCGTTGCATAGAACGATCGGCGCCGGCTCGGATCCCGATTGTTGCAGCGGCAAATTCTTCTCCGGCACCACCTCCCTAGAGGCGCTGATCGCCGACACAACAGACCTCGTCATCAGGGGGGGAACGCTCCAATTACCTTGATCAGGGGCCGGATCGGGGACCGGCCCGCCCTTGGGTATAGCCCGAAAGGCCGGGAAGCCATAATCGGCTATAGCTTACTATTTTAGTATCAGTGGCTTTGTCCATCAGGCTAAACGATCTCGACTCAGACTATCGGCGACCTTTGCGATCTCGTCCAGAGCCACGATATCCGCAAAGCTCTCTGCCCGGCGCAGCAGGCGGGCCTTGCCGCCTTCCAGCATCACGATGGCGGGGCGGGGAAACGAGAACGAGGTCGAGAACGGCACGAAGTAGGCGCCGGCGTCCATGACGGCGAGGGCATCGCCGACGGCGAGCTCGGGCAGTCGCTGCGACCATGCGATCACGTCGCCAGGGCTGCAGATGGGTCCGGCAAGGCGGTAGGCATGCTCGCGCGTCGCGTGCATGCGGGTGGCGGGGAAGATCTGGTGAAACTCGCTGCGCAGGCACTCCGCCAGATTGATGCCGGCGTCGAGGATGGCCCAGCCGGGGCTCGGGTCGCCGGCCTTGAGCGACAAGACGCTGGCGAGGAGGATCTGGGCGTCGCCGGTCATGGCGCGGCCGGGCTCGAGGAAGATGCGCGGGGAGGTGCGCCATTGCGCCGCGTAGTGCGCCTCCACCTGCCCGACGATGCATCGCACGTAGTCGCTGATCGGAATGGTGGCCTCGGGCCGGGGCACCTTGAGCGGTGCCTGGAAGGTCATGGCAAGCCTGCGGTCGAGGTCGCCCAACGAGGCCACGGTGGGGGTCGCCAGGCTGCCGCCGAAGTCGAGGATGGACAGCTCGACGCCCAGCTCGCCGCGCACGCGGTCGGCAAGCGCCAGCACCTCGCCGACGTAGGCGTTGATCTGCCCGACGCTGCGCACCATGCCGCCCACGTGCGCGTGGATGGCCGTGAGCTCCAGCACGCCGGTTTCCTTGACCTCCTTCAGCGCCGCGAACGCCTCGCCGGTGGCGATCGGCAGGCCGAACTGTCCCGACCATCCGGCAGACGTCGCGGCGCGAACCCCGATGCGGGGCCGCTTGCCAAGCTCGCGGGCCACGGAGGCCACGAGCGCGATCTCCTCCCGGTGGTTCACGTTCAGCAGGAGAATGTCGCGGGCGATGGCGTCGCGCACGGAGGCCGGCGACTTCGCCGGGCCGTTGTAGACGATGGCGTCGGGCGGGACGCCAAGCTCGAGCGCGAGCCAGAGCTCGAACTCCGAGATGACCTCGGCGCCGATGCCGAGCCCATGGAGAAACCGGAGCACCCCGGGAACGGGATTGCTCTTGTAGGAATAGAACACCTCCACGCGGCTTCGCCCGCCCGTGTTGACGGCAAGGAACTCGTCCACATTCCGGCGCAGCCGCTCGGCCAGAACGACATGCAGGGGCGACCCCCACGCGTCGCGCAGCGCGGCGAGGCTCACGCCCTCGTGGGCGAGATGGCCTTGCGGCGTTACCGCAAGACCCCAGTGTGCGGGCGCCAGGTCGTCGCTGGCCGGGCGCAGGGCGCGCACGGCCGGAGCGAGAGACCGCTTGGCAGTCCGCTTCAGGTGCCTCAGCATCAGGGTCTGCTGCCTTTTCGTGGTCGGCGCCTGCAGGCCGCCGGTCCGACATCCTGCCCGACCATTTTATGTGAATGGAACCGGTTGGAGGAGCAAATTGCCTTGTGCTCGTTAATCGATCACACCCTTCAGGCAGCAATCGCCCGGCCGACCCGTGCGCCCAATTGTCCGTGCCCGGTAGTTTGATGCGGCGCAAAGCGGCTGGCAGAGAAATTCGGGATACGCGTGGCATCGAACGGCGCCCGAGCGTTGGAGAGACGGCCGCTGCGCCGCGGCCATAGCAAAGGTCGAGCCATGAGCATGTACCGCTTCCTGGAGTGCCGTGTGGACCAGTACATGACGCGGGACGTCGTCGTGATCTCGCCGCAAGCCACGCTGCGCGACCTTGAGGCCCTGTTCGCGGCGCGGGACTTCAATGCTGTGCCGGTGGTCGAGAACGACGGGATGGTGGGCGTCGTCACCAAGTTCGACTTCCTGAAGGCCTTCGCGTTCACAACCCGGCAGATGGTCCCGCACTACGACGAGCTGATGTCGACGCTGGTCGGGCAGGTGATGACGAGATCCGTCGTCGACGTCGAGCCTGAGGCACCGTTGACGCGCGTGCTGCAGCAGATGGTCGACCTCAGGGCGCGCAGCTTCCCGGTGCGGGAGCGCGACGGGCGCCTCGCCGGTATCATCTCGCGGGAGGACATCATGCGCGCGCTCGCCGATGCCGTGGCGGAGCCCGAGCCTGCCTGCGCAAGCTGAGGCCTGCGCAAGCGCCGCGGGCCCATCAGGCCGCGGGACGCCGGCCCCGCTCGATGATCTCGGTGACGAGGGCCTTGAACCTTGCCATGTTGACGGGCTTGGCGACGAAGGCGCTGGCGCCTGCCTCGGCGGCCATGCGGGGAATCGCCGGGTCCTCCACGCCGCTCACCATCACGACCGGCGTGTCACGGTGAAGCTCCTGCTCGCGAACGGCGCGCGTGAACTCGAGGCCGTCCATCTCAGGCATCGAGCAATCGGCGATGATCAGCAGCGCCCGATTGCGCTCCAGGTAGGAGAGGGCGGACCGGGGCTCGGTGAAGGTCGCCACCTCGCGCTCGCCGCGTGCACCGGCAAGGCTCTTCAGGATTGCGGTCGTGAACGCGCAATCGTCTAAGACCACCACTGCCATGCAATACCCTGCCGCTCGCCCTCGCCGACGACCGCCTTCGCGCGTCGGGCGGCAACCAGCCTGCACGGCCACCAGTTAAGGTCAGGTGTGTGCGGCGCGTGGGCAGAGCAACACTGGTTAGCAATTCCTTTCCCTGCGGCGCTGCTGCCTCCGAACGGGCGTGCGCCGGAAGGGGCAACTCCACGCAGGACTGTGCGCCGGCACGCCGGCCCGTCGGCGCCGCACCTGCCGCCGCGCGGCGTGTGCGGCGCACCTCGTCATTTGCGGCGCAACGTCATGCCCGCCACGCCGACGGCGAGGTTGAGGCCGGTCTGGCCCTGCACGCTCAAGGGCTGCAGCGTGATGGAGTTGTTGGAGCCGCCGACGAGCAGCTTGGCACCGCCGCCGACACCAACGGCCACGTCGGCCGCGGCGCCCGCATAGGTGCCGGCAAGGGCGCCGGCGCGACGGGCCTGGGATGCCGCCAGCACGGTCCAGATCATCGTGGACTTGCCGGTCGCACCGACGTCGAGACCGATCTTGGTGACGGTCGCCTCATAGCCCTCGGGCCGGCCGCCGCCGTTGGGTGCGAAGCGGCATTGATAGGTCTTCTTGGAGCCGACCACGAGACCGACGCCCTCGCCGCCGACGCAGGTGAGCGTGCCGATCTCGATGGTGCCCTGAGCATACGCCGGCTGGCCCAGCAGGAGGCCGAGCGCGAGGCAGGTGGAGAAACTTGTGAGGATGCGCATGTGTGTGTGCTCCGAGGTTGTGCGCGTGTGATCTCGTCTCGACTCAGACCGACCCGGGCCAACTCTGCATCGGGAAGGGCATTGCCTCGTCCGCGCAGCTGAGAAAGGCCGCCGCGGCGGCCAGCCAGAGCGCGAGCGATCGTCCGAACCCGGCAATATAGGGGTTGGATGCACCGGAAACGAGCAGCCAGACAATCTGCACGAGCGCGATCACGTTCAACAACGTGTGCGCGATGGCGAATGCGGCCAGGAAGAGAAGCATGAGCAGCCCCCGCCTCCAGACAGGACGAGGGTGCGACGGGAGGCTCACATCGCGCATGACGACATCACCTTCCAGAGTCGGCCGGCCGTAGCCGGACCATCCAGTCTGGTGCCATCACAGCGCGGCACGAGAAGCGCTGCATTGATGCCGGTCAAGCACGGCGGGCAGCCGTGCCTGCGGACGCGCGGTCAGGCCCGCGTGACATGCACGGCCGGAGAGCCGCCGCCGTTCCACCGGCCGCCAAGCGCCCGCTCGATCTGGGCGGCGAGCTGCAGCAGGAGACCGTCGTTGGCCTGGGCGGCGATGGCCTGGATGCCGAGCGGCAGGCCGTTCGCGTGCCGCGCCATGGGTAGCGAAATGGCCGGTAGCCCGGCGAGGTTGGCGAGCGGCGTGAAGGCGTAGTTGCGCCACAGGTTGGCGAACCAGTCGTGAACGCTCGGATTGTCGCTGATCGTCAGATACTCGCGGGTGCCGACCTTCGGCGTCGGCAGCGCCGCGATCGGCGTCAGGATGATGTCCCAGGCGTCGAAGAAGGCGCCGAAGGCGCGCGAGGTGTCGTTGAACACGGCCTGCATGCGGGCGCGCTCGTGGAACGAGATATCGCGGCCGACCTCCCAGATCCTGACGTTGATGGGCTCGATGAGGTCGGCCGGCGGCCGGTCGAGCCCGCGGCTCGCGATCAGCGTCGAGATGACGTAGGCGAAATTGCTGATGTAGCACGTCGTCTGCGCCGCAAACGCGGCTTGGTAGTCGAGGGCGGGCAAGGCCCGGTCGACGTGATGGCCGAGACCTTCCAGGAAGCGTCCGGCGCGGGCGAGCTCGGCTGCGATCTCGGGCGTGGCGGCGTAGTCGCCCCAGCGATCGGAGAGGGCGATCCGCAGGCGCGGCGGATCCCGCTCGACGAGCCCGGCATAGGGCTCGGGCGGCAGCCAGTAGGGCATGAACTCGCCCGGCGCGCCGCCGCGGCAGGCGTCCACGAACAGGGCCGTGTCGCGGACGGAGCGGGACTGGCAGCCCTGGCTCGAGACCAGCGAGGAGATGTCGGAGAGCTGCGGAGCGACGGAGAACACGCCGCGCGAGGGCTTGAGCCCGATGTTGCCGTTGGCGCCGGCGGGAATGCGAATGGAGCCGCCGCCGTCGGTGGAATGGGCCATGGGCACGGCGCCGGCCGCGACCATGGCACCCGCGCCGGCGGAGGAGCCGCAGGTGGTGAATTGCGTGTCCCACGGGTTGCGGGTGACGTAGACGGCGGGGTTCTCGGCCGAGCTGCAGACGCCGAACTCGGGCGTGGTGGTGCGCCCGATCAGATTGAGGCCGGCGGCGCGCATGCGCGCCGTCAGATAGGCGTCGGCGGCGGGACGGTTGCCGCGCATGAACAGCGAGCCGAACTCCTGCAGCCGCCCCTTCACGGTGGGGCCCAGGTCCTTCATCAGGAAGGGCAGGCCGGCGAAGGGGCCGTCGAAGCCGGTGCCGTCGGTGGCGGGAGCGGCGACGGCATCGGCGAACACCTCGACGACGCCGGAAAGGGACGGGTTCAGAAGCGCGATGGCCGCGGCGGCCTGCTCCGCCAGCTCGCGCGGCGTGACCTCACCCTTGCGGACCAGCTCGGCAAGGCCGACGCCGTCCTGGCGCGCCCATTCACTCCAGGTCATCGCCAACGGCATGCAGTGCTCCCCTCGCGTGCGGGCCGGTCACGCGGTTGCTGTAGCACGACCGCATCAGCCGGCGGAACCGCGGCGCAGTCTGCGCATGCGGTGGGCGCATCTCTAACCCTATGAATTGGCATCGCAATGGCGAGGCCGCCAAGGCCCTCGGACCGTCGTCTGAGCCGTTCATTCCTTCCCGATCAGTGGCCGCGCGAGGCCTCTTGAAGAGCCGGCGGCGACGCCTAAATCTACGGTTGGCGCATGCCCATGGTGGGGTGCGCCGCAGCGCTGCCTGGCCCACGCGGGCGGGCTCAGCTCACCGGTGACCGGCATCCGGCACCGGGCAGGCAGAATGCACACGTCGCTTCCAGGAGGACTTGTGATGAGACAGATCGACTTTGCCCCCCTCTACCGCTCGACCGTCGGCTTCGACCGGCTCTTCGACCTGCTCGATTCCGTTTCGGGCTTCGAGGGCGAGGCGGTGGCCTATCCGCCCTACAACATCGAGCGACTGGGCGAGAACGAGTATCGGATCACCATGGCGGTGGCCGGCTTCGCCAGCGACGACATCAAGATCGACGTCAAGGAGCAGAGCCTCAGCGTGCGCGGCGACAAGAAGGCCGAGGCGAAGGAACGCCAGTTCCTCTATCGCGGCATCGCCTCGCGGGCGTTCGAGCGGCGCTTCCAGCTCGCCGATCATGTGGAGGTGAAGGGCGCCGACCTCAAGGACGGCCTGCTGCACATCGACCTCGTGCGCAACGTGCCCGAGCGGCTGAAGCCGCGCACGATCCCGATCGGCACGAGCGAGAGCCCGAAGCAGGTCGAGGCCAAGGCCGAGACCATCGGCTGACGCGGCGCGCGGCCTGCGCACATCGGCAATCCTGAACGTGAGCGGGTGCCGCCCTGCGGCGCCCGCTTTCGCCGTTGGCTGGCAGATGCCCTTGCGAGCCCGCGCGGAGACGTGGCCGCAGCGGCTTGACGATTGCGATGGGCTGGGATTTTATGGGCCCTTGATCTGCTATTTTGTAGGAGATTGTTCATGCGTTTGCGCAGCCTTGCCATTACCGGAGTAGCGAGCCTGCTGTTGATCTCGCCCGCTGCTGCCGCCGATTGCGGCGGTGGCACGTTCCCTGATTGCGGCGGCAAGGAGTGGTGCAGCTATGCCGCGGACAATGCCTGCGGCAGCCTCGGCAAGCCGGGCGTCTGCATGCCGCGGCCTCAGTTGTGCAATTTCGGCAGGCTGCCGGTCTGCGGCTGCGACGGCAACACCTACTCCAATGCGTGCATCGCACATGCCAGCGGCGTCAGCGTCAGCTATGCCGGCACGTGCCGGCTCCCGGTCGGCGGCACGCTGCCGATTCCGAAGTCGATCGGGCGGCCGTGCCCGCAGGTTGTTCACTGCGGCATCAAGAACAGGAAGCCGAAGGAATATGGGACTCGCTGCGCCGCCGAGGATGACGGCGCCACGAACATCGTTCCCAAGGGCATCGGCCCCTGCCCCATCGTCGAGTGACGGCGGCGCCGCTGGCGATCGCTGGGGCTCACCCCACGCCGCCGCCGGCGACGTCCACGACCTGGCGGCTCAGCAGCACCGTGACGCCGAGGTCGATGACCACGTCGAGCAGCATGGTGTAGGCGGTGGCCCAGGCCGCCTTGGCCTGGAACGAGGACAGCACGACGTAGCCCGACTGGTGCTGCACCACCACGTAGAGGACGATGAACAGCGGCACGATCGACGACAGCGCGTCGATCCACATCTGGTTCTTGCTGCCGGCACCGACCAGGATCAGCGTGCCCATCTGGATCCAGATGTAGGTGAGAAGGACCCAGGTGACGGTGAAGTCGGCGATCTCCTGGCGGGCCTCATCCGGCCGCCATCCCGCCATGCCGATGAAGAACACGCCGATGATGAGCGCCACCGCCAGCGAGGAGAAGATGCTGATCGCGGAGCCGCTGGTGCGGCGCCGGGGCCTGAGGCCCCCTCCGGCCGTGATGGCGGCCAAGTCACGTGTCGAAATCGACGGCATGGACCTCTCCTCGATATCACGAGCGGCGCGCCGATCGCCCGTGGATCGCACGCACCCGCAATGCGGAGAAGACAGCCCCTGGCCGCCGCCGGCCTTGACACCCGTCAAGAGTGTGAGACACGCCGTTCAGTCCGCAGGCCACAGACACCCGAGGCAACATGATCGTCGAATACATCCGCTATCGCCTGAAGCAGAGCACGGGCGAAGCCCTCGTCGCGGCGTACGCGGCGGCCGGAGAGCACCTCAAGGCGTCGCCGGACTGCCAGGGCTTCGAGCTGACGGCGTGCGAGGAGGAGCAGGGCGTCTACATCCTGCGCATCCTGTGGACGTCGACGCAGGCGCACAAGGAGGGCTTCCGGCGCGGGCCCCACTTCCCGCCGTTCTTTGCGCTGATCCGGCCGTTCCTCGGCGAGATCGAGGAGATGCGGCACTACGCCATGACCGGCATCGCCTGGACGCGCTGAGCTACACCCAGCCCATCAGCTCGCGGCGCACCACGGCCGCGATGACGGAGACACCGCGCGCGCTGTCATTGAGGCAGGGAATGTAGCCGAACTTGTCGCCGCCGTTGGCCTCGAACACGCCGCGGTTCTCCATGTCGAGCTCCTCCAGCGTCTCGAGGCAATCGGCCGAGAAGCCCGGTGCGACCATTGCGAGGCGCTTGACGCCGCTCTTCGCCAGCCGCTCGACCTCGTCGATCGTGTAGGGCTGCAGCCACGGATCGTTGCCGAAGCGCGACTGGAAGGTGGTGAGCCAGGTGTCGGCGGGCCAGCCAAGCGCCGTGCGCAGCAGGCGCGAGGTCTTCTGGCACTGGCAGTAGTAGGGATCGCCGGCCTCCAGGTACTTCTGCGGCATGCCATGGAACGAGGCGACCATCACCTCGGGCGTGAAGTCGAGCCGGGCGAGGCCGTCGCGGATCGAGGCCGCGATTGCCTCGATGTAGGCCGGGTCGTCGTAGTAGGGCGGGGCGATGCGGATGGCCGGCTGCCAGCGCATCCGCATCAGGGCGCGGAAGGCATCGTCGCAGGCCGTGGCGGTCGTTGCCGCGGCGTATTGCGGATAGAGCGGCACGATCAGGATGCGCTCGCACCCCTCGGCCTGCAGGGCCTTGATGCGTTCTGCGGTCGACGGGTTGGCATAGCGCATCGCCCAGTCGACGACGATGCGCGGGTCGTCGAGCGCGGCGGCGAGCTTCTCGGCCTGGGAACGGGTGATGGTCTTGAGCGGCCCCTCGTTACGGGCGTTGTTCCAGATCTTGGCGTAGTCCTTCCCCTTGCGGCCGGGGCGCGTCGTCAGGATCACCAGATTGAGCAGCGGCCACCAGATCAGGCGCGGCACCTCGATCACGCGCCGGTCGGAGAGGAACTGCTTGAGGTAGCGCCGCATGGACCAGTAGTCGGTGGCATCGGGCGTGCCGAGGTTCAGCAGCAGCACGCCGACGCGGCCGTGCCGTACGCTTGGATGTCCGGCGGGCATGGCGCTCTGGGCAGGCGGCGCAAGCTCAGTGGTCATGGGCGTTCTCGGGATCGGGCGGGCTTGGGGCTCGAAGGGCGTTGCATTCGCCGCACTGGCTCACACGGACCGGCGGCCAGGGCAAGCCCGTTCTCGGCCTTGGCCCTGGCGGGCAAGGGGGCGCTTCTGCCTGCAACGCGCGGCCGGTGCCGCTGGATCGCTTCAGATCTCGATCTCCTCGCGATCGGCGGCCGGCGCCGTGGCGGCGGCACCAAGCTCGCCGTCGATGCCCGCCGCCAACTCGGCCGCCGAGGGACCGCCCAGCAGCTTCGCCAGAGGGATCTTCAACGGCAGATCCGCCTCGATGCGATTGCGAAGCTGCACCGCCATCAGCGAATCGAGGCCGAGGTCCGAGAGCGGCATGTCGACATCGAGGGCGGCCTCGTTGATGCCGAGGACGTGCGCCAGCTGCCGGCGCACGTAGCCGAGGAGAAGATCGCGGCGCGCCTCGGGCGTGGCGGCCGCGCGCAGGGCCGCAAGCGGCCTCGCCTCGCCGGTGGCTGCGGCCGGTGCAGCAGGCGGCGGCGCGGCATCGGCAAGCAGGGCACGGGCTGCCGGTCCCGCCTCGCGCAGGAACCGCTCCGGGTCCATCGCCATGACGGCGACGTGCGCCGGCTCGCCGGCAAGCGCGTGCCCGAGCCGCGGAAAGGCCTCGGCCGGCTCCAGCAGGCCGATGCCGGCGCTGGCCCAGCGGGTGCGTTGGGCCTCCGAGAGCCTGGCGGCCATGCCGACCTCGCCCCAGGCTCCCCATCCGATGCTGGTGGCCGGCAGGCCGAGGGCGCGCCGGTGGGCGGCCAAGCCGTCCAGGAATGCGTTGGCGGCCGCGTAGTTGGCCTGGCCCGGCGAGCCGAACAGGGCCGACGTGGACGAGTAGAGCGCGAAGAAGTCGAGCGGGTCCTTGGCCGAGGCGGCGTGGAGGTTCAGCGCGCCTGCGACCTTGCTCGCCGCCACCCGGTCGAAGCGCTCGGCATCCTGCTCGGCCAGCACCGCGTCCGCGAGCGTGCCGGCGGAATGGACGATGCCGCGCAGCGGCGGACCACCGGCGAGCGTCTCGCGCCAGAGGGTCTCGACCGCGCCGGCATCGGCGACGTCGCAGGCGAGCGCGGTGACCTTGGCGCCCGCAGCGCGCATCCGCTCGAGCGCCTCGCGGCTGGACTCGTCGGGACCGCGCCGGCCCAGGAGAACGAGATGCCCCGCGCCGCGCTGCGCCAGCCATTCGGCGGTCGCCAGCCCGATGCCGCCGAGGCCGCCGGTGACGAGATAGGTGCCGTCGCCGCGCACCTCGACGTCGGAGGCGCCGGGTGGCACCAGCACCAGCTTGCCGACGTGGCGGCCGGCGGCCATGGTGCGGAAGGCTGCCTGCGCGTCGCGCAGCGGATAGGCCCGCAGCGGCAGCGGTCGCAAGGAGCCGGAGGCGAGATCGGCGAGCAGGTCCTCGAACATGGCGCGCACGGGGGCCGGATCGCGCGCGATGTCCTGGCCGACATCGACCACGACATAGCGCACGCCAGGGGCGCGCGCGGCCGCCTCAGCCTGGCTCCAGATGCCCTGCTTGCCGATCTCGACGAAGCAGCCGCCGGGACGGACGACCCGCATGCCGGCCGCGATCAGATCGCCGGCCAGGGCGTTGAGCACGCAGTCGACGCCGGTGCCGCCGGTGACGCGAAGCACGTCGTCGGCGAAGGAGGCTGAGCGCGAGTCGAAGGCGTGCGCCGCCCCCTCGGCCAGGACCAGCGCGCGCTTCTCGGGCGAGCCCGCCGTGGCGATGACCTCGGCGCCCAGGCGCCGCGCCAACCTGAGCGCGGCAAGGCCGACGCCGCCGGCGGCCGCGTGCACGAGCACGCGCTGGCCGGCGCGGAGCCCTGCAACGGCGATCAGAGACACGGCCGCCGTCAGGAAGGCGTTGGGGACGGTGACCGCCTCGGCAAAGGAGACGCCCGCGGGCTTGCGAAGCACCATGCCGGCGGGTGCGGTGACGTGGGTGGCGAGCGAATCCTCCGCCAGCGCCACGACCTCGTCACCCGGCGCAAGCCCGCCGACCCCGGATCCGACGGCGAGAATGATACCGCTGCACTCCGCACCGAGCTCGGCACGGGCGCCGGGGACCATGCCCAGCGTGTTGAGCACGTCGCGGAAATTGATACCCGCGGCCTTGACCGCGATCTCGACCTCGCCGGGGCCCGGAGGCCGGCGGGCCTCGCGCACGACGCGCAGCGCGCCCAGATCGCCGCGGCCGGCAAAGCGCAGGACCTCGCGCGTGCCGGGCGGCAGCGCCGAGGCGGTCTCGTCGGTGCCGGCAAGGCGGGGGGCGAGCAGCTCGCCGCTGCGCACGGCGAGCTCGGGCTCGGTGCGCGACAACTCGGTGAGCGCCTGCGCAAGGAGGCGGACGTCGGGCGGGGACCTCGGATCGAGATCGATGCGGAATGCCGGGGCTTCGCCGCCCCGCTCGGCCGCCACGGCACGGGCCAGGCCCAGGAGCGGCGCCTGCGCGAGCGCGGGGGTCTCGCCCGGTGCCGCGGCCTGCGCACCCCGGGTCAGGAGGCAGAGGCCGGCGCGGGGAGCCACCTCGGCGACGGCGCGGGCAAGCCGCAGGAGGCGGAGGTAGTTGGCGCGCGCAGCCGCCTCGAGCCCCGACGCCGCAGCCTGATCGAGGGCGCCGCAATCGACGACCCAGGCGAGCGGCGTGTCGCCCTCGCCCCGCAGGAGCAGGGCGAGGTCGGGCTCGGAGAGCGATGCCAGTGCAGAGACGGAAAGGGAGCGGCAGACGGCGCCGGCGTCGCCGAGCGCGCCGGCCAGGGTCTCGGCAAGCCCATCGCCGCCGCCGACCAGAACGATGCGGCCCTCGGCGGCGAACGCATGCGACGCGGACGGGCGCGCAACGGGCTGCCAATCCACGGCATAGGACCGGGTCGAAACGCCCGGGAAGGACAGCGCGCGCTCGAGCGCATGCATCTCGACGGGGCGCAGCTGCAGCCCGGTGATCGTGGCGACCTCGGCGCCGGCCTCGTCCTCCAGGCGCAGGTCGGCCAGGAACAGCGCAGCGTCGGCGGGCGCAGGGCGCAGCCGCGCCAGGGCCTCGACGCGCAACGGTGCCCCTGCCGGCCGCACGCACAGCCCCTCCATGCCGACGGGAAGATAGACGCGGTCCGGCGCATCGGGTCGCGTGGCGGCGAGCGCCAGGCCGAGAAGATGAAAGGCTGCATCGAGCATGGCGGGATGGAGGATCCAGGGCGTCTCCTGCCCGCCCGGAGCCGCCGGCCCCTCCAGCGTGCCGACGGCCACGCCGTCGCCGACGGCAAGAGTGCGAATGCCGCGGAACGCGGGCCCATAGGCAAGGCCGGCGTGCGCGAGACGCGCGTAGTAGGCCTCGACGTCGACCGGCACGGTGCACTCGGCGCGTGCGGCCGCCACGGTGCCGGGTCCCGCGGCCGGCGCTGCGGCGACCGCACCGGGCCTGCGCAGGACGCCGCGCGCGTGGATCCTCCAGGGCCGATCGAACGCTGCGCCCTTGGGCGCGCTCTGGACGAGAAACGACGCCCGGCCCCGCTGCCACGGCTCGACGGAAAGGTGCAGGAGCTCGCTCGCATCGGCCGCGAGGGCAAGAGGGGCCTCGATCGCCACATGCTCGAGCTCGAGATGGCCGCCTGCCAACGTGCGCGCGGCCGCGAGTGCCGCCTCGATATAGGCCGTGCCCGGCAGCAGCACGGTGCCGAACACCACATGGTCTGCCAGGAACGGCGGGTCGTCGCGGCGGATCTCGGCGAGAAACTGCGCACCCGGCCCCGGCACATGCTGCCGCGTCCCAAGCAGAGGGTGCCCGCCGCGGCTCTGCGGCACGAGAGTGCGCGGACCGCTGCCGCCTTGTGCCCAGTAGCGCTCGCGCTGGAACGGATAGGTGGGGAGCGGCGCACGACCGGGCGGCAGCGCCGCCTGCACCGCACTCCAGTCGAGCCCCGCGCCGCGGACATGCAGCGCACCCAGGGCGGCGCAGATCTCCTTGCGGTCGTCGCGGCCACGCCGCAGCGAAGGGACCGCCGTCCAGCGCGCCTCGGGCTCGGCCTTGGCGGCGAGGCCGAGCAGCGTCGGCTGCGGGCCGATCTCGACCAGCAGCGTCGCGCCTGCGGCCCTCAGCGCCGCGATCCCATCCGCGAAACGCACCGGCTCGCGGGCATGACGGCGGACGTAGGCAGCATCCGGCGCCACGCCCGGCGCCAGCAGCCGGCCGCTGACATTGGCCACGACGGGAATGCGCGGAGGCGCAAACCCGAGGCCCGCGGCGAACCGCTCGAGCCCGTCGAGCATGGGATCGAGGCGATGCGAGTGGAAGGCGTGCGACACCTCGAGCGCGCGGCCCTTGATGCCCTCCGCCTCGAGCCGCCGGAGCACGTCGGCAAGCGCGTCGGCGTCGCCGGAGATCACCGTCTCCTCCGGCGCGTTCACGGCCGCGACGGAGACGCGGTCGCGAAAGGCGGCGAGCACGCCGGCCAGCCGTGCCTCGCCGGCGAACACGGCGGCCATGCCGCCGCCTGACGGCAGCGCCTGCATCAGCCGGCCGCGCTCGGCGATGAGCGCCAGACCGTCCTCGAGCCCGATGGCGCCAGCGACGCAGGCTGCGGCGAACTCGCCCACGCTATGGCCCATCACGAACGACGGCACGATGCCCCAGCTGCGCCAGAGCTCGCACAGCGCGTACTGCAGGGAGAAAAGCGCGGGCTGCGCATAGCCCGTCTCGGTCAGCCGCGCCCCGACGCCTTCGGCGAACATCACCTCGAGCAGCGGTCGCGGCAGCCGGCTCGCCAGGATCCCGGCGCAACGGTCGAGCGCCGCGCGGAACACGGGCTCGGAGGCATAGAGGCCGCGGCCCATGCCGGCGTACTGCGATCCCTGCCCGGTGAAGAGGAAGGCGATGCGCGGGCGCTCGCCGGGCCGCACCACGTGGCGCGACGTCCAGGCCGACGGCTGGCCGGCGGCGAAGGCACGAAGCTCCGTCTCGAGCTCTGCGCGCGAGGCCGCCACGAAGGCAGCGCGATAGGGATGCAGCGCACGGCCGGCGGCCGCGGTGCGGGCGATGCCGGCAAGGCTCAGCTCGGGGCGCGCGGCCAGGAAGGCTGCCGTGCTCTCCGCCAGCTCGCACAGCGCCGCATCGCTGCGCGCCGACAGGGGAACCAGGACCGGCGCGCCGGTGTCGGCCGCGGCGGGGGGCGCAGGCGGCGCCTCCTCCAGGATGACGTGCGCGTTGGTGCCGCTGAAGCCGAAGGCGCTGACGCCGGCGCGGCGCGGCCGCTCGCCTCGCGGCCACGGCGTCAGGGCGGTGGGGACGGCGATGGGAAGGTCGCCCCAGGGGATGCGGTCGTTCGGCGTCTTGAAATTGCGATGCGGCGGGATCGCCTCATGCCGCAGCGCCTGCACGACCTTGAGCAGGCCGGCGACGCCGGAGGCCGCCTCGGTGTGGCCGATGTTGGTCTTGATCGAGCCGATCAGCAGCGGCCTCTGCCGGCGCGGGCCGCCGTTCATCACCGCGCCGAGCGCCTCGACCTCGATGGGGTCGCCCAGCGGCGTGCCGGTGCCGTGGGCCTCGATATAGTCCAGCGCGTCGGGTCCCAGTTGCGCGTTCTCCAGCGCCTTGCGGACCACGGCTTGTTGCGCCGGGCCGTTGGGAACTGTGAGGCCGCTCGAGCGGCCGTCGGAGTTCACCGCCGAGCCGCGGATGACGGCCAGGATCTCGTCGCCCGCGGCCTGGGCGTCGGAGAGGCGCTTCAGCGCGATCATCGCGCAGCCTTCGGCCCGGACGAAGCCGTCGGCGGCGGCATCGAAGGTCTTGCAGCGCCCGTCGGGCGCCATCATGCCCCATTTCGAGAACAGCACCATGGGATCGGGCAGGAGGACGACGTTGACGCCACCGGCAAGTGCCAGGTCGCTGTCGCCGGCGCGCAGGCTCTGGCAGGCGAGATGGATCGCGACGAGGGAGGAGGAGCAGGCCGTGTCCACGGAGACGCACGGGCCCTGCAGCCCCCAGGTGAACGAGATGCGGCCCGAGGCGGCGTTGAGCGCGGTGCCGGTGCCGGTGTAGATCTCCGTCATGTCGGCGCCGATGCCGTGCATGTAGTGGAAGTAGTCGTTGGTGGTGATGCCGACGAAGACGCCCGTGCTGCTGCCCGCCAGCCTGTCGGCCGCAACGCCCGCATTCTCCAGGGCCTCCAGCGAGGTCTCGAGCAGGAGCCGGTGCTGGGGATCGAGAGACGTCGCCTCGCGCGGCGAGATGCCGAACAGCGCCGCGTCGAAACGGTCGATGCCGGACAGGAAGCCGCCGCGGCGCGTCACCATGCGGCCGGATGCCTGCGGGTCGGGGCTGTAGTAGGCGTCGATGTCCCAGCGGTCGGGAGGCACCTCCGTGACCGCATCGACGCCGTCGCGCACCGTGCGCCACAGGCCCTCGATATCCAGGATGCCACCGGGGTAGCGGCAGCCGGCGCCGACGATCGCGAGCGGCTCGTGGCGGCGCTGCTGCTCCGCCGCGAGGCGACCCTCGAGGCGATCGATCGCGGCCAGCGCGTCCTGCAGCACCTGGCGCCGCTCGGTCATGGCGAGAGCTCCCGAAGGAAGAAAGACCGGGCACGCCCCGGCGGCGCGCATTCAAACAGCCGGATGCATCTCACCGAGCGGCTGCCGACGGCGACGGCCATGCGCACGCCGTCGTGCGTCGACAGGTGGAACTGCCAGCGGCCGGGCGAAGGGTCGCACTCGGGCATGCACCGGAGCGCAATGCCGGCATCGCCGCGCGGCACCTCGAAAGACGCCGGCGAGAGGCTGAAGCCCAAGCCGCGCGCCTTGATGTAGGCCTCCTTCAGCGTCCACAGATCGAAGAACCGCTCGGCGACACCGTCCGGCTCGCGAAGCAGGACGTCATCGGTCTCGCGCGGCGTGAACACGGATGCCGCCACCCCCGCAAAATCGACGCACCGGTCGATGCGCTCCACATCGAGCCCGATCTCGCAGCCGGAGGTCACGGCAACCGCCGCCAGCCCGTTGGTATGGGAGATGTTGAACGAGAGCCCGTGGCCGGCGCGCGGCCAGTCGACCTCAGGCCGGCCATGGTCGTTGAGCTTGAAGCGCCAGGCCCGGGGAGGCACGCTGCGGTAGAGGGAGAGCGAGCTGCGCGCAAGGAAGCGCCCCGCGACGAACTGCAGCCCCGCCTGGGGGCTGCGGAAGCCGCGTGCGCGCGCCCGCTCGGCACGGCTCAGCACAGGCAGGCAGGCGTCGAGCCGCTGGCCCGGGCGCGCGTCGAGGCGGCAGACGAAGACATCGACGTGGTGGGCGTCGAGGCGCAGCGGGCCGGCCCGGCGCGACGCGGCGTGGGCAGGGCCCCACGTCCTGCCCGAGCCGAGCCATTGGATGCGGCAGACCGAGATGTGCAGGGCGGACCCGGAGGCTCCCTTCCCGTGATCCTTCGCGCAGGCCGCACGGTGCGCTACGGGACGATGCGCGACCGCGATCTGCCCGGGCGCTCGTCGGCTGGCGCCATTGCGGTGAGGGCGGCGGGCAGGTTGGGCCGGTCGGTTCATCGGATCGATCAGATCACCTGCCCGCCGAACATGGCGATGGTACCTGCCATGCTCTTGACGAACGTTGCCGCCTGCGACGGAACGGGCTTGCCCAGTCCATCCTCCGCGTCGCGAAAGCTGGTTGTCTCGATCCAGTCGACGACGATGGCGTTCAGGCGCTCGCGATCGCACTCGAACAGGAACAGGTGGTCGCAGTCGCGCAGGAACTCGGCGCGAAGCAAGGGGCCGAGCGGCAGCTCCGGAAACGCGTCGAGGATCTGCTCGCGATAGGACTGGCGGCCGTCGGTCGCCCCGGTCAGCACGGCCAGCAGCTGCACGTTGTTGTCGACGGCGCGGGCATAGACGCCGTTGAGGAACTCGCGCACGCGCTCGTCGTCGGCCATGGGGGCATCCAGATCCTCGCCACCCTTGGTCTTCATCAGGCGCTTCCTGATCAACGCGTAGAGGCGGCCGTGCCCCGTGACAAAGTTGAGCCAGCTGCTTGGCCGCACCAGGCGGCGCGCGAAATAGTGCAACAGATAGCGCGACGTCGAAGGGATCATCGGATCGAGCAGGACGGCCCCGACGACGCGCGGATCGCCGCCCGCATAGATGATCGCGTGATCGGCGCCGGAGCACAGCCCGAGGAGCACGAAGCGGCGCAGCCCACGCGTCGTCTCGAGCCAGTCGAGGACGACGCGGATATCGTCCAGGCACCCCTCGAGCGGAGGCAGGTCGTCCTGGCGCGCATCACTGTCGCCGATGCCGGCGAAGTCGAAGCGGACGACGGTCAGCCCGCGCGCGGCAAGCAAGCGGGCGAGCACGACGAACTTGCGCTGATGGCCGACGCGATGGACGATGCCGGTGTTGAGAATGACGATCGCGGGCGCCTCGCCCGCACCGGCCTTGCGCGCCGGCTCGGCCACGGCGGCGACGAGGGAGTTGCCCGCGCCCACGGCATAGACGTTCTCCCGGATGGGCGTCATGGCGCTAGCCACGAGATGATGCGGCCGACCACCGCCAGCGGCAGCGTGCCGACGCTCGCAGGGTCGGGCTCGACCCAGGGCCGGATATCGGAAATCTCCTCGAGCGCTATCGGTCCCTGCGGGCGCGCCTCGAGCTCCCGCCTCCAGGCGTCGTGGGATTGCAGGCGCTCCGTCGCCAAGCACAGCGTCCTTGCGGGCATCTTGCCTGCGATGCCGGCCAGGTCGATCGCGCTGATCTCGAATGCCAACTCGTCCGAGATCGGCAGCCCGTAGCGGCCGCCGCGCCGGCTCTCGCTCTCATCTCCCAAATGCGTGCGATGTCGATGCGCCATCTCTGTCCATTCGGCCCCAAGCATATCGAGGTGCTCGCTCCCCGAGACAGCGGGGTCCCACAGCACCAGAGCAGTCACGTCCTTGCGGCCGAGGGCGGCGACCTCCGCCGCGAGCGAGGCGCCGAGACGAAGGCCGATCAGGGTGACCGCCCTGGCGTCGCAAGTCTCCTTCAATTCCTCAATCGCTGCAGCAATGTCCTCGCGCCAGCCGGCAAGCCGCACCTCGCTCTCCTCGCCCGCCGAATCACCCGTCCCGTAGTAGTCGAATCGCAGGACGTTGAAGCCGCGCGCGGCCAACTGGCGTGCCAAGTGTCGAAGGGCGCGGTGCGCGAATATATACTCGGATCCCCAGGGATAACAAATCACGGCCGCCTGCGATTTGCCGGACCTCGCCTGCGCCGGATCGAGCACGCCGAACAGCCGCCGTTTACCAGTTCCGAAGTAGAGCGGCGTCATGGGCTGCTCCGTCGCGTGGACAGAGGCGCGTTCGCGATTTGAGCAGAAACCTGACGCAGCGTCTGGAAGAACAGAGCGCGCGGGTCCATGCGCCGGCCCAACCTGCGCTCCACGGCGGCCGCCACGCGCAAAGATAGCAGCGACTGGCCGCCCAGCTCGAAGAAGTTGTCCTCGGCACCGATGCTCTCGACCTTGAGGAACTCGCGCCAGATCTCCGCCATCTGCTGCTCGACACCGGGAGCCGGCGGCTCAGCGCCCGCGGCCCTGCCGGACGACTTGAACGGATCCGGCAGGCTCGTGCGATCGACCTTGCCGTTGGGCGTGAGCGGCACCGCGTCGAGGGCGACCACCACGGAGGGAATCATGTAGTCGGGCAAGGTCTTGCGCAGGTGCCGGCGCACCTCGCTCACGGTCAGGTCCTGGCCCGGCCGGTAGACCACATAGGCGACCAGGCGGCCTTCCCCGGGCGAGGGCTCGCGGGCAACGACGATGCCGCTCTGGACCTCGGCAATGGCGGCAAGGGCCGTCTCGATCTCGCCGAGCTCGATGCGCATGCCGCGAACCTTGACCTGGGCATCGAGCCGGCCGAGGTGGAGATAGCGGCCGTCCGAGGCGCATCGGCCGAGATCGCCCGTCGCATAGAGCCGGGCGCCGGACCGGCCGGAGAAACGGTCGGCCACGAAGCGCTGGGCGGTGAGCTCGGGCCGCGCGTGGTAGCCGATGGCGACGCCGGCACCGCCGATGAAGATCTCGCCGGGCACGCCGACCGGCACGGGCTCGCCATGGCGATCGAGAATGTAAATGTCGGTGTTGGCGATAGGCCGGCCGATGCCGATGGGATCGCTGTCCCTCGTGATGCGCTCGAGGGTCGACCAGACCGTCGTCTCGGTCGGCCCGTAGAGGTTCCACAAGGCCCCGACCCGCTTCAGCAGCTGGTCGGCCAGATCGCGCGGAAGGCCCTCGCCCCCGCACAGCGCGCGGAAGCCGGCGCCACCCGTCCAGTCGGCCTCGACGAGCTGGCGCCAGGTCGCCGGCGTCGCCTGCATGAGGGTGGCGCCACTGTGGGCGAGCCGCGCCTTGAGGAACTCGCCGTCCGTCGCCGTCTCCTGGTCGACGAGCTCGATGCGCGCGCCGACCAGCAGCGGAAGATAGAGCTCAAGCCCCGCGATATCGAACGAGATGGTGGTGACGGCGGCAAGGATATCGTCCGACGACAGGCCCGGCTCCCGGCGCATGGAGCCCAGGAAATTGGCGAGATTGCCGTGCGAGACGGCGACGCCCTTGGGCTTGCCGGTCGAGCCGGAGGTGTAGATCAGATAGACCGGGTCGGCGGCCTGCGGGGCGACCGGCAGGTCGCCGTCGTCGAGGCCGGCGATGGTGCCGGCGTCCGCCTCGACGTCGAGCAGACGAATGCCGTCCGCCTCGCCCCCGACGTCGGCGGTCGCGGCGTCGACCACGAGCAGCGCGCAGCCGGAATCCTGCAGCATGTAGGCGCGCCGCTCGGCCGGATGCCGCGGATCGACCGGCAGATAGGCGGCGCCGCACTTCTGGATGGCGATCAGGGTCGCGAGAAGATCGAGCCCGCGCTCCTGGCATACCCCGACGCAGGCGCCCTTGCCGGCGCCGAGCGACATCAGGTGCCGCGCAATGCGATTGGCACGCCGGTTGAGCGCGTCATAGGTGAGGGACGCCTCGCCGAAGGTCACGGCGACGCGCGACGGCGCGCTTGCGACCTGGCGCTCGAACTGCCTCGGGAACGGTGTCAGGTCCACCGGTGTCGGCTGCGACTGGCCCATCGAGACGAGTGCGCCGCGCTCCTGGGGCGAGACCAACGCGAGCGCGCTGACGGGACGGCCCGGAGCCGCGACGGCCGACCGCAGGAACGTCTCCAGGTGGCGCAGGATCCGCGCCATGGTCTGCGCCGCGTAGATGTCGGAGCGGTACTCCAGCGAGCCGCCGATGCCGTCCCCGGTCTCGCGCACGAACCAGGTCATGTCGTGAATGGCGCCGCCGCCGAGGATCTCGAGGTCGCGATCCTGCTCCGCGTTGTGCAGGACGACGGCGGTCTGGAAAATGGGCGAGCGGTTGAGGCTGCGCGCGGGCTGCAGCCGCTCCACCAGCTTCTCGAACGGCGTGTGGCGATGCTCGTGCGCGTCGAGCACGGCGGCCCGGGCGCGCGCGAGAAGCTCCGTGAAGGGCGGATCGTCGGAGAGATCGAGGCGCAGCACCAGCAGGTTCACGAACGGGCCGACCACGGTCTCGAGCTCGTACAGCTCCCGGATGCCGGTCGGGCTGCCGAGCACGATGTCGTCCTGGTGCGCGTGCCGCCCGAGCACCGCCGCACAGGCGGCCACGAGCGCCATGTAGAGCGTGGCGCCCTGTGCGCGGGCGAGCGCGCGGATGCCGTCGGCGAGCTGCCTGTCCCACGAGAAGGCGAGCACGGCGCCAGTCCCCTGCGCGGCCGGCGTGCGGTCGGCCGGAAAAGCGCTGAGCTGCGGACTGCCTGCCAGGCGCCTTGCCCACCAATCGAGGCTCGCGGTCAGGTCCGTGGTCTCGTGCAGGCGGCGCTGCCAGGCTGCGAAATCGGCATACTGGAGCGCGCCTGCGGGGGCATCGCCGAGAGCCTCGGCCTCGATCTCGCGCCGCAGCAGCGTTGCCGACCACGCATCGATGGCGATGTGGTGCGCGGCGATCAGGGTGACGACGCGGCCCTGCCCGATGTCGTACACGGCAAAGCGCGCCGGCGGCTCGGCCGCGAGGTTGAAGGGCCGGCGCGCCGCAGTCGACCGGTCGGCGGCCAGGCGTGCGAGCTGATCGTCCTGCGAGAGTTGCGACAGGTCGATCACATCGATGGCGACGGCGTCCGGCCGAAGGGGATGCGCGAGCGGCGTCTCGCCTTCGCCGTCGATGAGGCAGCGCAGCACCTCGTGCCTCGACACGATCGTGCGAAGGCGCGCGGCGCGCTGCTGCGACGTCGTCGGACGCTCGGAGGGCCACATGAGCACCATGTTGAAGGCGGCGCTGTCGGGATCGAGGCGCTGGATGACCCACACGCGCTCCTGGAAGAAGGACAGGGGCAGCGCGCCGTCGCGGGGCACGCGCGCGAGGGCGGGCGGGGCGGCGCCCGGGGCGCCCGTCTCGGTCGCGAGCAGCGCCAGGAGGGCCGCCTTCGAGCGGGCGATCTCGGCCTGCAGCTCGGGCGTGAGCACGCCGGGGCGGGCACGCACGCGCAGCTGGCCCGCCTCGGCAGCGAGCTCGATGCCAAGCGCGGTCAGCTTGCTCCTGAGGTCCGTCGCGCTCAAAAGACCAGCTCCTCGCGATCGTCATCCAGGGCAGCCGGCGCGGCGGCCGACGGCGGCACGGCATGCGCAATGCGTGCCGCCAACGCCGCCAGCGTCGGGGCATCGAAAACGTCCCGCAGGACTAGGCTGGCGCCGAAGCGCTCCTTGATGCGGACCAGGGCGCGCGTCGCCATCAGGGAGTGGCCGCCGAGCTCGAAGAAATTGTCGTCGGCGGCGATGCGCTCGACGCCGAGAAGCTCCGTCCAGATGGCGGCCAGCGCGCGCTCGGTCTCGGTCGACAGCTCCACGGGGGGAAGGCTCGAGGATCGCGCCGGGACGACACGGTCCGCCGGAGGAGCCGGCACGTCCGGCCGGGGGCCAGACGCGGCCGCCGCTACCTCCGCCCTCGCGGCCGGCTCGAACGGCGTCACCACCACGCGCTTGCGAGCGGAGCCCAGCACCCGGGCAAAGCATGCGATGCCATCATCGGTGCGGATGGCGGCGTCCACATAGGCCCGCCAGGCCGCGCGCTGCGCGGGCTCGACCGCCAGATTGGCGGCCATGCCGACGTCGCGCCAGGCGCCCCAGTCGAAGGCCACGACGCGCTTCCAGCCCGCAGGGCGCCGCGCACTGTCGACGAACGCGTCCAGAACGGCATTGGCGGCCGTGTAGTCGATCGTGCCCGGCGCGCCGGCGACCGCGTTGACCGAGCTCATGAGAGCGACGAAATCGAGCGCGTCGGCCCCCAGGATATCGATCAGCAGCTCCAGGCCATCGACCTTGGGCGCGAGGACGGCCCGGATGTCCTCCGGCCGCTTCAGCACCGACAGTCTGCCGTTGCCGGCAATGCCCGCCGCATGCACGACGCCGTCAAAGGCGCCCCAGGCGCTGCGAGCCTGCCCGACCGCCTCGTGCACACCGGCCGGGTCCGCCGCATCGGCCGCTGCCAGGCGCACCTCGCCGCCGCTAGCCTCGATCTCGCGGACGGCCAGCATGATGCGCGAGGCGCGATCCGCCGCGCCGTGGGATGCGATCCAACCGTCCCACTCGGGGCGTGGCGGCAGCGGGGTTCGCGCCAGCAGCAGCAGCCGCGCCGAAACGGTGGCGGCAAGCCAGCGCGCGATCGCCAGGCCCATGCCGCCGGTGCCGCCGGTGATGAGGTAGACCCCGCGCTGCCTGAGCGGCAGTTGCGGCACCTCGACCGCTGGGACCTTCGCCTTCTCGTAGCGGCGCACGAAGCGATGCCCCGCGCGATAGGCCACGATGGCTTCGGCATCATCGGCACAGGCTTCGCGCAACAGGCACTGCGCGATCTGCGAGGGGTCGCCCGCAGCGGCGCGATCGAAGTCCACCTGGCGCATGCCGAGGCCCGGAAACTCCGTGGGCAGGACGAGCACGCCGCCCAGCGCAAGGGCGGCGCGATGATCGGCAATCGTCTCGCCGAGCACGCTTGCAGCGCTGCTGGTGGCGAGGACGAGCCGGATCTGACCGCTCACCCGGTCGCGGTCCAGCGCCTCGCACAGCCGGATCAGGTCGCCAAGCAGCGCCTCGCCGGCCTCGGCCGCCTGGCGCCCCGGCAGCACGATCGCGCCGGCGACAGGGGCGGCGCCATTGCGAGGCGCCGGCAGGCTGTCCGGGGCGAGCGGCGAGACCCACTCCACCACGATCGCCTCGGCACCGGCAGCGCCAAGATCGCGCGCGAGCGCGTCGGCAATGCCCCTCTCCTCGCGATCGCAGAGGACGAGCCAGGTGCCCGCGGGCGAGGCCGTTGTGCCGGATGCGGACGAGGCGTCCAGGCTCCAGGCCGGCGCGTAGAAGAAGTCGTCGACGGTCTTGGCGGCACGAGCCGGGACGGGCTCCGCCTTGCCGGCAGGCGCCGGACGCTCGATGAGGAGGCGTTGGCGCTCGAAGGGATAGGTCGGCAGCGGGATGCGCCGCGGCTCGGCGCCGGCATGCATGGCCGGCCAATCGATGGCGACGCCCGCGACCCATAGCCGGCCGGCCGCCTCGAGCAGGCTCGCGCGATCGGCGCCGTCCCGTCCCGCGCGCGGCAGGCTCGACAGGGCGGACGCGGCCCGCGCCTTGGGCAGACCCATGCGGGCGATGGCGGACAGCGCCACTGCGGGGCCGACCTCGAGCAGGACGACCGACGGATCGGCGGCCACCGTCGCAAGGCCCCTGGCGAACTCGACGGTGCCGCGAAGGTGGCGGCACCAGTAGTCGGGCGAGGTCGCCTCGGCAGGCTTGATCCAGGTGCCCGTGACATTGGAGACGTAGGCCATGGCCGGCTCGGACAGCCGGATGCCTTCCAAGAGCTTGCGGAACTCCGGCAACGCCGGCTCCATCATGGATGAATGGAAGGCGTGCGATGTCTTGAGCTCGGCGGCCTCGACGCCTGCCTGCCTCAGGCGCTGCAACGCCTCGGCGAGGCTCGCCTTGGGCCCGGCGATGGCGCACAGGGCCGGCGCGTTAACGGCCGCGATCTCGGCGAGGCCACGGATCAGGGGCTCCACCGTGGCGCGGGCCGCGTGCACGGCGGCCATGGCGCCGGGCGCCATCGCCTGCATGATCCGGCCGCGCGCGGCGACGAGGGCCAGCGCGTCCTCGAGCGTCAGCACGCCGGCAAGGTGCGCGGCCACGTACTCGCCGATGCTGTGGCCGATCATCGCCGCCGGCTTGACGCCCCAGCTCATCCACAGCCTGGCGAGCGCATACTCGCAGACGAACAGCGCCGGCTGGGCAAGCCGCGTCTCGTTGATGTCGGCTCCTGCGCCGTCGATCACGGCACGAATGTCGAGGCCCAGGTGCGGCTCGAGCAGGCGCGCGCAGGCGTCCACCGCCTCGCGGTAGACGGGCTCGCCGGCATAGAGGCCGGCGCCCATCCCCACGTGCTGGCTGCCCTGGCCCGAGAACATGAAGACCACCGGCCGCTCGCCGCCCTCGTGCGCGCCGTCGAAGACGCCGGGGCGTCCGGCGCCGCCAAGCACCTGCGCCGCCGTCTCGGCGCCATCGGCGACCAGGGCCGCGCGATGCTGGAAGTGGCGGCGTCCGACCTGCAGCGTCCAGGCCACGTCCTGCAGATCGATGCCGGGCGAGCCGGCGAGATGGGCGGCAAGGCGCGCCTTGGCCTGGTCCAGCGCGGTTTGCGTGCGGGCGGAGAGCACGAGGAGGTGCGGCGCGGGCGCGCCGGCCCGCGCGGGCGCTCTGGGCGCTTCCTCCAGCACCACGTGGGCGTTGGTGCCGCCGATGCCGAACGAGCTCACGCCGGCCCGCCGCGGCGTCGCGCCCTCGGGCCAGGGGCTCGCTCCGGTCGCGATTGCGAAGGGGCTTGTCTCGAGCTCGAGCTGCGGATTGGGCGCACGGAAATTCACCAGCGGCGGGAACTCGCGGTGCTGCAGGACGAGGACCGTCTTGATGAAGCCGGCGATGCCGGCGGCCGTGTCGAGATGGCCGATGTTGGCCTTGAGGGATCCGAGCCGGCAGAAGCCGACGTCGTCGGTGCCGGATCGGAACACGGTGGAGAGGGCAGCGAACTCGATGGGATCGCCGAGCGGCGTGCCGGTGCCGTGCGCCTCGACATAGGCGATCGAGCGGGGCGCCACCTCGGCCAGGGCCTGCGCGGTCGCGATGACCTCGACCTGGCCGTCGATGCTGGGCGCGGTGTAGCCCGCCTTGCCCGCTCCGTCGTTGTTGACCGCGGCGCCGCGGATGACGGCGTGGATGGTGTCCCTGTCGGCGATGGCATCCGCAAGGCGCTTCAGAACGACCACGCCCGCCCCGGCGCCCGGGCGGATGCCGGCAGCCTCCGCATCGAAGGGACGGCAGTGACCGTCGGGCGACAGGATCATGCCGACCTCGTAGCGGTAGCCGCAGCGCTCCGGGAAGGCGATGGCGACGCCGCCGGCGAGGGCCATGTCGCACTCGCCGCGTGCAAGCGCCCGGCAGGCCGTGACGACGGCGACGAGGGAGGTCGAGCACGCCGTCTGGATGCTCACGCTCGGGCCGCGCAAATCCAGCTTGTAGGAGGCGCGCGTGCAGAGGAAATCCTTGTCGTTGCCGAGCATGATCTGGTAGGCGCCGGCCGAGCGCGCGGCGACGGGGTCGGCAACGATGTGCTCCAGCAGGTACCAGCCCATGCCGGCGCCGGCATAGACGCCGACGGAGTGGCCGTCGGTGCGATCCGCCCAGCCGGCGTGCTCGAGGGCCTCGTAGGCGCACTCGAGGAAGATGCGCTGCTGCGGATCGATGAACTGCGCCTCGCGCGGGGAGATGCCGAAGAACTGGGCGTCGAAATCGAAGGCGCCCTCGAGCGTCGTGGCCTTGCGCACCCAGCTCGGATCGCGACGCGACGCGGCGCTGACGCCGGCGGCCTCCAGATCGGCGTCGCTCAGCGTCTCGATGGTCTCGACGCCGTCGCGGATGTTGCGCCAGAAGTGGTCGAGGTCGCGCGCGCCGGGAAAGCGGCCGGCAAGGCCGACGACGGCGATGGCGTGCGAGGGGAAGCTGTCCTTCTTCATGGCGCGATACGTCCGGCTTGTCGCATGGCGCGGTCGCTGGCACGGGCAAGCGCCGCATCGGCCCCGCGCTGGCGCGCCATGCGGGCGGCCTGGGCATGGACGGTGGTGTGCTGGAACAGCTCGACGAGGGCCACGTCGGAGGCGAACTCGCGCTTCAAGGCCACGTGCAGCTTCACGAGCAGCAGCGAGTGGCCGCCCAGGTCGAAGAAGTTGTCGTGGAGGCCGACGCGATCGAGATGCAGGATCTCGCGCCACAGCTCGGCGACGCGGCGCTGGGCGGGCGTCATCACGGCGTCGGAGGGGCCATCCTGCCGCGGCGCCTCGAGGCGCGGGGCCGGCAAGGCCTTGCGGTCGATCTTGCCGTTGGGCGTCAGCGGCAGCGCGTCCAGGACCGCGAAGGCGTTGGGGACCATGTATTCCGGCAGCCGCGCGCGCAGGGCGGAGCGTGCCGCCTCCGCCTCGAACGAGGCACCGGGCTGCAGCGTCACGTAGCCGACGAGGCGGACGTCGCCCGGCTTCTCCTCGCGCGCGGCCGCCACGCTCTCCTTGACGCCGGCGAGCGCGGCGAGCGCCGCCTCGACGTCGCCCAGCTCGATGCGATAGCCCCGGATCTTCACCTGGGCGTCGCGACGGCCGAGATACTCGAGCGTGCCGTCGGCGCGCATGCGGGCCATGTCGCCGGTCTTGTAGATGCGCTCTGGCCCGCCGTGGGCGAGCGGCACCGTGACGAACCTGACTGCCGTCAGCTCCGGGCGGTCGCGGTAGCCGCGCGCCACGCCCTCGCCGCCGATGCACAGCTCGCCGGCGACACCGATGGGGCAGACGCCATGCCCCGGCGTCAGCACGTAGCAGCGCGTGTTGGCGATGGGCCGGCCGATGCTGATGCCGCTCTCCGGGTCGGTGACCCGGGCGGCCGTCGACCAGATGGTGGTCTCGGTGGGCCCGTACATGTTCCAAAGCTCGCCGACGCGATCGACCAGCGCCGCGGCGAGATCGCGCGGCAGCGCCTCGCCGCCGACCAGCGCCTTGATCTGCCTGCGGCCGCCCCATCCCGCCTCGAGCAGGAGCCGCCAGGTCGCCGGCGTCGCCTGCAGCAGCGTGACGGCGTGCTCGTCCATGAGGGACGCGAGCCTCTCGCCGTCGAGCGCGTCGGCGCGCGCGGCGATGACGATGCGGGCGCCGACGCTCAGCGGCAGCCACAGCTCGAGACCTGCGATATCGAACGACAGGGTGGTGACGGCGAGCAGGCAGTCGTCGGCGGCAAGCCCTGGCGCGCGCCGCATCGCCTCGAGGAAGGCCACCACATTGCGGTGCTCGACCTCCACGCCCTTCGGCCGGCCGGTGGATCCCGATGTGTAGATGACGTAGGCGAGGTCGGAGGGCGCCACGGCGACGTCCGGCGCGGCGGCGGGCATCGCGGCGATGCGCTCGGCATCGCGGTCGAGCCTGACGAGCGGAGCGCCGCAATCCTCGAGCAGGCCCGTGTAGCGATCGAGTGTGACGATGGCCGAGACGCCGGCGTCCTCCAGAGTGGTGCGCAGACGCTCCCGCGGGTGGGACGGGTCGAGCGGCACGTAGGCGGCCCCCGCCTTCAGCACCGCGGCCAGGGCGACCGGCATGTCCACCGTGCGGTCGATGCACACCGCGACGCGGGCGCCGCGGCCGACCCCGAGACCTGCCAGATGATGCGCCAGGCGATTGGCGCGGCGGTCGAGCGCCTCGTAGGTGAGCGTCTCGCCGGCGTCGATGGCCGCGATGGCGGCGGGCCGCTCGGCGGCGCTCCTCTCCAGCAGCGCATGCAGGGTGCGCCCCCGGTCATGATCGAGGCTCGTCGCATTGAACCGCTCAAGGAGCATGGCGCGCTCGTCGGGCCCGAGGAAATCGACCTCGTCGATGGCGGTGTCCGGGGCGGCCGCCAGCGCCTCGAGCAGGCGCCGATAGTGGACGTGCAGGCGGTCGACGGTGCTCTCGTCGAACAGGTCGGTGGCGAACTCGTAGTAGACCTTGAGCTCGCCCTCGTGCTCCACGGCGTCGAGCGCGAGGTCGAAGCGCGCCACCTCGGCGAAGGTCTCGAACTGGCTCAGGCGCAGCCCGTGGGGCGACGCGTGCGATATCGGGAACGACATCAGGGTGAAGAACACCTGGAAGATGGGCGTGTGGCTCGTGCTGCGCGCGGGGTTCAGCGCCTCGACCAGATGATCGAACGGCAGGGACTGGTGGTCGAGAGCGTCAAACACGGTCGCCTTGGCGCTCTTCATGTAGTCGCGGAAGGAGGGGTTGCCGTCCAGGCGGCCGCGCAGCACGATGGTGTTGGCGAGACAGCCCATGATGCTCTCGAGGTCGGGCATGCTGCGATTGGCGGCGGCGGACCCGACCGGGATATCGTCCTGACCGGAATACCGGTGCAGCAGGACCTGCCATGCCGACAGGAGCACGACGAACAATGTCGACCCCTCGCGCCGCGCGAGCTCCTTGAGCTGGCCGAGAAGCTCCGCATCGATGCTGCGGCGCATGCGGCGGCCGCGGAAGGACTGGACGGTGGGACGCGGGCGGTCGGTCGGCAGCTCGAGCAGAGACGGCGCGCCGGCAAGCTGGCGCTTCCAGAACTCCAGCGACGGGGCGAAGCGGCCCTCCCTGGCGAGCCGCTGCTCCCAGCCCGCATAGTCGATGTACTGCGCGGGCGCCGGCAGGTCCGGCTCGCGCCCAGAGGCGTAGGCCTCGTACAGCTGCATGAGCTCGCGCGAGAGGATCGACGCCGACCAGCCGTCGCCGACGATGTGATGCACGGTCGTCGCAAACACGTGCACCTCGGCGTCGAGCGTCACCAGAAGATGGCGTGCCAGGGGCCCGCGGGCGAGATCGAACGGCTCCTGGCTGAAGCCGAGGACGATGCGATGGGCCTCTGCCTCGCCTCCGGCGGCCGGCATGCCGCGAAGGTCGCGCCGCTCGAGCGGCGGCAGCAGGCCATCGTCGACCTCGATCCACGGCGCCCCATCGCGCTCGCCGACCCGGGTCCGCAGGCTCTCGTGGCGGCGGGCCAGCGCCTCGAGGCTACGCTCGAAGGCCGTACCGTCGAGCCTGCCGTCGATCCTGAAGGCGACGAGAATGTTGTAGTGCGAGCGGCCGGGGTCCACCCGGTCGAGGAACCAGAGACGCTGCTGGGCAAACGAGACCGGCAGGCGGCCGGTGCGGGGGACGCGGGGCAGCGAGGATGCGGAGCCCGCCTCCGCCTGCGCCCGCAGGTGCGCGATCAGCAATTCGCGGTTGGCGGCAATGAGCGACCTCAACCGGTCGTCGACGGCGCCCTTGGGCGCGTTGAGACGCAGCCTCTCCCCGTCGAGCAGCACGCGGATATCGCAGCTCTCGAGCTCGCGCAGCAACGATGAGATCGCTTCGTCTTGCATGGAGTGCGACTCTGTCCGCGTCACGCTTGGGCCTGGCTCCGCGGCCGCACACGTGCCGACACCGCGTCACGAGCCCGCCTCGGCCGAGGGGGAGACAATGGAGACCAAATCATCCGCGTGCGAGCAATCGGTGTCAGCATCGTAAAGCCCGCCGATGCAGACGCATTAATCAATCCCATGACCCCGTCCCATACCACCTGTTTCGATCCTGACTTGGTCCAATCGTCTCTCGACCGGCCCCCCGTTTCCAGCCCCACGGGCCGCGCCCGCCTCATTTGATGCGCTCGAGCCGGGCGAGCAGGCGGGCCTCGATCTCATCCTCCGACAAATCATCGAGCGCAGCGGACGGCGGTTGCGCCTCGGCCTGCGGGCCAGCCGGCATGACGGCCGATGCCGGCGCAGATACAACCTCGCGCGGGAGCATCTGGTCATGCAGAAAGCCCGCCAGCGCCAGGATGCTCGGATAGTTGAATGTGAGCGTCGTCGGCAAGGAGCGGCCGACGCCACGCTCGAGGCAGCGCTTCAGCTCGACGGACATCAAGGAATCCATGCCCATCTCGAAGAGGCCCATATCGTGGGGAATGGCCGCGGGGTCGTCGCGCTTGAGCACGGCGGCGACCTCGTGCGCCACGAACTCGACGATGCGCTCCAGCCGGGCCGTCTCCGGAACGTCCGCCAGGATATCGGCAAGCTTCGGGGATGCGACCCCGGCGTGCGCCTCCGGGGAGCGCGCGCGATCCGCCGCGCGAGACGGGAAGCGCGACAGAAGCGGGCGCGCGCGGCGGGCCTCGTGCAGCTCCTTCAGCGCCGCCCAGTCGATGCGCGCCACGACGCTGCGGGGCGTGCCGGCGGCCAGGAGATCGCGCATGGCGTCGAGGGCCTCGCCGGCCGGCATCGGCTCCAGACCACCCTCGCGATAGCTCCGCTGCGCCTCGGAGGAGGCGAGCCGCATCGTCTCCCAGGTGCCCCAGTTGATCGAGACCACCTTGGTTCGCCCGCCCTTGCAATCCTCCGCGACGGCGTCGAGGAAGGCATTGGCGGCGGCATAGTGGCCGAGGCCCGAAGCGCCGATCAGTGCCGTCGTGGAGCTGAAGAGGACGAGAAAATCCGCGCCCTGGCGCAGGGCAACGCGCTCCAGGGCCAGCGTGCCGTCCACCTTGGGACGCAGCATGGCCTGCAACGCATCGACCGGCATGGCCGCGAGCGGGGCGCTGCTCAGGTGCGCTGCCGCATGCACGATGCCGGCCAGCGGCGGGGCTGCGGCCGACAGCCCGTCGAGGGCTACACGCAGGGCCGGCTCGTCTGCGACATCGCAGGCGAGCGGCAGCACGCGCGCGCCCGCAGCCTCGATGGCGCGGACGCCGGCATGGGACATGTCGGGCCGGCGTCCGAGGAGGGCGATGGTGCGGGCGCCGTTCTCGGCAAGCCACCTGCCGACCAGGAGACCGAGGCCGCCGAAGCCGCCGGTGACCAGGTAGGTGGCGTCCGCCCGCAGCCGGAACGCGCGCGCCGAAGGCGGCGCCTCGGCCGGCACCAGCCGCGCCACGAGACGCCGGCCGTCGCGCCAGCAGGTCTGGTCCTCGATGTCGGTGGCCTCGAGCGTGCGCACGAGGAGATCGGCGAGCGCGCGCTCGTCTCCGGCCGCCGGCAGGTCGACCAAGCCGCCCCAGCGCGCCGGCTGCTCGAGCGCGAGGACCCGGCCGAGCCCCCAGAGCGGCGCCTGCCAGCGCGCGGCGGCGGCCGCCGCGCCACCGGCAGCACAGGCGCCGCGGGTGACGAGATAGAGCCTGCCAGGACCTGCGCGCTGCATCAGCCGCAGCGGCAGCGCGCCGGACAACATCGCGCACGCCTGCGCGGCACCGGCATCGTCGGGGCCCAAGGAGGAGAGCGGCAGCGCGCCGAGATAGACGATATCGCCCTCGAGGTCGGCTGCCGTGTCGACGGCATCCGGCTCGACACAGGTCGCCGCGTCGCCGCGATCATGCAAGCGCCGCGCGAGCTCGATGGCAAGCCGGCCGCCGCCGACCAGCGCAAAGCGGCGCCGCGGCCGCTCCTTCTGCGCCATGATCAGGCTCTGCTGGGCCGAGCCCCGCGCGCGATCGGGCTCGCGGGGGAGAATGACCGGCTCGGCGAAGCCCGTCCGCGCCAACAGGCCGCTCCAGGCGCGGCGGTCGACGAGCGGGTACGCGGGGCGCAGCGCGGTGTCGGTGAAGCGCCACCAGCCCTCGGTCAGGCCGAAGGTGAGGTCCACCCAACGCTCCGGGCGCGTGCCCTCCATCAGTAGAAGCAGACCGCCGGGGGCGAGCAGCGCCCCTACGTGCCCCAGCGTCCTGGCCAGATCGGCCGTGGCGTGGAGGACGTTGGAGGCGATGATCACGTCGAAGGACGAGGAAGCGAAGCCCTGCGGCGCGGGATCGCGCTCGATGTCGAGGGTCGCAAAGCGCAGGAAGGGGAACTGCGCGAACGCGCGGGCGGCACCGTCGAGGAACAGCGGCGAGACATCGGTGAAGGTGTACTCGGTCGCGGCCGGCGCAAGCTGCGGAAGGACGTGGGCCGTGGTGCCGCCGGTGCCGGCCCCGATCTCCAGGATGCGCAGCGAGCGGCCCTCCGGCAACGCGGCGGCGGCAGCGCGCAGGGCCTCGGCGAGGGCGCCGTTGTAGGTCTTCGCGAAGGGCGCCTCGACGTAGAGCTTGCGCGCCTCGGCGAGCGAGCCGCCCGGGAACAGGAGCTGCACGGGGTCCTCGGCGCCGGTGAGGACGGCGGCCAGGGCCTCGCCGCAGCGACGCAGGATGC
This sequence comes from Hyphomicrobiaceae bacterium, assembly GCA_033764875.1. Classification (GTDB taxonomy): domain Bacteria; phylum Pseudomonadota; class Alphaproteobacteria; order Rhizobiales; family Hyphomicrobiaceae; genus AWTP1-13. Next base: position 51,098 of record JANRIO010000123.1, on the reverse strand, counting down.
TGAGCTCGGCGTCGGTGCCGGAGAAGCGCGCGAGGAGGCTGTCGAAGCGCGCGGGGATGTCGGCTGCCGGGGAGGGCGCACGGGCAACGCGGAGCCCGCCGCCGTCGCGGGACAGCAGGCCGTCCTCGGCAAGAATGGCAAGGAGCCGCGCAAACAGCCTGTCATAGCGATCGACGATGCCGAGGCGGAGACGCTCGGCGCCCGGGTCGAACGCGCGCCCCGCCCGCCAGTCGAAGCCGAGCCGGGTGAGGCCTGCGACGATCAGATCCGCGCTCAGGCGATCGAGCGCAGGCAAAAGCTCGTCGTAGACGGACAGGCCGTGCCGTGCGGCGCCCGCGTCGAACACGCGCGCCGCGCCCTCGACGATTGCCGCGGGCGGTGACAGGGAGGACGCGGCCGGGATGGCGATCGGCGCCTCCTGCCAGTCCAGGCGATAGAACAGGTCGCCAGCCGCCGCACCGCGCGCAGGGGCGGCGAGACGGGCCAGCGCGTCGCGGGACGCGCGCTGCAGGCGCACGCCGTCGATGCGGCCGAGCAGAGAGCCGTCCTCGGCCATCAGCGCAACCTCCGCCCGCCACTCCCGCGGACGCGGATCGGCCTCGGGGGCGAGGCGCGCATGGCACAGGACCACGCCCGGCAGCGGCGCATGCAGCTCGACGCGCTCGAGGCCGACGAAGAGATAGATGTCGTCATCGGCGAGCGAGCCACCCGCGACGGCGAGGCCGCAGGCCTGCAAGGCGCCGTCGAGCAGAGCGGGGTGGGCACAGTGCACGGCATCGCCGGCGCACGCCTCGGGCAGCGCGAGGCGGGCGAGCACCTCCCGGCCGAGGCGCCGGAAGGCCGCGATGCTGCGGAAGGCCGGCCCCAGATCGATGCCGAGGGTAGCCAGCATCCGGTAGTGGTCGGCGGGCGGTTGCGCAGGGCCCAGGCGCTCGCCGAGGCGGTGCAGGGGCTCGTCCGGCATTGCCGCCTTCGCCTCGACCGCATGCAGGGCGCCGGTCGCATGCCGGAGCCACTGCGTCTCGGCCGCGGCCCGGCTGTGGATCGAGAATCGAATGCCACCGGCGACGTCGGCATCAAGATGAACCTGCACGGCCCGGGGCTCGGCGGCAAGCACCAGCGGCGCCTCGATGGCAAAGCCGGAGAGGGCCCGGCGCGCGGCGCCGTACTCCGCCGCAGCGGCGGCCTGCGCCATCTCCATGAGCACGGGGCCTGCGACCAATGCGGCGCCCTGCACCCGGTGCTGCGCCAGATAGGCGAGCGATGCTGTCGACAGCGCCGTCTCGAACGCGGGCCTGGCGAAATCGAGGCGCGTGCCCAGCAGCGGAGCCGACGGCCGCGGCAGCCGCGGCCTGCGCTCGGCGCGCTCGGGCGACACCCAGTAGGATTTTCTCTCGAACGGATACCGCGGAAGCTCCGGCACAAGGCGCCCGTAGGGACCGGCAGCGCCTCGCCAGTCGACCGGCGCGCCGGCGACATAGAGCTGGGCCAGCGTGCCCAGCATCTGCGACCAGTCCGCGTGCTCGCGGCGCAGGGAGTGGAGAAGCCGCACGCCGTCCTCGGGCAGCGACTGGCGCGCCAGCGCCGCGAGGGTGGGATGCGGACCGACCTCGAGGAAGGTGCGGAAGCCGTCGCGATGGAGCGCAGCGATACCGTCGGCAAAGCGAACGGGCTCGCGCAGATGCCGGCACCAATAGCCGGCGTCGGGAGCGCCGTCGCCCGGCAACGGGCGGCCTCCGGTCACGTTCCAGGCGACGGGGATGCGGGGCGGCTTCATGGGGACGCCGGCGGCGGCACGCATCGCCTCGAGGGCGGGCGTCACCAGCGGCGAATGGGCGGCAAACGACACGAACAGCTTGTGGCCGCGCACGCCGCGCTGCTCGAAGTGCCGGAGAATGCCGTCGATGGCGCCGGCGGCACCGGAGACGACGACACTCTCGGGGCCGTTGATCGCGGCGATGGCCGCCTCGCCGGCGACGGCCGCGAGGGCGGCGGCGACGTCCTTCTCGCAGGCGAAGATGGCGGCCATCTCGCCGCCACGGGGCAGGGCCTGCAGCAGCCTGCCGCGCGCGGCGATGAGGCGGAGGCCGTCCTCGAGCCCGAAGACGCCCGCCACGCAGGCCGCCACGTACTCGCCCACCGAGTGGCCGATCACGGCGGCCGGTCTGATGCCGCAGGAGCGCCAGAGCTCGGCGAGCCCGTACTCCACGGCAAACAGCGCCGGCTGCGTCCACACGGTCTCGTGAATGGTGGTGTCGGCGGGAGACGAGGGCCACAGCACCGACTTGAGGCTGCGCCCGTCCTGGTCGGCGCCGAGCGCGCGGTCGCAGCGATCGATGACGTCGCGAAAGACGGGCGATGTCTCGTAGAGCGTGCGCGCCATGCCGGGGTGCTGGGCGCCCTGGCCGGTGAACATGAACACGACCTCGGGCACCTGCGCGGGGCTCGACGTGCCGTGGGCGATCGCCGCGTGAGGCGTTCCCTGGGCGAACGCCGCCAGCGCCTCGGCGGCCTCGCCACGGCTCGCCGCCACCACGGCGAGGCGCTCGGCGTGATGCGAGCGGCCGGCGCCTGCCGTGTAGGCGATGTCGGCGAGGCCCATCTCTTCCGGCCACTGGCCGAGGCCAGCGGCGTAGCGCGCCGCGAGCGCCTTCAGCGCCGCGGGCGTGCGGCCGGAGAGCGGCAGGCACTGCAGCGCGCGGCGGGCGGCCGGCTCGGTCGGCGGCTGCGGTGGCGCCTCCTCGACGACCACGTGCGCGTTGGTGCCGCTGAAGCCGAAGGAGCTGACGCCGGCACGCCGGAGACGATCGGGGCGCGCGGGCCAGGGCCTCGCCTGCGCCGTGACGGCGAGCCGGTAGTCGGACCAGGCGATGTGCGGGCTGGGGTTGCGGAAATGCAGATGCTGCGGGATGCGCTCGTGCCGCAGCGCCAGGATCACCTTGATGACGCCGGCGACGCCGGCCGCCGATTCCAGGTGGCCGAGATTGGTCTTGACGGAGCCGACGAGGAGCGGGCTCGCCGCGGGACGGTCGGCGCAGAGGGCTCCCGCCAGCGCGCGCACCTCGATGGGATCGCCGAGCGCGGTCCCCGTGCCGTGCGCCTCCACATAGTCGATGTCGCCGGGGCCGAGGCCCGCATCGGCGAGCGCGGCGCGGATCACCGCCTCCTGCGCCGGGCCGTTGGGCACGGTGAGCCCGCCGCTGCGGCCGTCCTGGTTGCTGGCGCTGCCGCGGATGACCGCGAGAATTCGGTCGCCGGCCGCCTGCGCGTCCGCCAGTCGCTTGAGGACGAGGACACCGCAGCCCTCCGCGCGCGCGAAGCCGTCGGCGGCGGCGTCGAAGGTCTTGCAGCGACCGTCCGGCGCCAGCATGTGCGCCTTGCTCAGCGCGATCGTGGTCTCGGGCGTGCAGATGACGTTGACGCCGGCGGCGATGGCCATGTCCATGCTGCCCGAGCGCAGGCCGGCGCAGGCCTGATGCAGCGCCACCAGCGAGGAGGAGCACGCCGTGTCGATGGCGAGCGCGGGTCCCTGCAGGCCAAGGCAATAGGAGAGCCGGCCCGCCGCGACGCTGTGCGCGCTGCCCGAGGCGAGATAGGCGTCGATGGCCGCCTCGCCGCGATTGAGCACGCGCTGGAAGTAGTCGCTGTTGCAGATGCCGACGTAGACGCCGGTGGCGGAGCCCGACAACCGGTCGGCGGCGATGCCGGCATGCTCGAGGGCCTCGATGGTCACCTCGAGCAGGATCCGCTGCTGCGGGTCCATGGTCAGCGCCTCGCGCGGAGAGATGCCGAAGTAGTCGGCGTCGAAGCCGGCGACGTCGTCGAGGAAGCCGCCGGTGCGCACGCTCATGGTGCCCGGGGCATCGGGGTCGGCGTCGAAGTAGGCGTCAATGCTCCAGCGCGAGCCCGGCACCTCGCCGACGGCGTCGCGCCCTTCCGACAGCAGGTGCCAGAAGGCCTCCGGCCCGTCGGCGGCGCCCGGCAGGCGGCATCCCAGGCCGACCACGGCAATGGCCTCGCGGCCGCCGCGAGCCGAGGCCTCGACCTTCTCGTTCAGCTCGAGCGCGAGCAGCGCCAGCCGCTTCGGCGACAGCTTGGAGATGCGCTCGAGAAAATCGCTCATATCACGTCTTCCGCGACCGGTTGGCTAGCATACGCTCGACCTCCTCGTCGGACATGTCCTCGATGGAATCGACCAGGCTCGGGGCCGGCGTCGGCGCGGGCGGGGAGGCCTCCTCGCCGGGCCCGAGCTTCAGCACGTCGTCGGCGAGGTGGCCCGTGAGCGCCTCGACCGTCGGATAGTCGAACAGCAGCGTCGCCGGCAGCGGCGTGCCGAGCGCGCGCGACAGTGTATTGCGCAGCTGCACGGCCAGCAGCGAGTCGAGACCGAGATCGCCGAGCGGCGCCGCCGGATCGATGCGCTCGGCGTCGAGGCCCAGCGTGCGCGCCACGGACTGGCCGACGAGGCCCGCCAGCAGGGTGCGGCGGCGCGCGGCGGGCGCGGCCATCAGCGTCGCCACAATGTCTTGCGCCGGGGCGGCCGGCTCGGCGGTTGCCTGCGCGCCGGCAGCGCCCGGGCCGCCGTGGCACAAGGCCGCCAGATAGGCGGGCGCCCTGCCCTGGCGCACGCTCTGCACGTAGCGGGGCCAGTCGATCGCCAGCGCCACGGCCTGGGCAGGGCCGGCCTCCAGCAGCCGGGCGAGGATCGCCAGGCCCTGCCGGGTCGAGAAGCGGCCGATGCCCTGGGCCTGCAGGCGGGCGGCCGCCTGATCGCCGGCGGCGGCACCCGTCTCGCCCCAGGCGCCCCAGTCGATGCTGAGCGCGGGCAGGCCGAGCCGGCGGCGGCGGTGGGCGTCGAGATCGAGGAAGGCGTTGGCCGCGGCGTGATTGACCTGGCCGGCGGAGCCCAGCACGCCGGCGATCGAGGCGAACGAGACGTACCAGTCGAGCGGGTCGGCCCGGGTCGCGGCCTCGAGCAGGGCGCCGCCGGCGAGCTTGGGCGCGAGCACGCGGCGCATGCGCGCGGCGTCCTGCTGCAGCACTGCCGCGTCGTCGAGGACGCCGGCCGCATGCACCACGCCGCGGAGGGGCGGGCCGCTCTGGCGCAGCCGGTGCAGGAGTGCGTCCATGGCCGCGGCGTCGGCTGCGTCCGCGCGCTCGACGACGACGGCGGCTCCACCCGCCTCGATGTCGCCGATGACCGCCTCGAGCTCGGCGGTGCGGCCCTGGCGCGAGACGAGGGCGACGCGGCCGGCGCCGGAACGGGCCAGCCACCGCGCAACCTCGAGGCCCAGCCCGCGCGTGCCGCCGGTGATCAGGTAGGTGCCGTCGCGGCGCGCGACCGGCGGCGCGCCGGCATGGCTCAGGACGATCTTGCCGAAGTGGCCGGCCTTGGACATGAGCGCGAAGGCGGCAGCCGCATCCGTTACGGCAAAGGTGTGGCGCGGCAGCGGCGGCAGCGCGCCGCCCGCGAAGTCTGCGACCAGGCGGGCCATCATGTCGCCGATCAGGCGCGGCTGCTGCTGGGATGTCTCGCCCCAGTCGACCACGTGATAGGCGATGCCGCGATCCATCGCCGCGACATCCGCCGCAGACTTGATGCCGCGCTTGCCGATCTCGATGAAGCGTCCGCCACGGGCGATGGCGGCGAAGCTCGCATCGATCAGCGGGCCCGACAATGAGTTGAGGACCACGTCCACACCGCGGCCGCCGGTCACCTTCAGGATCTCCTCCGCGAAGGCCGGGGTGCGCGAGTCCATGACGTGCGCGACGCCGATGTCGCGCAGGAGCTGGCGCTTCCACTCCGCGCCGGCGGTGGCGAGCACCTCGGCGCCCGCGCGCTGGGCAAGGCGCACCGCCGCGAGGCCCACGCCGCCGGCCGCCGCGTGCACCAGCACGCGCTCGCCGGGCTTGAGGCCAGCCAGGTGCCCGAGGCAGAACTCGGCCGTCATGTAGGCGATCGGGAAGGCCGCGCCGTCCTCTGCGGTCATGTTGGACGGACGTGTGTGGACGAGCTCTGCCCGCGCATGCACGTGGCTGGCGAGGCTGCCGCCGGCGACTGCGATCACCGCATCGCCCGGGCGCAATCCCTCCACGCCGGCCCCGACGCGGACGACGCGGCCGGCGCATTCGCCGCCGAGCGGGCCCGGATCGCCCGGGTACATGCCGAGCGCGTTCAGCACGTCCTTGAAGTTGAGGCCGCTGGCCTCGACCGCGATCTCGACGTGGCCGGGCGCCGGGGGGGCCAGCTCGACCGGCCGGCGGCGCAAATCGTCGAAGGCGCCGGGGTGCGCCGGGGCCAGTTGCCAGGGCTCGGCGCCGGGCGCCGCCCGCGATGCGCGCCGCAGATGCCGCACGCGCGGCGCGAGGCGCCGTCCGCCGCGGTATGCGACCTGCTGCTCGTCGTCCGGCGCCGCGATCTCGGAGGCGAGCGCCGCGATGTCGCGATCGGGCGCGCCTGCGGGATCGAGGTCGACGATCGTGGCGTGCAGCTCCGGATGCTCGACGGCAAGCGCGCGCGCGAGGCCCCACAGGGGCGCCTGGGCGGTGGCGAGCGCCTGATCGGACGGGGCAGCGCACTGGGCGCCGCGTGTCAGGAGAAAGAGCCGCGGCGGACTGGGCAGCGCGACGAGCGCCTTGGCCAGGGCAAGGGCGCCGATGGCGCCAGCCTCCTGCGCCGCCATCTGCGCCTCGGGCGAGCGGGTGTCGGCGCCGATGCCGAGCGCGGAGCAATAGATGGCGCCGGCGAACGGCCGGCTCGCTGCGGACAGGGCCTGCGGCACGGCATCGGCCTCGACGACGACGCAACCATCCCCATTCGCGGTGAGCGCGGCAGCCAGGCGCCGGGCTTCCCCTGCCGCATCCGCCACGAGGAGCCAATCGCGGCGCGCCGCGGCGTGCTGACCCGCGCGGGCGATGAACAGGGACTGCAGGCCCAGCGCCCCGGGCAGATCGTCGCCGGCCGGAAGCGCGCTCACGGCATCGAAGCCGGTCGCGGCGAGCAGATGCTGCCAGCGGCTGCGCGGCATGGTCGGGTAGTCGGGGCGCAGGTCGCGATCGGTGAACGCCCACCAGCCCTCGGTGAAGCCGACGGTGAGGTCGAACCAGCGCTGCGGCGCCGTCACCTCGAGCATCGCAAGCACGCCGCCGTCGGCGAGCAATCCCCGCACGCGGGCGAGGGTGCGCCGGAGATCGGCCGTGGCATGGATGACGTTGGCCGCGATGATGAGATCAAAGCTGCGCTCGGCAAGGCCTTGCGCGGCGGGATCACGCTCGAGGTCGAAGGTCTCGAAGCGCATGCCTGGACGCGATCCGAAGCGGGCCCGTGCGTTGGCGACGAAGGCCGGACCCACGTCGGTGAAGGTGTACGCGAAGGCGCCGTCCGGCAGCCGCGGCAGGATATGGGCCGTGGAGCCGCCGGTGCCGCCGCCGATCTCCAGGATGCGCAGCACGCGGCCCTGCGCGCGCGCGGGGGCGAGCCCGGCCACCACCTCGGCCATCAGGCCGTTGAAGACGCGGGCGGTCGGGGAGTCGCGATAGATGCGCTCTGCCGTCTCCAGCGAGCCGCCGGGGAACAGCAGCTGCATGGGGTCGACGGCACCGCGCAGCGCCGGGGCAAGCGCGCGCGCGACGCGCCGTGTCAGCTCGAGCTCTGCTTCCGCGCCGGCGGGGCAAGCGGCGGCCAGACGGCTGTGGCCGGCGGCCGCATCCGGCACGGGAAGGGGCCGCACGACGCGCCAGGCCTCGCCCATGGGCTCGAGATAGCCGGCCTCGCCCAGGATGTGCAGCAGGCGGGAGAACAGGCGACCATGGCGGGGCAGGATCGACAATCGCCCGGCAAGCGACGCGGCCGTGACCGTCTCGCCCGGCGCAGGGCGCCAGCCCAGTTCCGCGACGGCGACAAGGACATAGTCGACGCAGAGGCTCTCGAGGCCGTCGCGGAAACCGTCGTAGCGGTCGAGCTGGGCCTCCTCCCGCAAACGGTCGAGCGCCTGCGCCGCCCCGCTCGCCAGCACGCCCGGGTCGGCCGCCAGGTGCGCCCCGGCCGGCTTTGCCGGCGCTGGAACCCACTCGATCTCGTAGAGGCAGTCGTCGAGCCAGCGTGCCTCCTGCCGGTCGAGCGCATCCTGCGCCACCCGTTGCAGCGCGATGCCCTCGAGGGTGGCGAGCGGGCGGCCGGCCTCGTCCAGCACGTCGACGTGCGCCTCGATGGTCGCACCCGCGTCGCTGACCAGGCGCGCGTGGCTGAAGCAGCGCCCTGCCGGCGCGGCGTGGAGCGTGTACCTGCGAATGCCGATCGGGAGGTAGAGATCGTCGGAGCCGCCATCGGGCAATGCGGCCGCCATCACCTGCAGGCAGCCGTCGAGCAGCACGGGATGCACGCGCCAAGGTGCGCGATCCGCAGCCAACTCGCCCCCCAGCACGATCTCACCGAGGGCCTCGCGCGGGCCGCGGCGCAGGGAGCGGACGACGCGGAAATGCTCGCCGAAGGCAACGCCGCGTGCCCGCAAGCGATCATAGAACGCCGCCGGCTCGACGCTCTCGGGAAGGGCCGCCTTGAGATCCGACAGCGATACGGCATCGGCACGATCACGGTGGGTCGCCCGCGCGGTTGCCGTCACGTGCTCGGCCCAGGACGCCTGGCTCTCGCCCGCGGCGCTGCCGACGGCTAGCGTCACGCTGCCGCCGGCCGAAGGCTGGCACAGCGTCTCGACAAGGCGGCCGCCCTCGAGGGCCGGCAGCAGCATGGCCTCGCCGATGGCGACGTTCTCGATCGCGACGGCGCTGGTCCCAAGCGCGGCCTCCGCCGCGGCGAGCAGCGCGTCGAGATAGGCGGTCGCCGGCAGCACGACCTGCCCCCTCACCTCGTGGTGGCGGATGAAGGAGGGGCTGTCGGCGCTGACGTGCGCCTGATGGCTCGCCACCTGCGAGGCGCTGCGCAAGCGCGTGCCAAGGATCGGATGGGCGCCGGCGGCGGCAGCGGACGCCGGACGCGGGGCTCGCGCCGCGAACCAGTGGCGCCGGCGCTCGAAGGGATAGGCGGGAAGATCGACGATGCGGCGCTCGTGACCGGGGTCGAGCGCGCGCCAGTCGAGCTTGCAGCCGGCCAGGTACAGCGAGCCGAGGCACTGCTGCATCTCCTCCCAGTCGTCGCGGCCCTTGCGCAAGGTCGCGACCAGCGCCGGCCCGTCCTGTCCCCAGGTGGCGGCAGCAAACGAGAGAAGCGCCGGGCTCGGCCCGATCTCGACGACGAGATCGGGGCGGGCGGCCGCGATGGTCCCGAGGCAGCCCATGAAGTCGACGGCCTCGCGCAGATGCCGGCGCCAGTAGACCGGCTGCGTCACCTCCTGCGCCGCCGCCACGCCGCCGGTGAGATTGGAGACCAGCCGTAGCGCGGGCGGCGACAGGGGCACGGCCGCGACCTCGCGCGCGAAGGCCTCGAGAATCGGATCGACAAGCGGCGAGTGGAAGGCGTGGGAGACCGGCAGCCGCTGGGTCTTGATGCCCTCGGCGGCGAGTGCGCCCGCCACCTGCTCGAGAACGCGCAAGTCGCCGGAGAGCACGGTCTGCGCGGGGCCGTTCACGGCGGCGATGGAGATGCGGCCAGGCTCGCGCGCCACGTGGCGGGCGATGCGCTCGCGGTCAGCGAACGCGGCCATCATGCCGCCGCCGGCGGGAAGCGACTGCATCAGGGCACCGCGGCGTGCGACGAGACGAAGCGCGTCGTCGAGCGCGAAGACACCTGCGAGCGTGGCCGCCACGTACTCCCCGATGGAGTGTCCGGCGACGATGGAAGGCACGAGGCCGGCCGCGCGCAGCGTCTCCGCCAAGGCGTACTCGACGGCGAACAGGCAGGGCTGGGTGAGCTCGGTCGCGTCGAGCGCGGCCGGATCGGCCTCGGACAGCACCTCGAGCAGGGGACGGCGCATGTGGGCGGCCAGGCCCGCCGCGCAGCGGTCGAGCGCCGTCCGGAATACCGGGCAGCTCCGGTAGAGGCCGAGCGCCATGCCGGAGTATTGCGCGCCCTGCCCGGTGAAGAGGAAGGCCACGCGCGGAGGATCGCGCGGCGCGGTGGCGGTCCTGAGGCCCTGCGCCGGCTGTCCGGACGCCAGCGCCTCGAGCCCGGCCCGGGCCTGCGCCAGGGAGTGCGCGAGGATGGCCGCGCGGAAGGCGTGATCGGCGCGGCCGGCAGCCGCCGTGTGGCAGACATCGGCGAGATGCGTGTCATCCAGCTCCGAAAGGGCGCCGGACATGGCCGCGGCGAGCGACGCGCGCGCCGTCTCGGAGCGCGCCGAGAGGACGAGAAGGTGCGCGCGCGCGCCAGTGCCGGGAGCCGGCGCCGCGGCGGCCGCCTCGGCCGGGCCCTCGACAACGACATGCGCGTTGGTGCCGGAGAAGCCGAAGGAGCTGACGCCGCCGATGCGGCGGCCGTTGATGGCCGGCCAGGGGCGGGCGGATGCCGGCACCTCGAGCGGCAGGTCGGCCCAGGGAATGTGCGGGCTGGGACGGTCGAAGTGGAGATGCGCCGGGATCTCGCGATGCTGCAGGGCCAGCACGAGCTTGATCAGGCCCACGACGCCCGCGGCCGCCTCGAGGTGGCCGATGTTGGTCTTCACCGACCCGATGACGAGCGGATGGGACGCGTCGCGGCCGGGGGCGAACACGTTGCCGAGCGCACGCACCTCCAAGGGGTCGCCGAGCTCGGTGCCGGTGCCGTGCGCCTCGATGAAGCCGACCTCGGCGGGGGCGACGCCGGCGCGGCGCAGGGCCTCGCGGATCACGGCCTCCTGCGCCGGGCCGTTGGGAGCGGTGAGGCCGCTGCTCGGACCGTCCTGGTTGACGGCGCTGCCGCGGATCACGGCGAGAATGCGATCGCCGCTCGCCCTGGCATCGCAGAGACGCTTGAGGACGACCACGCCGCAGCCCTCGCCGCGGGCAAAGCCGTCGGCGGCCGCCGCGAAGGTCTTGCAACGGCCGTCCGGCGCCAGCATGCGCGAGTGCGACAGGGCGATGAACAGGTCCGGCGCCAGCATCAGATTGACGCCGCCGGCCAAGGCCATGGCGCAGTCGCCCGAGCGCAGCGCCTGCACGGCCAGATGCACGGCGACGAGAGAGGACGAGCAGGCAGTGTCGATGGAGAGGCTCGGCCCCTGCAGACCCAACAGATACGACAGCCGCCCCGACACGATGCTGTGGGCGATGCCGGACGTGAAGTGCGCGTCGAGGAGCGCCGGATCGCCGCTCTTCAGCATCATGTTGGCGTAGTCGCTGGCGCAGACACCCACGTAGACGCCGGCGGCCATGCCCTCCAGCCGGTCCGGCGGCTGGGCGGCGTTCTCCAGCGCCTCCCATGCCACCTCCAGCAGCAGCCGCTGCTGCGGGTCCATGCCAGCCGCCTCGCGCGGCGAGATGCCGAAGAAGGCCGCGTCGAAGGTGTCGATGGCGCCGAGGAAGCCGCCAGAGCGGGTCGCGATCTTGCCGGGCTTGTCGGGATCGCCGTCGTAGTAGGCGTCCATGTCCCAGCGGTCGGCAGGGACGGGACCGGTGGCGTCGACCCGGTCGCGCAGGAGGCGCCAGAAGCTCTCCGCATCGCGGCCGCCGCCAGGAACGCGGCAGCCGAGGCCAATGACGGCGATGGGCTCGTTGGCCGCCGCCTTCATCGCCGCCAGACGCGCCTCCGCCTCCTCGAGGGCGAGGAAGGCGCGCTTCAGGGGCGAGAGGGCCGCCATGTCCACCTGCGTGTGCCCTGTCATGGCGCGCCCAGCTTCTGAAGCAGCATCTTCGCGATCTCCTCGTCGCTCATGGCCGCCACGCGCGCGGAGCCGAGCGCGACGGGCGCGGCGGCTGCGGGAGGGGCCATCTCAACGGCGACGGGATCCGGCGCCGGCGCGAGAAGCGCCGACAGGTGCGCCCCGAGGGAGGCGATCGTCGGGTGGTCGAACAGCACGGATGCCGCGAGCGGCTTCGCAAGCCCGAGATCGCGGGTGAGCGCGTTGCGCAGCTGCACGGCCATCAGGGAATCGAAGCCGAGCTCCATCAGCCGGTCGTGACGCGAGGGCGGCGCATCGGGGCCGAGCTTGAGAATGTGCATGACCCGCTCGCGGACGAGCGCCTCCAGCCGCTCGGCGCGCTCGCCCGCCGTGCATGCGGCGAGCCCGGCACGGAGGTCGTCAGCGACGGGCGCAGCGATGGCGGCGACCGGCGCCAGCTCGGCGGATGGGAGATCGGCAACGGGGCGGGCGGCGACCTCGCCTGCCACGCGCGCCGCAATGACGTGCTGGCCGAGCGCGGCGGCCGGCCGGCCATCGCGCGGCCAGGCCTCGGCCTCGGCAAAGCCCGCCTCGCGAAGCACCGCCTGCCACTGGTGCGCCGGCAGCAGGGGATCGTCGCCGCGCAGGCCGTCCGTGAAGTGCTGCCAGCCCTCGATGAGGCCGGTGGTCATGTCGAACCAGGCGAAGTGGGTGGTGGATTCGACCAGCAGGAGCACGCCGCCAGGGGCGAGCAGGGCGCGCAGGCGCTGAAGCGCCGCACCGAGATCGGCGCTGGCGTGCACCGCGTTGGCGGCGACGATGACGTCGAAGCTGGCCGGCGCAAAGCCCTGCGCGGCGATGTCGTGATCGATGTCGAGCCGGCCGGTGCGGACGAAGGGGAACGCGGCAAAGCGCGTCCGCGCGCGCTCCAGGAACAGATCCGACACGTCGCTGAAGAGATACTGCGTGCCGGACGCGGGCAGGACGGGGAGAAGGGAGGAGGTGGTGCCGCCGGTGCCGGCGCCGATCTCCAGGATGCGGAGCGTGCGGCCGGGCGGCGTGGCGGCCGCCAGCGTCTGCAGGCCGGCTGCCGCGAGGGCGTTGATGTAGCGCATGGTGGCCGAGCGCTCGTAGAGGCCCTCGGCCAGCTCGAAGGCGCCGCCGGGGAACAGAGTCTCGAGCGGGCTCTCCTGTCCGCGCAGGACACGCGCGAGGAGGCTGCCGCAATGCCTGATGTAGGCGAGCAGCGGCTGGTTGTCGGCAAGACGGCGCTCGGCCTCCTGCCATGCCGCCTCGAGCCCCGGATCGGGCAGCGGGCCCGGCGCGACCCAGCCTGTCGCAGTGGGCGCGAGATGGCCCGCAGCGGCGATGCGATCGAGCCAGCGCCGCACGAGCCGCGCGTAGCGCCCGTCGATGCCGGCCTCGCCAAGGACATCGTCGAGGCCGCGCTCCTCGCCCGCGCGCCCGAAGAGGCCGGCCTCGCGCAGGGTGGCGATGGCGTGCGCCGTCGTCAGCCGCTCCAGGCTCGCCCATTTCTCGGGATAGGTCGCAGCCGCAAGATCGACCGGACCCATCTCCGACTGGCGATCGAGCGCTGCCGACATGCGCGTCCAGCGGGCCGCCGCATCGATCGGCGTGGCAGTCGCGGCGGCGGGCCCCACGACATCCTGCCAGTGGCGCACGCGGCGGAAGGGATAGACGGGAAGGTCGACGTGGGGGCTGCGCGCGGCGCCCGCAAAGCCCTTCCAGTCGATGTCGACGCCGCCGACGTAGAGGCGGCCCACGCTCTCGACAAGATCGGACCAGTCCTCGCGGTTGCGGCGAAGCGACGGCAGCCATTCGACGTCCGCGCCGGGCATACAGCCGGCCGCCATGCCGAGCAGCACGGGGTGAGGCCCGATCTCGATGCAGTGCGTGATGCCATGGGCCTGCAAGGTGGCCACCGACTGGGCAAAGCGCACCGGCTGGCGCAGGTGCGTGAGCCAGTACTCCGGCCGCTCGATCTCGCCTGGGCGCGCCAAGCTGCCCGTGACGTTCGACACCACGGCGACCTGAGGCGGCGCGAAACAGACCTTGGACAGCGCCTCGCCAAAAGCCGGCAGCACGGCCTCGACGAACGCGGAATGGGCGGCGAAGGGGACGCGCAGGCGCTTCACCTCGACGCCCAGCGCCGTGAAACGCGCCAGCGCCGCATCGACCGCCGCAGGCGGGCCGCTGACGACCTGATGCGCGGGGCCGTTGTAGGCGGCAATAGACAGCGCGCCGCCGACCTCCTCGAGCACCCGCACCACGAGGTCTTCCGGCGCCATCACGGCGGCCATGGCGCCCTTGTTCGCCAGCTCCTCGCCGAGGCGGCCGCGCGCGGCGACGAGGGCCAGCGCATCCGCGAGCGGGATCGCGCCGGCGACGCAGGCGGCCGCGTACTCGCCCAGGCTGTGGCCGAGCACGAGGGCCGGCTCGACGCCCCAGGAGCGCCAGAGGCAGGCAAGGGCGTACTCGACGGCGAACGTGGCGGGCTGCGCATAGGCAGTGTCGTTGACAGGGCTCGTGGCCTCCGGCGCGGCGAGGACATCGAGAAGGCCGCGCGGCATGTGTTCCTCGAGCCCGCGCGCGCAGGCGTCGAGCGCCTGGCGGAAAACGGGCGAGGTGTCGTAGAGCGCGAGCCCCATGCGCGCGTGCTGGGCGCCCTGGCCGGTGAAGAGGAAGGCGACGCGCGGCGTGCGGACGCCATCGACATGGCCGGCAGCGAGGGCCGCGTCCGGCTTGCGCGCAAGGAAGCTGTCAAGGCCCCGCCGCAGGTCCGCAGCGCTCGCGCCGGTCACGGCGATGCGGTGAGGAAAGTGCGAGCGCGCACAGGCCGCGGCGGTGCAGATGTCGGCCACGGCGTCGGGTGCCGCCGTCGCCAGCGTGTCGAGATGGCCGCGCGCCAGTGAGTCGAGAGCCTCCGGGTGGCGTGCCGACAGCGCCAGGAGGTGCATCGGGCGCTGCACCGGCCGCGGCGCTAAGGGCGCCGGCGGCGCCTCCTCGATGACGAGGTGCGCGTTGGTACCGCTGAAACCGAAGGAGCTGACACCGGCGATGCGGCGGCCGTCGATCGGCGCCCAGGGCACGACGCCGGTGGGCACAGCGATCGGCTGCGTCTGCCAGTCGATGTGCGGATTGCCGGCGCCGAAATGCAGGTTGGGAGGAATCTCCCGCCGCGCCAGCGCCGCCACGACCTTGAGGACGCCGGCAACGCCGGCCGCCGCCTCGAGGTGACCGATGTTGGTCTTCACCGAGCCGATCAGCAACCGGCTCTCCGGTGTGCGGTCAGCGCACAGGACGGCGCACAGGGCGCCGACCTCGATGGGGTCGCCCAGCGGCGTGCCGGTGCCGTGCGCCTCGACGTAGCCGACGCTGCGCGGCGCGACGCCCGCGTTCTCGAGGGCGGCGCGCAGAACCGCCTCCTGGGCTGGGCCGTTCGGGGCGGTGAGGCCGCCGCTGCGGCCGTCCTGGTTCACCGCCGAGCCGCGGATGATGCCGAGCACGCGCTCGCCGCTTGCGATGGCTTCCGACAGGCGGCGCAGGACGACGAGACCGCAGCCCTCGCCGCGCACATAGCCGTCGGCCGCCGCGTCGAAGGTCTTGCAGCGCCCGTCCGGCGCCATCATGCGCGCCTTGGAGAAGCTGATGTTCATCTCCGGCGTCAGCACCAGGTTGATGCCGCCGGCGACGGCAAGGTCGCACTCGCCATTGCGCAGGCCCTGGATGGCGAGGTGGATGGCGACGAGGGAGGAGGAGCAGGCGGTGTCGATGGCGATGCTGGGGCCGTGGATGCCCAGCACGTAGGACAGGCGCCCCGCGGCGACGCTGTAGGCGTTGCCCGTGCTGACGTAAGTGTCGATCAGCTCGGGGTGGCGCAGCAGCGCGCGACCGTAGTCGCCGTTGGAGATGCCAAGGTAGACGCCCGTGCGCGTGCCGCGCAGCGAGCCCGGCGCGATGCCCGCATCCTCCAGCGCGTGCCAGCAGGTCTCGAGCAGGATGCGCTGCTGCGGGTCCATGCTGGCGGCCTCGCGCGGCGAGATGCCGAAGAACTCCGCGTCGAAGCTGTCGATGCCGTCGACGAAGGCGCCAAAGCGCGTGACCAGCTTGCCGGGAGCGTCGGGGTCCTCGCTGAAGAGCTCAGATTGCGGCCAGCGCGTCTCGGGGATCTCCGTCACGGCATCGGTGCCGGACCAGAGGAGCCGGGCGAAGCCTTCCGCGTCGCGGACGCCGCCGGGAAGGCGCATGGCCGTGCCGACGATGGCGACGGGCTCGCGCGCGGCCTCCTCGAGGGAGCGCAGGCGCGCCTTCAGCTCGCGGATCTCGAGAAGCGCGCGCTTGACGGGGCTGAGCTCGGCCGGATCGGGGGCGGTGTCCGTCATGTCCGGCCTCCGGGGGCGGCGGCCTCGAGCTCCTGCAACAGCAGCGCCTCGGCCTCCTCCTCGCTCAGCGTCTCGACCTGGCGTTGCAGCGCCGGCGCGCGGGCAACGGGGGCCTTCGCGCCATTGGCCTTCGGCCCGAGAGCCCAGGCCTGCATCAGATGGTCGGCAAGGCGCGCGAGCGTCGGGTAGTCGAAGAGGAGCGTGGCGGGGAGCGGCCGGCCGCCCGAGCGCACCAGCGCGTTGCGCAGCTCGACGGCGGTGAGGGAATCCACCCCAAGATCCTTGAGCGCGGCGTCAGGATCGACCGGCGCCGCGGGCGCGAGATCGAGGAAGGCGCGCACGCGCCCGGCCAGGTGATCGACGAGGGCCTCGCGGCGCTGCTGCTGCGGCAGGGCCTGCAGGGTGGCAGCGACGGTCACTGCGGCCTCGGTTGCCTCGGCCTTGGCCTGGGGAACGACGCGCAAAAGCAAGTCGGGGACGGCGGCGCGCGGCGCGCGGGCTATGAACCGGCGCCAATCGATCGGAAGAACGGCGGCATAGGCGCGGCCGCTCGCGATCAGCCGCTCGAGGCAGGCAAAGGCGGCGTCGGTCCCGATCATGCCGATGCCGCGCGAGAGCCAGAACTGCGGATCGGCCTTGGCGAGCTCGGCCGCCATGCCGGCCTCGCCCCAGGCGCCCCAGGCGACGCTCAGGCCCGGCAGCCCGCGGGCGCGGCGCTGCTCGGCAAGGGCGTCGAGCTCGGCATTGGCTGCCGCATAGACGCCCTGGCCGGAGCCGCCGAGAACGAACGCGGCGGCGGAGTAGAGAACGAAGAAGTCGAGTGCGATGGGCTCGGTCAGGGCGTCGAGATGGAAGGCGCCGTCGGCCTTGCCGCGCAGCACCTCGCGCGCGTCGGACCACGACTGGTTGACGAGAAGTCCGTCCCGCGTGGCGCCGGCCGCATGCACGATGCCCCGCAGCGGCGGCATGCGCTCCGCAATCGTGGCGAGCAGGCCCGCCACCGCGCCGCGATCCGACACGTCGGCCGACAGGACCACAATCTCGGCGCCGCCCGCCCGCAGGGCCTCGATCGCCTCGGCTGACGCCGGCGACGGCGGCCTGCGGCCCGCCAGAACCAGGTGGCGTGCGCCGCGCGCGACCAGCCAGCGCGCCGTCGCGAGGCCGAGCGCGCCCAGGCCACCAGTGACAAGATAGCTCGCGTCCGCCCGGCACAGGGAGCGCCGCGCGGCGGTCGCCTCGACGGTGATGACGATCTTGCCGACATGCCGCGCCTGCGCCATGTGCCGCATCGCGTCGGCGGCCCGGCCGAGCGGGAAGGGCGTGACGGGCAGCGGCTGCAGCGTGTCGTCCGCCAGACCGGCGACGACGTCGGCGAGCATCGCCCGGGCCACGGCGGGGTCGGCCGCGGTCTCCTGTCCGAGGTCGTAGACGTGATAGCGCACGTCGGGCCTGCGGGCGGCAACCTGCCCGGGCGTCCACACGCCGCGCTTGCCGAGCTCCAGGAAGCACCCGCCCCGTGCCAGCGCATCGAGCCCCGCCGGAATGAACTCCCCGGCCAGCGAGTTCAGCACCACATCGACGCCGCGACCACCGGTCGCCTCGCGCAGCTCGTCGGCGAAGGCGAGGGAGCGGGAGTCCATCGCCATGCGCACGCCGAGGCGCTGCAGGAGCCCGCGTTTCTCGGGCGAGCCGGCGGTGGCGTAGACGACCGCGCCCGCCCGCAGGGCGAGGCCGATCGCCGCCATGCCGACGCCGCCGGCGCCTGCGTGCACCAGCACGCTCATGCCGGCGCGAAGCCCGGCCAGGCGATGGAGGCCGTAGTGGGCCGTCATGTAGGCGACCGGCAGGGCTGCCGCCTGCACCGGCGCGAGCCCGGAGGGAACGGGCACCAGCTGGCGCGCGTCGGCGACCACCTCGGTGGCGAGCGTCGCGGGAACCATGCCCATCACGCGGGCGCCGACTGCGAAATCGCGCACGCCCTCGCCCACCTCGGTCACGATGCCGGCGCACTCGGCGCCGAGCGGCACTGCGGGCCCGGGGTACATGCCAAGCGCGAGCAGCACGTCGCGGAAGTTGAGGCCGCTGGCCTCGACCGCCAGCCGCACCTCGCCGGATCGCAGCGGCGGGCGGGGCGCCGATCGCATGGCGAGACCGTCGATCGTTCCCGGCCGCGCCACGTGAAGCTGCTGCACATCGGGCGTCGCCTCCGCGCCCGGCGACGGCAGCGCGCGGCGGACGAGCCGCGGCACGAGGCGCCGGCCGTGGCGCAGCGCGGTCGCATCGCCGGCGCCGTGCGCGATCTCCGCGCAGAGGCGGGCGGGATCGGCCTCCACGGACGCATCGAGGTCGATCCAGCGCGAAGCGAGGTCGGGATGCTCGAGGGCTATGACGCGCTGCAGGCCCCAGAGGGCCGCGGCGCGCGGGCTCAACGCCTCGGGCGCGTCCGCCGCAACGACCCGGCGGGCGCCCCGCGTCAGGATGGCCAGCCGCGGCGATGGCCCCTGCGATGCGAGGGCTTTGACGAGCTCGATGAGGGTGGCAGGGGGCGCATCGACCGCCGCCGGATCCTCGCCCCGAACGTCGGCGAGCGCGGCGGCGTGAACGACCACGTCGGGCGCGGCGCCGAGCCGAGCGGTCGCCTCGCGCAGGCAGCCGGCGATCGTGCCGATGGAGGGCGTCGCGCAATGACAGGCACCGCCGCGGCGCCCGATCTCCTGCACGAGGCCAGCGCGCAAGCCGCCATCCTGCGCCAGCAGCAGCCACCGCCGCGGCATCTCGCCGGCGGCCGCAGGGTCCGCGGCCTCATCCTCCCAGGCGATGTCGTAGACGTCGTTCGCGAGCGATCGCGCGGCGGCGGGAAGTCCGCTCGACCTGATGAAGCGCATGCCGTCGATGCTCGCGACGAGGCTTCCCTCAGGGGTGGCGATGCGGACGTCCGCAAGCAAGGCGCCTTCCCCGGGGGATGGCCTCAACGCCACGTCCGCGACGAGGTCGCCGTGCGCCTCGGCGGCAAGCAGCACGCGATCGGCGGCCATGGGGAGATAGACGGCGCGCGGAAGGTCGCCTGCCTGCGAGGGTCCGGCCGCGAGGGAGCACAGCTGCAGCGCCGCATCGAGGAGCACGGGATGCAGGCGGTGCGCGGCGCCGGCCTCGGCGGCAGCGGCCGACGGCACGATGCGGGCCGATGCCCGGCCGCTGCCCAGGCGGATGTCCGCGAGGCAACGGAAGGCGGGGCCGAAGACGACGCCGAGGCGCTCGAAGCCGGCATAGACGGCCTCGGCCGCGACGGGCTCGCTTGCCTCTCCGCTTGCCGTGCCAGCGGGCGGTGCGCCAGGGGCCGATGCGCGGGCGCTGGCGATGAGCTGCCATTCGCCGTCGCCGTCGCCGCCGGCAGCGAGATGCCATTCGAGCGACAGGCCGCCGGCGCCATCGCGCTTGGCCACCACCTGCCAGCGCGCCGCCTCCGCGTCCGCGATCGGCAGCGGCTGGTGCACGGCGAAATCGGAGATCTGGGCCGTGGCGCGGCCGAGCGCGCGCGCGGCGGCAACCGCGAACGCCTCCATCATCGCCGCGGCCGGAACGATGACGCGGTCGAAGACGCGATGGTCGGCAAGCCAGCCGGCGGCGAGCCGCGACGTTGCGGCAAACAGGCATGCGTCCAACCCCGCCACCGGCATCTCGTGGCCGAGCAGCGGATGCACCACGGCTGCGCCCGGCGCAGGCGCCTCGCTCGTCCGCCGTGGCGGCAGCCAATGGCGCTTGCGCTGCCAGGGATAGGCGGGCAGGGCGCAGACATTGCCAGGGGACGGCGCCACGCGGGCCCAATCGAGATCGCAGCCGGCCGCATAGAGCCGCGCCGTCGCCTCGGCGACGGCGTCCGCCTCGGGGCGGCCGCGGCGCAGGCTCGCGATCACAGGCGCCGTCGCGCCCGAAGCCTCCAGGATCTCCGACAGCGCCGTCGCGAGGACGGGGTGGGGGCCGATCTCCAGCAGCACGTCGCAGCCCTCGGCGAGCAGCGCGCGGACGGCGGACGCGAAACGGACCGGAGCGCGGATGCCGCGACCGAAGTAGGCGGCGTCGAGGGGCGTGCGGTCGACACGTGCGCCGGTGACGGTCGAGTACACCGGCACGGAGGGAGCGCGGCAC
Source organism: Hyphomicrobiaceae bacterium (assembly GCA_033764875.1). Taxonomy (GTDB): domain Bacteria; phylum Pseudomonadota; class Alphaproteobacteria; order Rhizobiales; family Hyphomicrobiaceae; genus AWTP1-13. Next base: position 30,799 of record JANRIO010000123.1, on the reverse strand, counting down.
ACGACGCTTCCCAGGGCGCGGGACAGTGCCGTCTCGAACGGCGCCATCTGCTCGCTGTGGAAGGCATACTGCACCGGCAGCATGCTGCAGGCGATGCCTTGCCGCCGGACCGCCGCCACCGCCTCCTCCACGGCGGCCGTGTCACCGGACAGGACGATCGATCGCGGGCCATTGACGGCGCCGATGCCGAGGCGAGGCCCGTAGGGGCGCACCAGCTCTGAGGCTGCCGCCTCGTCGAGGGCGACGGCCGCCATGCGGCCGAGGCCCGTCGCGCGCTGCATGGTGCGGCCGCGGTGAAGCACGATGCGCAACGCCTCGTCGCGGTCGAGGCAACCCGCGGCATGGAGGGCTGCGATCTCGCCGACGCTGTGGCCGCAGACGGCAGCCGGGACCACGCCGCGCTGCCGCCACAGGGCCACCAGCGCCGACTGCAGGGCGAATATGGCAGGCTGGGCGACCTCGGTCTGGCCGAGGCGGGAGTGCGGCTCGTCGCGCTCCAGCTCCTCGATGAGCGACCAGCCGGCGAGCGGCGTCAGCGCCCGGTCGCAGGCCTCGATCTCCTGCCGATAGGCGGGCTCGCAGGCCATCAGCTCGCGCCCCATGGCGAACCACTGCGGACCCTGGCCGCTGAACACGAAGGCGACGCGGGGGGCCACGCCTCCGCGCCGGTCGGCCGTCCCGGACGGCAGGCCTGGCAGCGTGTCGCGGAGGCGGCGCTCGAGATCGGCCCGGCTGCGGCCCCACACGGCCACGCGCGAGGCATGGTGCGTGCGGCGCAGCGCGGCGGTGTGGCAGATGTCCGACAGGGGCAGGTGCGTCTGCGCGAGGAACGACGACCAGCCCGCGACGTGCGCGGCGAGCGCCGCCGGCGTGGCGGCACTGAGCGGCAGAACCCACGGCGCCTCGCCGCCCGCCGGCTCGGCGGGGAGCACGGGCGCCTCCTCGACGATGACGTGCGCGTTGGTGCCGCCGACGCCGAAGGAGCTCACCCCCGCGCAGCGCGGCGCGGGGCCGCGCGGCCAGGCGACGAGCGATGTCGGCACGGCGAGGCGCGTGCCGTCGAGGCAGATGTGCGGATTGAGCGCGCCGAAGCGCGGCTGCGGCGGGATCGCCTCGTTGCGCAGCGCGAGGATGGCCTTGATCAGCCCGGCGACCCCGGCGGCGGCCTCCAGGTGGCCGATGTTGGCCTTGACGGAGCCGAGCCAGCAGGTCTCGGCGTCCGGCTCGCGGCCGATGGTACTGGCGAGCGCCTCGACCTCGATCGGATCGCCGAGCGCAGTGCCGGTGCCGTGCGTCTCGACGAAGCCGATACGACCGGGATCGAGCCGGGCGTTCGACAGCGCCTGACGGACCATGTCCTCCTGCGCCGGACCGTTGGGCGCGGTGAGCAGCGTCGAGTGCCCGTCCTGGTTGACGACGGTGCCACGGATGACGGCGAGCACGCGATCGCGGTCGGCCACGGCGTCCGACAGGCGCTTCAGCACGACGACGCCGCAGCCCTCGCCGCGGCCGAAGCCGTCGGCTGCCGCATCGAACGGCTTGCAGCGGCCATCCGGCGCCATGAAGCCGACCTTCGAGAGCGCCACCATCAGCTCGGGGCCGATCATGAGAGAGACTCCGCCGGCAAGCGCGATGTCGCTCTCGCCCAGGCGCAGGCTCTGGCAGGCGAGGTGCACGGCGACGAGCGAGGAGGAGCAGGCGGTATCCAGCGACAGGCTCGGCCCGCGCAGGTCCAGGAGGTAGGACAGCCGGTTGGCCAGCACGCTGTGCAGGGTGCCGGTGAGCGTCCGCAGCTCGATGCCGTCGACATCGGCCAGCTGCTGCATGGCGTAGTCGTTGTGGTAGCTCGCCACGAACACGCCGGTGCGGCTGCCGCGCAGGGCCGGATGGGGCAGGCCGGCATCATCGATGGCGTCGCACGCGACCTCGAGGAACAGGCGCTGCTGCGGATCCATCCGGTCGGCCTCGCGGCCGGGAATGGCGAAGTAGTCGGCATCGAAGCCATCGATGCTTGCAAGAAAGCCGCCGGCGCGGGCGAGCGATTTGCCTTGAGCGGAAAGATCGGGATCGTACCACGCGCCGGCGTCCCAGCGGTCCGCGGGCACCGGCCCGATGGCGTCGGCGCCGGAGGCGAGCAGGCGCCAGAAGGCGTCCGGATCGTCGGCGCCGGGAACGCGGCAGGCCATGCCGACGACGGCAATGGGATCGGCCAGCAGCGCGGCCTTGGCCTCCGCGCGCGCCTCTTTCGCCATCAAGGCCAGCTTGATGGCAGAGATCCCTCCTGCCCGGCTCCCCATCATGTTGACGCCTTCACCTCCCACGCAGCGCGGCCAGCGCATCGTCGTCGGACAGCGATGCGATCTCGTGCAGGTGCGCATTCAAGGCCGCCGGAGCACGCTCCCTGACGGCAGCCGCGTCCGCCGGCGGATTGCTGGCCGCGGCGGGAGGCTCGACAAGCGCGCCCAGGTACGATGCCAGGGCCTCGACCGTCGGATGGTTCCAGGCCAGCGTCGCGGGCAACGGCCGCCGCAGCGCCGCCTCGAGCCGGTTGCGCAGCTCCATGGCGAGAAGCGAGGTGAGGCCCAAGCTGCCGAAGGCCTTGCGCGCATCGAGACGATCGGGCGCAATCCGCAGGGTCCGTGCCACCGCATCGCGGACCAGCGCCTCGAGCGCGGCCTTGCGCTGCCTCGCGTCGAGGGACGCCAGCCCGGCCGCAGCCGTTCCGTCAAGCGAGGGTGCCGCCTCGGAGCCGGCCAGCCTGCGAACGAGCGGCATGTCACGACCTGTCCGCGAGGCGCGGTAGCGCTGCCAGTCGACCGACAGGACGGCGTGCGCGCCGGTGCATCCGGCGGCGAGATGAGCGTACAGGCGCAGCCCCCGCTCCGGCTCCAGGCTGGCGATGCCCTGGCGGCCGAAGTCGTCGGAGAGGCTCGAGCCGTGCGCATGCAGCCCCGTGTCGTGCCAGGGGCCCCAGGCAATGGCAAGCGTTGCACGGCCCCGCGCCGTCCGCGCGGCGGCAAGGGCATCGAGGCCGGCGTTGGCGGCCGCGTAGTTGGCAATGCCGATATGCGGAAGGAAGCCCGCCATCGAGGAGAACAGCACCAGGATGTCGAGATCGGGCAGCAGGCGATCGATCAGGCAGGCGGAGCCGAGCTTGGAGCGCAGCACGCGCTCGAAGCCGTCGCGATCCATCGTGGCGGCCAGGCCGTTCTCGAGCGCCACGGCTGCGTGCACGACGCCTCTGATCGGCGGCCAGCCCTCCGCCTGCCACGCGGCGAGAAAGCGCGTGAGCTGCGCCTCATCGCCCACGTCGACGGCCGCGACGTGAACCGCGACTCCCAGAGCCTCCAGGCGGCGGACCGCCGCGATCCTTCGGCCGGGAGGGGAAGCGGGATCAACGCCGGCCCAGGCGGCCCTCTCCGGCAGGGGCGTGCGGCCGAGCAGCACCAGCCGGCGTGCGCCGTCTCTCGCCATCGCCTCCGCCGCGAGCAGGGCGATGCCGCCGAAGCCGCCGGTGATCAGGTAGGTGGCGTCCTGGCGCCAGGGCGGTGCATCGGCCGCGCGCGATGCGGCCTCGTTGCGCACGAGCCGGAGGACGAAGCGGTCGTCCCCGCGCCACGCCAGCTGGTCCTCGCCATCCGGCGACTGCAGGTGACGCGCGACGGCCGTTGCCTGCCCGGCGAGGTCGGCGCTCGGATCAAGATCGATGAGGCCGCCCCAGAGCTCGGGATGCTCCTCGCCGACGACGCGCGCCGCGCCCCACAGAGCGGCGCCGTCAAGCGAGGGGTCGCCGGCCGCCGCGCCGATCGCCTGCGCCCCCTGGGTGAGGAACCAGAGACGCGGCGTCGCCCCGCCGCTGCGCAGCATCGCCTGCAGGATCTCGACCGGGAGATAGGCGGCGGGCGACGGCCCGGCGAGGACCGCCACACCGGCGACGTCCGGCATCGCGGCAAGGGCGGCATCGAAAGCGGCGAGGCTCGTCGCGCGGACCTGCGCGCCGGCCTCCGCCAGGGCACGGGCGAGAGCGGCGGCACTGTCGGCATCGTCGCCGACGACGAGCCAGCGCCGGCCCAAGCCTGCAGGCGCCGAACGCGGCGGCGGATCGGAGCGCTCCCAGTCGAGCCGATAGAGCCAGGCCGCACTCTCGCGATCGAGGCGCGGCGATGCTGTGCGGCGGTCTGCTGCTGCGCCCCGGCACAGCTCGGCCTCGCCGACCCAATGGCGCTCGCGCTGCCAGGGATAGAGCGGCAGCGGCACGTAGCGGCCGCCGGCCGGCATGACGCGGCGCCAGTCGGGGCGATGCCCCTGCGCCCACGCCCGTGCCAGCACCCCGGCGAGGGACACCGGCTCCGACTCGTCGCGGCGTCCGCAGGCGAGCGTCGCCACGGGGCGCTCGAGGGACTGCGCGATCTGCTCGACCGCGTGCAGCAGGACGGGGTGGGGGCCCAGCTCGACGAACGTGGGGATGCCGTCGGCAACCATGGCGGAGATCGCGGCTGCGAAGCGCACCGGCTGACGGACGTTGCGCGCCCAGTAGCCCGCACCCAGCGCGCCGTCTGGCACCTGTCCCGCCTCGACCGTCGAGTACATGGCGATGGCGGGCGGCGCCGGGTGCAGATCCGCCAGCTCCGCTGCCAGCGCACGGGCCACGGGCTGCATCTGCGGGCTGTGCGAGGCCACGTCGACCTTGACGAGGCGGGTGTAGATGCCGTCGCGCTCGCAGCCGGCCATGACCTGCGCCACCGCCGCCGGCTCGCCCGAGACGACGGTCGAGCGGACGCTGTTGATGGCGGCGACGGCGATCCGGTCCTCGAGCCCCGCGAGCCGGCGCTGGGCGTCGGCCTCGCCGATGTCGAGCAGCGCCATGGCACCAGCCCCGCTGGTCGCGCGCATCAGCGCCGAGCGGCGGCAGATGACGCGCATCGCCGACCGGAGGTCCAGGGCGCCCGCGATGTGCGCGGCAGCCACCTCGCCCATGCTGTGGCCGACGACGGCGTCGGGCACGATGCCGCGGTCGCGCAGCAGGGCGGCATAGCCGATCGCCAGCGCCACCAGCACGGGCTGGACCACGTCGATGCGCTCGAGCATGGCAGCGGACTGCGCCGGCTCGGCCTCGAGTACGCCCAGGATCGACCAATCGCACCAGTCTCTCGTGGCAGCGTCGCAGGCGACGATGGCCTCGCGAAACACGGGCTCGCTGCTGAGCAGCTCCCGGGCCATACCTTCCCACTGGCCGCCCTGGCCCGGCATCACGAACGCAAGCCGCGGCCGGCCTTGGGGCGCGTCGGCGCGCGCCGTCGCCGCCGCCTCCTCGCCACCGGCGAAGCGCTGCAGGAGGTCGACCATCCCGGCCGCATTCGCGGCGACGAACGCCGCGCGGCTGTCGAGCGCCGTGCGACGCACGGCGGCGCTCCAGCAGACATCGGCCAGGGACGCGGCGGGCTCGCGCACCAGCAGCGCCGCATAGCGCCCGGCGAGATCGCGCAGGGCCTGCGGGGAGCTGGCGGAGATCGGCAGGACGTGCAGGGCGGCGGGGGCAGACGCCGGGCGGGCCTCGGGCCGCGGCGGGGCCTCGACCACCACGTGCACGTTGGTGCCGGCGATGCCGAAGGCGCTGACGCCTGCCACGCGCCGGCGCTGGCTCTCGGGCCAGGCGACCTGGCCGCGCGCGATCCGGCACGGGAGCTGCGACCACGGGATGGCGGGAGACGGCGTGGTGCAATGCAGGCTCGCGGGCACGACGCCGTGCTTGACGGCGAGCGCCGCCTTGATGAGCCCGGCGGCACCGGCCGCACCCTCGGTGTGGCCGATGTTGGTCTTCACGGAGCCGACGAGGAGCGGCGCGTCCTGCGCCCGGCCCTCACCCAGAACCCGGCCGAGGGCACCGATCTCGACGGGGTCGCCGGCAAGCGTGCCGGTGCCATGCGCCTCGACGTAGCCGACCGCGCCGGGATCGAGGCCGGCATCCCGGTAGGCCACGCGCAAAAGCTCCTCCTGGCCGAGGCGGCTGGGCGTGCCGAGCGACCCGCTCGAGCGGCCGTCGTTGTTGAGCGCGGTGCCGCGGATCACGGCGTGGATGCTGTCGCCGTCGGCAAGCGCGCGGCGCAGCGGCTTCAAGACCAGAACCGCCGCGCCCTCGCTGCGCACATAGCCGTTGGCCCCGGCGTCGCCGAACTTGCAGCGGCCGTCCGGCGCCATCATGCGGCTCTGCGAGTAGGCGATCGTGATGTGCGGCTGCAGGATGACGTTCGCCGCGCCGGCCAGCGCCAGCTCGCTCTCGCCGCTGCGCAGGCTCTGGACGGCCAAGTGCACGGCCGCCAGCGAGGACGAGCAGGCGGTGTCGAGCGTGACGCTCGGACCGCGCAGCCCCAGGAAGTAGGACAGCCGGCCCGAGGCGGCGTAGCGACCGCTGCCAAGCGTCATATAGAAGTCGACGGCGGCGGGGTCGTCGAACAGGCGGCTCTCGAAATCGCTCAGCCACTGGCCGACGAAGACGCCCGAGCGGCTGCCCTCGAGGGCCGCGGCATCAAGCCCCGCGTCCTCGATGGCCTCCCAGGCGGTCTCGAGCAGCAGCCGGTGCTGCGGGTCCATGCGCTCGGCCTCGAGCGGCGAGAGACCGAAGAAGCCGGCGTCCAGCTCCGAGATGCGATCGAGGTAGCCGCCCCAGCGCGTCGACATGCGGCCCGGCACGGCGAGGCCAGGATCGAAGTAGCGCGTGACATCCATGCGGTCGGCGGGGATCTCGCCGATCGCGTCGCGGCCCTCGGATAGCAGCTGCCAGAAGCCCGCGACGTCGGAAACGCCACCGGGAAACCGGCAGCCAATTCCCACGATTGCGATTGCCCGATCGAAGCCCGCGTCTTCGACTTGAGGGATCATGGCGGCGGCGAACCTCCGGCGAGGGACGTATCGGACCGCAGGAGCGCCGCCACCTCCGCCACGACCTGGTCGCGGAGGGGATCGAGGTAGAAATGGCCGCCCGGAAACACGCGGACACAAGAGCCGGCCGCGGTCTCCTGCCGCCAGGGCTCGAGATGGGCGACGGGGGTCTGCCGGTCGCTGTCGCCGCCGAAGACGGCGATGGGAGCATCGAGCGGCGGCCGCGCGGGGGCCACGAACTCCTCGAGCGCCGCGATATCCGCACGCAGACACGGCAGCAGCAGCTCCAAGACGTCCCGATGGGCCAGGATCTCAGCGGGAATCGCGTTGTAGCGGCGGTTGATCTCGGCGACGAAGGCGTCGTCGGGCAGGTGGCGAACGGGGGGAAATGGATCGGGCACCGTCGGCGCCCTGCGGCCGGAGACGATGAGATGGCGCGGCCCCGGCAGGCCGCGGTCGCGCAGGGCGTGCGTCAGCTCGTGCGCAAGCACGGCCCCCATGCTGTGCCCGAAGAAAGCGAACGGCCTGTCGAAGTGCGGTGCGAGGCTGGTGGCCAGGGCATCGACGAGCGCCGGGATGCTGGCCAAGGGCGGCTCGGCCAGGCGGTTGGCGCGCCCGGGAAGCTGGACGGCCGCGAGCTCGATGTCCGCCGGCAGGGCTGCGGCCCATTGCCGGTATACGGACGCTCCAACGCCTGCGGGATGAAAGCAGAACAGCCGAACGGCGGCCTCGCGGCGCGCCAGGGGCCATTGCAGCCAGCCGCCGGCACGATCGCGCGCCGGGGGGTCCAAAGTCGCGGTGGGCCGGTCGTGTGTGGGGGAAGGGCGCGAGAGCATGAGGCGTCCTTTCAGGAAAAACACAAGTCCGACGGCAACCGACAGCCAGCATACGGATGCCAGGCTGCGATTGCAATGTTACGCACTGTTACACGCCTTCGGGCCGGCAATACATGGGTGTCCACGGGTTAAGCTTGATGAGTGAAAATCGCGTTCACATTGTACTCGGATCTTCTGATGCTCGTGCGGAGCATCAGCGCGAAATGCCGCGGGCGGCAGCCGAGGGATGATCGCAGCCGATCGGCTCGGCCGGTACACCGAGAAGATGGGCGACGACCGCAGGGCGGGGGGCGAGATCGAGCCCGGCATGCCGCAGTGGCAAGAGCAACTCGGACACTCGGGCACGATATCGCCCGGCGGACCGCGACGCCCGTTATTGATTTTGCCGCGTACGGTCTTGCAAGCTTCGAAGCGGGCCTCTACGGCTCGTGCCCGTCACTCACGCGAGCGGAACTCCTTTCATGGCGGACGCGACAGACTGTCGGCCAACCCCACCGAGGCGATGACGGCATGGCCGATGCGGCGGCGCCTGCACAGGACGATGGCTCGATCAGCGGACGGCTCGTCCGCAATGTGATCTTTCTCGGTATCGGCCAGGCCGTGAGCACGGGCCTCGGCTTCCTGCTCGCCGCAGCGCTCGGCCGCACGCTGGCACCCGCCGAGTTCGGCATCATCTACCTCGTCGGCACGATCTACGGTTTCGTCGGCGTGCTGATCGACTGGGGGCAGAGCACGTACGTGGTCAGGGACGCGGCGCGCGGCCGGGCGGACGAGGCGGAGTTCGTCGGCGCGGCGCTCGCCATCCGCGTCGCCGGCACCTTGGCTGCGGCCCTGGGTGGCGCGCTGATCGCCGGGCTGATCGGCTACGACGGCCTGACCATGCTGCTGGTCGCCCTGTCGGCCCTGGCGGGCTTCCCGGGGTCGCTCGCAGCCCTGTTCGGGTTCGTCTTTCGCGGACGCGACCGCATGGACCTCGACGTCCTGATCGGCCTCGTCGCCAAGGCCATCGGCGTCGTGGCGGTGATCGTGACGCTTGTGCTCAGTAAGAGCCTTATTGCCGTGGTGACGGTGCCGGTCATCGGCGGCATCGGCGCGCTGGTCCTGAGCCTGGCGCTGCTGCGCCGGCTCGAGATCCACGTCAGGCCGCCGAGCGGCGCGCTGGTGGGCGAGCTGTTCCGGACGGGGACACCCATTGCGGTGCTGTCGCTGTGCCTGGGGATGCAGTCGTTCGTCGACGTGGCGCTGCTGTCGCTCCTCACCGGGCCGGCGGTGGTGGGATGGCTGGGCGGGGCACGCACCATCCTCGGCATCTTCATGGCACCGGCCAACATCCTGGCCAGCGCCTCCTTTCCCGAGATGTCGCGGGCGGCCGGCTCGGTCGACGATCTGCGCCGCCTGCTGACGGCGTCGGCGCGGGTGATCCTGGCCATCGGCACCTTCGCCGCGATCGTGCTGCTGCTGTTCGCCGAGCTGGCGGTGCGGGCGACCTACGGGTCCGGCAAGCTCGACCAGGCCGCCACGCTGCTGCAGGCCACCTCGCTGTTCCTGCCGCTGTTCTTTCTCAATTTCGTCATCGGGAACGCGGTTTTCGCGGTCGGCCGGAGCACCGCGTTCGCCATCGCCAAGGTGCTGTGCATGGCGCTCGGCGCGATCCTGGGATGGCTCGCGATCAACTACACGCAGGCGCACTTCCAGAACGGGGCCATCGGCGTGATCCTCGCCTACGGCGTCATGGAGGGGCTGATGCTATATCTGCTCGCGTCGCTGCTGCCCAAGGGGGCGGTCGACCGGCAGGTGCCGATGCACCTCGCGAGGTCCTACGCCATCTTCGGCTTTGCCGCGGCCGCGTTCGCGATCCTGCCGCTGCCGCTGTGGGCCAGCGCGCCGATCCTGGCCGCCGTGGTCGGCGCCGGCTCGCTGGCGACCGGCCTCGTGCTGGTCTCGGACATCACCCGGGTCGGCGAGGTGATGACAACCTGGGTGCATGCGGCCCAGCGGGTCGGCAACGCCATCGCCGGCCAGTGGCGGCTCAGCCGCGGGCGGCCGTAACGGGCTTGAGCCTCGCGGCCCGCAGCTCACGCCTCAGTTCTTGTTGGAGCCGTCGGCGCAGGCGGTGACCGCCACGCGGCAGTAGCCGAAATTGCGCTCGCAATCGGTGGTGGCAGAGGCGCTCGCCTCCTTGAAGGTGGGTCCGACTGCGGCGCGCCAATTGACAGGCTTGTTGGGCACCTCGGCCAGCACCCAGCACTCACGCTTCGAGATGGTCGCGATCATGCGGCAGCCGCTGGCACCCGACTGGCGCTCGCACAGCAGGCGGGCATTGCTCTCGGCATCCTCCTTGCGGGACTCCTCGACGCGGGCGAAGATGCTGCCCTGCTTCTCGACCACCGCGCCCCAGCAGCCGTTGGAATTGAAGATGCTGCTGCAGTGGCCGCGCGCGGCGCTGCCGACGACGGGAAGATTGCGGCCTGCCGCCTTGACATAGGTATAGGGATTGACGGCGGCGTCGGGCACGGCGAGATCGACGAGGCCGAGCAGCAGCAGCGCGCCCACGAGGCCGCCGGCGGCAAGGGCCACCTGCCTGCCCCTGGGCGAGCCCGCAACGCTGCGCGATAGTAGGCCGGAGGCGCCGCCTGCCGCGGCCCCGGCGCCCGAGCCGGCGAACTCGCGGATGTCGATGACCCGCGTCTTGTCCAGGTTGGCGTCGCGCAGGATGCGCGTCGGGTTGGCCGCCGATGCCGCCGCGGTGCCGCCGAGCAGCATCTTGCGCCATTCCTCGATCGACTGCGGGCGCGCCTGCGGCTGCAGCTTCAGCGCGGCATCGATCGCCTTGAGGAACTGCGGCCGGTAGCGGCCCTTGGCGGCCTCCGAGGCGCCCTTGAGGTCGTCGCTCATCTGCCGCGAGGTGGCTTCCGTCGGGCGGTTGCCGCAGATGGCGCGGTAGAAGGTGGCGCCGGTCGCGTAGATGTCGGTCCAGGGGCCGTAGCGGTCGGCGTTGGAGGTGTACTGCTCGGGCGCCGAGTAGCCGCTCTTGAAGACCAGCGCGGACACGAGCTGGGAATGCTGCTTGATCTCGAAGCGGGAGGCGCCGAAGTCGAGCAGGATCGGCTGGCCGTCGGCCGAGCGGATCATGATGTTCTCCGGCGACACGTCCAAGTGCCAGCTGCGGTTGGCGTGCACCAGCTCGAGGGCGTTGAGGAGCGGCCCGGCGATCAGGTCCAGCTCCTCCTGCGTCGGCGGGCTATCCAGGCCCTGCAACCACTTCTCGAGCGTCGAGCCCTTGATGAAGTCGAGCAGCATGTAGGCGGTGCCGTTCGCCTCGAACACGCGCCGGACGCTCACGATGTTGGGGTGGTTGAACTGCGCCAGGAGGCGCGCCTCGTCGAAGAACTTGCGCAGACCCCAGCGATAGTCGTTCTCGCTGTTGGTCTTGTTCGCGAAGCGGATGGAGACGCCGTCTCGCCGAACGAGATCCTCGGGAAAAAACTCCTTGAGGGCGAACTCCTTCTGCAGCGCATCATCGCGCACGAGATAGGTGATGCCGAAGCCGCCGCGGCCGAGGAGCCCGATGATCTCGTATTGATCGATCCGCGTGCCAACAGGCAGCACTGAATCGTCTTCGCTCATGTGATCCCGATCCCTCCATGCGATGCACCGCAGCGCCGTGACCGCGGCTGACGTGCATCGACAACCGCCGCGCCCAAGCCCCTGCCGGAGCCCGCGCAGGCAACGCGCTGCCCCGCCCGGGGGCCGGGCCGCCGAACGGGCCTTGCCCGCGATACCGGCCAGGTAACAATTGACCGGCTCACCATGAATGACAAGTGTACGCGCAAACTTCTTCCGATCAGGTTGAACGCACGTCACCCCCGACATAGAATACAATGCCGATTACGGAATTTCGAGGTTGCCTCATGCGCGTGGTCAACTGCCGCCTCGTGTTGACACTCGCAATCGTCTGGGCAGCATCCGGTTTTGCGGCTGCAGGGGCATGGGCGCAGGACGTGCGGCTCGTCGCCACGTGCACGCCGCCGGTGCGGGAGGCCGCAGGCCCCGCCAAGGATGCGAAGGGGGTGCGCCCGCTGCCATCGGCGGACCAGCAGTTCGCCTCCTTGTGCGACATTCGCGTGACGGACGCCGTCACCGTGCAGGGCGTCACGGCGCTGGCCAAGGACCAGCAGGCTCCGCTCGAGACCGCCTTCACGCCCTTCGATCCCAAGCAGCGCGGCGTCTCGGTGATGTTTCTCATCCAGGTCGTCGAGCCGCCGCGCTACCGCCTGAGCCAGCTCATGGCCGAGGCGGTGACGAAGATCGCAGAGGCGCGCGAGGGGCGGGAGCGCTACGCCGCCTACTCCATCGCCAACGACCTGACCCTGCTCGCCGGCTTCGACGCGCCGAAGGCCGACTTCGACAAGGCGGTGCGCGGGCTCAGGACCCAATCGCTGCCGACCCAGCTCTACCAGGCGACGCTGGAGGCCATCGACAAGCTTGCCAAGGAGCCCGGCGATCGCAAGGCCATCGTCATCGTCGGCGACGGCAACTCGGACGACACCGGCTACACGCATGAGCAGGTGGTGGCCGCGGCGCGCAGCGCCGGCATCGTCATTCACGCCCTGGGCTTCATCGAGCAGGCGGCCGAGCTGCCCCGGTTCCAGCTGCTGCGGCGGCTCGCCGAGGATACGGGCGGCTTCAGGCGCGAGGTGCGGGTCGCCCGCGAGGCTCCCCGCTACAACGTGACGGCACGGTTCACGAGCGAGGTGGTCGAGAACGGCGGCACGCTCAAGATCAATTTCAGGGGCATGACGGGGCCCCAACTCGTGACGCTGCGGGCCGATCTCGGCGGCGGCAAGGTGGAGAGCCTCGAGAGGCTGTTCGACATTCCCCAGCCGCCGGGCCCGGCAAAGCCGGCGGCCCTGCAGGAGCCGGCGCGGCCCTCAACCAACGTCGAGCGCCTCTCGGCCTGGGTGCGGGACAACCCGCTCATCTCCTTCGCCATCGGGCTCGGCTTCGGCCTCGCCGCGCTCGGCTTCCTGCTGTTCGCCCTCGGGCGCCGGCCGCAGGCGCCGCCGACCTCCTCGCTGACGCAGCCGGAGACGGCCGCCGGCAAGGCCGTGGTCTATGGCTGGCTGGAGATGCTCGACGGCAACGCGACCCGGCATCCCCTCAAGACGACCAACGCCCGCATCGGACGGCACCGCGATAACGATGTCTGTCTGCAAAACGATACCATCTCGCGGCGGCATGCGATCCTGCACTACAACCCGGATACCAAGCGGTTCGTCATCACCGACCTCGGCGGCGACAATGGGGTTGTGGTCAACAAGGTGAGGCAGAAGAGCCACGAGCTGAACGACGGCGACCTGATCGAGCTGGGCGAAGTGCGCTTGCGCTTCCGGCCCAACTTGGAGTTTCTTGGCTGAGGACACGCCGGCCGCTGGCGGCACAGATTCGAGAAGAGCGAGCGGCATCTGCGGGCAGGTCGCCAGATCGCCGGAGGAAAGGCAGAGCGAGGTATCGACATGAGCAGCGATCCGCCGGGCGGCGACGACATGGAAAGCCGCAAGACGCGCTTCGTGCCCCGCGCCGACATCATCGAGGGCGAGAAGGCCGCGGCCGATCGGCCCGCCGACGATGCGGCGGCCGTCCAGACCCCCGGCTTGGACACGACGCATGGCCTGCATGGCGGCGCCGCCGTCGCCGAGGAGCCGCCGTCGTCGCCGGTTGCCGGCGGCACCGTGATCGGGCGGACGCGGCTTGTCGGCAACCACGCAGCGACAGCGCTGGCCGCAGGCGCCTCGCCGGAAGCAGGCCCCGGTGGCCAAGCGACATTCAAGATGGGAGGAGCGCCGGTGGCAGGCAAAACCGAGTACATCCGCGCCGAGAACACCGAGATCGATCCGGTGGCCGGCTGGGTCGTCGTCGTCAAGGGGCCGGGCCGCGGCGGCTTCAGACCCGTGTTCGTCGGCATGAACTCCGTCGGCCGCGACGACAGCCAGCGCGTCTGCCTCAACTTCGGCGACGACAGCATCTCGCGCGAGGAGCACGCCTTCATCACCTACGACGACGAGCAGCGCGTGTTCTACCTGCAGCACGGCGGCAAGTCCAACCTCGTTCGGCTCGGCGAGCAGCCGGTCCTGATGCCGGCCGAGCTCAAGGCCAATGACGTCATCCGCATCGGCAAGACGGTGCTGCGCTTCTTCCCATGCTGCGGGCCGGGCTTCTCCTGGTCCGACGAGGTTGCCGACGCATGAGCTATCTCCTGGCCAGTGCTGCCCGAGCGACCATCGGTGCGCGCTCGGGCCAGGAGGACGCCTTCCGCGTATGGCCCGGAGAGGGGGTCGTACAGCCGACGGGCCAGGCGGGCCTGCTCGCGGTGCTGGCGGACGGCATGGGCGGACACCGTGGCGGGGCCATCGCCGGGCAGACGGCTTGCGAGACCTTCACGGACGCGTTCGCCGCGGCCGAGATGCCCTACGACAAGCGCTTCGTGATGGCGCTCAACGCCAGCAACGACGCGCTCGCCGACGGCGTGGAGCGCAATGCGTCGCTCAAGGGCATGGGCTGCACGCTGATCGGCGCCTGGTTCGACGATGCAGGGATCCGCTGGACCAGCGTCGGCGACAGCCTGCTGCTGCTCTACCGGTTCCCCGACGTGATCCGCCTCAACGAGGATCATTCGCTGGGCTCCTATCTCGACGAGCAGGCGCGGCGCAACGAGATCAGCGTGGAGGAGGCACGCGGCAACCGGCATCGCAACGCGCTGCGCTCGGCGCTGACCGGCGGGCAGATCGATCTCGTCGACCTGCGCGCCGAGCCGCTGCAGATCATGGCCGGCGACTGGATCGTGCTCGCCTCCGACGGCCTCGCCTCGCTCGAGGGGGACGAGCTCGCCGACGTCATGTACCGCTACCGCGAGGGGACGCCCGAGGAGATGGCGAGCGGCCTGATCGCCGCCGTCGAGGCCAAGGGGGTGCCCGAGCAGGACAATACGACGGTCGTCGCGATCAGGGTCGAGGGCGCCAGCGAGACCGTGATGGTGCGGCCGCAGGCCAACGGCGAGGCCGAGGACGCGACGCTGCGCACGCGCCGCATCGGCGTCGTCTCGGGCCGCAAGATGGTGCGGACGGCGGTGACCAAACCGATCGGCAAGGGCCAGAGGCCGCCGCCGCCCCGCTCGACGCTGGAGACGCTGCTGACGCGGGGGCCCGTCGCCCTCCTGCTCGCGGCAGCGGCCGCCTTCGTCCTCGCGGCCGCGGTGTTCCTGTTCAAGGCATCGCGCACGGCGAGCCCCGAGCCGGTGATCGAGCGCCGCGGGCCCGGGAAGGTGGAGCGCGTCGATCCCGACCCGGGCCGGCAGACACAGCAGTCGGAGCCGGTCGAGCGGGGGCCCTCGCGCATCATCGAGCCCGCAGATCCGCAGCCGCCGCCGCCCGCGCCGCAGACGCCGCCGCCCAGCAAGGCCGTGCCGGCGCCGGTGCCGGCAGCGCCGAAAGCCGGGCCGGGGCCCTCGACCGGTCCCGACCCTGGTCCGTCGGCGCCGCCAGCGACGCGGTCGGGGCCGCCCCGGGCGCCGAAATCGCAGACGCAGACTCAGACGCCCGGCGATCCGGGCGCTGCCGATCCCGACTCCCTGCGCGACACCGGCGAGCCGCAGCCCCAGGAGGGTGGCGCCCCGCGCCTGCCGCGCAAATCCGAGCGCAC
The DNA here is from genome assembly GCA_033764875.1 of Hyphomicrobiaceae bacterium. Lineage (GTDB taxonomy): Bacteria > Pseudomonadota > Alphaproteobacteria > Rhizobiales > Hyphomicrobiaceae > AWTP1-13. The sequence continues at coordinate 15,386 of JANRIO010000123.1, read as the reverse complement.
GGCCCCGCCGCCGAAGGACGCGGCCGGCCCGCGGCGGGAGAAGAAAGAGGCGACGCGCGTGCCGCCGTGAAGGACGCCGTGTTCCGGCCGGAACAGCGCGCGGCCGGGGCGATACCCTTGGATGGCCATGATCGCGTGTCGGAGTTGGTCGCAGGCCCTGGAAGCATGATGATGGCAGCTTGCCCATGTCTGTGCCGTTGAGGACCGCAAGCCGGCTCGTGGTCCTGATGCTGGCGCTCGCCGCCGGCACGGTGTCGACTGCGCCGGTGCGCGCCGGCGGCTCCGACATCGTGCGCATCATCCGTCCCGACGGGCTTCCGGGGAGGAGCGATCCGACGCCGGCGCGCGAGGACGTGCCCCTGCCGGTGAGGCCAAAGCAGGGCCCCGGCACGCCGCGCACCGAGCCGCCAAGGCCCAATCCGCTCGCGGGCCGCTTCGTCAAGGTCCCGGTGCAGCTCGGCACGCTCGCCAGCGACGCCAGCAAGGCCTGGCTCGGCGTCAACCTCGAGAACGACTATCTCGATCGCGCCTTTGCGATCTCCGTCGGCCTGATGAACCCGAACGGCGCGCTCGTCACGGACGTGACGCCGGCGGGGCCGGCGTCGCGGGCCGGCCTGCGCGCCGGGGACATCATCGTGTCGCTCAACGGAGCGGCGATCGCCAACAGCGCGCAGCTTCGCCAATACCTCGCGCAGAACGCCCCCGGCGCCCAGGCGACGGTGGAGGCCTGGCGCTTCGTGCCGGAGGGGAGCGACTACATCGCCGAGCTGCGGCGCATGGGCGAGCAGGGCAATGCCGCGGTGATGGCGATGCTGGGCTCCATGCATGCCGGTGGCAAGGGCGTCGCCCGCGACGACGCGGAGGCCGTGCGCTGGTACCGGGCGGGCGCCGACGCGGGGCACGCGGTGTCGATGATCGAGCTCGCCAACCTGACGATCGAAGGTCGGGGCACGGAGCGCAACGCGCAGGAGGCGGTGCGGCTCTACCGCAGCGCTGCCGATACGGGCAACCCCTACGGCATGTGGCGCTACGGCTTCATCCTGCTCGAGGGCAAGCTGGTGCCGAAGGATACGGCGCAGGCCGCGCAGCTGTTCCAGCGCGGCGTCGACAGCGGCTTCTCGCCGGCCATGTACGACCTCGCCGTGATGCACGCGAACGGCATCGGCATGCCGCGCAACTACCAGGAGGCAGCGCGCCTCTACCAGAAGGCGGTCGACCTCAACAACTCGGCGGCGATGGTGAACCTCGGCCTGCTCTACAGCGAGGGCAAGGGCGTCGAGATGAACGAGGTCAGGACGGTCGAGCTCTACCGGCGGGCGGTGGATCTCAATCAGCCATCGGCCATGCAGAACCTCGCCGCGATGCTCGACAACGGCCGCGGCGTGCCGCAGCGCGATCCGGAGCAGGCGGCGGACCTGGTGCTGCGGGCGATGCGGTTCGGCAACGAGTTCTCCTACCGGCAGATGCTGCAGAACCACGCGGCCTATACGCGCGAATTCCGCATGTCCGTGCAGCGGCGCCTGAAGGACGAGGGCCTCTATACCGGCTATATCGACGGGGAGTTCGGGCAATCGACGCAAGGCGCCGTCACGGCCTACTACCGGCGCTACCAGGACGTGCGGTGAAGCGCGTCACGTCAATCAAGGCCCGCCGGCGCGCGACGCCGGTTGGGACGCAGGAGTTGGACACATGCCGCATGCAGCCCTGAGCCTGATCACGTTGGCGGCAGCGTTGTGCTGCCAGCCGGCATTGGCCGAGAGCGGGCCGGAGCGCGCACGCGGCATCGTGCTCGCGGGCGGCACCGACATCATTCGCATCCTGCCGCCGGAAGCCGTGCCCGCGCCGGTCGCGCCGCCGCCGGCCAACAAGCCGGAGGAGCGGGTGGTGCCGCCGCCGTCGCTGCCTCCCCCGCTGCCGCCGCCCGAGAAGCGCGTCGAGCGGCCGAAGGAGCAGGGCCGCCTCGTCAATCTGCTGGTGCGGCGCGGCATCACCCAGACCGACCAGACACGGCCCTGGATCGGGATCAGCGCAGAGAACATCGACCGGCCGCTCGCCATCTCGTTCGGCCTGAAGTCGACTGGGGGAGGCGTGCTCGTGCTCGAGGCCTATGCGGGCGGCGCGGCGGCGCTGGCCGGGATCAAGGCCGGCGACATCATGGTGGGCTTCAATGGCGGGCCGCTCGCCGACACCGGCGACCTGCGCCAGAAGCTGCTCGCGGTGTCGCCCGGCAACGAGGCGACGGTCGAGGTGTGGCGCTTTCTCGCCGACGGCGCGGACTTCGTGACCAGCCTGCGCAGCATGGCCGAGCAGGGCAACGCCGCCATCGCCTACCGCCTGGGGCAGATGTACGCCCGCGGCAGCGGCGTGGTGCGCGACGACGCGGAGGCGGCGCGCTGGCTGCGGATGGCCTCGAACGCGGGCAACGCGGCGGCGATGGGAGACCTCGCGCAGATGCTGCTCGAGGGCCGCGGCGTGGCACAGAACACGACAGAGGGCCTCAGCCTCCTGAAAACCGCCGCCGACAGCGGCAGCCTGCCGGCGATGTGGCAGTACGGCCAGGCGCTGCAGGCGGGCAAGTACGTCACCCGCGACCTGGCCACCGCCGCCCAGCTCTACCAGCGGGCGGCCGAGGGCGGCTACCACCCGGCCATGTTCAGTTTCGCCTTCATGAACGCGAACGGCCTCGGCATGCCGCGCAACTACCAGCAGGCCGTGCGCTGGTACGAGAAGGCCGCCGCGCAGAACAACACGGCGGCGATGGTGAACCTCGGCCTGCTCTACCAGAACGGCAACGGCGTCGAGAAGAGCGACACACACGCCTACGACCTGTACAAGCGCGCCGCCGATCTCAACCACCCCACCGGCATGCACAACCTCGCGGTGCTGCTCGACAAGGGACAGGGAACGCGGCGCGACTCGGAGCTCGCCGCCGAGCTCGTGATGCGGGCCATTCGCTTGAAGTACGAGTTCAGCTACAAGCAGATGACGCAGAACGGGGCCACCTACTCGCGCGAGTTCCGCGTGGCGATGCAGCGGCGCCTGAAGGATGCGGGCGTCTACAACGGGCCGCTCGACGGCGACTTCGGCCAGACGACGCAGGCCGCGATCACCGCCTACTACAACGGCAAGGGTTGAGGACTGCGAGCCGGCGGGCGCTTCAGCCCTCGAGCAGCCAGCGCCCGCTCGCGTCGCGGCAGGCCACGCCCTCGATGCGCCCGGTCTGCGCGCCGGCCGACATGATCAGCACCATGTGCCGGCACACGCGGCCCTTGCCGTCCTTGAACGAGGCCGTGGGGTTGACGAGGCCGTTGAGGCGTCCGTGCTGGCGGTACCAGACGTAGCTGCCGCCGTCGCCGACCTCGGAAAGCGCATGACGGATCGCCTCCAGGGTCGCAATCTCGTCGGCCTCGTCGAGCCGGAAGGGGGCGCGAGGAACGCCGGTGCCGAGATTGAACTCGCGAGCCCCCGGTGCCGGCGCGGGCCGGGCGTCGACGGCGCGCGGCCCCTGGGCCAAGGCCGGAGCGGCGAGGGCGAGAAGCGCGCCCAGGACAAAGCTGGCGCAACCAAGGCGGGGAGGACGCATGCGCAACGGACTCGACAAGCAACTGAGACAACAGGCACGACTGGCGAGTTTGGGCCAGCAGGGTTAAGACGGAGTGAACCGGCGGAGCCCATCCTCGCGCCCGGGCGTGGCACGAACGAGGCGGAGAGCACACATGGCCGAGCAGAAGCCTGACTACTACAAGGGCCCGCAGGCCGGGGACTTCGCGGAAGCCGAGGAGCCGTTCGACCTGTTCACGCGCTGGATGGCCGACGCCAAGGCGCACGAGATCAACGATGCGAACGCGATGGCGCTGGCCACCGTCGACGGCGACGGCATGCCCAACGTGCGCATGGTGCTGCTGAACGGCTTCGACCCGGCCGAGCACCCGCAGCGCGGCTTCCTGTTCTTCACCAACTTCGAGAGCGCGAAGGGGCAGGAGCTCGTCGCTGCAGGCAAGGCGGCGCTGGTGTTCCACTGGAAGTCGCTGCGCCGACAGGTGCGCGTGCGGGGTCCGGCGAGCTCGGTCACGGACGAGGAGGCGGACGCATACTTCGCCACGCGGCCGCGCGGCAGCCAGATCGGCGCCTGGGCGTCGCAGCAGTCGCGGCCGCTCGAGAGCCGCTTTGCGCTGGAGAAGGCAGTCGCCACCTGGGGCGCGCGCCACGCCATCGGCAGCGTGCCGCGGCCGCCCCACTGGTCGGGGTTCCGCGTGACGCCGGTCGAGATCGAGTTCTGGCACGACCGGCCGTTCCGCCTGCACGAGCGCATCGTCTTCCGGCGCGCGGCCACCGACGCGCCGTGGGCGAAAGCCAGGCTCTATCCGTAGTCGGCCTGCCTCTCTCACCACACGGTGAGCGAATGGTTGCCGGTTCCCTCGCCGCTCGCTGCGTCGTCTCAGCCTGCCGCCGGCATCGATTGCGCGGCGGCCTTTCAATGGCCCGCTGACCCCGGATGCCTGTCTGCCGGCGGGGCCATCACTGCTGCCCCGCCGGCAGAAACTTCTGCAAAATGCCGGCGCTACGCGGGTCAGGGCTTCAGGCTGCCCCCAGCACGATCTCGGCGGCGCGCTCGGCGAGCGCCAGCAGGGGGGCGTGCGTGTTGCAGGACGGGATCGTGGGGATCACCGAAGCATCGATCACGCGCAATCGGCGAACGCCGCGCAGGCGCAGCGCCTCGTCGACCGGGGCGCTCGCATGCCGGCCCATGGCGCAGGTGCCGACGTAGTGCCAATAGGTCGAGGCCGACGTCCGCAGATACTGGGCGATCTGGCCACGATCGGCCCGCGGCAGCGTGATCTGCTGCTTGCGAAGATGCTCGAAGCCGCGGGCGTTGCCGATCGCCATCGCGAACTCGATGGCGGTGATGAAGGCCTCGAGGTCGGCGGGGTCCTCGAGGTAGTTCGGGTCGACGGCGAGCAGCGCGGAGGGATCGGGGGAGGTCAGGCGCACGGTGCCCCGGCTCCTCGGCTTCATCAGGCCGGCCAGGATCGCGAACGCCTGGTTGGGCTTGAGGTCGGCAAGGCCCGGCACCTCCGATCGGCCGTAGACCTGGATGTCCGGACCCGGCAGGGTCGCATCGCTGCGATGGTAGGCGATGCCGGAATGGCCGGTGTCGAGGCGCGGCGCCAACGTGTCCTTGGCCTCGAAAAGCACGCGCGCGAGGAGGTGGTCCTGCAGGTTCGAGCCGATGCCCGGCACGTCCATGAGGACCGGGATGCCGATCTCGCGCAGATGCCGTGCCGGCCCGATCCCCGACAGCATCAGGATCTTGGGAGAGTGCAGCGCGCCGGCCGAAAGGATGACCTCCCTTCGCGCCGAGAAGCGGCGCACTTTACCGTCCACGCTCACGCTCACGCCCTGGCAGTCGCCGCCCTTGATCTCGAGCTTGGTGACGGTGGCGCTGGGCAGCAGCGTGAGGTTGCTGCGCACGAGCGCCGGCAGCAAATAGGCGTGCGCCGTCGTGATGCGACGCATGCTGCCGTCGGCGTTCACATCCTGCTGTCCGGTCACGTCGGCAAGGCTCGCGACGTTGTTGACGTCGATGTGCTTCTGCTTGCCGAGCTCGATGGCCGACGCCATGAAGGCGAGCGTCACCGGGTGGTCGAGCGCCGGCTTGCGGACCGCGATCATGCCCGACCCGCCGCGCAACTCGCCTTCGCCGCCGGCGTAGCGCTCCGCGCGCTTGAGCCCCCTGATGACGGAGGCAAAACCCCAGCCTGGCCCCGCCACCTGCGCCCAGGTGTCGTAGTCGGACTTGTCGCCCTTCAGCCAGACGGTGGCGTTGATGCTCGATCCGCCGCCGATGATCTTGCCGAGCGGCGCCGCGATGGTGCGGCCCATCATGTGCTTCTGCGGGACGGTCTTGTTGCCCCAGTCGGTGTCGGTGCCGAAATTCCGCGTGTACAGCAGCGGATTGACGATCTTGTCCTGGTCGAGATTGGTGCCGCCGCCCTCGATGACGAGGACGCTGTGGCGGCCGTTCTCGGAAAGGCGGTGCGCGAGCACGCAGCCCGCCGATCCCGCACCGACGACGATGTAGTCGTACTCCCTCTTGAGCGCCGCGAGCTGCGATTTCTGGTTGGCTTGCGCGTGCGCCGCATGGTCCGCCATGTCGCGCGCCACGGCAGCCGCCACGCCCAAAGCGAGCAGGCCTTTGAGGAAAGTGCGCCGGCCTATGCGGCCGGCGTAAGCGGATTGAACGAGGGCATTGATGGATTCGCCGCGGCTTTCAGGGTCAGACACGGGCACGTCTCCTCTCTGGATTCGTCACTAGTCGTTGCGAACGATGACAGAAGCGCGAAGAGAAGATTACTTATATAAGATCTAAGCAATAACGAATCATGTCAAGCTAACATGAAAATAGTAGGCATTCGATTGAATTGAAAATAGGGCGAATGCACCCTATTCATCCGGTGTGCAATCGAAATGGCGCGCGCGCGGGATGCCGACGCGGCACGGCGCGTGCTGATCAACCGCGCTCGCCGCAGGCGTGAAAATCCATGCTCGCGCACATCATTACGAGACGGCCGGCAGGAGAGGCAGCCGCGCGCCGGCAGCTAGCGTCCGAGGAACACCCCGCCTCCGGGGGCAGCGCTGCAGCAGGGATCCGTGCGCAGCTTTCCGTATGCAGCCATGAGGCGCGTGGCGAGCTCCCCACCGGTTTCCATGTAGCTCTCGAGGAGAGGCGCGCTGCAGGCTCGCCACTCGGCCACCTCATCGGGCGTCAGCTCGTAGACCTTCATGCCCTTCTGCCGCGCGGTGTCGTAGGCCTTCTTCTCGATCTCGACCACCTGGTCGCGCAACTCCTTCTCGACCTTGAGCCCGCTCGCGTGGATGATCTCCTGATGGCGGGGCGAGAGCGACTGCCAGAACTTGTCGTTGATGATGACGAGCCATTCGAGAGCCGCGTGCTCCGTGCGGGTGATGGTGTCGGAGACATTCCAAAGCTCGCGCGCAGGGACGGTAGCGATGCCGCTCATGATCATGTCCACGGCGCCATCCTTCATGGCTTGGACCTGTTGCGAGGCCGAAATGAGGTGGGCCTGCGCGCCGCAGTGCTTGACGAAGGAGCCCATCACCTCCCCGAACACGCGCACCTTCTGGCCCGTGATCCCCGAGGGGAGGTTGGTCCGGCGGCCGTTCTTCGCGATGAAGACGCTCGACCCGTAGGACTGCCACCACAGCGGACGCGTGCCGGTCGCCTCGATGATGGCGGCGTCCAGCAGCTTGCGCATGCCGCTGTCGGGCGCACTGGCGGCGCGCACAAGCGCCTCGAAGTTCATCAGAAACGGCTGCTCGAAGATCGCGATCGCGGGCACCTTGGCGTTGAACTGCTGCGCCGTGAGGCTCGCCATCTCGATGGCGCCCGATGCGACCGCGCCGAGTGCCTGGTTGTCCTTGTACAGGCGCGAGTTGTCGAAGATCTCAACGCCGATCTCGCCGGCGCTGGACTTCTCCACCTCCTCCTTGAAGCGCATCAGGTTCACGCCGATGTGGGTCGTGACCGGCTGCTGCAGCGTGATCCGAAGCTTTACCTGCTGGGCCTGCGCCGAAGCGACGAGCGGCAGGTGCAGAACGAGCGCAAGGACGATCCTGCGAATACAGAGCATGCGCGGGCTCCAACTTGGACTAGGAATGACCATAGTGGTTAGACGCCGGTAGCGAAAGCCGCTTGTGCGCCTCGCCGAACGCCTATTCGTATGTGAGGTCTGATTGCTACAGCGATGACTGCGGACGGTCCATGACGGTCGGAGATATTGACTTGTCGTCCCGGCTCCCGCTTAGAACAACGCGGAAGCAGTCGCTGTTGTGACAGTAGGGGCCGAGGCGATCGGGCGGCATGGCGGAACACGAGATCGCATCGAGCCTGCAAGTCGTCAATCGGCTTCGCGAAGCCCGCGTCAGGCTCGAGGCGCTGACGTCCGAGGCATTGCCGCTCGAATGGACGATCCGGGCCCTGAAGCGGATGGAGCAGCGCCTCGCCCGTCCCGTGCGCGTGGCGATCCTGGGCGAGTTCAACGCCGGCAAATCCACGCTCGCCAACGTGCTTGCCGGCATCGACAGCCTGCCGACCGCCGTCGTCTCCGCCACCCGCTATCCCACCCTGCTCATCCATAAGCGCACACCTGAGGTGTGGGCGGTGCATTTCGACGGGCGTCGCGAGGCGCTCAGGGTCGACAAGCCGGTCCAGTCCCGCTCCATCGCGCGGCTGGAGGTGGGGCTGCCGCTGCCGTGGCTCGACAACGTTCAGCTGCTCGATCTGCCGGGCCTGGGCGATCCATACTTCTTGGCATCGTACGTGGATTTGTCGGCCAACGGGGTCGACGCCGTGCTCTGGTGCACGGTGTCCACGCAGGCCTGGAAGGAAAGCGAGCGCGAGGCCTGGGATCAACTTCCTGTGCGGCTGCGCAATCGCGCCATCCTCGTCGTGACCCACGCGGATCTGCTGCGCAGTCGTGAGGACCGCGACAAGCTTCTACTCCGACTGCGCAGTATCGCTGAGCCGGGCGCCGGGGAGATTGTCGTCTTCTCCTCCAAGCTCCAGGCCGACAGCGGCGAGGCCGAGATGCGCAGCGCGCTCGAGCGTCTGACCGCGCGGGTCCGCCACGAGCGCAGCACTGCGGCCTTGCGTGTGGTCTCGCGCATCTCGGAGCGCGTGCTGTCGCGTCTGCCCGCGGGCTGAGGGCATCCAGACCCGGGAGGAAAGGGGTCGCGCGCCGTGGGCGGCATGTACGCCGGCTTAGGGTCGCTCCCGCCACATCTGCGACAGATGCTCGCGCATGACGCTCGCGTAAGCCTCTGTCTGCTTCAATCGCCGCAGGCCCGAGTTCACGGACTCGATAAGCTCTCCCGCGCGGGCATGGGTCCGAGCTACGACGGCGTGCACGGTATGCGTGGCAAGGGGCCGCTCCGCCATGGCGAACAGCGAGGCGAGCCCGAGCTGGTTGATGACGAAGCGCGCCTCCAGGTCGCTGGCGACCAGCGCGTCGGCCTCCTGCCGCTGTACTGCGCTCAAGCAATCGACCAGGGACGGCTGGCGCAGCAGGGTCACGCGCTTGTCGGCGAGCCAGTTGCGCCCGGCGGCGTTGAGGATGGACGCATCGCGGTCCTGCGGAAGGCACAAGGTCTTGCCGAAGATCCTGTCGTCGGAGTCGAACGGAAAGGGGTTGCTGGCAAGCCTGAACAGGCCGATCACCACGTGCAGGATCGGATCGGAGAACAGGGCCTGGTCGCAGAGCACGGCCGAGGTTTGCGTAAGGTCGTTCGGCCGCTCGCAGTCGGGCGCCTCGATCGGGAACGAGAGATCAATCACGCGGTCGTCGAGAACGGATTCAATCGGTGGTGGCAGGGCGCGCGTCCACTGCACCCTGATCTCGGGCGCGCTGCCCGGGGGGGAGCTGCCGAGGGCGATGCTCTTGCGCAGCAACGAGCCCACGATCCCGCCGTCGGCAAGGCGCTCGTCGGCGAGCGGCGGGCGGGCCGCGGCGAGCACGTTCATGGCCCGCTTCGCAACCGGGGCCTCCTTGGGAGCGGCGGTCGGCGGCGGTGCGGCAGCCACGAGCTTGGGCCGCTCGCGCGGGGCGAGCTCGCCAAGCTGCGCGGCGCTGAGCACGTCTCGCGGCCGCGCCGCCGCGTAGCGGGTCCATCCCGGCGGCAATGCCTCGACCGCGGCCTGATGCCAGGCGGATGACTGCTGCTTGCGCAGGGCGGGCAGTGCTGCGTAGGTGGCTTGGATGAAGGCGGCCACGTTCTTGTACCGGAAGTTCGTGGCGCTCCAATCGAAGGACGCCAAGGACGTGCCGACGGCCAGCGTCGCGATCTTGCCGCCCTCGGGCTTGCCGAAGTCGAGGCGGTTGGCCAGATCGGCCTCCTCGATCGCGGCGGCACGATAGGCCTTTTGCAGGGCCGGGGTCAGCGGCAGCGCCAGCACGTGGAACTCCTGCCGCGTCAGCTCGCCGAGCTTCGCCCGTCCGTACTCGCCGCTCAGCAGCAGCACCGCGTCGACGTCGGCAAGGCGGGCGTCGTCGAGTGTCTGGCCCGGCTGCAGCGTCTCCAGCTTGATCGGGATCCCCTGCAGCCCGAACACCGTCGCGGCCGTGACATTGCCGCCGCCGCCAGCTGCCATCGTCAGCACGCGACGCCCTTCAAGCTCCTGTACGGATTTGAATTTCTTGCGGGCGAGAAGCAAGACGAGCTGGTCATGCAGCTGTACGACATGGCGGATGCGACGCCGGCCTTCGGGGAACTGCCGGGTGAGGTCGAGATAGGAGAAGATGTCGCTATTCAAAATCGCGAAATCGATGCCGGGAAGGTAGAGAAGCTCGCGGACGTTGTTGACGGCGCCGAGCCCCGCAATCGGCAGAACGCGCAGCTTTCCGGCCCGGCCAAGCGCCTCGGCAAGCTCGTTGATGGCCTGGGCCGCCAAGCCGCTCGTATCGGCGACGCCGTCTGTCAGGATTGTGACTGTCGCGGCGGACGCGACCTGGCGCGCCTGGCTCCACGCGCCGGAGACGGTCGTCATGAGCGCCACTGCTGCTGCGAGAGACAAGGCGACAATGTGTTGTGAAAGCGCTCTCAACTGAATCGCCCGTTTCCGTGTTGGTGGCTGAAGTTGCTCATGGATGTTTACGGGACGGGCCCGCGTCAGGCGTATGACGGCTCATAGCTAGCTCGGCATTTGTGGCTTCGGCAGGACCGCCCTTGTACCCAATCCGCTCACGGACGGGCATGCGTTACTGGATTGCAACTGTCCGGATGCACCGCGATTGCTAAAGCAAACTCATGTAGCGTATGTGTAGTTTGCATCATGCACAATGCACAGTGTTGGGAGTGCGCGTTTTCGGTGGGAGTTGGTCTTGAGCTGTGTTTTCGCGACGCGTCGGGCAGTTCAGCGGGCCCTGCATCTTGCAATTGCCGTTGCCCTTCAGGCGTTCCTCTGCGCGTTCGGCGCAGCGGCACAAACCTGCGGGACTGAGTACACGATCAAAGAGGGTGAGACGCTGGCCCAGATTGCGGCCAGGGCCTATGGCAATCCGGGCCAGTGGACCGTCATCTTCTACGCCAACCAGGATCGGCTAGGGCCCAACGATTCGCTGCTCGTCCCAGGGTTGTCCCTGCGCGTGCCGTGCATCGGAGGCGTGCAGCAATCCACGCCATTGCCGCCCATAGCGACGACGCCGGCGCCGACAACGGCGCCGACCGAGTCGGCCTTCATCATCTCGGCCCTGCTGCGGCGGGTCGACTTCCTCACCGCCGACGGCTTGCCGCCCTATACCGGCCGGGCCCTGGAGAGCGGCGGCATGCTCACAAACGTCATCACTTCGGCGATGGGGCTGATCAAGGAGGAGGCGAAAGGCAAGTTCGAGTTCGGGGTGTCGTGGGTCAACGACTGGTCCGCCCACCTCAATCCCCTGCTTCTGACGCGCGCCTTCGATGTCGGCTTCCCCTGGTCGCGCCCCGACTGCGACAACGCGGCCAGCCTCGACCAGGCCGCCGTGTTCCGTTGCCAGCGCTTCTTCTTCTCCGACCCGCTGTACGAGGTGGGCACAAATCTCTTTGTCAGAACGGGATCGAACATCAGACAGGGGCGCACCGAGGAGGTCACGAACACGTCGCTTTGCAGGGCGGCCGGACGCTCGGTGCACGAGCTCGATCAGGGCGGCAAGAACTGGCTGAAGGACAGAAAGGTCACGCTGATCCGGCCCCCCACGGTCGAGGAGTGCTTCAGGCTGCTGGAAACCGGCACGGTCGAAGGCGTGGTCGAAACCGAGCTCGTCGGGCGCTCCACCATGACCTCGCTGGGCCTGGCGGACAAGGTGCGCATGATCGACCAGCCGATGGCGCTGACGACCTACCATGTGCTGATCTCGAAGACGCACCCGCACGCGCGGACCATCCTGTACTACATCAACACCTCGCTCGGGAAACTGCGCGACAGTGGCGAGTACGACAAGATCCTGGTGCGGCACCTCGGGAAGTTCTGGGATTCCCAGGTGAGCCCGCCCAATCCCGCGGTGGGGGCGATCCCGGCTTCGGCGCCGAAAGCGACGGGCAGCACGCCGCCTGCGCCGGCCAAGGGCAAGAACTAGCAGGGAGGAGCGAGCAGCTCCTCCCCCCTCTTGCGCGAGGAGTGCGTCTCGTGGCCCCGGCCGGGCCGCGAGACATCGTAACGGTCATCGGTTTCAGGCGAGCCTTCGCCCGACCAGACCGGCTGGGCCCTGGCACGGGTGCGAGCCGCTTCACAGGCTCACGCGCTCCACGCGACCTGCCCCGTAGCCGAACGGGAAAGCTCCTCAGTCCATCGATTTGATGATGCGCTCGAGCGAGACGCTGTCGGCCACGAGACCTTGCTTGACGGCGATGTCGTACCAGGCGCGGTACCGGCGCTTGGCCTCGACGACGTCGGGCGGCGCATCCACACCGTCGAGGGTTCGCAGGTAGTTGGGGTCGAAGGAGCGGGCAAGAGCCCAGGCGGCGTCGGCCGAGCCCTCGCCGGCCAGGGCTTCCAGCCCTTGCCGCGCCACACGCACGCGACCCGCATTCAAGTGCGTCATCGCGGTCTGCAGCGAAACCGGCTGCGACGGGCGCACCGCCGGCGATGCCTTTGGTTGCAGCGGTTGCGGCGCCATCGTTGATAACGCCTCATGCTTGGAGTTATTCCCCCGCGTGAGGAAGAAAGCCGCTCCGAGCCCGCCGAGGACAACCAGGACCGCGGCCGCCCCCCCCAGAATAACGGCCGGCTGGCGCCCCGAGCGTTGGTTGTCCGCACGCGGCGCACTAGGTCCCCCGTCCGCGGAGTACCTTTGCAGGCTCTCGAGGATCGCGCGGATTTCCCGCACTTTGCGATCTTGTGTGCTCGCGCTTTTCATCGCAATCGTAAGGCTCGCTTTCGTGGGGGTGATCCATCCACGCAAATCGACCGAAGCTATGGCAACCGGCGGCAAAAGTGACAGGACGGACAGGGACTGATCCAGCGCCCGCAAGCCCGCAGACCTGGCGCAGGCCCCGCGCGCTCGCGCCCCCGTCTCGGACCTATAGCAGCCGTGCAACGCACGTGAAACAGACCCGTTGCCAGATGTACGGCTTTCGGCCCCGCGGCGATAGGGAAATGCCCGGCCGCAATGTCGTCGCAGACCCGCGCGATGCCAGATGGCCGGCACCCCTTCGTCCAGCCGGTACCCAGTAGCAGAGTGAGCGGCATGAGCATTCCGATCGGCATTCCGAGCAGCCATCTGGCGCCACCACCGCAGCCGCTGTTCACGCCGCGGGCCATCGGGTCCGGCCTCGAGGGATACCGACGCGAGCTTGCGATCTGCGGCAGGGACCTGCGATCCGCCATGCCCGCGCGCGGCGTGATCTTCATCGACGAGGCGCTGCAGCTGCTGGCGCGGCTGACCTGCCGGATTGCCGTGGTGGGGCAGGTCAAGTCCGGCAAGAGCACCTTCATCAATGCCCTCGTGCAGCGGCCCGCCCTGCTTCCGACCGACGTCAACCCGTGGACGACGGCGGTGACGCGGCTGCATTTCGGCCGCCAGGACAATCCGCCAAACGTGGCGGCCGAGTTCACGTTCTTCGACGCCGACGAATGGGAGCTCCTGGCCAAGGGCAACGGCTACATCCGGGAGCTCACGCAGCGCCTCGTTCCAGGCTTCGAGGAGGAGCTGCTGCGCTCGCACGTGGAGGCCATGCGCCGCCGCTCCGAGGAAAGACTGGGCTCCAAGCTCGGCGAGCTGCTCGGCCGCAAGCACGTGTTCTCCGAGGTCTCCTCCGACATCCTGCAGCGCTATGTCTGCTCCGGCCCTCTTGCGGCCTCGGGGCAGACCGGCCTCTACTCGGATGTGGTGAAGAGTGCCGATCTCTACTTCAGCGACGCGAACGAGTTCGGCTTCCCAACCACCATCGTCGATACGCCGGGTACCAATGATCCCTTCCTCGTCCGCGACGAGCTGACGCGGCGCGCGCTCGCGGCGGCGGACATCTACATCGTCGTGCTGACCGCGCGCCAGGCCCTGTCCTCCGCCGACATCGCCCTGATCCGCATTCTGCGCGGCCTGAACAAGGACCGGATCGCCGTCTTCATCAACCGCATCGACGAAATCGGCGACATCACCACCGACGTGGCGACGATCGTGCGCCACGTGAAGGCGGGGTTGCAGCGGGAGTTCCCGGCATCGACCATTCCCGTCGTCGCCGGGAGCGCGAACTGGGCGAACATCGCGCAGTTCGGCACGAAGGAGCAGGTGGAGGCGGCGTTCTCCAGCGGGGCCAAGGACTACATCGGGCAGGCCGGCACTGTGGCCGAGGGTGTCAAACTCAGCCGTGCGGACGCGCTGGCCCTCTGCTCGGGCCTGCCAACGCTGACGCAGGAGATCGCCAAGCTCGCGATCCACAGTCACGCAGGCTACGTGATGCGGCAGATCTCGCGCTCGTTCCTCGAGTTCGTCGACGTCGGCCAGAGCGCGGCCCAGCACGAGCTGCAGCTGATCTCGCACATGGCGGGGGCCGCGCGGGGGGCGCCGGGCGCGTCGTCGGCCGACAGCGAGCAGCTCGCCAAGCTGCTGCGGGATATTCTCGACGACCTGCAGGCGCGCGGCCGCCAAGCCATCGAGAGGCACACTGCGACGATCCTGGAGCAGCTGCAAAATGCGATCACGAGCTTCGCGGAGGGCGAAGGCCAATACCTGCGCGAGGCGATCGCCGCCGGCCGCCGCTATCAGGTCTGGCGGTGCGAGACCACGTCCCTGCGCCGCGAGCTCGAGCAGCGCTTCATCGAAGCATACCGCACCGCGCAGCGCGAGATGGACAGGCTCGACTCGCAACTGGTGCCGGCGCTGCAGGCGCTGCTGCGGCGGCACTTCCCCCACTGGCTCCAGTCGGAGGAGCTCGAACACGCCCCGCCGACCGACCTGCCCTCGGTGCACGCGCTGAGCCAGGTGGTCTCGCTCGACCTGGGCGAGCCGTGGTGGCAACGCTGGTGGAGCGTCCTGCGCGGCGACAACGAGCGCGTCGCCCAGATCGAGCACTTGATCAAGTCAGAGTTCTTTCCGCTGGCTGACGAGATGGCCTACGCCGCGCGCCAGCATCTCGAGGCGGCACAGGATGTTGCCGTGCGCCGTGCGACCGCGGTGTACATCGGTCTTGTCGAGGGGATGGAGGAGCAGCGCAAGGCGAACGAGGCCCGTCGCGGCGAGCCCGGTGCGCTGGACGCGCCTGAGGATCCTCGTGCCGTCGAGCTGCGCAAGCAGCTCGCGTTGTTGCATCTCGTCGCGCAGCGCCTGCGCAAACTTGAGCGCGCCTGATCGCACCCTTTGGGGGACGCCACGACTGTCCCGTCCTGCCGCACA
>JANRIO010000119.1:0-40285 GCA_033764875.1 Hyphomicrobiaceae bacterium | reverse complement strand
CGGCCAGGACAAGGCGATCGACGCGCTGGCCAGCGCCATCAAGCTGTCGCGGGCGGGCCTGCGCGAGCCGGAGAAGCCGATCGGCTGCTACCTGTTCTCCGGCCCCACCGGCGTCGGCAAGACCGAGGTGGCCAAGCAGCTGGCGAGCCTGCTCGGCGTGGAGCTGCTGCGCTTCGACATGTCGGAGTACATGGAGAAGCACACGGTCTCGCGCCTGATCGGCGCGCCGCCGGGCTACGTCGGCTTCGACCAGGGCGGACTGCTCACCGACGGGGTCGACCAGCACCCGCACTGCGTGCTGCTGCTCGACGAGATCGAGAAGGCGCACCCAGACCTCTACAACATCCTGTTGCAGGTCATGGACCACGGCAAGCTCACCGACCACAACGGCAAGCAGATCGACTTCCGCAACGTCGTCCTGATCATGACGACCAATGCGGGCGCCTCCGATCTGGCCAAGGCGCCGATGGGCTTCGGCCGCGACAAGCGCGAGGGCGACGACACGGAAGCGATCAACCGGATGTTCACGCCGGAGTTCCGCAACCGGCTCGACGCCGTGATCCCGTTCGCCGGCCTGCCGAGCGAGGTGATCCTGAAGGTGGTCGAGAAGTTCGTGTTCCAGCTGGAGGCGCAGCTCGCCGACCGCGGCGTCGTCATCGAGGTGTCGGAGCCGGCCATGAAGTGGCTGGCCGAGACGGGCTACGACGAGAAGTTCGGCGCCCGGCCGCTCGCCCGCGTGATCCAGGAGAGCATCAAGAAGCCGCTCGCGGACGAGCTGTTGTTCGGCAAGCTCGAGCACGGCGGCACGGTGCGCGTGACGGTGGAGGGCGAGGGCGCGGCGCGCAAGCTCGCCTTCGAGTTCCTGCCCCCCGATCCCGCACAGAAGGTCAAGGCGCGGCGCGAGGAGGAGGACGAGGACGACGCGGAGGATGGCGACCTCGGCACGCCCGCGCTCGTCGACGCCACGCCGCGGAAGTCGCTGCCCGGTCCGAAGGAGAAGAAGGAGCGCCCCGCCAAGGGCTCCGGCACGGTGCCAGGCATCCCCCGCCGCAAGGACGACTGACGGCGGCACGGGTCCAGGCCCAGACATGCAAGAGGCGCCTCTCGCGAGAGGCGCCTCTTGGCATTTCAGGCCTATCTGGAGGCCTAGAGTCTGTCGCGAAGGCGGCGCATCTTGCCGAGCCAAAGCACGATCCAGAAGCCACCGATGATGCCAGCAGTGGAAACCAAGGCAATCGTCCAGGCGCGTACCACACCGGGCCCAAGCCGCATCGATGTATCTTGGACGAGTGCCGAGGTCGCCCTGCAGCAAGTATCTACGAGTGCTCCAAGCGGTGGACTCAAGAAATCGACGAGGACACCCGATAGAGGGCCAGCGACGAAAACGGCGAATGCGAGGAGTGCGACGAAACTGATCCGGTAGAACCACCTGCCCTCCCAGTTGGCGCGGGCGAAGCGGTCTGAAAGGGTGAGGAGCGGACCCAAGACCTTGATGATCGTGACCACGATCACCAGGGACATCGCGATCGCCAAGACCCACGTAAACCAGTCCTCCTCGCCGCGAGGCTCCGGGAAGCCGAGCTTGGCACGCACGTCCAGTTCGACGGCCGCGAAAAGCGAGTTCTTGTTCATGCCCGTCTGGTGAACGATCGTTACACCGGCGATCAAGATACCCGCCAGTGAGAGCCGCTCAGACGCGCGCGACTGCCTCCGCGCCTCCGCGCTTAGTTGCCGTGTTGCTTCAGTCTGGGCGACGATGGCGCTCGTCTGAACGGCTTGCATGGCGTTCTGCAAGCGCGCGCGCAGCTTCTCCAGTCGTGTGCCGACGCCAGTGATGAACTCGAACGTTGGATCGAGCCCCCGCGTAACGAATTCATCGTAGGGCATCCATTTCTCGACCCGCTCGACGCGCAGCGACTTGAGCAGTGAACGGAACATTCCGATGTAGTAACTCGCACGGGCGATCCGAAATGGTAGGCCGCCCACCGTATCGCGGCCGACCTCGTCCAACGCAGCACTGATCCCGATGAGGCGTCGCTCGGCTCTGCGTGAGGATCTGGAGAGGTCCTTGTAGTACTTGTCGCGCGCATCCCCATCATAGTCCTCATCGCCCGTGCGCGCCTCGTCCTGGCTCTTTGTCCATTGCTCGACAATGACGTCAAGCTCTTGGCCGCGCATCCGCACGTGCGTGCTGGCCTCGCGGATCTTGAGAAAATCTCGCAGTGCGAACAGCCGGGTCGACCCCATGGCGTTCATCCGCTCGACGAGGCGCGCGAGTTGCTTGCGGTCCGGGGCATTGCGGACAAAGATCATGTACCGTATCGGATCTGGACGCGCTTTGTCGGCTGGTACATCGAGCGGCGGCTCCGGCAGATGGCCGGCAGGAACCTCGTTGCTCTCCCAATACCGCTGCTTGTCGATCACCTTGCTTTCATCGCTCTGGGCGAATCCGCTCGGGGCGCCGAGGGAAGAGATGTACATCGCCTTCCAACCGATGATGCCCGACAGCGTGAACTGGCGGTAGTCGGCGGCGGGAACTGCGCGTCGCACAAATGGAAAGTAGCCTGCGATCACGCGATCGGCCTCGGCGCCCGATGGCTCGAATGTGGAGCCATCCGTGGTTTTGTCGACTTGTCGCTTTTCGTCGCCCTTCGTGGAAAGCACCAATCCGAGGAAGTTCGCAAAGACCTCACACGTGTCGCCTGCGATGTCCTCGAGAGTGAACTCGAACGAGCGACGGAACTGATCCCAGATCTCACCGTAGAGAAACTCGGCGGCCTTGAGCAGCTCGGCGCCCTGCGAATGCGGCAAATTTTCCGGCAAGAGATCGCCGCTGGGAATGACGCTCGCAATCCGCTGGTCGCAGATGTCCGTCACCGTTTTGACGGTGCTCAGGATGCTCTTGCGCCGCACCCCCGCGCCCGGTGGGAGGGTCCACATGTCGTAGGACTTCTGGGGGTCGATGCAGAACGTGATCGAGATGAAGTCCAGATAGGCATCCACCTGGACGCGCACGCGCAGATAGTCTGCGGTAGGGTCCACCGGGCACCCAGTCTGGACGTTCCCACCGTCCGCCCACCAAAGGGTAAAGCCAAGGGAATCCCGCTCATAGAACACCGTCTTGGGCGGATTGCCTCGCTCGGCAAGGTCAGGAATGATCTTGAGCTCGGCAAACTTTTCGGGCGCAACCGATCGGCCACGCTCTTGTAGGCGAACTAGAAACTTCGAGAAATGCTCGGCAATCTTGGTTCTGCGCTCGTTGAACTCCTCAATCGCCTCAACGTATAGGTTTTCGTCAGTCTTGGTCTCGCTTTGCTCGCCATTTTTTTCGATATTTACCCTCGTATCCTGTGCGTCGGCGTCTTTTTTCGGCCAGATTGCGACGTGCCATACGAGCGCGGGAGCATCCAGCCGGGCCGTTGGGCGCCGATGCCCTTCCTGCGTCAATCGTGTGTAGTAGTCGTGGTACGGTCTCGATGTGAAAGTCGAGTTTTTCCCGTTCATTGTTCTTTTCTCCCGAAACTTCTGCACGCGAAATTGTCACCACCTTGCGCAAGCTTTGCTACAAGCGCATTACACTGCTTTGTGGTTCGACGTTCGCGCGCAACTAAAGGGTCTGGCCAAATATCGTTGGACGTGGCGGCAAAGGTGCACGACAGCGCTGGCGCGAGCGCTATACTAGCAGGCCCATGTCACGCGGAGCATGTCTATGACAACCTCGTTCAAAGCCATCCGCGCCCGCGCCGAGGCGCGCAAAGGAGGGGCGGCTGTCCTCCAGAAGCTGCTGCCGGCAAAGCCCGACGTGAAAGCGCTCGCCAAGCTGAAAGACGACCGCGTCCTGTCCGAGATGACCAAGCGCGTGTTCTCAGCCGGCTTCGCCTGGAGCGTGATCGAGGCGAAATGGCCGGGCTTCGAGGCGGCCTTCCTGAAGTTCGATTGCAACACGCTCGCCCTCAAGCCCGACGACTACTGGGACGGGCTGCTGAAGGACACCCGCATCGTCAGGAACGGCGCCAAGATCATGTCGGTGCGCGCCAACGCGCAATTCGTGCGCGATATCGCCAGGGAGCACGGCAGCTTCGGCCGGATGATCTCGACGTGGCCGGCCGCCGACGAGATTGCGCTCCTCGAGCTGATGGCCAAGCGCGGCAGCCGGCTCGGCGGCAACACCGGGCAGATGCTGCTGCGCTTCCTCGGCTGGGACGGCTTCGTCACCTCCAAGGACGTCGTCGCCTGCCTGCGCGAGGCCGGCCTCGACATCGCAGAGGAGGTGAAATCCAAGCGCGACCTCGGCAAGGTGCAGGCGCAGTTCAACGCCTGGGCGCAGGAGACGGGCCTGCCCTATACCCACATCTCGCGCATCTGCGCCATGTCCATCGGCGAGAACCATTCGCCCGAGACGCTGGCCGAGATGGGCTCGGGGGAGTAGCGCCTCGGCCAGGCCGCGTGGGTTGGGCACGCACGGCGAGGCCCGGCAACGACGGGAGATCAGTGTCGCG
Organism: Hyphomicrobiaceae bacterium; assembly: GCA_033764875.1. Classification (GTDB taxonomy): domain Bacteria; phylum Pseudomonadota; class Alphaproteobacteria; order Rhizobiales; family Hyphomicrobiaceae; genus AWTP1-13. Next base: position 35,786 of record JANRIO010000119.1, on the reverse strand, counting down.
TTTCGCCTTCAGCTCCACCCGACCTACCGCCGCCCGGCACTTCACCCGGCAGCAGCCACAGCGCGACACCGCTCGCCGCGCCAGCGCATACGGCGGCAAACAGCATCGCGCGCGCGTGGCCGTGCGGCGACGCTGCGCTGAGTGACAGCGCGCCTAACGCCGCGATGCCAATCGCGAAGCCGCCTTGCCTGAAGACGATGGTCGCGGCCGAGGCCATGCCGGCACACTCGGTCGGCGCCAGCGTCACCAGCGCGCCGGAGAGCTGCGCCTGCACCAGCGCAGCGCCAGCCCCCATCACCACCATGCCGATCACGACGGCAACAAGAGCGGCGTCGCGCGAGGGAACGAGCGGCATGCTCGCCACGGCCAGATCTCCCACGGCGATGAGGGCCACGCCGAGTGCGAAGTGCCGGCGCCAGCCCCAGTGCACGACCAGGCGGGCGGCTGGTACCGGCAGGAGAAGCATGGGGAGCGTGGCGAGCAGAAGGCCCCAGCCGATCTCGGACGCCGTCCACGCGAATGTCTCTCGCAATATCGCAGGCAGGATCACGAGAACCGCCCAGTAGGACAGCGAAGCGACCACGAGCAGCACACCCACACCGATGCCTGCAGGCGCCGCGAGATACCTTGCGTCGAGCAAGGGAGAAGCGGCACTGCGCTGCTGGAACGCGAATGCGATGAGCTTCGCGGTGCCGATACCGATCTCGATCGCCCCACTCGTAGGCGAGGCGGGCGCCTCGAGCAGGCCCATGATCAAAAACCCGAGCGAAACCGTGAGCAGGCAGACGGCTGGGACATCGATCCGACGCTGCCCAAACTCCCTGACCTCGGGCACGAGCCTTGGAAGCCAGATTCCAACCGCCAGGCAGACGGGAATGTTGACCAGGAAGATCCACCGCCATCCGAGGTACTGGGTGATCAGGCCGCCCAGCGTCGGGCCAAGCGCCATGGCGACGCCGGAAAGGACGCCGAACAGTCCAAGCGCCCGCGCCCGCGCTCCCGTCTCGGGGTAGGCGGCAGCGATCAGGGCAATCCCCCCCGTGACGATCCCCGCCGCGCCGACGCCCTGCAGCGCGCGCGCAGCCCACAGCATCTCGCCCGAGAGCGCTGCTGCGCAGGCCACGGACGCGATCGCAAACACCCCGTTGCCGGCCAGCAGGACCAGGCGGCGGCCGAAGCGGTCGGCCATGGCGCCGGATGACAGGAGGGCCGCGACGAAGGCAATGCTGTAGGCGTCCATCACCCAGGCCAATCCGCGGACGCCGAAGCCGAGGTCGTGCGCGATGTCTCCGGCCGCGACAATGACGGCCGTGACGTCGAAATTGACGAGAGACGTCGCCGCGCCGAGCAGGACGGCTGGAAGCGCCGCGCGCGCAAGGGTAAGCTGCATCTCGTTCCGTTCCATACCGTGTGGGCTGCATGAGCAGCCCATCAAGTGCACCCAGCCCTCGGCAAAGTCGAACGACGATGCTTCAAATCGCCATGAAAATGCTTCATGATGGATCATGCGCCGCCTTCCTCCCTTCGATGCGCTCGTCGCCCTGGATTCCTCGCTGCGCCATCGCAGCGTCACGCTCGCGGCGCGTGAGCTGGGCCTGACGCAAAGCGCGATCAGCCATCGCCTGAAGAGGCTCGAGCGGTTCATGGGCACACCGCTTCTGCGGCGCTCTGCCCATGGCCTGCTGCCGACGCGTGCCGGAGTAGCACTGGCCGAAGGGCTTTCCGACCTGCTCGATCAGATGGCGGAGCTGCGGGCACGGGCGCGTGCCACGGCGCCCGGCGCGGCGCTCAAGGTTGGACTGGGCGCGGCGCTGGCCGAGCATTGGCTCCTATCCCGCCTGCCCGAGCTCGCGAGAACGCACCCCGGCATCGATCTCGAGATCATGATCGCGGAAAGCGAGGCGCATGCCCGGGCGCTCGATCTCGACGTGCAGGTCCTTTGGCGGCCCGCCGGCCAGGCGCGCAACACATCGACCCAGCGCGTGCTCTTCCGCGAGACCGTGTTCCCGGTGGCCCCGTCGCACCTGCTGCCGCAGCGCAAGCCCCTCAGGAACGTGCAGCTGCTGAGTCGCCTGCCTATCGTGCACAAGGGCCGCGCGGGCCCTGACGTCGGCGCGGAGTGGTCGTGGGATGTCTGGTTCCAGCGGCTCGGCGTCGACGGGCCGGTTCCCGGTGGATTGCGCTTCGACGGCATCGCCACGGCCCTGTCTGCGGCGCAGCGAGGCCTGGGCCTCGTGCTGGCCCGATCGCTTCTGGTTGCCGATGCGCTGGCTGAGGGACGTCTCGTGCGCGTGCTGCCGGCAACCTGGGACATGCCCTCAAGCAAGGTCCACCTGGTGAAATGGCCAGCAGCTCTGGCGAGCGACCCGCGCGTGCGGGCATTCGCGCGATGGATCGCAGACGAGGCGAAGGCGACGGCCTGCTGACGCAGCCGCCGTGCCATGGCACCTATGTCAGGCATCCGCTTGCGGTGTCGTTGCCTGGCGCCAGGCGGCGGTGGCGCCAGGCTCACCACCCCGCCAGCACCAGCTTCCCCTTCGTGCGGTTGCTCTCGATCAGCGCGTGCGCGCGGCGCAGGTTGGCGGCGTTGATGGGGCCGAGCACCTCCGACACCGTGGTGCGCAGCTGCCCCGCATCGACGAGGCGCGCCACCTCGCCAAGCAGCCTGTGCTGCGCGATCATGTCGGGTGTCTCGAAGATCGCGCGCGTGAACATCAGCTCCCAGGCCAGCGAGCCGCTCTTGCGCTTGAGCATGCGCACGTCGATGGGCTCCGGATCGTCGATGACGCCGACGCGCCCCTGCGGCGACAGCGCCTCGACGATCTCGGGCCAATGGTGGTCCGTCTGATTGGTCGAGAAGATGATGTCGGCCGAGCCGAAGCCGGCCCGCTTCAGCTCCTGCGACAGAGGCAAGCTGTGATCGATCACGGCATGGGCGCCAAGCTCCAGGCACCAGGCCTGCGTCTCGGGGCGCGAGGCCGTCGCGATCACCGTCCGCCCCGTCAGCGCGCGCGCCAGCTGGATGGCGATGGAGCCGACGCCGCCCGCACCGCCGATGATCAGGAGGGTCCCGCCGGCTGCCCTGTCGCCCGCGACCAGGCCGAGACGGTCGAACAGCATCTCGTAGGCCGTGATCGCCGTCAGCGGCAGCGCGGCTGCTGCCTCCACCGGCAGCGACACCGGCCTGAGCGAGGCGATGCGCTCGTCGACCGCGTGCAGCTCGCTGTTGGCGCCCGGCCGCACGATCGAGCCCGCGTACCACACCTTGTCGCCCGCCTTGAACAGGGTCACCGCCGGGCCGACCCGCTCCACGATGCCGGCTGCATCCCAGCCGAGGATCGCCGGCGTGTCTCCCGAAGGCTGGGAGCGCTTGCGCATCTTGGCGTCCACCGGATTGACCGAGATCGCCTCGACGCGCACCAAAAGATCGCGCGCCCCGACAGGGGGCTCGGGAAGCTCGAAGTCCTGCAGCGAGGCCGGGTCGCTGACCGGCAGGCTGCGCAGGTAACCGACGGCCTTCATCTCGCATCTCCTCTTGACTGGGATCGATGGGACCAGCACTTAGGGCGAGGAGCCCCGCGGCGCCATAGGCAAAAAACCTGCCCCAGGTACACTTTGCGACACCGCCCGGGCAGCATCGGCTGACGACATGCGCAAGAACCGCACCTACGACTGCGCGCCGGGCTGTCCCGTAGAGGCCGCCATGGACCTCATCGGCGGCAAGTGGAAGAGCGTGATCGTCTACCACCTGCTCGCGGACGGCACGCTACGCTTCAACGAGCTGCAGCGGCGCCTCACCGGCATCACCAAGCGCATGCTGACCCGGCAACTGCGCGAGCTGGAGGCGGACGAGCTCGTCAGCCGCACGGTGTTCGCGCAGGTGCCGCCGCGCGTGGAGTACAGTCTCACGCCCGACGGTCGCAGCCTCGCACCCGTGATTGCCGCGCTCAAGGCCTGGGGTGACGCCCGCAGGGCGCCCTCCCCGGCCGTGGGGCCGCGGCGCATTGCTGCGCGCGCCTGATCCCGGCCTGCCGTCGGTGCGGGGCCCGCACAACCGAGTTGCAGGCCAAACGCCGTGACAGGCCCCGCGCGGCCCATGCTAAGAAGCGGCGAGAGGGCGGGAAGAGGGCTACGGCAGCAATGGCAGGCAAGACCGGCAAGGGCAAAGGCAAAACCGCGGCCCAGGGCAGCGGCCCGGGCAATGCGGCGGGCGACGGCGAGCGCGGCTTCCTGCGCGGATTGCAGAACTACGGCGACCGCGACTTCTCGATCTACATGCGCCGGGCCTTCGCCAAGTCCATGGGCTACTCGCACGAGGAGCTGACGCGGCCCGTCGTCGGCATCGCCTTCACGCACTCCAAGTTCAATCCCTGCCACCGGCATTTCCCGGAGCTGCTGGAGGCGGTGAAACGCGGCATCGCGACCGCCGGCGGCCTGGCGCTGGAGTTCCCGACCATCTCGCTGCACGAGAGCACGCTGGCGCCCAACTCCATGAAGTTCCGCAACCTCATGGCCATGGACACCGAGGAGATGATCCGGGCGCAGCCCATGGACGCGGTGGTGCTGATGGGCGGCTGCGACAAGACCGTGCCGGCGCAGCTGATGGGCGCGGCAAGCGCGGGAAAGCCCGCCATCCAGCTCATCGGCGGGCCGCAGATGACGTCGCGCTACGGCGACGACCGGGTCGGGGCCTGCACCGACTGCCGCAAGTTCTGGACGCAGTATCGCGCCGGCACGCTGTCGAAGCCGGAGATCGAGGCCGTGGAAGGACGCCTCGTCACCACCGCCGGCACCTGCGCCGTGATGGGCACGGCCTCCACCATGGCGGCCATCGCCGAGGCGCTGGGCATGACGCTGCCCGGCACCGCGGCGATCCCGGCCGTGCACGCCGACCGCCTGCGCGCGGCCGAGGCGACGGGCGTGCGCGCCGTGCAGCTCGCCCGCAGCGACCTCACGCCCGACAAGATCATCACGCAGGGCGCGCTCGACAACGCCATCCGCGTGCTGCTGGCGCTCGGCGGCTCCACCAACGGCGTGGTGCACCTGGCGGCGATCGGCGGCCGCCTCGGCCTCAAGCTCGATCTGAGGCGCCTCAACGAGCTGTCCGACACCACGCCCGTGCTCGCCGCCGTGAAGCCCGTCGGCGACACCTGGTACATGGAGGACTTTTTCGCCGCCGGCGGCATCGGCGCGGTGCTGCGCGAGCTGAAGCCGCTCCTGAACCTCGACTGCATGACCATCACCGGCGAGACGCTGGGTACGCGCCTTGCGGCGGAAGCGGGCCACTACGTCGACCGCCGGGTGATCAAGTCGGCCGCCGCGCCGCTCGAGCCGCAGGGCGGCCTCGTCGCGCTGTTCGGCTCGCTGGCCCCCGACGGCGCCATCCTCAAGCGGTCGGCCGCCACGCCGGCGCTGTTCGAGCGCACGGGCCGTGCCGTCGTGTTCACCTCACTCGACGACCTGTCGCGGCGCATCGACGATCCCGACCTCGACGTCACGGCCGACGATTTCCTGGTGCTGCAGAACGCCGGCCCCAAGAGCCCTGCCGCCATGCCGGAAGCCGGCTTCCTGCCGATCCCCAAGAAGCTGCTGGCGCAGGGCGTCAAGGACATGGTGCGCCTGTCGGACGCGCGCATGTCGGGCACCGCCTACGGCACCATCGTGTTGCATGTGGCGCCGGAGGCGGCCGTCGGCGGGCCGCTGGCGCTGGTGCGGACAGGCGACAGAATTCGCCTGAGCGTGGCCGAGCGGACGCTCGATCTGCTCGTCGCGGAGGCCGAGCTCGCCCAGCGCCGCGCGGCGTGGAGAGCCGCCGACACCTCCGCCTTGCGCGGCTACGACAGACTGTTCCGCGAGCGCGTGCTGCAGGCGCCGGCGGGCTGCGACTTCGATTTCCTCGCGCCGAACCCTGCAGCGGACTGAGCCGAGCAACCGGGAGGACGCCATGAGTGCTGCGAAGCCCGCCATCGAGATCGTCGAGGTCGCCCCGCGCGACGGCTTCCAGGCGGTGAAGCCCTTCATCCCGACGGAACGCAAGATCGCCCTCATCGAGGAGCTGGCGGCCGCCGGCGTGACGCGCATGGAGATCGGCTCGTTCGTCAGCCCCAAGGCGCTGCCGCAGATGGCCGACATCCTCGACATCCTGAGCCAGGCGCGGCTGCCCGACAGCCTGCGCAAGGTGGCGCTGGTGCCGAACGGCAAGGGCCTCGAGCGGGCGATCGCAGCCGGCATCACCGACATCAGCTGGGTGATCTCGGTCACGGAGAGCCACAACCGGTCGAACGTCAACCGCAGCGTCGACGACAGCTTCAAGGACTTCGCCGCCGCCTGGAGCACGCTGGGCGCCGGCAAGGCGAGACTGCGCCTGGGGCTCTCCGTGTGCTTCGACTGCCCCTGGGAAGGCCGCGTACCCGAGGCCAGCGTCGAGCGCGCCGTCGAGCGCGTCATCGCGGCGGCACCCGACGTCGAGATCGGCATCTGCGACACGACGGGCCGCGCCGCGCCCGACCACGTCGCCCGCCTCCTCGGTAAGCTGGTGCCGCGCTACCAGACGCAGCGCGTGCGGCTCGCCTACCATGGCCACGACACCTATGGCCTCGGCGTCACCAACGCCATCGAGGCCTGGCGCCAGGGCGTGAGCGTGATCGACGGCGCCGCAAGCGGGCTCGGCGGCTGCCCGTTCGCACCGGGTGCGGCCGGCAACACGGCGACGGAGGACCTCGTGTTCGCCTTCGAGCACATGGGGGTCGCGACCGGCATCGATCTGGCCAGGCTGCTCACGGCGGCCGACCACGTCGCGACGGTGGCGCCGGAGCAGTGCGGCGGCAAGCTCAGGATCGTGCCGCGCAAGCGGGCGCTCGCCGGCTTCGGCGCCGCAACGCAGGGGTTTGCCGCCTGAGGGCGGCCAGATCCCCTCGCCCGCGGCGTGCGCGTGCCCGGAGCAGGGCTCAGTAGAGCCGCGTGCGGTAGGCCTCCTCCATGGTCCTCTCGGCCTCCTCCACGGCGATGGCCGCCGTCTGCTCGGAGATGATGCGGCCGAGGCTCGGGAAGCTCATGCGCTCGACCTGGGCCTCGGGGCTCCACAAGCGCGAGCGCATCAGCGCCTTGCCGCAATGGAAATAGGTCTCCTCCACCTGCACCTTGAGGCCGATGGTCGGCGTAACGTTCTGCGCCACAAGCGGGGCGAGCAGCGCGGCGTCCTGCGTGATCTCGGCGCGGCCGTTGACGCGCAGGGTCTCGTTGATGCCCGGCACGAAGAAGATCAGCCCGACGCCCGGCGAATGCAGGATGTTGCCGAAAGTGTCGACGCGGTTGTTGCCGCGCCGGTCCGGGATCAGCAGCGTGGTGTCATCGAGGACGGCAACGAAACCCGGGGCATCGCCACGAGGGCTCGCATCCGAATTGCCCTTGCTGTCGCTCGAGGCGAGCACGAGGAAGGGCGAGAGCGCGATGAAGTCGCGACAGAACTTGTCGAGGTGCCGGAGCACCTTCTTCTCGGCCAACGGGTTGAGCTTGCCGAAGTGGGCGCGCAGATCCTCCTGGGTGCGGACCAGCGGCTTGTTGTCGATACCTGAGCCATCCATGTGCGTCTCCCATCACGTGCGAATGAGATTGTACCGCTCATGCCGTCTTCCCGACAGCCGTGACGGCAGGGATGACAACACGCGTCGTCCTGGCATCGCTCCTCGCCACTCGCTGGCGATGAAGATCATCATTGTGCCGACGGGCCGCGCCACCTCGCGCCACGGGCGCTGCCTCAGCGGCTGGGTGCGGCCTGCGTGGTCATGGCCATGGCCTCGGCCCGCGCCGTCACGCGCTCGCGGTGGAAGAGGTAGAGCCCCGAGCCGATCACGATGCCCGCACCGGCCAGGGTCCAGGCATCCGGCACCTGGCCGAACACGGCGAAGCCGGCGAGCGAGTGCGTGAGCAGCGTCACGTAGATGAACGGCACCACCCGCGAGGCCGGCGCGTAGCGGTGCGCGAGGATGAAGAAGTAGTGGCCGATGGCGCCGAACAGGCCCATCGCCCACAGCAGGCCCCAGGTCCCTAGATCGGCAGGCGGCGTCCAGTCGGCGATGGCCAGCGGCGCCACCAGGAAGGTGCCGGCGAACATGGAGTAGAACAGCGTCGCCTCGGAGCTGTCGTAGGCGGCGAGATAGCGCGTGATGATGCTGAAGAACGCGTAGCAGAGCATGCTGCCGAAGGCGAACAGGAACGCCGGATGCAGGCCCGAGATGCCCGGCCGCACGGCGAGCAGCACGCCGGAGAAGCCCACCAGAATCGCGATGGCGCGCCGCCAGCCAATCCACTCGCCGAGCAGCGGCCCGGCGAGCACCGCCACCATCAGCGGCGTCAGGAAGCCGATGGTCGTGGTCTGGTCAAGGCGCAGGTGGCGCAAGGCGATGAAGTTGAAGGCGGTCGACCCGAGCAGGAGGCACGAGCGCACGAGCTGGGCGCCGAGCCGCTGCGTGCTCAGGAGGCTCGGCAGGGCGACGAGGCCGAGCATGGCCACCATCGCCGCGAGCTGGCCGACGTAGCGCATCCACACCACCTGGGACATGGGGATCTGCGGCACCAGCACCAGGTACTTGGCGGTCGTGTCGAGGCAGGCAAAGAGCGCGCTCGCCAGGCACATCAGCAGGATCGCGCGCACGGGATCGGCGGCGAGATGCACCTTGGACGGTGCTGCGGTATTGGCCTTCTGCATGGACCTGCTGTGCATGCCTCAATCGAGGCGCACCATAGGCCAGCACATGCGACAGCCGTGAGCCAAATCATCCTGCGTGCTGCCCTGTCGGCGCATGGCTCGGAGCCTCTGCGGCGCCGCATCCCGCCCGCTCCCTTGTGCTGCGGCGCGCAATTCCAAGGGGTTGAGGCCGACGCGGGCGTGCGGGAGGCCTGCGCGAAGCGCAATGCACAGCCGTCTCATCGCTGTGCGGCCCGCCCGGCGGCTCGGGCCCCGCGACGCCTGCACGCGCCCCGGAGGCAGCCGGCGCGGGGCCCCTGCACGCCGGGCCCGCACCCGCCGCGCCACCCCTTGCCCCGTCGTGCTCCCGGGGCCCTGTCAGCGGTGCGCCCACTGCGGCGCGTCCACCGCTCCCGCTGCGGCAGCCGGGTCGCACGAGATTGGGCTTGATTTGCGATTGCGACACCGGTATGTGAGCCCAACGCATCGGGTCCGCTCGCCGGACGTGTCCTGCTGTCGTTGCGACCGCCTGGCGGTCTCGAACGGAAGCGGGCGGGATGACATCCTGTTGCGTCGGCAATCGGCTCATGTGTGGCCAGGTCCGAGCGGCGATATCGTTGGATATTTCCGATCGGGCACAACGCCTCGCTGAGATCCTACCACTGTCCGGCCGCAGCCGGCAGTGCCGGGCCGCCTCGGGCGGACCGCTCCGATGGCCTCAAAGCACCGGTAGCTCAGCTGGATAGAGCACCAGACTACGAATCTGGGGGTCGTGGGTTCGAATCCTTCCCGGTGCGCCATTTCTTTCAATGACTTAGTCCGAGGCACTTGTTTGCGGCGGCGCTTGTGTGTTCCGCGGTGAGCCTCGACGCGATCAGTCCGCGTTCCTGAGATGCCGGACCAATTCGCGCGCCTTTCGTGAGAGGCAACACAGTGCCATTTCGCCGGCGCTGGACGATGCGAAGGAGAGATGCCGAGATATGAGCGCATCCCGCTAGATCTGGCGTGATGTCGTCGGGACGCCGGTTGTTGAGCTGGGTCGTGCGGGTCGAGGCTGGATCGCCATGGCGGCGGCACGTTTGCGTCTGCGACGCAAACGCCAGCGGCAGATTTGCGTCTCAAGAAGCTGCGCCCCCGAGAGGTCGATTGCAGGGCTTCGGGGAACCTTGAAAGTTGTCGGACACGGACGCATAGCCAACGCATCCACGCCGATGATACCGGCGTCGATCTCTGGGCCAAGCGCTGTCCGGCCGTGGCGGCAGCCGCGCCACCGAGGACGGCAAAGCCTCGGGTCTGGAGGCTTTGCTTTGCATCCGCTGCGTGGGAGCGCTAGCCGAAACGTCCCGTGATGTAGTCGTGGGTGCGCTTGTCGGTGGGCGTCGTGAAGATCTGCTGCGTCTCCCCGACCTCGACCAGATTGCCCAGGTGGAAGAACGCCGTGCGCTGGGACACGCGCGCGGCCTGCTGCATCGAATGGGTCACGATGATGATGGTGAAATTCGAGGTCAGCTCGGAGATCAGCTCCTCGATGTGAGCCGTCGCGATCGGGTCAAGCGCCGAGCACGGCTCGTCCATGAGGATGATCTCCGGCGCCACGGCGATCGCGCGGGCGATGCACAGGCGCTGCTGCTGTCCGCCCGACAGGCTGGTGCCGGAGTCGTTCAGGCGGTCCTTGACCTCCTCGAACAAGCCGGCCCGCTTGAGGCTCGAGACGACGATGCCTTCCATGTCCGATTTGGACTTGGCGATGCCGTTGATGCGAGGGCCGTAGGCCACGTTCTCGAAGATCGACTTGGGAAACGGGTTCGGCTTCTGGAACACCATCCCGACGCGCGCGCGCAGCTGCACGACGTCGAGCGAGGGATCGTAGATGTCGTGCTTGTCGATCTCGATCTTGCCCGTCACCCGGCAGCCGGAGATCGTATCGTTCATGCGATTGATGCAGCGCAGGAAGGTCGATTTTCCGCACCCCGAGGGGCCGATGAACGCCATCACGCCATTCTCGGGAATGTCGACCGACACTTCCTTCAGAGCATGCTTGGATCCGTAGTAGACGTTGACGCCGCGCGCCACAATCTTTGCAGCGCGGGGGGCGGCAGCAACGGGCGAGGCTTCCGATGCCAGTTTCGTGTCTGCGATGACGTTCATCTCTAACTTGCCCTTTTCAAGGATGCTTACCACCGGCGCTCGAACTTCTTGCGGAGCCAGATCGCCGCTCCGTTCATCGCGAACAGGAACAGCAGCAGGACGAGAATGGCCGCCGCAGTCTTGTATTGGAATGCCGGCTCCGGCAGGTCGGACCAGAGATAGATCTGGACCGGGAGGACCGTCGCGGCCTCAGTGAAGGTCTTGGGGACGTCGACGACGAACGCGACCATGCCGATCATGAGCAGCGGGGCCGTCTCGCCGAGAGCGTGCGCCATGCCGATGATCGTTCCCGTCATGATGCCGGGAATGGCCAGCGGAAGGATGTGGTGGAACACCGCCTGCTGGTGCGACGCGCCGACCCCGAGGGCCGCCTCCTTGATGGAGGGAGGCACCGCCTTCAGCGCGGCGCGGGCCGCAATGATGATGGTGGGCAGCACGAGCAGCGCCAGCACCAGGCCGCCGACCAAGGGCGCGGAGCGCGGCAGCCCGAAGAAGTTGAGGAACATCGCGAGGCCGAGCAGGCCGAACACGATCGAGGGCACGGCCGCCAGATTATTGATGTTGACCTCGATGAGGTCGGTGAGGCGGTTCTTGGGTGCGAACTCCTCGAGGTAGATGGCGGCCAGGACGCCGATCGGCAGGCACAGGGCGAGCGTGATGAAAAGCGTCAGCGCGCTGCCGACGATCGCGCCGCGGATGCCGGCGAGCTCGGGCTCGCGGCTGTCGCCGGCGATCAGGAACAGGCTGTTGAAGGTTCGCTCGACCCTCCCAAGCTCCTTGAAGCGCTCCAGGAACGTGACCTCCAGGTCCGTGGCCTTGCGGTTGCTCTCGGGCACCGAATAGGTGACGATCTTCCAGTCGCCGGGCTTGGCATCCGCCGTGGAGGACAGTGGCAGCAGCACATCGCCCGTGATCGCGACGTCCGAAAGTCTCGTGATCTTCACGATGCCGCCGTTGATCGCAACGAGCAGGCTGGGCAGCGAGCCGTCGAGAACCTCGTCGACCTTGGGCTGATCGATGCGTGCGCGAAACGCTGCGGCCTGCTCGCGCAGCTCCTTGATCTTACCGGCCAGATCGCCGGATTGGTAGCGTTGCAGGCGATCGGCCTCCTGCTCCGCCAGGCGGGCCCGCTCCACGAGCAGCTGCTTGACGGAGACGAGCTCACCGGCAAAATCGTTCGAGGAGGTCAAGACCGTGACCTCGCCGGTGGTGCCGCTCGGCGTCGCCGTGCCGCGCCCGCCGCGCGAGGTGACCGGCGTGCCGATGCCCTTCAGGTAGAGATCCGCGTTCGCCGACAGAAGCAGCGGAACCTTCACCGTCTGGCCGAACAAGGACGGATTGGCCACGAGCATCGCGATCAGCTTGTCAGCGGTGCCGTTGCTGAGCAGCCGGGTGAGCGTGCGCTCCGCCGAGCGGCTCTCGATGCCGGGAATGGCCGCCTTCAAGGCATCCCGCGTCACAGGGAAGTAGTCGGCGCTGCGGATCGCGGCCGCATCGCTGCGCTTGCCGGGATCCACCAGGTCGCTCGGCACGGCGACGTCCAGAACCAGGGAGTGCTGGGTCAGCGCGGGCAGCGCCTTGATGATGATGTCCGCGATGAGAACAACGAGGAACACCGCCGTCGCGGCAATGGCGATCAGCCCGTAGGCGCGGAAGCGTGCCTCCGAACGATACCTCTTGCGCACGAGTGCGCGGGCGGCATCGGAGGTCGTGTCCACGCGCCGGCCAGCGAACGCCGGAGAGGGTGCAGCCATGTCAGTCATATTGCTCTCGATACCTGCGCACCACTTGCAGTGCGATGATGTTGAGGATGAGCGTCACGAAGAACAGCACGAAGCCCAGGGCGAAGGCGGCCAGCGTCTTGGCGCTGTCGAACTCCTGATCCCCGACCAGGATCGTCTTGATCTGGACCGTGATCGTGGTGACGGCATCAAGCGGATTGAAGGTCAGGTTGGCGGCAAGGCCGGCGGCCATGACCACGATCATCGTCTCGCCGATGGCGCGGCTGATGGCGAGCATGAAGGCCGAGACGATGCCAGGCAGGGCCGCGGGAAGCACCACCTTCCTGATGGTCTCGGACCTGGTCGCGCCCATGGCGTAGGAGCCGTCACGCAGCGACTGCGGCACGGCGTTGATCACATCGTCCGACAGCGACGAGATGAAGGGGATGATCATCATGCCCATTACGAGGCCGGCGGCGAGCGCGCTCTCGGACGCGATGTCGAGCCCGAAGCGCTCGCCCCAGCCGCGGATCAGCGGCGCCACGGTAAGGGCGGCGAAGAAGCCGAGCACGACGGTGGGGATGCCCGCGAGGATCTCGAGGATCGGCTTGGCGAACCCGCGGAAGCGCGGCGAGGCATACTCGGCAAGGTAGATCGCGGAGAACAGCCCCAGCGGGCCCGCCACACAGATGGCGATGAGCGTGATCAGAAGCGTGCCGGTCAGAAGCGGGATGAAGCCGAATGCCGTGCGGATATCGCCCTGGTCGGCACGCAGTGCCGCCTGCGGATTCCAATCCGTGCCGAACAGGAACTCGGTGACGGTGGGCCGGCCCTTCAGCGCCGGATCGAAGAAGAACCGGTAGGTCTCGAACACCACCGAGAACACGATGCCGATCGTCGTCAGGATGGCGACGGCGGCGCAGAGCGCGAGAACGACGGTCACGAACCGCTCGAAGCGGTTGCGGGCCCGGAACGCCGGCGCGATGCGGCTGAGGTTGAACGCGATCGCGCCAAGACCCAGCAGCGCGCCCAGCAGATAGATGGCCCAGTTGCCGAGGTCCCGCGTGGTGGCAAAGGACTCGGCGGCGCGCGCAAGCTCACCAGAGACCGCGCCCGAATGCTGACCGCCGACGACGTTCAGCACGTCGCGCAGCGTGGACGCGCGCTTCAGCTCGTCGGTGGCGAAGTCGGCGGGGAAGGCAGCAAGCGCTGCGGCGTTGGCCATCCGGCCGAGCACCGGGGTGCCGATCACGTAGACCAGCACCATGGGGACGAGGACCAGCGACGCGGTGAGAAGGCCGTGGTACGCCGGCAGGGAATGCAGCGCCGAGCGGGATCCCGTGCCGAACAACCGTGCAGCCCGGCTACGGCCGGCAAAGAAGCCGCCGACCACCAGCACCGCCAGCGTCAGCCAATACAAACCGGCCATCTGTCCCCCATCGCGCGAAGTCTTGTCTCAGCCGCCCCTGCGTCCCGGCACGATGCAAACCGGCTGTACGCCATCTATCGGAGAAGCCGGCCGAACCGCCAGGCCCGGTAGCGGATCGCCACCCCGCGACATCTCTGTCGCGGGGTGGCGCATGCGTTGTTCGTCGTGCGATCAGTGCACGTCGCCAGCCGTCAGCACCTTCATGTCCTTGGCGACGGCAGCAACCTTGTCGAGCTCAGCCTTCGGCAGGGCGACGAGGCCCTTGCGCGCCAGGTAGCCGTCCTTCGACATCGCCTTCGACGACGTGTACTCGGCGACGAACTTGTCGATGCCGGGGATGACGCCGATGTGCTGCTTCTTGACGTAGACGAACAGCGGGCGCGAGCCCTGGTACTTGCCGCTCGCGATGCTGTCGTAGTCGGGCTCGACGCCGTTGATGGCGACGCCCTTCAGCTTGGCCAGATTCTCCTCGAGGAAGGAGTAGCCGAAGATGCCGAAGGCGTTCTTGTTGGCTTCCAGCTTCTGCACGATGACGTTGTCGTTCTCGCCGGCCTCGACGTAGGCACCGTCCTTGCGAATGGACTTCCAGAGCTTGTCGAAGCCCTTGGCGTCAGCCTTCCGCATGTCGGCGAGGGCCTTCGAGGCCTTCGCGCCGACTTCCATGAACAGCTCGTGGAAGCTGTCGCGCGTGCCCGAGGTGGGCGGGGGGCCGAGAACCTCGATCTTGATGTTGGGCAGCGAGGGATCGATGTCGGACCAGTTCTTGTAGGGATTGGCAACCAGCTTGCCGTCCTTGCCGGGCACCTGCTCGGCGAGAGCCAGGAACACCTGCTCCATGCTCAGCTTGATGGCAGGACCTGCCTTGGACTGGGCGATGGTCAGGCCGTCGATGCCGACCTTGATCTCGACGATGTCCTTGACGCCGTTCTTCTGGCAGTCCTCGAACTCGCCCTTCTTCATGGCGCGCGAGGCATTGGTCAGGTCCGGGTGCGTCGGGCCGACGCCGGCGCAGAACAGCTTCATGCCGCCGCCCGTGCCGGTGGACTCGACGACCGGCGTCTTGCCGGCGCCGGACTTGCCGAACTGCTCGGCAACCGCGGTGGTGAAGGGATAAACCGTCGAGGAGCCGACGATCCGGATCTGGTCGCGCGCCTGTGCATGCGCATCCTGCGCATGGAAAATCATTCCGCCGGCCACCGCCAAGGAGGCGATCGCAGCCGCGCGGGCTAGACCTTGGGGCACATTCCGCATGTTGAACCTCACCTAAGAGAATTCGGATCGTAAGCCGCGAGCATCATGCTCGATCAGGGCTCGATCGACGCTCGCCAATAATCCCAGCCGTGTAACACTGATATGACAGTTGCGGATCGGTTCCATGCCGTCGCAGCGATCGCCGGGCGCTCATTTTTTATCTTTTTGTGTCAGCACGTTATGCCGCTTGCGCGACTGCCGTCTCGATGGCGCAGGACCGCCTGGGGAGCGTGTCATCCGGTGCAGGATGTGCCGGCGGAATACGAGGTTACCGGGGCTGCTGGGACATTGGTCGCAACTTGCCCGGACCCTGGCGAGGGAATTTTTGCAGGCATGCCGGTCGGCGGGCGCGCAGCGCCACGCCTGGGCACACTGTCAAACCGGTGTCACACAACTGCTCTCTCTTCCCGGCTCTCCGCGCGCGACCAACCTCCCGCAGTCGG
Source organism: Hyphomicrobiaceae bacterium (assembly GCA_033764875.1). Lineage (GTDB taxonomy): Bacteria > Pseudomonadota > Alphaproteobacteria > Rhizobiales > Hyphomicrobiaceae > AWTP1-13. The sequence goes on along the minus strand of JANRIO010000119.1, from coordinate 20,108 downwards.
GTTCATGCCTTCGATGAAGAGAGATGCACAACGGATCGATTTCCCTGGAGCGAGCCGTAACGGTCCATATCGTCGGGGCTAGCCCTGGCCTCGCCTCGGCGCTCAAGCGCAAGCTGGATCTGCGGCCCTGTCATTGCGTGGTCGATAGCTTCGACGGCGAAAGCGGAGCCTCCTTGGAATTCACCAGCGCCGATCTCGTTATCGTCGATGCCAGCTGCCACCCGTCCGCCGAGCGGCTCATCGCGAAGCTCCGTGCAACGCCGCACACGCAGAACGTACCGGTCATCATGGTGGTCGGCGCGGGCGACGAGCGCCTGATGCTGCGCGCATTCGAGTACGGGGCGGACGATATCCTGACACTGCCCCTGCGCGGCGGAGAGATATCGGCACGCGCGAAGGCGCTTCTGCACGGACTTCATCGCGGCGGGCGTCGCACGGCGAGCGGTCTCGATATCGACCTCCAGAACCACTGCCTGAGACTCAATGGCAGCATCTACGCGCTCGGACCGGCGATCTGCAGAATCCTGATGCTATTCACCTCTCATCCGGGCAGCGTTCTCTCCCGCACCCTGATTTCGGCCGCGCTTGGCGGCACCAGCAGCTCGCCCATCGATGCGCGCTCGATCGATGTCTATGTCGGCCGGCTGCGGCGGGTGCTCGCCGAAGCCGGCCAGGGGCACTGCATCACCACGGTGCGCGGGCGGGGCTATCGATACGACCCCGGCAGCACGGCTCAGAGCTGCGCGCAGTAGCCGGCCGGCTGCGACCCTCGTCGTTTCAGGCCGCACTTGCGGAAGCGACCGGTATGGTGTGCAGTGTCGCGTCGACTCTCCCGAGCCGGCGCCTCCCTGCCCATAGCGCCTGAGGACCTCCATGTCCGTCATCGACCGCATTGCCGCCTACCATCGCGAGATGATCGCATGGCGGCGGGATTTTCATGCGCATCCCGAGATCGGCTTCGAGGAGGTGCGCACCAGCGGCATCGTGGCCGAGAAGCTCGCCGCCTGGGGCATCGAGGTCGAGCGCGGCTTCGGCAAGACCGGTGTCGTCGGTGTCATCCGCGGGCGGCCCGGCAACCGCACGATCGGCCTGCGCGCCGACATGGACGCGCTGCCCATGCCGGAGCTGAACACCTTCGAGCACCGCAGCGTCTACGCCAACCGGATGCATGCGTGCGGCCACGACGGTCATACGACGATGCTGCTCGGCGCGGCGCGCTACCTTGCCGAGACGCGCAATTTCTCCGGCACCGTGCACCTCATCTTCCAGCCGGCCGAGGAGGGCCTGACGGGAGCCGCCGAGATGCTGCGCGACGGGCTGTTCGAGAAGTACCCCTGCGACCAGGTTTTCGGGATTCACAACGCGTGGGATCTGCCGCTGGGGACGGCCGCGATCCGCCCGGGAACGGTGCTGGCCGCCGTCGACTACTTCACCATCACGCTGAAGGGCCGCAGCAGCCATGCCGCGCAGCCGCACCGGGGCCTCGACCCGCTGCCGTGCGCGGTGCAGCTCTACATGGCGCTGCAGGCGCTCGTCAGCCGGCGAATGGATCCGCACGACACGGTGGTGCTGTCGATCGGCCAGTTCAACGCCGGCTCGTCGCAGATCGTGATTCCGGAAAGCGTCGAGATGCGCGGCACGATCCGGACCCTGAAGCCCGCCGCGCGCAAGCAGATGGACGAGCTCTTCCATCAGACCGTGCACGGGCTCGCGGCCGCCCACGGCGTCGAGGTGACGCTCGACTACAAGCGCTCGTACCCGCCGACGATCAACACGGTCGAGGAGGCCTCCGCGTTCGAGGCCGCGGCCCGCGACGTCGTCGGCGACGACCTGATCAAGACGGACCTGCCGTCGCTCACGGCGGGGGAGGACTTCGCCTACTACCTGGAGAAGGCGCCGGGCGCGTTCATGCTGCTCGGCCAGGTGACGGCGGAGCACGCCGCGACGCCGGTTCACAACGGCCACTACGACTTCAACGACGACCTGCTGCCCATCGGAGCGAGCTGCTTTGCGCGGCTGGTCGAGCAGCAGCTCGGGCAGGGCTGAGGCCTGAGCCTCCCTCCGGTCTGGCAAAGCAAAGGGAAGACGGTGCAGGAGAAGGTCCAGCCCCTCGATGCCGGCGATGCGGACCGCGTCGGAGGCACCGCGCGCATCGCGGATGCCGCACGGCTGATGACGTGGCTGTCGCCCGCCTTCCCCGTCGGCGCCTTCTCCTACTCGCACGGGCTCGAGTGGGCGGTGGAGCAGCGCAGCGTGCGAGACGCCGCGACGCTCTGCGGCTGGATGCGCGACCTCCTCGCGCACGGCGCGCCGCGGTCCGACCTGATCCTTCTCGCGGAGGCCTGGCGTGCGACAGCGGCCGGGGATACCCCGCGTCTCGACGCCGTGGTGGAGCTTGCCGCCGCGCTCGTGCCTTCGGCCGAGCGGCGGCTCGAGACGATCGCGCAGGGCAATGCCTTCGTGACGGCGGCGGCCAGCGTGTGGCCGAGCCCGCAGCTGGCGCTGCTCAAGGGCCGCGAGGTCGCCTATCCCGTCGCGGTCGGAGCCGCCACGGCAGCGCACGGGCTCGACCTGGCGCTGACGGCGCGCGCCTTCGCGCAGGCCTTCGTCGCCAACGTGGTGTCAGCGGGGGTGCGGCTGGTGCCGCTGGGGCAGACCGACGGCCTGCGCGCCATCGCCGAGCTGGAGCCGGACGTGGCGCAGGTGACGGCCGCGGCGCTGGCGGCCGGCCTTGATGATGTGGGCGGGGCAGCGCTGGCAGCCGACATCGGCTCCATGCTGCACGAGACCCAGTATACGCGGCTGTTCCGGTCCTGACGCGCTGCCGGCGCCCCCGGCGCAGGCTCCCGCTTGCCGCGCGGGCGGCTGTGGACGTATTGGTTGCAGCGACGGGCCGCGCTTTGCGGGCCAGCCGACCGGACTGGGGATAGGACCATGGACACCAGCCTGTTCGCGCCGGGGGGCTACCGCTTCATCCCGGCCTATTTCCAGTACTCCTCCGGCGTCGCCGCTGCGCCGGGGAACGGCATCGAGCGCGTTCAGCTCAAGGTGCCGGTGCCGCTCGCGCGCGGGTTCGAGATCGCAGCACAGCACATGCGGCACGCCGGGCGGCCATTGACGGCCTTCTGCGCCTGCGAGCTGCGCTCGCCCGGGCAGTTCACCGACGCCGGCTTCAAGGCCTTCAACGAGCTCTACTGCCGGACGCTCTCGGACTGGGGCATCTACGATGCCTCCACGCAGATCAACCCGGTCGCCCGCTCCAACGTCGCCCCGGAGATCGGCGGGCCGGCGGAGCCCTGCCTCTATGCCTTCAGCTACACAGTGGCCGGCGGCTCGCCGTCCGCCTCGTTCGTGATCGCGGGCAGCGCCGAATCGAAGCCCGGTACGGGGCCCTACCCGGAACGCATCGTCCGCTACGGCGATACGAGCCCCCAGGCATTGCGCGAGAAGGCGGGTCACGTGCTCGGCGTCATGGAGGCGCGGCTTGCCGCCTTCGGGCTCCGTTGGGCCGACACCACCGCCAGTCAGGTCTACACCATCCACGACCTGCACCCCTTCCTGGCCGACGCGATCGTGGCGCGCGGCGCCGCGCAGGCGGGCCTGACATGGCATTTCGCGCGGCCGCCGGTGGAAGGTCTGGAGCTCGAGATGGACTGCCGGGGCGTCGCGCACGAGCGCGTCGCGTGAGAGCTCAGCGGACGGCCGCCTCGGCCGCCTGGCGGATGGCGGCAATGTTGTCCGCGTAGCGCCCGCCCTGGAACACGGCGGAGCCGGCGACGAGCGCGTCGGCGCCGGCCTCGGCGCACAGGGCGGCCGTCTGCGGCGTGACGCCGCCGTCGACCTCGATGTGGATGTCCCTGTCGCCGACCAGCTTGCGGATGGCGCGGATCTTCTCGGCCATCGCCGGAATGAAGGCCTGGCCGCCGAAGCCGGGGTTGACGCTCATGACGAGGATCAGGTCCAGGCGGTCGAGCACGTAGGCAATGGCGCTCTCGTGCGTGTGGGGCGTGAGCGAGACGCCCGCCTTCTTGCCGAGCGAGCGGATGAGCTGCAGCGTGCGGTCGAGATGGGGACCGGCCTCGGCGTGCACGGTGATGATGTCGGAGCCGGCCTCCGCGAAGGCGGCGATGTAGGGGTCGGCCGGCGCGATCATCAGATGCACGTCGAGGATCTTCTGCGTGTGCGGGCGCAGCGCCTTCACGACGGCCGGGCCGATGGTGATGTTGGGCACGAAGTGGCCGTCCATCACGTCGACGTGGACCCAGTCGCAGCCCGCCGCATCGATGGCGCGCACCTCCTCGCCCAGGCGCGCGAAATCGGCCGAGAGGATCGAGGGGGCAATCTTGACGGGACGGGCCATGAGGCAAGGACTCCGGCTGTTCGCTCTGCCGGTTGCGCTTGCGCCATCTCCCTGCGTGCGTCAAGGCAAAACGCATGCCGCGCTCCCGCCCCGATTCCGGGACGGGAGCGCTTCCGCCTGCTACCTGATCGCGACCGGATTGATGATCGCCTGCACGGCCCCGGTGATGCGGGACGGCCCGAGCACGAACATGAACTCCCAAGCCTTGTCGGCGACCAGGGGGCCCGTGTTCATGTTCTCCAGGATGTAGACGCCGTTGCGGGCGAGCAGGATCTGGTGCACCTCGAACACGCCGACGCCCTTCTCGAAGGGCAGCACCTCGAGGCCCCACTGATCGGCACCGACGGCGACGACCTCCTTGGAGGCGAGATACTCGGCACCTTCCTTGCCAAGGCCGGGCTCGCCGGCCATGAAGGCCTTGGGATCGCTCGTCGCCAGGTCCTGCCAGCCGGTGTGGAACAGCACCACATCGCCCTTCTTGATCTGGATGCCCTGCTTCTGCAGTGCCTCGTCGATCTCCTTCTTGTTGAATGGCGTCCCTGCGGGGACGGGGGACTTTCCGATGACGGCCGTCATGTCGAGCACGACACCGCGCGTGACGATGGGTGGCACCTTCTCGATGCCAAGCTTCTTCAGGCCGTCGGCGGCGGCAAAATCAGCCGCCTTGTTGCAGTTGAAGTACACGTTGTCGACGCCGATGTGGCCGAGGCCGTCGAGCTGCGAGCCGACGCCTACCCAGCCGGCGATGATGTCGTCGTTGTAGGTCGTCTTGGTCGGCCCCAGGCTTGCACCACCCACTTGCCCCGGCTGGAGCACGGTCAGGTTGAATGCGCGCGGCGGATAGGCGGGCGATTTCGAGTTGGTCTCCACACCGAGCTGATAGGTCTTGCCCGCCTTGACCAGCTTGGCCGCCTCCGCCGCGAGCTCGGGCGTGAGAAGATTGGCGGCGCCCTTCTCGTCGTTGGCGCCCCACTTGGACTTGCACCAGCTCGGCGCGTCCTGGGCGCTGGCTGAAGCAGCGAGCAGCGAGACGACAACTCCTGCGCCCAACCCCTTGATGATCGATCGCATGCGTTTCCTCCAGAATTGTTGTTGTGATCGGAATGACAAAAGCCACGGCTACAGCACGAAAGGCTAAGCCAAGCCACGGGCGCTGTCACGGGTGCTGGCACGCGCGTGCAGCACGCATGAAGGCCGTGCAAGGCGCCCTTGAGAAGAGGCAGATGCTCACGACTGATTTGAGACGGGCGGCGGAATAATCAGCCGAGGGGCCCGATGCGGCGCGCTCAGCCCGTGCCGCGCGTCCTGGTCTCGCCGGGGCGGGCGCGCTGCTCGAGGAACTCGATCATGGAGGCGGCGACATCCACGCCCGTCGCCTCCTCCATGCCCTCGATGCCGGGGGAGGAGTTCACCTCCATCACGACGGGACCGCGGTTGGCGCGCAGCATGTCGACGCCGGCCACGTTGAGGCCCAGCACCTCCGCCGAGCGGATGGCGGTGGCGCGCTCCTCCTCCGTGATGGTCACCGCCTCGGCCTTGCCGCCGCGATGCAGATTGGAGCGGAAGTCGTTGCTGCGCCCCATGCGCATCATGCTGGCAACAACCCGGCCGCCGACCACGAGGGCGCGGATATCGCAGCCCGAGGCCTCCTTGATGAACTCCTGCACCAGGATGTTCATGTTGGCGGCGCTGAAGGCCTCGATGATCGACTTGGCGCTGGCGTGGGTCTCCGCCAAAATGACACCGTGGCCCTGCGTGCCCTCCAGCAGCTTGATCACGCAAGGCACGCCGCCGACCTCCTTGATTACCGTGTCGGCTCCGCGCGGCCCGTGGGCGAAGGCGGTGACGGGCAGCCCGATGCCCTCGCGCGCGAGGATCTGCAGGGCGCGCAGCTTGTCGCGCGAGCGGCCGATGGCAACGCTCTCGTTGAGAGGAAACACGCCCTGCATCTCGAACTGACGCAGCACCGCAAGGCCGTAATGCGTGATCGAGGCGCCGATGCGCGGGATAACGGCGTCGTAGCAAGGCAGGAGGCGGCCGGAGAGGGAGAGGGTGGGCTTGCTCGACGTGATGTTCATCTGCACGTGCAGCGTGTTGATGACGTCGATCTCGTGCCCGCGAGACCTGGCGGCCTCGGCAATGCGCCGGTGCGAGTAAAGGCCCGGATTGCGAGCGAGCATTGCAAGCTTCATGCAGCCTACCGCCGGCAGATGCACTGCGCCGGGCCAAGGCCCTTGGCGCGCGGACTCATCTCAAAGTTCATGAGGTAGGTCATAGGCGAAGTGCGCCTTGGCGCAAAGGCCGCTGTTTCGCGGCAGCCATGCGGGGCCCGTGCGTCGCCGTGCGGCGCGGCACGCACACGGTTTGCGCGCCCTTCAATGCAGGGGCGCTACTCGCGCGCCTCGGTCTGGGTGGCAGGGGCGACGCCGGCCGCGATTGCCTCTTCGGGATCGATGCTGGAATAAAGCAGCCACGCGCTCAGCATGACAACGGACAGCATCAGGACAAGACCAAGGGCGGCGCGGCGAACGGCCCACCCCAACGACGCAGTGGTGCGTGCCTGCGGAGCAGCTTGATCAAAATCCTTCGTGGCCGTCAAAGCATTCCTCCCTCGCAACGCGAACCCGCTGCCGTCCAATTGAACGACCGCGCCCCGCCGTGCCCCCACTGGCGAGGCCCCCTTCAACTGCAGGAGTTTGGCTGCGTCAAGGCAAGGTGCAAGATGCCGGACAGGGCCGGGCGATGCCTGTGGCCGCGAAGCGACAGCGCCCCGGCGCGACCTCAGCGCAGGCGCCTTCCGAAGACGAGGATGGCGGTCAGCGGCACCACCAGGCCGATCGCGACCGCGGCCATGGTGATCGCGGGAAGGTTGGCATAGTCGCCACGGGCCACCGGGAACAGGAGGTTCAGATATTTCGTCTGCAGCGTGCCGGCGACAAGGGCGAGGTTCAGCAGGGAGGCCATCAGCGCGAACCAGGTGGCGCGATGGCCGGAGGGCGCGTAGATGGCCACCAGCGTCAGCAACGGGATCATGCTCAGCTGATCGAGGGGTGAGGCGGCGGCCGAATCGACAATGGCGATGGTATGGGCGCCGAAGCCGAAGACCCGCTCCGTCCAGAGATCGACACGCAGGGAAAGGCCGATAGTGGGGAGCGACAGAACGGCGCCGACCACCGTCAGCCACAGCAGCACCTGAGACACCGGCCGGCGGGTGATGAAGTCGGACAGCAGCCAGGCGCCGAGCAGCGAGATGGCCGCCCCCATCTGCTGCAACGTGCCGTAGAAGCTCTCGTTGAAGCCCAGCACGTCGATGGTGAACCAGCGATAGCCCTCGCCCACCGTGGGCGTGGCACGGAAGGCGAAGATGATGGCGGCTGCGAAGGCGATGCGCAGCCGGGTCTGTCCGTCGATCTCGTGCACGACGCGCCGCAGCATCCAGATGACGACCCCGACCGAGACGACGAACACGATCTCCTGGTTGAACGGCAAGCCGGACAGCGCCAGCAGCATGACGAGGGCGCCGAAGGCGATGCCGCCGCCGAGAATGCGCCAGTCGGTCGGGCGGCGCTCGCTCGTCTCGAGGCGCACCAGAAGGGCGCCGGAGACGGAGATGACGGGCACGGCAAGCCCGCACAGGAACACGGTCTCGTAGGACACGTACTGGGCGAGCCAGCCGGAGACTCCGGCCACCGCGAAGATGCCGAAGGACAGCGCCAGGCGCCCCAGCACCTGCACCATGCCGAGGTCGTGGTCGATGTCGGCCTGGCTGCGCGGGCTGCCGTCGGGGCTCCGGCGCGGCACGACCTCGGTGCTCATGGCGTCCGCCACCACGTCCTGCAGGACGACGCCGGTGACGCTGAGGAGAGAGGCGATGACGTAGAGTTGATCGACCCGCAGCGCGGTGATCCATTTGCCGGCGGCGGCTGCCAGCAGCACCATGCTGAGCGCGATCAGGCCGGCGCCGATGAAGACGTAGGCGCGGCGCTGGGAGCCTGCGATCGCGACGGTGTCGACGAGCTCGCCGAACACCATCTTGATGGTCCAGGGCAGCGTAAGCCACACGCCCAGGGAGGCGAGGTCCGCGGGCGACCAGCTCAAGTCGCGCTTGATCCAGAAGCTCTCGGCAACGGCCGTGAGGCCCAGGGCGCCATAGGCGAAGTAGACCATCAGCAGAGGCAGGTACTCGCGCCGCATGGCACGCACGGGCGCCAGCAGGGCTGCCTCGAGGCGCGCGCGGGCGAGCCCGGCAAGGCTCGGATTGTCGGACTCAATGCCATCCATGTCCGCCCGGGCTCCCGTGCTTCTGGCGCATACATGCGCATACCCCCCTCCTCGGACAAGGCCAAGCCCGGCACGAGGCGCCAGCATCCCTACCCGCTTGTCTTGCCCCGATACAGTCGATACGGTGCCGCAAATCCCTTCCGGCAACCTTCAATTGCGAGCAACGGAGACGTCCCGTGACCTTCAAACTCGACCCGCTTCCCTACGCCTATGACGCGCTGGCGCCGGCCATGTCGGCGGAGACGCTGCAGTTCCATCACGACAAGCATCACCAGGCCTACGTCGACAACGGCAACAAGCTCGCGGGCGCGGGCACCAAGTACGAGGGCAAGAGCATCGAGGCCATCTGCGTGGAGGCGTTCGCTGCCAAGGATGCGCCGGTGATCAACAACATCGGCCAGCACTACAATCACATCCACTTCTGGAACTGGATGAAGAAGGGCGGCGGCGGCAACAAGCTTCCGGGCAAGCTGCAGGCGATGATCGACAAGGACCTCGGCGGCTACGACAAATTCCGCACGGACTTCGTGCAGGCCGGCGTGACGCAGTTCGGCTCCGGCTGGGCGTGGCTGGCGGTGAAGGACGGCAAGCTGATGATCGCCAAGACCCCCAACGGCGAGAACCCGCTGATGATGGGCGCGCAGCCGATCCTGGGCGTCGACGTGTGGGAGCACAGCTACTACATCGACTACCGCAACGCGCGGCAGAAGTACCTGGAGGCGTTCGTCGACCAGCTTGTGAACTGGGAGTACGTCGAGGCGATGCTGGGCAAGGCCTGATCGGTCCAGGGCGGTTGAGGCATTTCGGGGAGGGCGCCACGCGACCCTCCCCTTTTTCATGGACGGGGCCGGACTCGAAGCATCGCGGCCGGCTCGGCTATTTCGCTGCCGTGCGCTGCCCGCCGGCCGCAAGGCGCCGCTCGATCACGAGCGAGTAGCGCGACATGGCAAAGCAGAAGGCCCAGAAGATGAAGCCCACGAACACGTAGCCCGTCGTCGGCGTCGAGGGGGAGAGCCACTTGCTGTCGGTCATGGCCGACTGCACGGCGCCGAGGAGATCAAAGATGCCGATGATGAGGACGAGGCTCGTGTCCTTGAACAGCGCGATGAAGGTGTTGACGATGCCGGGGATCACGAGCTTCAGGGCCTGCGGCAGGATGATGAGCCCCATGGATTGCCAGTAGGTGAGGCCAAGCGCATCGGCCGCCTCGTACTGGCCGCGGGGGATCGCCTGCAGGCCGCCGCGGATGACCTCGGCCAGGTAGGCGCCGGCGAACACGGCGACCATCACCAGCGCGCGCACGAGCTTGTCGATGGTGAGATTGCTCGGCAGGAACAGCGGCAACATCACGGAGGCCATGAACAGCACCGTGATCAGCGGCACGCCGCGCACGAACTCGATGACCGTGACCGACACGAGACGGACGGCCGGCATCCGCGAGCGGCGGCCGAGCGCCAGAATGATGCCCAGCGGGAACGCGCCTGCGATGCCGGCGCTGGCGACCACGAGCGTCACCATCAGCCCGCCCCAGAGCGTGGTTTGAACGGGCGCGAAGCCCAGGACGCCGCCGGCGAGCAGAATGACGGCGACAACCGGGAACACGAAGATCAGATAGAGGGCGGACCACAGCTTGCCCGGCACCTGCGGGATCATGAGGGCGGCGAGGCCCGCGATCGCGAGCAGGTAGGTGAGGTTCACGCGCCAGCGCAGGGCCTCCGGGTAGCTGCCGTACATGAGCTGCCCGAACTTGGCGGAGATGAAGGGCCAGCAGGCGCCTGCGCCCTGGGCGGAGCAGGCCGAGCCATCGTTGCCCGACCACACGGCGTGGATCAGGCCCCAGCTCAGGATACCGTCGACGAGCAGGTAGACGAGGTAGAGCGCGACCAGCGTCAGGGCCGTGTCGGTCCAGGTGGCGAACAGGTTGTCGCGCATCCAGGCAAGAGGACCCTTGACGCTCGAGGGCGGCGGGCGCTCGGGCGTCTGGGCGGTTGCGACGTAGCGGGGCGCGGAGGTGGCGGCTTCGGTCATGGCCTAACGCTCCACGAGCGCCATGCGCTTGTTGAACCAGTTCATGCCGAGCGACGTTGCGAGGCTGATGGTGAGGAACACGCCCATGGTGATGAGGATCACCTCGACGGCCTGGCCGGTCTGGTTGAGCACGGTGCCCGTGAACACGCTGACGAAGTCGGGATAGCCGATGGCGACGGCGAGCGAGGAGTTCTTCGTCAAGTTGAGGTACTGGCTGGTCAGCGGCGGGATGATGATGCGCATGGCCTGGGGGATGATGACGAGGCGAAGCGACTGGCCGCGGCTCAGCCCCAGGGCGTCGGCCGCCTCCGTCTGCCCCTTGGGCACACCCATGAGGCCCGAGCGCACGGTCTCGGCGATGAAGCTCGCCGTGTAGAGGGACAGGCCGATGAGCAGCGCCATCAGCTCCGGCAGGATGACGAAGCCGCCGTTGAAGTTGAAGCCGCGCAGCTGCGGATAGTCGAAGGTGAGCGGCGCGCCCGACAGCAGGAACGCCACGAGTGGCAGTCCGACTACGAGGCCGAGAGAGGGCAGAAACACCGGAAGCTGCCGGCCGGTGTCGCGCTGCAGGCGCCGCGCGTAGAGGCTGAGCGCGACGCTGGCGAGAATGCCGATGACGAAGGCGCCCAGCACCCAGCCGAAGCCCTCCTGCGGAACGGGGGCTGGCATATAGAGCCCGCGCACGTTGAGGAAGCTGCCGGCGCCCAGCGCGAAGCTCTGGCGCGGCGCGGGCAGACCCTTGAGAACGGCGAAATACCAGAAGAAGAGCTGCAGCAGCAGCGGCATGTTGCGCAGCACCTCGACGTAGGCGGTCGCGAGCTTGGCGATCAGCCAGTTGTGCGAAAGCCGCGCAATGCCGACGAGGAAGCCCACGATGGTGGCGAGGACGATGCCAAGCACCGCAACCAGCAGCGTATTGAGGAGACCGACGAGGAAGGCGCGGCCGTAGGTCGACGCGCTCGAGTACTCGACCAGGGTCTGGGCGATGTCGAAGCCGGAACGGCGATCGAGGAACTCGAAACCGGAGGCGATGTTCTGCCTCCGGAGGTTCTCCTGCACATTGTTGATGACCCACCAGGCAGCCAGCGCCAGGATCACGACCAGAGCGACCTGGTAGATGATGCTGCGCACCTCGGGGCGATAGAGAGCAGCGGGCAGGATGCCGCTGCTCCTAGTGCCGCCGGTCGCCCCGTTCTGCGTCTCGACTGCCACGGCGGGTCTCCCGGTCGCTCGGCGTCAGCGGATCGGGGGGGCGTACTGCAGGCCGCCGTTCTTCCACAGCTTGTTGGCGCCGCGCGCGATCTTCAGACGCGAGCCCTCGCCGACGTTGCGATCGAACACCTCGCCGTAGTTGCCGACCTGCTTGAGGATGCGCACCGCCCAGTCGTTGTCGAGGCCGATGCCCTTGCCGAAGTCGCCATCCTTACCGAGGATGCGCTTGACGTCGGCGCTGGTGGAGGAGGTCAGCATCTGGTCGACGTTCTTCGACGTGATGCCAGCCTCCTCGGCGTTGAGCATGGCGTAGTGCACCCACTTCACGATCGAGAACCACTGCGCATCGCCCTGGCGCACGGACGGCCCGAGGGGCTCCTTGGAGATGAGGTCGGGCAGCACGACATGATCGTCGGGCGTGGCGGTACGCAGCTTCTCGGAGTACAGGCCCGACACGTCGGTCGTGTAGGCGTCGCAGCGGTTGCCCTGGTAGGCCTTCATCGCCTCGTCGGCCTTCTCGAACACGATGGGGCTGTACTTCATCTTGTTGTCGCGGAAGAAGTCCGCGAGATTGAGCTCGGTGGTGGTGCCGGTCTGCACGCAGATCGAGGCGCCGTCGAGTTCCTTGGCGGACTTGATGTTGGCGGACTTCTTCACGATGAAGCCCTGGCCGTCGTAGTAGTTGACGCCGGCGAAGGCCATGCCCATCGAGCTGTCGCGCGACATGGTCCAGGTGGTGTTGCGGGAGAGGATATCGATCTCGCCGGAGGTCAGCGCCGTGAAGCGCTCCTTGGCGGTGGTGGCGACGAACTTCACTTTCTTGCCGTCGCCGAGGACGGCTGCCGCGATCGCCCGGCAGTAGTCCGCATCGAGGCCCGACCACTCGCCCTTGTCGTCCTTGGAGGAGAAGCCGGCGAGGCCGACGTTGACGCCGCAGGACAGCTCACCGCGTGCCTTGACGGTCTCGAGCGTCGATTTGCCCTGCGCGACGGCGGGTGCCGCCAGGAAGGCGAGTGCTGCGGAGGCCAGAAGCCCACTGTAGACAGATTTCATCAGGTTTCTCCGATTTTGCTCTTGCTGTTGCTGCAGGCTTGGACGGACTGTGCCGCGCCGGACGCGCCGCCTCAATGACCCAGGATCTGGGACAAGAAGAGCTTGGTGCGCGGCGACTGCGGGCTCGTGAAAAACTCGTTGGGCGGCGCCTCCTCGACGATCTCGCCACGGTCCATGAAGATGACGCGATCGGCGACCGAGCGCGCGAAGGCCATCTCGTGGGTGACGCACAGCATGGTCATGCCCGACCTCGCCAGCTCGGTCATGACGTCGAGCACCTCCTTGATCATCTCGGGATCGAGGGCGGAGGTGGGCTCGTCGAACAGCATGATGCGCGGGTTCATGGTCAGCGAGCGGGCGATGGCGACGCGCTGCTGCTGGCCGCCGGAGAGCTGGCCCGGATACTTGTCGGCCTGCTCGGGAATGTGCACGCGCTCGAGATACATGCGCGCGACCTTCTCGGCCTCCGCGCGCGGCATCTTCTTCACCCACACCGGGGCGAGGCAGAGGTTGTCGAGCACGGTCAGATGGGGGAACAGGTTGAAGCTCTGGAACACCATGCCGACCTCGGCGCGGATCTTGTCGATCGCGCGGATGTCCTCGGTAAGCTCGTTGCCGTCGACGATGATGGTGCCTTCCTGGTGCTTCTCCAGGCGATTGATGCAGCGGATGAGGGTCGACTTGCCGGATCCAGAGGGGCCGCAGATGACGATGCGCTCGCCGCGCCTCACCGTGAGATTAACGTTCTTGAGGACGTGGAAATTGCCATACCACTTGTTCACGCCCTTCAGGACCACGGCCGGCTGCTCGGCTTCGGCAGCGCCGGGGGAGATGCCGGACTGCAAACCGGACTGCGGAGATGCGCTGCTCGCCATGATCGCCCTTGCTCAACCCCTCTAGGCCGCCATGGCGCCGATGCTACTCTGCCGCAGCCTTCGGTGCATAGCCCAATTGTTCATTGAGCTTATCAAGCAGGTCGGCGGCCGCCCGCGCGATATTGGTTCCGGGCCCGAACACAGCCTTGGCGCCAGCCTTGAAGAGGGCGTCGTAGTCCGAAGGCGGAATGACGCCGCCGACCACGATCATGATGTCTCCCCGTCCCTCTTTCTCGAGTGCTGCCGTCAATTCAGGCACCAAGGTCAGATGGCCGGCAGCGAGCGAGGAGACGCCGATGATATGCACGTCGTTCTCCACCGCCTGACGCGCCGCCTCCTCCGGCGTCGCAAAAAGCGGGCCGATATCGACGTCGAACCCGAGGTCGGCGAAGGCCGAGGCAATCACCTTCTGGCCGCGGTCGTGGCCGTCCTGGCCCATCTTGGCGACAAGAATGCGGGGGCGCCTGCCGTCGTTGGCGGCAAAGGCCTCGGCCATCTGGCGCACCCGGTCGACGTCCTTGCTCATGCTCGATGCCTCCTGCACATACACGCCCGAGACGGCGCGCGTCTCGGCGCGATGGCGCCCCCAGACGCTCTCCAAGGCATCCGAGATCTCGCCGACTGTCGCCTTGACGCGCGCGGCGGCGACGGCACGGTCGAGCAGGTTGCCTTCTCCGCTGCGGGCGGTGTGGGCGAGCGCCGCCAGCGCCGCGTTGACCTCGTGCTGGCTGCGCTCGGCACGCAGGCGCTCAAGCTTGGCGATCTGGCTGGCGCGGACGCTCTTGTTGTCGACCTTCAGGACCTCGATCTCGGCCTCGTCGCGGGCCTTGAACTTGTTGACGCCGACGATGGTCTGGGTGCCGCTGTCGATGCGGGCCTGCGTGCGGGCCGAGGCCTCCTCGATGCGCATCTTCGGAATGCCGGCCGCGATCGCCTTGGCCATGCCGCCCAGGCCCTCGACCTCGTCGATATGGGCCTGCGCCTTGCGCACGAGCTCGTAGGTGAGGCGCTCGACGTAGTGGCTGCCGCCCCAGGGGTCGACGACGCGACAGGTGCCGCTCTCCTGCTGGATGAAGAGCTGCGTGTTGCGGGCGATGCGGGCCGAGAAGTCGGTCGGCAGCGCGATCGCCTCGTCGAGCGCGTTGGTGTGCAGCGACTGGGTGCCGCCGTGGGTCGCGGCCAGCGCCTCGATGGCGGTGCGGGTGACGTTGTTGAACACGTCCTGCGCGGTCAGGCTCCAGCCGCTGGTCTGGCAGTGGGTGCGCAGCGCCAGCGACTTGGTGTCCTTGGGGGAGAACTCGTTCTTGATCAGCTTGGCCCAGAGGAGGCGGGCCGCGCGCATCTTGGCCACCTCCATGAAGTAGTTCATGCCGATGGCCCAGAAGAAGGAGAGCCGCGGGGCAAACGCGTCGATGCCGAGGCCGGCGGCAACGCCGGCGCGCACGTACTCGACGCCGTCGGCCAGCGTGTAGGCAAGCTCGAGGTCGGCCGTCGCGCCGGCCTCCTGCATGTGGTATCCCGAGATCGAGATGGAGTTGAACCTCGGCATGCGGGCGCTGGTGTAGCCGAAGATGTCCGAGATGATGCGCATCGAGGGCTCGGGCGGGTAAATATAGGTGTTGCGCACCATGAACTCTTTCAGAATGTCGTTCTGAATGGTGCCCGCGAGCTTCTCCGGCGGCACCCCCTGCTCCTCGCCCGCCACGATGAACAGGGCGAGCACCGGCAGCACGGCGCCGTTCATGGTCATCGACACGCTCATGTCGGCGAGGTTGATGCCGTCGAACAGCGTTCGCATGTCGTAGATGCTGTCGATGGCCACGCCCGCCATGCCGACGTCGCCCTTCACGCGGGGGTGGTCGCTGTCGTAGCCGCGATGGGTGGCGAGGTCGAAGGCGACCGACAGCCCCTTCTGGCCGGCGGCGATGTTGCGGCGATAGAAGGCGTTGGATTCCTCGGCAGTGGAGAAGCCCGCGTACTGGCGGATGGTCCAGGGCTGGGTGACGTACATGGTCGGGTAGGGACCGCGCACGAAGGGCGCCAGGCCCGGATAGGTGTCGACGAAATCGAGCCCCGCCGTGTCGGCCTCGGTATAGAGCGGCTTGACCGCGATGCCCTCGGGCGTGGTCCAGACCTGGGTCCCGGCCGGGGCGGTGGCGGGTGCCGCCGCCTGGTCATCGAGCGCGAGGGCGGTGAAATCCGGGATCCTCGCTGCCGAACTCTGGCTCATGTCGCCTCCTCAACTCGGCCGGGCCTCAATCGGGGTCCGCTCGCCTTCGGCCTCTGCACTGGCCCAGGTCGGGCGCGGCCCCGCAGCACACGGCGCCGCCCGTCCGCGGTTCGCATCCTGCTGCCGACCCTAATGAAATGTGGCTGCCGAAGCCAGAGGGCGGACGGGCCTGCCTTGGTAGGGAGGGGCGCCCGGCCCCGGGCCGATGCCCGCCCGCTCAGCGAGCGCGGTAGGCCTCAAGCGTGTTGCGCAGCAGGCAGGCAATGGTCATGGGGCCGACGCCGCCCGGCACCGGGGTGATGGCGCCCGCCACCTCCCGGGCCTCGGCGAAGGCCACGTCGCCGACGAGGCGGGTCCTGCCCTCGGGCGTGGCCAGGCGCTGGATGCCGACGTCGATGACGATGGCGCCGGGCTTGATCCAGTCGCCGCGCACCATCTCGGCCTTGCCGACGGCCGCCACCACCACATCGGCCCGGCGGACCACGGCTGCCAGGTCGCGGGTGCGGGAATGGGCGATGGTGACGGTGGCGTTCTCGCGCAGCAGGAGCTGCGCCATCGGCTTGCCGACGATGTTGGAGCGGCCGATAACGACGGCCTCGAGCCCGGCGAGTTGCTGCTGCACGGATTGAATCAGCAGCAGGCTGCCCGTCGGGGTACAGGGGGCGAGCGCCGGCCCGCCGGAGGCCAGCCGGCCGACGTTGACCGGGTGAAAGCCGTCGACATCCTTCGCCGGATCAATGGCTTCGATGACCTTGGCCGCGTCGATGTGGGCCGGCAGCGGCAGCTGCACCAGGATGCCGTCGACGGCCGGATCGGCATTGAGGGACGCGATCAGCGCCAGCAGCTCTGCCTCGCCCGTGGCGGCCGGCCGCTTGTGCTCGAAGGAGGCCATGCCGACCTCGCGCGTGGCCGTGCCCTTGCTCTTGACGTAGACTTGGCTCGCCGGGTCCTCGCCGACGAGGACGACCGCCAAGCCCGGCACGCGGCGACCGGCGCCGGCCAGCGCCGCGACCTCGGCGGCGATGTCCTGGCGCAATCGCGCCGCGATCGCCTTGCCGTCGATGATCGATGCCATGTCACCTCACTCGCGAAGCTTGCGCCGCCAGACATCCTCGCCAGGCCCCGATCGCGGCTCGGCGCCGGCCGCCAGCCGGGCCTCGAGACGGGCGGCCAGCGCCTCGGGGTCGCCCGCAACGCGCAGCGCCTTGTTCCTTGATTTTCCGCCGGATGCAAGCTCGAGATCGCGTTTCGGCAGGCCCAGCCAGCGGGCCACGGTCTCGATCAGGGCGGCGTTGGCCTTGCCGTCCTCGGGCACCGCCCGGACGCGCACCTTGAGCGCCGGTCCCTCGGGGCCCTCCTCGACCCCCAGCACCTCGTCGCGGCCGGCCTTCGGCGTCAGCCTTATGGAGAGACGCAGGCCGCCGTCCGCCGGTGCCCAGGGGCGGCGCATCAGGTCAGCAGCCGCACCAGCCAGTCGTTGATCACGACGATGCGGATGAAGATCAGGACCAGGATCAGGATCATCGGCGACAGGTCGATGCCGCCCATGTCGGGCAGCAGGCGCCGGATGGGCCGCAGCATGGGCTCGGTGATGCGGTGGAACAGGTCCCAAAGCGAGCGCACGAACTGGTTGTAGGGATTGACGACGTTGAAGGCGATGAGCCAGCTCAGGATGACGCTGCCGATGATGATCCAGATCAACAGGCTGATCAGATACTGATCGATGAAGTAGAGAACCGATAGCATCCGCCGATGTCTCCGTTCGCGCGCCCAGGTGCGCGGAGGTGCCCCTCGACGCCCGCGCGGCGCCAAGCTTTAGACGCCGGACCCTTGCCCCGCAAGGCCATGGGCCCACGCTGGATGCTTTGAATAGGCGATTCGCTGCCGCAGCGCCGCCGGACGTGCGGCCCGGCCGCGGCGCCGAGCCCCCCGGCAGGGCCCGGCACGCGGTGCGGCCGCTCCCCGCTCCGGGGCCGTGGCGGCGGCGCTCTTGCCGCTTCAGGCCGGGCGCCGGTACCCCTACCGTCGGCGCGCCCCTCGGCGGCCCCTCAGCCCACGATCCGGGCCTCGGGCAGCGGCCGTGCCTCCTCAAATTGAAACTGGCGGCCCAATGGCCTTCGCCGCGGCGCAGCAGCCTGGGAGGCGCACGCGCCGCCTCTACTGGGCGATTGCATCGGGCCGTTGAGTCGACGCTGGCCGACGCTCCCTCGACCAGCCATCCACGCCCCGGGGCAGCAGGGCCGCCTGCCTCCTCGACCGTCGGCCCGATACCCTTATGCCGCGGCCGCGGCCCGCGTGCCGCAGCCGCTGCGGCTGCGCGCAAGTCCGCACCGGGCGAGGGAATTTCCTAGACTGGCCAGCGCATGCACGGACGCCGTCGGCACCGCGCGCGTGCGACCGGCGAGCCTCCAACTCGCCTGGCACACGCGGATGGAGTGGCACGCATGCCGACACGTCGGCGCTCAACCCGCCACAGTCCCGGCCCCGCGCCTTGACACCCAGGCGCGCCGACACCTATATGGCGCTGCGTTCGGGGCCGTAGCTCAGATGGGAGAGCGCTGCAATCGCACTGCAGAGGTCAGGGGTTCGATTCCCCTCGGCTCCACCAAGTCCATCAAGGACTTGAACCTGCCAGCTCGTTGATATCGCTGAAAATCTCCAATGTTGCCGCACGCTTGAGCCCGATCCCTCCGGGCCGCTGTGCCACATTGGTGTGACACATTGCTGTGCCACATTTGCATTGAGGCACGACGGTCCGACCAAGTGTCAGGACACGACCTCGATGCATGCCATTCAGCGATCTTCCAAGCCCACCTTCGGCTACCAAACGGCGACCTATCTCGTCCGCCGCGGCGGCGTCTGGCAGTACCGCCGCCGCGTCCCGAAGCACCTCGTCGAACAACTCGCCGCCACTGAGATCCGTGTTTCGACGAAATCGCGTGATCGAACCGAAGCTCTGCGTGCCGCTGCCTCGATCAGCGCCGCGCTGGAGGCACAATGGGCGAAGCTCTCTGAGGCTCATCCATCGGTCATCGTGGCCTGCATGGACTTTCAATCCGCGCTTGCCACGGCCGACGCCCTGGGGGTCGCGTACCGCCCGGCTGTCGACATCGCGGCAAGCCGCCTGGAGGACCTGCTAGAGCGCGTCGAAAAGCTGACCCAACCCCTGGACCTTCTCTCGCGCAGCTCTGCGGTATCAACGAGCGCCTCTACTGGTAGCGGGAGCCTCGCACCCGGCTCCGAGATACTCAGCGCCGTACTCGGCGGCGCCGGCAAGCCCGCGCTCACACTATCGACACTTGTCGATGCCTATCAAAAGCTCGCGTCAGACCAGGCCATCGGCAAGAGCGAGAAGCAGTTGAAGCAGTGGAAGGGCAAACATCAACGTGCCGTCGACACGCTGATCGCCCGGATTGGTGACAAGCCGCTCGCCGAGATCACCCGTGACGACGCGCTGGATTTTCGCGACTGGTGGATCACCCGCATCAAGGATGAGGGCTACACGCGAAACTCGGCCAACAAGAACTTCGGCGCCCTCGCCGGCATGATGCGCACGGTCGATGAAGCCTTCCGCCTAAATCTCTCTTTGCCGTTCAAGGGCGTCCGCATTGCCGGCGCCAAATACACGCGGCGGCAAGCCTATGAGCCGGACTTCGTCCGGCAGCACTTCTTGGCAGCACCCAAGATCGGCGGTCTCAATGCGGAAGCCGCCGACATCGTACGCATGGTCGCCCTGACCGGCATGCGCCCGAGCGAGATCGTCGCACTGGAAGCGCGGCGCATCCGAATAGACGATCCGATCCCCCACCTCCAGATCCGCCCCGATGCCCGCCAACTCAAAACAGGCGCCAGCGAGCGTGACATGCCGCTTGTCGGGCAGGCCCTTGCGATCATGCGGATGCATTCTGACGGGTTCCCGCGCTATCGAGCGTCGGCAGACAGCTTCTCGGCTATCGCCAATAAGTGCCTCGACACGGCAGGGCTTCGCCCGACACGGGCCCACTCGGTCTACTCGCTTCGGCACAGCTTCAAGGACCGAATGATCGCCGTCGGAACGCCGGAGCGCATT
>JANRIO010000118.1:0-47271 GCA_033764875.1 Hyphomicrobiaceae bacterium | reverse complement strand
TTCGACATCGACGCCAACGGCATCGTGCACGTCTCGGCCAAGGACAAGGCGACGGCGAAGGAGCAGTCGATCCGCATCCAGGCCTCCGGCGGCCTGTCCGACGCCGAGATCAAGCGCATGACCGAGGAGGCCGAGCGCTTCAAGGACGACGACCGCAAGAAGCGCGAGCTGGTCGAGGCCAAGAACGGCGCCGACAGCCTGATCCACTCGACCGAGAAGACGCTGAAGGACCTCGGCGACAAGGTGGCGGCCGGCGACAAGAGCAACATCGAGAGCGCGATCGCGGCCCTGAAGCAGGCGGCCGGCTCCGAGGACCTCGACGAGATCAAGGCCAAGACCGAGGCGCTGGCGCAGGTATCCATGAAGCTCGGCGAGGCGCTCTACGGCGGCCAGCAGGCCGGCGCGGGTGCGCCGGGCGAGGGCGGCGCAGAGGCCAAGAAGCCGGGCGGCGACAACGTCGTCGACGCCGACTTCGAAGAGGTCAAGGACGACAAGAAGAAGTCGGCCTGAGCGAGCTGAGCAGCCGGGCGCGCGGCGGCGATTTCGGTTGCCGCGTGTCGCTCGAGTGTGAAAATGTCTCGTCCCAGGGTGGTCATCGCCCTGGGGCGGTTGCGCCAGCGTGCGTCCGGCCCGGGCGCTCCGAGGCGCCCTGCTCCGGTCTCCGCGGATCGAGCCGGCGGGGCGGGGGCGGCCGGGGCACGGCCTCGAGGCCAGGGGCGGCCAGCGCGAAGGAACGTCGGATTTCATGGCCAAGCGCGATTACTACGAGATCCTCGGCGTGACCCGGTCCGCCACCGAGCAGGACCTGAAATCCGCCTTTCGCCGCCTGGCCAAGGAATGCCACCCCGACCGGCATCCGGGCGACAAGGACGCGGAAAAGAAGTTCAAGGAGCTGAACGAGGCCTACGAGGTCCTGAAGGACCCGCAGAAGCGCGCGGCTTACGATCAGTTCGGGCACGCGGCCTTCGAGGGCGGCAGCAGGCCGGGCGGCGGCTTCGGCCCCGACTTCGCCTCCTCCATGTCGGACATCTTCGACGACCTGTTCGGCGAGTTCATGGGCGGCCGCCGCGGCCAGCGGCAGCGCTCGGGGCGCGAGCGCGGCGCGGACCTGCGCTACAACATGGAGGTGTCGCTGCAGGAGGCGTACGCCGGCAAGACGGCACAGATCCGCGTGCCGACAAGCGTCGCCTGCGAGACCTGCTCGGGGACCGGCGCCAAGCCCGGCACCCAGCCCACCACGTGCGGCACCTGCGGCGGCGCCGGCAAGGTGCGCGCCAGCCAGGGCTTCTTCACCATCGAGCGCACCTGCCATGTCTGCCAGGGCCGCGGCGAGACCATCAACGATCCCTGCCCCACCTGCAACGGCGCCGGCCGTGTGCTGAAGGAGCGGACGCTGTCGGTGAACATTCCCGCCGGCGTCGAGGACGGCACGCGCATCCGCCTCGCCGGCGAGGGCGAGGCCGGCCTGCGCGGCGGGCCTGCGGGCGATCTCTACATCTTCCTGTCCATCAAGCCGCACGAGTTCTTCCAGCGCGACGGCGCCGACATCTTCTGCCGCGTGCCGATCTCGATGGTGAATGCGGCGCTCGGCGGCCAGCTCGACGTGCCCACGCTCGAGGGCGGACAGACACGGGTGAAGATCCCGGAGGGCACCGAGAGCGGCAAGCAGTTCCGCCTCAAGGGCAAGGGCATGCCGGTGCTGCGCTCCAAGGTGCTCGGCGACATGTACATCCAGGTCGAGGTGGAGACGCCGAAAAACCTCACGCGCCGCCAGCGGGAGCTGCTCGAGGAGTTCGAGAAGGAGAGCAACCGGGAGACGTCGCCACACTCCTCGGGATTCTTCGCGCGCATGAAGGAGTTCTTCGAAGGCAAGACCGGCTGACCTCGCGATGCTGAGGGACCGGCCCGACCGATTGGCTGTCGGCTGACGTGATCTGCGCAGGTGCCTGCGGGGGCGCCGTCCTTGAACCTTGTGAGGTACCCTTGATCGGCGTGCAAATCCCCAGGCGCGACGGCAGATGGACGTCGCGCGCGGCATCGCTTGCGGTCTTCGCAGGCCTGGTGCTTGCCAGCCCTGCCGTTGCCGCCAAGATCGAATGGCCGACCAAGGGCGCCTACGAGACGTGCCTGCAGGACGGTGCGGCAGCCTGGCTCGACAAGAAGGCCGAGCTCATCGTCGCCAACGACGAAGCCGCCAGAAACACCAACGACCGCGACGTTGCCGCCTTCGTCATCGACCTGATGAGATCGTGTGGCGACAAGGCCAAGCCTGCGAGCGAGGCCAGCGACGCCGCGTTCACCAAATTCATGGCGCGCTGGCGAGAGCACGTCTATGAATTGACGCGCGTGATCCGCGCCACGGGCGGATCCGACTGAGCAAGCCTGCCGGAGACCGAGCCCTTGCCCCCTGCCGCGACAGCCCGCGAGCGCCTGATCGTGGGATTGGACGTGCCCGATGCCGAGGCGGCGCGCGCCATGGTGCGCACGCTCGGCGATGCGGCAACGTTCTACAAGGTGGGCCTCGAGCTGGTGATGCGCGGCGGCCTGCGGCTCGTGGAGGAGCTGGTCGGCGAGGGGCGCAAGGTGTTCCTCGACATGAAGCTCCTCGACATCCCCAACACGGTCGAGCGGGCCGTGCGCAATGCGGCCGCGACGGGCGCCACCTTCCTCACCGTGCACGCAACCGACAGCAAGACGCTGCGCGCGGCCGCCGAGGGCGCTGCCGGCAGCGGCCTGCGCCTCCTCGGCGTCACCGTGCTGACGAGCCTGGATGCGGCGGACCTCGCCGAGCAGGGCATCGCGCGGGCGCCGCAGGAGCTGGTGCTCACGCGAGCGCGGCTCGCCAAGGCGTGCGGGCTCGCCGGCATCGTCGCCTCGGGCCACGAGGCCAAGGCCGTGCGCGACACCGTCGGCCCGGGGCTTGCCATCGTCACGCCCGGCATCCGCTTTCCCGAAAACGAGGCCGGCGACCAGGCCCGGGTCACGCCGCCGGGACGCGCCATCGCCGACGGCGCCGACCATCTGGTGGTGGCGCGGCCGATCATCGCCGCTGCCGACCCGCGCGCGGCGGCCCAGCGCTTCGTCGAGGCGATCGCGGCGGCGCAAGGCTGAGGCTTCCGCGATGCACTCCGCCGCTACCGATCCGTCGCCGAGGCGCCCCTGGCGGGCCAAGGTCATCACTCTGTTCCCGGAGCTGTTTCCCGGCCCGCTCGCGGCCTCGCTCACCGGCGAAGCGCTGCGCCAGGGGCTGTGGTCGCTCGAGACCTTCGATCTGCGCACCTTCGGGTCGGGGCGGCACCGCAATGTGGACGACACGCCGGCCGGCGGCGGCGCCGGCATGGTGCTGCGCGCCGACGTGGTGGCGGCTGCCGTCGATGCCGCGCAGGCCAAGGCGGAGGGCGAGGGCGGCGCGCTGCCACTGATCGTGCTCACCCCGCGCGGGGTGCCGCTGTCGCAGGCCATCGTGCGGGACCTGGCCGACGGCCCCGGCGCCATCCTGCTCGCGGGCCGCTTCGAGGGCGTCGATCAGCGCGTCATCGAGGCCCGCGGCATGCGCGAGATCTCGATCGGCGACTATGTGCTCGCCGGCGGCGACATTCCGGCCATGGTGCTGCTGGAGGCGGTGCTGCGCCTGCTGCCCGGCGTGCTCGGCTCCGCCCACTCGCTCGCCGAGGAGAGCTTCGAGGCGGGGCTGCTGGAGTATCCGCAGTACACCCGGCCGCGCGCGTGGGAGGGGCGGGAGATCCCCGAGGTGCTGCTCAACGGCAATCACGCGCACATCGAGGCGTGGCGCCGGGCGCAAGCGGAAGCCGCCACCCGGGCGCGGCGCCCGGACCTGCTGGAGAAGGCCGGCCGGACCCGCTCCTGAGGCGGGCGCCCGGCGAAGGACCGAGGCATGAGACAGCAAGACCTGACGCATCGGCCGGCAGTGCTGGCAGACGTTCCCGCGCTCAGCGCGCTGATGGCGGCGGCCATCGGGGAGCTGCAGAAGCCGTTCCTCGATCAGGACCAGATCGGCGCCAGCCGCGCCATCATGGGCCTCGACACGCAGCTCATCGAGGACGGCACCTACCTCGTGGTCGAGATCGACGGCCGCCTCGCGGGATGCGGCGGCTGGAGCCGGCGCGCCACGCTCTACGGCGGCGACCATTCCAGCGGCCGCAGCGCGGCGCTGCTGGACCCCGCGGTGGAGCCGGCGCGGGTGCGGGCCATGTACACGCACCCGGCCTTCGCGCGCCGCGGCGTCGGCCGGCGCATTCTGGAGGTGTGCGAGGCGGCCGCGCGGGCGGAGGGCTTCACCCGCCTCGAGCTGATGGCGACGCTTGCCGGCGAGCCGCTGTACTCCGCCTTCGGCTTCGTCGCCATCGAGCGGCTCAGCGACGCGCGTGGCGGCGCCCCCGTGCCCCTGGTGCGCATGGGCAAGGCCATCGCCGCGGCCGGGCCCCCGGCATGAGGCGGCGAGAGCCGTGCCGGGGCGTTTGGCTCACTGCATCGGCGAGAGCGCCGTCGCCGTGATCCGCTGCACCTTGATGGCCGAGCGGTCGATGCACTCGCCGACGCGCGGGGAGATCGTGTTCTTCCAGTGCGGGTCCTCGTACACGGCCTTGTAGAGGGCCTCGCGCGCGGCCTCGCTCTCGAAGCGCCGGGTCCAGACGAAGACGCTGTCGTCGGTCTCGCCGCGCCAGACGCTGGTGATCAGCATGCCCTTGGCCGCCTGGAAGGGGATGATCTCCTCGTGGAACAGCTTCAGCCAGGCCTGCATCTGGCCGGGCTTGATGACGTACTGGCGCAGCTCTGTGAAAGCCATGGGCAGGCGCTCCTTGCGGCAAATGAACGGGGATTGGACGTTGCCACGCCACCGTTAGCGCAGGCGGCAGAGCGCGTGAAGCACCGCATACGTCAAGGCTGCTTCCATCCTGCGGGCTCAATCGCGGCCGAAACGGCGGCCGGCCTGGCCGCGGCTCAGGCGGAGTGGCCCCGGGGACGCGGATGCGCCGAGGCGGCGAGCCGAAGAGGCAGGCAGAAGGCTGCGGCGGCGGGCGTCGATCGGCAAGCGCGTCGATCTCATGCCGCTCCTGCTCAACGGCAAGAGGCGGCGCAGTGCATTGAGCAGGGGCGTGCCATCGCTCACCACCCCCACTTGTTGCCGGGATGGTCGAGACGCGGAATGCCCGTCTGCCTGCAGATGTCCTCGATGGCGCGGGCGTAGGGCGTGGCGGCGGCGTTCAAGACGGCCAGGTAGCGTCGCGAGCCGTCGCGCAAGGTCAGGACCGGCAGATACGAGCGCCAGGTGCTGTCATCGGTGTCGATGTACTCCTTGAGGCCGAGCCCCTTGATATCCGTGAACGCGAAGCGCTCGGTGTGTCCGCAAAGCCCGAACAGCAGGCGCCGCTGCCGCTCGACGGTGCGCGCCTCGAGGTCGAATACGGTGTCGACCTCGGCCATGCGTGAGACCACTGCGCCGGGCATGCGCGCCAGCATCGCCAGGCGCATGCCTGTGCGCTGCGTTTCGAGATGTCCTTCGAAGATTGCCATGGCGGGAGCCTCGGGACGGCCTTCCGGAGAGAGCGGTCGGGGTCGATGCGAGGAGACTAGGAAAAGCGCGATCGCGGCGCTGTTCCGCGGGTCACTCGCTGGCGTCGCCGCGGCCGGGGGCCGTGCAGGGACGGCGCTAGTTGAAGCTCAACGGATTGCTCAAGCCCGACTGCGGCGCGGGAGCGATGGCGGGGGCCGGCTCGACCAGGGAGGGGCCAAACCTCTGCACCTCGAGGATGGCGAGCCCGCGCTCGATGGCGCCTTCCGGCGTCAGGCGGAAGGTGCCGTCGATGCCGGAGAAGCCGTTGGCGCGCGTCAGCGACTGCGGGGTGAACGTCGCCGGGCCCGAGCCGCCGGCCAGGGCGACGGCGAGGCTCATGCCGTCGAAGGCGAGCGCCGCAATGCGCGGCGGCGCCTGCCCGTAGCTCTTGGCGAACTTCTGCGAGAAGTCGGTCCAGCCGCTGGGGTCGGGACCGGGGAACCAGGCGCCGACGAGGCGCTGGTCGCGGCCGGCGTTGGGATAGTCCATGCCGCCGGTGCCGAGGATCTTCACCTTGCTGGTGTCGATGTTGGCCTGCGGCAGCAGGCGGCCGACCAACTCCAGGTGCTCCTGGCCGCCGGGCAGGAACATGGCATCGATCGGGGCCTCGCCCTCGCCAGAGGCCTCGATCACGGTCGCGATCTTGCGCAGGGGCTCCAGCACGGCGTTGGCCGACATGGGGTAGGTCTCGGTGGCGACGATGCTGCCGCCCGCGCGCGCGACGGCGTCCTTGAAGGCGGCGCCCGCAAGACGCCCGAACGGATCGTCCGGAATCAGGGCGACGAAGCGCTTGCGGCCGCGCTCGGCGGCGAAGGAGACGATGCGGTTGACGTCCGGTCCCGGCTGGAAGCCGAGCAGATAGACGCCGTTGCCTGCCACCTGGCGGTCGTTGGAGAAGGCGACGACCGGCACGCCGCGCGCCTTGGCGAGGGGGGCCACCGCCGTGACCGACTTGGCGAACAGGGGCCCGAGGATGATCGCGGCGCCGTCGCGCAGGGCCTCGTCGGCCGCTGCGCGCGCGCCATCCGGCGTGCCCCGGTCGTCCTTGACGACGAGTTGCACGGCAGGGTTGTCGCGCTCGAAAACGGCAAGCTCGGCCGCCTGCTTCAGGCTCTTGCCGATGATGCCGCCGGCGCCGTGGGCCGAGAGCGGCACCAGAAGCGCCACCTTGACGGGAGACTTGCGGGCCGGTGCGGGCTCTGCCGGAGAGGCCGCCGAGCCCGTCGTCGCGACCCCGGAGTCGGACGCGCTGAGGCCCGGCTGGCTGGAGGTCGAGCAACCGGCAAGCAGCATGACGGCAAGCCAGGGAATGCCGGCGAGACGCCAGATTGCTTTCGCAGTCAGAGATTTGCGGCCGCCACCCGCCAAAAGAACCTCCAGTTGCTACTGCCGATTCCGGCACGCGACCGTGCCCGACCTTGGTAGCCCACGGGCCGGTCGAGAGCCAGGGATTTCCAAGCGCAGCGTGTATATTCTGGCGGGCGATGTCAGGTTTGAGGCGCGGGCCGGCGATCCCCGGGCAGAACGGGAAGACATGGACGACGACGCAGCCAAGACGGAGCCCGACGGGGCGGCCGTGGCCGAGCGGGCAGGGACAGTGCTGCGCCAACTGGCGGGCGGGCCGCCGAAGCCTGCCCTCTACGTTGTCGCGACGCCCATCGGCAACCTCGCGGATATCACGCTCAGGGCCCTCGCGGTGCTGGCGCGCGCCGATCTCGTGTACTGCGAGGACACGCGCCACTCGCGCACGCTGCTCTCCCACTTCGGCATCTCGCGCGGCATGCGCCCCTATCACGAGCACAACGCGGAGGCCGAGCGCCCGCGCATCCTGGAGGCGTTGCGGACCGGAAAATCGGTGGTGCTGATCAGCGACGCCGGCACGCCGCTGATCTCGGACCCCGGCTACAAGCTGGTGCGCGAGGCGGCAGACGCCGGCGCGACGGTGACGGTGCTTCCGGGCGCCTCCGCCGTCACCGCCGCGCTCGCCGTGGCCGGCCTGCCTACCGATACGTTCCTGTTCGCGGGCTTCCTGCCGGCGCGGGCCGGGCAGCGGCGCAGCCGGCTCCTCGCGCTCAAGGCGGTGCCGGCGAGCCTCGTTTTCTTCGAGGCGCCCTCGCGGCTCGCGGAGGCGCTCGCCGACATGGGCGAGACGCTGGGTGAGCGCGAGGCGGTGGTGGCGCGCGAGCTGACCAAGCTGCACGAGGAGGTGCGCCGCGGCAGCCTTGCCGAGCTTGCCGCCTGGGCCGCGGCAGCCCCGCCGCGCGGCGAGATGGTGGTGCTGGTGGGGCCGGGCCGGGAGGAGATCGCGAGCGAGGAGGACGTGCGCGCGCGGCTCGCCGGGCTGCTCGAGACGATGAGCGTGCGCGATGCCGCCAAGGTGGCGGCCGAGACCATGGGCATCCCCAAGGCGCGGGCGTATGATCTTGCGCTCGCGGTCAAGGCTGGGAGCGCCGGCGGCGACGATACCTGAGGCGCGCCAGGAATTGGCAGGCAATGGCTCGTGGCCACGGGCAGGCGGAGGAGGGTGAAATGCTGCGCGAGTTCCGCCCCTCCGACGCTGCGAGCCTCGCGCGCGTTGCACTGGCGGCATTCGAGCAGTTCAAGCTCGACTACACGGATTGGCAGGCCATGGCGGCAAGCCTCGCCCGCATGCCTGAGCTGTCCCGCACGGGCGAGATCATTGTCGCCGAGCAGGAGGATCGCATCGTGGGCGGCGTCGCCTACGTCGGCGTCGGCAGGCCCTAAGGCTGCCTACTTCGACCAGGTCTGGCCGATCATACGCATGCTGGTGGTCGATCCCGGCGCGCGGGGAGGCGGCATAGGCCGCAGGTTGACCGAGGCGTGCATACGCCGGGCGGCGCGTGAAAGGTCGCCCATCATTGCCTTGCACACCACCCCGATCATGACTGTCGCCTTGCCGATGTATCTTCGCATGGGTTTCGTCAAGGTGAGGGACGCGCCGGATATTCACGGGGTGCCGTACGCGGTCTATGCGAAATCCCTGGACGATAGCTGGTGTTCCCTATCCAACAGATAGGTCCCGCGGTCATCCTCGGGCTCGTCCCGAGGATCCAGCCCTCCGCGAGCGCGGGAGCAAGCGGTGGGATGGATGGTCGGGACAAGCCCGACCATGACACCTGGGTCCCAAGCGAGAGACCAACAGCCTAGGCTGCGGCCATTGGCGCAAGGACGTGGACACCCAAGGCCTGCCGATGTCGCCCGCGTCGAGACAGAAGCCAGTGCCTGCACGCGCAGACCGCCAGCGGCGCTACCGGCGCGGCCACGTCTCGGAGTGGATCGCGGCCGCAGCGCTCATGGCGCGCGGCTATCGCATCCTGGGCCGGCGCGTGCGCACGCCCTTGGGCGAGATCGACCTCATCGCCAGGCGGGGCACGCGCATCGCCTTCGTCGAGGTCAAGCGGCGCAGGACGCTCGCGGAAGGCGAGGCCGCGCTCAGCCCGCGCGGCACCCGGCGCCTGCAGCGGGCGGCCGAGTACTGGCTGTCGCGGCGGCCGGCGCTCGCCGGCTGCGACCGTGGCTTCGATGCCGTGCTGGTGCTGCCCTGGCGCCTGCCCGTGCATCTCCCCGACGCCCTGCAGCCGGCCGGCTGAGCGGCCCAGGCCGGCACCCCTGGCGCGGGTGGTGCCTCCCGCATTTGTTCGTTGACAGCCCCTGTGCGAAGCCGTTTGCATGGCGCGCAAATCGGCCTGTGTGCAGCCCGTGCCAGCCGAGGCCGTGATCGCCTGAGAGAAGGGGCCCGCCCGCATGCCGCTCACCGTCGCCTGCCAGATGGACCCCATCGACCGCATCGACATCCGCGGCGACAGCACCTTTGCCATGCTGCTGGAAGCCCAGCGCCGCGGGCACACGCTGCACTACTACACCCCGCCGCACCTGTCGCTGCTCAACGGCCGGCTGATCGCGCAGGCACAGGGGCTGAAGGTGGAGGACACGGTCGGTGCGCACTACGTGCTGGGCGAGACCGAGACGCTGTCGCTCAGCGACTGCGACGTGGTGCTCCTGCGCCAGGACCCGCCGTTCGACATGGCCTACATCACGACCACTCACCTGCTCGAGCGCATCCACCCCGAGACGCTCGTGGTCAACGATCCGGCCAGCGTGCGCAACGCGCCGGAGAAGGTGTTCGTGCTCGACTTCCTCGACCTGATGCCGCCGACGCTGGTCACCCGCCACGCGGACGATGCCCGAGCCTTCCGCGCCGAGTACAAGGACATCATCATCAAGCCGCTGTACGGCAACGGCGGCTCCAGCGTGTTCCGGGTGCGCGAGGACGACACCAACTTCAACTCGCTGATCGAGATGTTCCAGCTCGTGTTCCGCGAGCCGTTCATGGTGCAGCAGTACCGCCCGGAAGTGCGCGCCGGCGACAAGCGCATCATCCTCGTCGACGGCGAGGTGGCGGGGGCTATCAACCGGGTGCCGTCGGCCGACGAGACCCGCTCCAACATGCACGTGGGCGGGGTCGCCAGGCCGACCGAGCTCACCGAGCGGGACCGGGAGATCTGCGCCCGGCTCGGGCCGGAGCTCAAGATGCGGGGGCTGCTGTTCACCGGCATCGACGTGATCGGCCCGTATCTGACCGAGATCAACGTCACCTCGCCCACGGGCATCCGCCAGGTGAAGGCCTTCGGCGGCAACGACATCGCCGCCATGATCTGGGACGCCATCGAGGCCAAGGCCGGCAAGGCGTGAGCGGCACACGCCGGCTCGACGTCGGCGTGGCGGCCCCGGGTTCACTACATCTGCCGCAGGCCGCCAGCTGAGACGGACAGACGCGCGTGCATCTGGCTGAGGCATTGGCCGATGTCTGCGCTTTGGCGGATGGCTGAGCTTTCTCGGCTACACGTATCATCCGAGTGCGCGCCAATATTGAAATGCGCGTTCGAGCAAGTAATTTGCGCGCCGGCACAGCCGGAGTTTGCTCGATGACTGCCAAGGTTCTTTCCCTGCTGCTCACCCTGCTCGTGGGATCCTTCGGCGCCGCATGGGCCGAGCAGAGCAAGTTGCGGATCTCCTTTCAGTTGCCGATCGACACCCACCTCGGCGTGAACCTGACGCGCTTCAAGGAGGAGGTGGAGAAGGCCAGCGACAAGGAGATTGTCGTCGAGATCTATGACAGGGCCCGCCTCTACAAGGACAAAGAGAAGATTCAAGCCGTTGCCTCGGGCGCCATCGAGATGGCCACCCTGCCGGCAACCTGGTTCGGCGCGAAGGTTCCCGCCGTCGGCATCTACGACCAGCCCTTTCTGATGAACTTCGAGGCGCTGGTGCGCGCCGTCAGCAGCCCCGACAGCAGCATGCGGCAACTGCTCGACGCCGCCATCCTGGAGGCGCTCGGGGTCAGGCCCCTGTGGTGGCAGTCCTACGGCTCCACGGTGTTCCTGTCCAAGAACGGGCGGCACACCAAGCTGCCGTCTGCCATCTCAGGCCAGAAAATCCGCGTGTTCGGCGACACGATGGGCGAGTTCATTAAGCTTTGCGGCGGCATTCCGCTGTCGATCTCGGCATCGGAGCAGTATCGGGCAGCCCGCGACGGCATCGTGGACATGATCATCACCGGCATCACCACGGTCGAGCCGCGCGAGCTTTGGAAAGTGGTCGATACGGTCACGCGCACCGAGCACGGCGCCATCGAGTGGCCCGTGATCATCAACGAGAAGGTCTGGCAGGCGCTGTCCAAGCGGCACCAGCAGATCATTGCCGAGGCGGCGCGCAAGGTGGAGCGGGAGTTGCGCGACCAGATGGCCGAGATCGAAGGCAAGGCGTACGCCTTCGCGCGGGAGAAAGGGATGCAGATCTACGAGCTTACCTCCGACGAGGTCGCCGAATGGCGCGTCTGCAGCGCGCCGATGATCGAGGGCTTCATGGACAAGACCGGGGAGATCGGCGTGCGCCTGATGGCCGGCTACGCCAAGCTGCGCACGCATCCGTGCTGCAGCGCCGGGCCCAGCACCGCGGCCCAGGGGCGATAGCTGCTTTCCTGCGGCGCCCCCGTCCCGGACGGGGCGGTGTGGTCGGTACGGAACAGTGAGCTCGCCGGCCTCGGGTGCCGGCCGGGAATAGGACTCCACATCCGCCCGTTTTCGCTATAACGTGCGCACGTTGCCTAGGTTTTTGAGGATGCCCTTCGATGGTTGCGACGAATGGCCTGGGAGCCCCCGCGAGCAAGCGGACCTCCGACCTGTCGGTTATCAGCAATGATCTCCAGATCCTGGGTCAGGATCTCAGGATTGTGACGGAGGGGCGGCTGCAGGTCGATGGCCACGTCGAGGGCGACATCCACGCCTCCGAGGTGATCATTGGCGAGAAGGGGCAGGTCTCCGGCCTCATCGCCGGCGAGCAGATCACCGTTCTCGGCAACGTCTCGGGCGCGCTGTGCGCCAAGGTCGTCAAGCTCTCACCCACCTCGGCCGTCACCGGCGACGTGCATCACATGTCGTTCGTGATCGAGCAGGGCGCCATGTTCGAGGGCCGCAGCCGCCGCGTGGCCAACGAGACCGAGCTCAAGGCCGTCGCCGAGGCCAACCGGCGCTGAGCCGGCGGCATCCGGCCCCAATCCGCGGGTTTCCCGTCCGGCTCCCCATCGCGCATCGCCGCGGTGGCCGCCCAAGAGCGGCTAGCGCATCACCTGCACGAGCCGCAGCAAGGGCTCGCGCAAGCGGATGAGCGTTGCGGGCACCGTGAAGTGGCCCCGGTCCCATTCGAACACGTTGGCGTCGGGCACGCCCCAGCGGGACAACTGCTGGCGGCCGCTGGCGTAGGGCAGCACCGTGTCGCGGCGCCCGAGGATCGAGACGACCTTGTCGGGGGGCACGGGGCAGGTCTCGGGCGCATCGAGGGGGGCGAGGAGGGCGCGGGCGAGCTCGGGCGTCCAGCCGAGGGCTGCCACCTCCCGCGGCTCGACCCACATGTCCGACAGGGCGCCGTCGAGCACCACGGCCGCCATGTCGGCGGTGTGCGTGACGAGGAACAGGGCGTCGGGCCGCGCTGCAACGGCCGCCAGTTGCGCCGTCATGGCGCCGAGGCTCGAGCCGCCGAAGGCCAGCGGGCCTGAGGAGTGGGCGCGCGCCCAGCGGGCCAGAACCGCCCACTCGGCGACCGCCGCGCGCATGGCATCGCGAATGCCCTCGGGAAACGTGGCGATGGTGCGCTCGCCGGCGTAGGTGCCCGGCGGCGTGCGCCGGCCGTGCCAGGGCGCCTCGGGCCGGATCACGCGGAAGCCCTGCCGGACCAGGCTCGCGCTCTCGTCGATGAGCCCCAGCCAGTGGTCGAAATCGACGCACACGCCGTGGCCGAAGACGATGGTCGGCGGGTTGCTGGCGCCGCGCGGCTCGTGCACGCGGGCCGTTACCATATCGCCGACGACCGCCCCGGGGCTCGCGAAGCGCAGCCAGTAGTCGACGCCCGCGGGGGTCGGCAGGGGCCGGGAGACGGCGACCTGCGGGCCCGCAGCCGCCGCCAGGGCGTCCGCCGGGGCCAACTCTATCGGCTGGCCCGCGACCGCGGCGGGCGGTGCGATGCGCAGGCGGGCTGCCGGTACGCCGGTCGGCGTCAGCACCCGCAGCGGCCAGCGCATGCCGTTGAGGTCGTGGCGGGCCTTGATCCGCGCAGCCTCGAGGGCGATACGGGCGGGCTCGTCGGCCCCGCTGCCGAAGAACGCCTCCTCCCAGGCCGCGTCGACGGCCCGCGAGGTCGCGCGGGCCCGCTCGATGCGGGCGAGCAGGCGCTCCAGGCGCCGGCCGGGCGTGCGCCGCGCCGGCAGCGGCACGGCCTCCCAGAAGCGGAAGGCGTCGCCCCGCGCCTCCTCGGCGGCGGCCAGCAGGCGGGAGGCGGGGAAGAAGGCGTGCCGCAGGCACAGAAGCGTGACGCGGTCGAAGAAGGGCCTGGCGAGCAGCGTGCCGACGACGAGCCGGCGCAGCGCATCGTCCTGGTGCTGCGCCGCCGACAGCCGGGTGCCGAGCGTCCAGTCCTCCCGGCCATGGCCGCTTTCGGCGCGCGGTATCGGATCGGCTCCGTCTTTCACCGGCAAGTCCCTACCTTTCACCGGCCCGCCCCGTGTGTCACAGTCGCACTGGGGAGCCCCCCGGCAGCAGCGTCCCGGATCGCCTGGATGCACCATGCGCGGGGAGAGCGCAATCGATCTGACAGAACCCGAAAACGTGGGGCAGGGATCATGGGCGCGTGGTTGGTCGCAGAGCTCGAGGGGCTGGGTCTGCCGGTGGTGCTGCCCCGCTGGGGGCTGGTGGTGCTGGCCGTGCTCTCGAGCGTCGCCATCGTCGACCGCATCGTGCGCCCGTTCGCCGGCTGGCTGGTGCGCTGGCGCGCCGAGCAGGCCTTCGACCGGCTGAACGCCGAGCTGCGCCTCAAGCTGCAATCGTTCAAGATGACGCGCAGGCGCGTACTGATCGAGCGCCTGCTGGCCGACCCGGAGGTGCTGGTCGCGGTCGAGGCCTACGCCGGCGAGAAGGGGGTTCCGCTCAAGGTCGCGACGCGCAAGGCGCGGACGTATGCGCGCGAGATCGTGCCCGCCTTCTCAACCTACGCCTACTTCCGTATCGGCACGCGGCTCGCCCGCATCATCTCGCGCTCGCTCTACCGCGTGCGGCTCGGCGTCGTCGATCCGATGGCGATGGACGGCGTGCCGCCCAATGCCTCGGTGGTGTTCGTGATCAACCACCGCTCGAACATCGACTACGTGCTGGTGACGTACGTGGCCGCCACGGCCTCGGCGCTGAGCTACGCGGTGGGCGAGTGGGCGCAGGTGTTCGGGCTGCGGGAGCTGATCCGGACCATGGGCGCCTACTTCATCCGGCGCAACTCCGGCGACCAGCTCTACCGCCGCGTGCTCGCCCGCTACGTCGACATGGCGACCAAGGCCGGCGTGGTGCAGGCGGTGTTTCCCGAGGGCGGCTTGAGCCGTGACGGCCACCTGAAGCCGGCGAAGCTCGGGCTCATCACCTACATGGTCTCGGACTTCGATCCCAACGGCAGCCGTGACATCGTGTTCATTCCCGTGGGCCTCAACTACGACCGCGTGCTGGAGGATCGCATCCTGCTCGCCGCCGCCATGACGCCTGCCGGCGAGACGCCGCGTTTCGGCTTCAGCCTCGCGACCTTCCTGCGCTACCAGCTGCGCAGCCTGTGGCTGCGGCTGACGGGGCGCTGGCATCGCTACGGCTACGCCTGCGTGAGCTTCGGACGGCCGGTGTCGCTGAAGGCCTTCCTCGCTGCGCGCGCGCACGACATGCGCGCCCTGCCGCCCGAGCGCCGGCGCGCCGAGATCGAGGCGCTGGGCGAGCACCTGATGGGCGAGGTGGGGCACGTCGTGCCGGCGCTGCCGGTTCCGCTGGCGGCCTCGGCGCTGCTCGCCGAAGGCGGGCGTGCGCTGACGGCCTTCGAGCTCAAGGCCCGCATCCAGCGCCTGATCGAGGACCTCGAGGCACGCGGGCACTACGTGCACATCCCGCGCGGGGACCGCGACTATGCGGTGGAGGCTGGCTTGAGGGTTCTGCGCGAGCGCCGCCTGGTCGAGCTCGTCGACGGCGCCTATGCGCCCGTGAAGAGCGAGCTGCCGGTGCTGCAGTACTACGCCAATTCGCTGGCGCACCTGCTGGCCAAGGCCGATGTCCCGCGGGTGCACAGCGCGCAGCCGGCGCACGTGCTGCCGGCGTGACGGCGCCGGGCCGGCACCCCTGTACGCGCTGTTTGGCGTTGACACTCGCGGTGCCGGCGGATTATCCAAGCCGCACAGGGGTTCTGCGACGACCTCGTGAGGCGACAGCCCAAAGATCGCGTCCTGCAACATCTCTCATGGAGATTGGACGCTCATGGGCTCCCCGACAGACATCACCGTCACACAGTTGAGCAAGCTCGTCGGCCTGGCGGTCGCGCCGCTGGTCGTCGACGTGCGCATCGCAAGCGACTTCGAGGCCGACCCGCGCCTGCTGCCGGGCTCGCTTCGACGCGACTTCGCAACGGTCGCGACCTGGGGCCGGGAGCTCAGCGGCAAATCGATCGTCGTGACCTGCCAGAAAGGCCTGAAGCTCAGCCAAGGCGTTGCCGCCTGGCTCAGGCACGAGGGCATCGCCGCCGAATCCCTGGAGGGCGGATTCGAGGCCTGGAAGGAGGCGCGCCAGCCGCTGGTGCGCACCGACAAGCTGGGCGAGCGCGATGCGCAGGGGCGAACCGTGTGGGTCACCCGCGCGCGACCGAAGATCGATCGCATCGCCTGTCCCTGGCTGATCCGGCGCTTCGTCGATCCCAACGCGGTGTTCCTGTTCGTCGCCCCGTCGGAGGTGCTGGCGGTGGCGGATCGCTTCAAGGCCATCCCGTTCGACATCGAGGGCGTGTTCTGGAGCCATCGCGGCGACAGGTGCACGTTCGATACGCTGCTCGACGAGCTCGGCCTCGACACGAAGCCGCTGCGGCAGCTGGCTGCGATCGTGCGCGGCGCCGATACCGCGCGGCCCGATCTTGCCCCGGAGGCGGCCGGCCTGCTCGCCATCTCGCTCGGCTACTCGCGCAACTACCGGGACGATCTCGCGCAGCTGGCGGCCGCGATGGATGTCTACGATGCCCTCTACCGCTGGTGCCGGGACGCGACCGACGAGACGCACAACTGGCCTGCCAAGTCGGTGTAGGCGTGCCGCGCCCCCTTGCATGCACCCGGATCGTTGCAGCCACCCGGGCACGGAGCCCGGGTCCCACGCGCAGTTCCACCCGCCAGGCGGGAGGAATGCGCGTGGAGGCCCTTGCGTACCCTGGCCATGGCTGGCATGGCGGCTGCGCCCGCGCCCGCGCCCGCGCCCGCGCCCGCAAGCGGGGGCGATCGTTCTCGGTCGATGTCGGGAGGGCCGCCGGGAATGCTCCCGATCAGGAGTTTGTCGAGCCGCTTGTGTGGCGTGTCGGCCCGCGGCGGGTGAAGGTGTATCTGTGGATCGACGAGGCCGTGCCGTCGGCCGACGTCGCCGAGATCGGCGCCCCCTGCAAGGCGCGCTGAAGATGACAGATGGGAAAGGCTAGAGGATCATGACCCGGGCTACCGCGACGACCCAGATGCGCAGCGCGCCCGATCATGGCGTCTCATTGGCAGAAGCCTTCCGGGTCTGGCTGCGGGTGGCCCTGCTCAGCTTCGGCGGCCCGGCCGGGCAGATCGCGGTGATGCACCGGATCATCGTCGAGGAGAAGCGGTGGATCTCCGAGGGCCGGTTCCTGCACGCGCTGAACTACTGCACGCTGCTGCCCGGACCGGAGGCGCAGCAATTGGCCACCTACATCGGCTGGCTCATGCACCGGACGCTCGGCGGGATCATGGCGGGTGTGCTGTTCGTGGTGCCGGGCATCATCGCCATCATGGCCTTGAGCTACGTCTATGCGGCCTGGGGCAACGTGGCGGTCGTGGCGTCCCTGTTCTTCGGGCTGAAGGCTGCGGTGCTGGCCATCGTCATCGAGGCCGTGATGCGCGTCGGCAAGCGCGCGCTCAAGAACTACGTGCTGATCGGCCTGGCGGTGGCCGCCTTCGTCGGCATCTTCTTCTTCGGCGTGCCGTTCCCGGTCATCGTGTTCGGCGCGGCCTTGATCGGCTACGTGGCGACGTCGTCGGGCTCCGCAGCGTTCAGCGCCGGAGGCGGTCACGGCGGCGGCACGGCGGGCGGCGCCGAGACCCCGAGCCTGCTCGGCGAGGAGCTGCCGGCGCACGCACGCCCCAGCCGCGCCGAGACGTTGCGCGTCGGCGCGGTGTGGCTCGCGCTCTGGCTGGTTCCGGTGGGCGCGGTTGTGGCGTGGCTCGGCGCGGGCGACGTGTTCAGCCAGATCGCGCTGTTCTTCAGCAAGATGTCCATGGTCACCTTCGGCGGCGCCTATGCGGTGCTCGCCTACGTCGCGCAGGAGGCCGTCGATCACTACCGGTGGCTCAAGCCCGGCGAGATGCTCGACGGCCTCGGCATGGCGGAGACGACGCCGGGGCCGCTGATCATGGTCCTGCAGTTCGTGGGCTTCATGGCCGCCTACCGGGATCCCGGCTCGCTGCCGCCGATGCTGGCCGGCACCCTGGGCGGCCTGCTCGCGACCTGGGTGACGTTCGCGCCGTGCTTCCTCTGGATCTTCCTCGGGGCGCCGTTCGTCGAGCGCCTGAGGGGAAACAGGGCTCTTGCCGGCGCGCTCGCCGCAATCACGGCAGCGGTGGTGGGGGTCATCCTCAACCTGTCGATCTGGTTTGCCATCCACACGCTGTTCGGGCAGGTGCAGCCGATCCGCGCGATGGGCTTGCACTTCGATCTGCCGATCCTGTCCAGCGTCGATGCCTGGGCGCTCGCGTTGTCGCTGGGCGCGGCGATCGCGATCTTCCGCTTCAAGATCGGCATGCTGCCGGTGCTGGCGGCCTGCTCGGCGGCGGGCATCGCCCTGCACGGCCTGGGCCTCATCCACTGACCCGTCGCGGCAGACCTTGGGGCGACGCCGGCGGTACCCGGACCTAGTCGGTTGCCCGCTGGCCCTGGGCGTGCGCGCGCGCCGGCGGCTGCTCGAAATCCTTCACCAGCGCGTCGTAGCGCGGGTGGATCGTGCCCATGGCGCGGTCCCACCAGGAGAAGGTGTTGGCGTAGTTGTAGTTGAAATGGCCGTGGTGCTGGTCGTGAAAGGTCGTGCACAGGAGCGGCCAGGGACGGCGTGCGGTAGGCGACGCGAAGTACTCGTGGCCCGCGTGCCCGGCGATGCCGGTGACCTGGTCGTAGATCTTGTGCGCGATGAGAACCAGCGGCGGGATCGGCAGGAAGAACGGCACGACGAGGAAGTAGCCCTGCTCGACCAGCGCGCCGACCTGGGAATCGGAGTTGTTCGACCAGGGCGTCGGCACGATCGAGCGGTGGTGATGGGCGTGGAAGCGGTAGAGCAGCTTCGAATGCATCATCCGGTGACCCCAGTAGAACCAGGCGTCGTAGATGACGAGCGAGACGACGAACATCAGCGGCACCGACCACCAGGTCATCGGCAGCGGCGTCAACGCCCAGCCCTTGGCCTGCACGAACAGCCCGCCCGCGACGTAGAGCGAGATCGAGGCGAGCGCGCCGACGCTGGTCCTGATCTCCATGGCGATCTGGTTCTTCATCGGCCGCTTCTGGATGCGCCGCTCGGGATGGAGCGCGTTGAGGACGTGGAAGATGCCGCCGAGGCCGAAGTAGAGGAGCAGCAGGCCGGCGTAGGTCGCAGCCCACGCCCACGCGAAATCGGCAAGCCCGGCGTGCGGGGCTGGGTAGAGCGGAAACGTCATGAGGGGCGACCGCTGCGGCTCCTGATGCTGATCTTCGACGCAGAGTATAGATAGCCGGGGGCCGATGCTCACGGGGGCAGCTCGCCGCAGTTGTCGCATCCCGCAAGACGCACCCGCGCGGCGCCGTGCCTACTCCTTGTTCTGCATGTGCATGGCGAGCTGGCGCGCCGGCGCGCGGATCGCCTCCCGCAGGGTGGGCTCGGGGATGGTCTCCGCGAGGGCCCGCTCGAAGCACAGGAGCCAGCCGTCGCGCTCGGCCGGCCCGATGGGGGCGACGAAATGCCTGCGCCGGAGCATCGGATGCCCGAAGCGCTCCACGTAGAGTTGTGGACCGCCGAGCCAGCCGGTCAGATACCAGGTGAGCTTTTGCGCGCTGCCCTCGAGGCTCTTGGGGTGAATGTCGCGGCAGGCCTTGGCCTCGGGCAGGGTGTCCATCAGGGCGTAGAAACGGTCAACCAGCGCGCGCACGGTCGCCTCGCCGCCGATGGCGGCGTAGAGCGAGACGGTTTCCTTGCTGCCTTCCTCGTCGGACATGCCTGCCTCGGCTGCAGCCGCGTTGGGTGCCCATTTCTGCGGCAGCGGGACACTAGCTGCGCCGGCAGGCGACGGCCACGCGACAGATGTCGCAGGCAGCTTCGCGCCCCGTTGCCAGGGCTGCTACAAGCACGGCGCAACCCACGAGGAGACCCTGCGATGATCGAGCGCCTGCTGCCCTGGGATGGCCTGGGCCACGAGGTGGTGAGGCATGGAGACGTGCTCTACATCGGCGGCATCGTGGCGGAGGATACGAGCCGCGACATGGCCGGCCAGGCCGAGGACGTGCTGCGCCAGCTCAAGACGCTCCTGGAGACGGCGGGCTCGGGGTCCGATCGCGTCCTGCAGGTGACCGTCTACGTGACCAGTCTCGCCGACAAGCCGGCGTTCAACCGCGTCTGGAAGGCGTTCTTTGCCGAGGGCCACACGCCCGCCCGGGCCATGATCGGCGTTGCCGACCTGGGGGCGGGCGTGCGGCTGGAGCTGGTGGCGACGGCCGCGGTTTAGGCGGCGCGCCGGCCACGTGTCGCGCGCTACGCGGCCGCCCTGCAGCCACCGCAGCTCGCACCGATGGCCGCGATGTGCCGGTGGTCGGTGCCGCAGCATCCGCCCAGAACGCTGAGGCTGGGAAGCTGCCGCGTCATCTCCGCGTAGTGCCGCGCCAGGTCGGCCGGATCGCCGGCGTCGAGGTCCGCCGCCTCGTTGAGCTCCTGATGGCTGCGCACGGAGGCGTTGGCCCGGATGCCGCGCAGGCGCGGCAGGAACGGTGCATCCGCCGTCAGGATGCTGCGGAAGTGGGTGGGATGCGCACAGTTGATCATATAGTAGGCGACTGTGCCGCCGCTGATCTCGTCGACCGCGGCGATGGCGTCGGCGAGCGCCTCCCCCGAGGGCAAGCGGCCGTCGGTCTCCAGCGTGAAGGAGATGGCGCACGGCATGCCGGCGGCGCGCGCGGCGAGCGCAATGCCTGCGGCCTCGGCGGCGTGCGTCATGGTGTAGGCGGTCACCATGTCGGCCGCCGTATCGGCGAGCCAGCCGATCTGCTCCTCGTGATAGAGCCTGGCCTCGGCCGGCGTCATGGCCGCCTCGACCACGTAGCCGTCGCCGCGGGGCCCGATGGCACCGTTGATGACCATGGGCAGGCGCTGCGCGGCGTGCTCGCCCTCGAGCTCGACGAGCATCTCGATGGCCTGACGGTTGGCTGCGGCCAGCGCGTGGCGCGCGTAGCCCAGCCTGTCGCCCCAGTCGCGACTCGCCCGCCAGGTGGCGCTGTCGAGGATGAAGCCGTAGCCGCCGCCGGCTGCGGCGGCGATGTAGGGCTTGTAGTACGCCTTCAGCGCGGCGCGGCCGGGCGTCGTCTTCAGCAGATCGAAGGCTGCGAAATGCGGCAGCTCCAGTCCATCGTGGAAGATGAGCGTCGTCTCGAGACCACCGTCGGTCAGGAATTTGCGGTCCCCCATCTGGGGGAGGGTTGCTGCATGGAAGCGCATGGTGTTCACCTCTTGGGAAAGCGCGGCTCGTGGGCATCGACGTAGCGGGATCGGCCCTGACGCTCCACTGAGAGCGTGGTACAGTTGGTGAGAGGCGAGGTGTGCTGGACTATCAAGCTGTTGGTTGAGGCCGTGCGGGGGCGCGGCAACGCCGCGGCCCGTGCAACCATACCGTGGGTGCAGTCATCATGAGCGCGGAGCCCAAGCGTCGCGGTGAGGCGCGCGAGCGGATCCTGGAGCTGGCCGAGGCGGCCATCCTGGAAAAGGGCTTCGGCGCCACCTCGATCGACGAGCTGGTCGCCGGCGCCGGCATCACCAAGAGCGGCTTCTTCTATCACTTTAAGGACAAGACCGAGCTGGCCCGGGCCCTGCTCGACCGCTACATGCAGCGCGAGGTGGCGCTGTTCGACGACCTGTTCCGCCGCGCCCAGGAACTGAACGAGGATCCGCTGCACGGCTTCCTGGTCGGGCTGAAGATGCTGGCGGAGCTGATGGCCGACCTGCCCGACGGCCACCCGGGCTGCCTGATCGCCTCGTTCTGCTACCAGGACCGGCTGTTCGATGCCGAGGTCAACGACCTGAACCGGCGTGCCGTGCTCGCCTGGCGCGCGCGCTTCAAGGCGCAGCTCGAGCAGATCGCGGAGCGCTATCCGCCGCGGGTCAACGTCAGCCTCGAGGATCTGGCGGACATGCTCTCGGCCGTCACCGACGGCGGCATCATCCAGGCGCGGGTGCTGCGCGACAAGGAGGCGCTGCCGCGCCAGGTGCTGCTCTATCGCGAGTTCGTGCGTGCGGTCTTCGCCCCCGCGTAGGCGCCTCGCGCCGCGGCTCACCCGGCCCGCAGCAGCGGCACGGCGGCGGCGGCCAGCAGCACGGCGGCGATGCGATGCCAGCCCAGCGGCTCGCGCAGCCAGAGCACCGCGATCAGCACGGCGAACACGGCGCTGGTGTCGCGCAGGGCCGTCGCCGCGGCGATGGGCGCGCGCGTCCACACCCACAGGATGATGAGGTAGGAGGCCATGGCCGCCACCGCCGCCGGCACCGCGACGGCCCACGTCGCGCGCACGTGGGCCACCGGCGAGCCAAGGTGCCTGATGCGCCAGCTCATGGCCGCGGCATTGAGGATCGAGACGAGCGCGCCGTAGGCCCAGGCCGAGCCGGATTGGCGCACGCCCTGGGCATCGCAGAGCACGTAGCCGGCGGTGGTCACGCCGGCCACCAACGTCCACAGCAGGGCGGTCGGCGACAGGCCCTTGTCGGCCCCGGCGCCGAGGCTCAGGATGGCCAGCGAGAGGGTGATGAGGCCGATGCCGAGCAAGGCCGTGAGGCTCAGCGTCTCGCCGGCGATGGCGGCGGCGAGCGGCACCACGAGCAGCACGGAGACGGCCCGCGCGATCGGGTAGGCGACGCCGAAGCCGGCGGAGGCGTAGGCCCTGAGCAGGGCGGCGACGCTCGCCACGTTCATCAGCGTCGAGGCGGCCATCCACGGCCAGGCGCCGGTCGCCGGCAGCCCCGCCCAGGCGAGGATCGGGACGGCGATCAGGGCGCTGACCAGCATCTGTCCGGCCATCGCCCGCGTCGGGTCGGGGCTCGCCTTGACGGCGGCGTTCCAGCCGGCGTGCAGGATGGCGCTGAGGAGGGCAGCCAGAACGTATGCGATGGGCATGAGGCGGGGTCGGGAGGCTGGCGCGGGGAAGCGGAAGGTAGCCTGCGGGCCGGGGACGGGACCAGTGGAATTGTCGCAGACCGCGATCGCAGCGGGAGCTTGCAGCGTTGCGTGCGCCGCGCATTGTGCCTGAGGCGGGCGCTGGGCGATGATCGCAAACGCGAGCGGGGTGGCGTCGGCGAGCATGCGGGAACGGGCGCGGCCGATATGCAACCCATCGGTGAGCCGGTCGCGCGGAAGAGGGTGGACCATGGTCGTGAGCGCAGAGACAGGCCTCCACTACACGTGGGGGGCGGGGTGCGATGGATGGGTGCTCGCGCCCGGGCCGGAGCTGCTCGTGATCGAGGAGCGCATGCCTGCCAAGAGCGCGGAAATCCGCCATGTCCACGACACGGCACGCCAGTTCTTCTACGTGCTGGCGGGCACTCTCACGATGGTGCTCGGCGAGCAGAGGCATTGCCTCGCGGCAGGGCAGGGCATCGAGATCGCGCCCGGCGCGGCCCATCAGGCGCGCAATGACGGGGATGGCGAGGCTCGCTTCCTCGTCGTCTCCACCCCCACGACCCGCGGCGACAGGAGAGACCTCGGCGGCACGTGACGGTGCCGGGCTCCGATGTCGCCGTGCTGCAGGGATGCGGCGGCGGCCTCAGAGGCCGCGCATCAGGCCGCCATCGACGCGCAGGTTCTGGCCGGTGATGTAGGCGGCCCCCTCGGAGGCGAGGAAGGCGATCGTTGCGGCGATCTCGTCGCTGGTGCCGTAGCGCTGCATCGGGACGGACTGGCGGCGCTCGTCCTTCTCAGGCAGGCTGTCGATCCAGCCCGGCAGCACGTTGTTCATGCGCAAGTTGTGTCGGGCGTACTGGTCGGCGAACAGCTTGGTGAAGGCGGCAAGGCCTGCGCGGAACACGGCCGAGGTCGGAAACATCTCGGAGGGCTCGAAGGCCCAGGCGGTGGAGATGTTGATGATGGCGCCGCCTTTCTGCTGCACCATGATCGGCGC
This sequence comes from Hyphomicrobiaceae bacterium, assembly GCA_033764875.1. Taxonomy (GTDB): domain Bacteria; phylum Pseudomonadota; class Alphaproteobacteria; order Rhizobiales; family Hyphomicrobiaceae; genus AWTP1-13. The sequence continues at coordinate 23,718 of JANRIO010000118.1, read as the reverse complement.
TGCGAGCCGCGTCGGCCGGATCACGTTCATGAGGTAGGTGTCGAGGCCCGCGTGCCACTGCGCGTCGCTGATCTTCAGGATCTCGTCGCGCGGGCCATGGCCGGCGCTGTTGACGAGGACATCGACGCGGCCCCAGGCGGCCATCACGGCGTCGACGAGGCGCTGCAGGTCCTCGCTCGACTGGTTGGAGCCCGTGACGCCAATGCCGCCGAGATCTTCCGCCAGCGCCTTGCCCTTGCCCGAGGAGGACAGGATCGCGATCCTGTAGCCGTCCTGCGCCAGCCGCCGCGCCGCGGCCGCGCCCATGCCGCTGCCGCCTGCCGTCACGATCGCGACCTTCATGGCTTCCTCCGGTATCCAAACCGGGCGACTATGGTCATCGGCGGCAGGACGCGCAACACCGCCGTCAGGCAAGCGACCGACCTCGACGATCGTGTGCGGTGTCTTGGGCGACGAGCCCGCAAGAGGCATGCGCCGGTTGCGCGCGTTTTCGCGCAGGAGGCAGCCCGACCTTGGGAGCCCGGCAATCGGGAGGCCGGCGGGGCCTTCGGGCCTCAGAAGTCCTCCCAGGTGCCGTCCTGGGGTGCCGGGGCGGGCTTGCGGGCGAGTGCTGCTCCGCCCTTGGCGCCCCCAGTGCGCGGTGGCGCGGGATTGGCCGGCGCGCGCGAGGGCGCCGCTACCGCGCTGTGGGTGCGCTGGCCGAGCTTGAACTCGGCGATTAGGCGCGCCAGGCCCTGCGACTCCTGAACCATGGTGTGACTTGCCGCCGTCGCCTCCTCGACCATCGAAGCGTTCTGCTGGGTCATCTGGTCCATGTGGCTGATGGCCGAGTTCACCTGGGCCAGGCCCGTCGCCTGCTCCTGTGCGCCGGACGCGATGCCGAGGACGACGGCGTTGATGTCGTTGACCTGGGTCAGGATGCGCTCGATGGCCCTGCCGGCTTCGGCCACGAGCTGCACGCCGTCGGAGACCTGCGCGGAAGACGTGGAGATGAGGTTTTTGATCTCCTTTGCGGCACCGGCCGAGCGCTGGGCCAGCGCACGCACCTCGGAGGCGACAACCGCAAAGCCGCGGCCGGCCTCGCCCGCGCGGGCGGCCTCGACGCCGGCGTTGAGGGCGAGAAGATTGGTCTGGAAGGCGATCTCGTCGATGACGCCGATGATCTGGCTGATCTGCTGGGCACTCTTCTCGATATCGCCCATGGCCTCGATGGTCTTTTGCACCACATCGCCCGTGCGCTCGGCGTCGGCTTTCGCCTCCGTCACCACGTCGCGGGCATGCAGCGCCCCTTCGGCGGCCTTCTTGCCCGTCACAGTGATCTCTTCGACCGAGGCGGCCGATTGCTCGAGGCTTGCCGCCTGCTGCTCGGTGCGCTTGGACAGGTCGTCGGCAGCCTGGGCGATCTCGCCCGACGCGTTGAGAATGTTCTGGCTGCCCTCGGCGACGCGCGACATCGTCGCCCTGAGCTTCTCGATGGCGTCGTTGTAGTCCTGCCTTAGCCCTTCCATCGACCTGACGAGGGGCTTGTCGATCGGGTTGGCGAGGTCGCCGGCGGCCAGTCGGTTGAGGCCGGCCCCCAGCCGCTCGATGGAATCCTTGCGCTCGCGCAGGTCGTAGGCGGTCTTGACCACCCGGATGACCTTGCCGTCCGGATCGATGATCGGATTGTAGGCGGCCTGGATGAGGACCTCCCTGCCGCCCTTGCCGAGGCGGCGGAACTCCTCCGATATGAACTCGCCGGACGCCAGACGTTGCCAGAAGCGCGCGTAGTCGGCGGACGCGGCATCCTCGGGAGGCATGAAGATCTTGTGGTGCTTGCCGGCGATCTCGGACAGCGAATAGCCCACCGCCCTCAGGAAATTCGCATTGGCGGTGATGATCTCGCCCTGAGGAGTGAAACTCACGACGCCTTGCGAGCGGTTGACGGCGTCGAGCACGCCCTGGTTGTCCATGGCGGCGGACTTGGCGGCCGTGACATCGGCGGCCAGCTTGAGGACCGTGGCGACCCTTCCCCGGGCGTCGAGGACCGGGCAGTAAGAGGCCTCGATCCAGATCTCCTTGCCACCCTTGCCAACGCGTCGGAACTCGCCGGCATTGGGCTTGCCGTTGGCGAGGTTGGTCCAGAAGCTGCTGTACTCGGGAGACGCGGCGTAGGCGGGTTCGACGAACAGGCGATGGTGCTTGCCGACGATCTCGTCGCGCGCATAGCCCGTGGCATTCAGGAAGTTGTCGTTGGCCGTCAGGATGGATCCGTCCGGCGTGAACTCGATGATGGCGAACGAGCGCCCGAGTGCGTCAAGGATTGCGGAGCTCTTTCCGCCGAGGAGCGATGACAGCATGGAGGAATCGTCCCTGAATCAGCTACGGGCGAGCTTTGGTCTCAGTTCTTAAGAAATCCCTTCGCATTCGGATTCTACCGGCGCGACGGTGCGCGAAATCCGACATCGATCAGTGCGCGGCGTGCGATGCTTGGTCCCTCGCAGGACAGTCTGCGCCAGTGCTTGCCGGTCTCAGAAGTCCTCCCAGTTGCTCTCCTGGGCAGCCTCGGAGGGCTTGCGGGCGGTGGCGGCGCCGCCGGCGCTGCCGGAGGCCCGCCGTGCCGCGGGCCTTGGCGCGGCGCGCGGCGCAGCCGATCTTGGCGTGCGACCTGCCGCGCGGCCGAGCTCGAACCTCCCGATCAGCGTGGCGAGCTCCTGCGCCTTCTCCGCCATGGCGTGGGAGGCGGCGGTCGCCTCCTCGACCATGGTGGCGTTCTGCTGCGTCATCTGATCCATCTGATTGATCGCCGTGTTGACCTCGCCGATGCCGGTGGCCTGCTCCTTGGCGGACGCGGCGATGCCGATGACGATCTCGTTGATCTCGCGGACCTGGGCCACGATGCGCTCCAGCGCCTGGCCGGTCTGGTTGACGAGGGTGACGCCCTCGTTGACCCGCTCGCCCGAGCTGACGATCAGAGCCTTGATCTCCTTGGCGGCCTCGGCGGAGCGCTGGGCCAGCGCACGGACCTCGGAGGCGACCACGGCGAACCCGCGTCCCGCCTCGCCCGCGCGCGCGGCCTCGACGCCGGCGTTGAGGGCGAGCAGGTTGGTCTGGAAGGCGATCTCGTCGATGACGCCGATGATCTGGCTGATTTGGTTGGACGATTGCTCGATGCCAGACATGGCGACGACGGTCTGGCCCACGACCTCGCTGGAGCGCTGCGCGTCCGCGGCGGCCTTGCTGACAACGTCGCGGGCGTGATCGCTGCTCTGCGCCGTCTGCCTGACCGCGGAGGTGATCTCGTCGAGGGCGGCTGCCGTCTGCTCGAGGCTCGCCGCCTGCTGCTCGGTGCGCTTCGACAGATCGTCGGACGAGTGCTTGATCTGCGTCGTCGTGGCCTGGATGGCGTCGCTCGCGTCCCCGACCTGGTTGAGCGTGGTGCGCAGGTTCTCGATCGCCTTGTTGAGATCGACACGGAGCTGGTCGAGCTCGGGCGTCAGGGGCGTGTCGATGAGGCGGCTCAGGTTGCCGGTGGAGAGCCCGTTGAGCGTGGCGGCGATGCTTGCCACGGAGGCGACGCGTGCCGTCACGTCGACCGCGAACTTCACGACCTTGGCGACCTTGCCGTGCTCGTTCAGGATCGGATTGTAGGAGCCCTGGATCCAGACCTCCTTGCCGCCCTTGCCCACGCGCCTGAACTCGCCTGCCTGGTAGGCGCCCGCGCGAAGGTTCGTCCAGAACTCCTTGTAGGCCGCGCTCTTTGCGTACTCGGCCTCGGCGAAGATGCTGTGGTGCCGGCCAACGATCTCCTGCTCCGTGTAGCCCATCACGGACAGGAAACTGGCGTTGGCGGACAGGATCGTGCCGTCGGGGGAGAACGAGATCACCGCCTGCGAGCGGGAGAGGGCGGTGATCTGCGCCCCGTAGTCGATGTTCTGCAGCCGCTCCTTGGCGTCGGCCCACTCGACGGCGAAGCCGATCGTCTTGCTACCCGACAGCAGCGGCGTGACGATCAGATCGAAGCTGCGTCCGCCAACGTCGATAACCGCCTTGTGCGGCTTGCGAAGGCTCGCGAGCATGCTGCGCTGGTGGGCGGGATTCTTGTGGAACCGGTCGATGCTGCTGCCCAACAGACCGGCGACGCTGAAATTCGGAAGGCCGGCCTTGACGTCGGCCTCGGCCGCGCGCAGGAACTCGGTCAGCGATCTATTCAGATAGACGATGTTGAGGTCGGTGTCGGCCACCATCACGCGCGCGTTCAGATGCTCGAGGGCGGCGACAAGGTCGCCTCGCGCGCTCTTCAATCCAAGCAAACGTGCCTCCTCGCCATTGTCTTCTGGCGAGTCGCGCTCGCCGATTGCGGTTTCACGGAACACGTACCTTCTCGCGGCTCTCGCGAAGCCGCCGCTTGTCAGACGTCGGGTGAGGCGCAGGGGGTGCGCGCTCCGCTGCCCTGGCTCATACGCCACAAGGCATGCTGCGATTCGTCCGGGAAATTAATGCGATGACTGATCAACGGCGCATGGATCGGCGGCGTGCGTTGTCGCCGCGCATCTATTCCTTCGACTGTTGCGCGATCGCCGACCGGGCGTGCGCAGATGCGAAAAAGGCCGGGCACGCGCGGCGCCCGGCCCGAAACGATGGTCGGCCTCGATGGCTGCCCCAACGATCAGCGCGTGCCGTTGAAGTGCTTCTCGAGCGGCGCCCAGCAGGCGGCGTAGTCCGGCTGCAGGGTGTCGCTGTCGATGGCAAACCGCGTCACGTGCTGGGGAAAGCGCGTCTCGAACATGAAGGCCATGGTGCCGGTGAGCTTGACCGGCTTCAGCTCATGCTTGGTCGCATGATCGTAGGCGCCCTTGTCGGGGCCGTGCGGCAGCATGCAGTTGTGCAGCGAGGCGCCGCCCGGCACGAACCCCTCGGGCTTGGCGTCGTAGACGCCGTAGATGAGGCCCATGAACTCGCTCATGATGTTCATGTGGTACCAGGGCGGGCGGAAGGAGTGCTCGGCCACCATCCAGCGCTCGGGGAAGATGACGAAGTCGATGTTGGCGGTGCCGGCCGTCTCGGACGGGGCCGTCATCACGGTGAAGATCGAGGGATCGGGATGGTCGAACAGCAGCGCGCCGACGGGTGAGAAGGTCCGCAGGTCGTACTTGAAGGGCGCGTAGTTGCCGTGCCAGGCGACGACGTCGAGGGGCGAATGCGGGATGTCGCCGGCGTTGAAGGTGCCGCACCACTTGATGACGACGCGCGTCCTCTCCTCGCGGTCCTCGAACCAGGCCACGGGCGTCTTGAAGTCGCGCGGATTGGCGAGGCAGTTGGCCCCGATGGGCCCGCGGTCGGGAAGGGTGAACTTGGCGCCATAGTTCTCGCACATGTAGCCCCGCACCGGGCCGTCGACGAGCTCGACGCGCACCTTGACGCCGCGCGGGATGATGCAGATCTCGCCGGGCGAGGCCTCGATGCGGCCGAACTCCGTGACGAAGCGCAACGATCCCTGCTGCGGCACGACGAGCATCTCGCCGTCGGCGTTGAGGAACACCTCGTTCTCCATGGAGCGGGTGGCGACGTAGATGTGCGCCGCCATGCCGGCCTGGGTGTTGACGTCGCCGGCGGTCGTCATGGTGTGCATGCCGGTGAGGAAGGTGAGGTCCTTCGCCGGGATCGGCAGCGGGCTCCAGCGCAACTGGGCGACCGGCATGTCGGGCTCGATCGCAGGCGCCGTCCTCCACATCGGCATGGCCATGCGCGCGAGCTTGGGCGAGTGCTGGACCGACGGCCTGATGCGGTACAGCCAGGAGCGCTCGTTGGTGCCGCGCGGGGCCGTGAAGGGCGAGCCCGAGAGCTGCTCGGCATAGAGGCCGTAGGGCGTGCGCTGCGGCGAGTTCTGGCCGACGGGAAGGGCGCCGGGCAGCGCCTCGGTCTCGAAGTCGTTGCCGAAGCCCGGCATGTAGCCCTTGGCCGTCGCCTCCGAGAAGCCGGTGCGGAAATCTGCCGTCTGCGTGCCGTCTGCTGCCATGGTTTTCCTCCGGCTCGGGTTGGGCCGTCGCTTGCGCTGGTTGCGCGGCATGATAGTATCGTTTGAAACGAAATCAATAGCTGACTTGGATCGGATGGACGACATCGCAGCCGGCGCCGGCATGCTCGAGCTGGAGCGCTTTCTCCCCTATCGCCTCGCCGTGCTGGCCGGCGAGGTCAGCCGCGCGCTGTCGCAGATCTACACGCGCGAGTTCGGGCTCTCGATTCCGGAATGGCGCATTGTTGCCAACCTCGGCCGCTTCGGACCGTTGAACGCGGGCGATCTGGCGCAGCGCTCGAGCCTCGACAAGCCCAAGGTGACGCGGGCGCTGCAGAAGCTCGAGGCTCGCGGGCTCGTGGTGCGCAGCGTGGAGGCGCGCGACCGCCGCCAGGTGCGCCTGTCGCTGTCGCGGCGCGGCCGGTCGATGCTGGGCCAGATCGCGGGGTTGGCGCTCGACTGGGAGAAGGAGCTCGTGTCGGTGCTGAGCCACGGCGACCGGGAGCATCTTGCGCGCATCATGGCGGCGCTGTCGGCGCGCACGGAGGCGCTGTCGGCACGCAAGCCGGGCAGGTCCGGCGCGGCAGCGGGCTGAGACCGCTGCAAGGCGCGCGGCCCGAGCCGATGCCTCAGCCCTTGGGCTGCGAGCGCCACAGGCCGGGCAGCTTCCTGGCCAGCCACGCGGCCAGCGCGGCGTTGACGTCGACGGGCTTCTCCTGCGCCATCCAGTGGCCGCTCTCGACCACGACCTCGGCAAGGTCGCTGCAGTGGGCGCGCATCGGCTCGGCAAGCCGCGATTGCATGGTCTCGCACACGTAGTCGTAGGCGCCGTGCAGGAACAGGACAGGGAGCGCAATGCGCCCGCCGTTCTTGGCGTGCCTGGCGAAGGCGTTGTTGCGCTCGTGGTTCATGTACCAGGAGTTGGGACCGAAGAAGCCGTTGCGCATGAGGGCCGCCGTATAGGTGGCAAGGTCCTGCTCCGAGATGACGTCGGCGTCGCGCGGCATGGGCGGCGCCTTGCCGAGGGGCCCGAACCAGCCGCCCTGGCGGCGCACGTCGGCGGTGCGCGAGGGCTTGCCCTTGCCCGCCGGGCTGCCCTTGCGGAACAGCACCTTCACGGTCGCCTCGACATCGGCCTCGAACTCCGCCTGGGCCTTGGCGAAGCTCTCCACGTAGAAGAGCTGGTAGTCCCATTGCCCGGCCGGATACCGGTCCTCCGGATAGACGCTGCGGTCGATGAGCGGCGCGCGCGCGTCGGGGCTCAGGCCGCCCGGCAGGTAGGGCACGCACAGGCTGGCGAGAGCGTGGCAGCGCTCGGGATGGTGGCTGGCGAGCGCCCAGACGACGGGGCTGCCCCAGTCGTGCCCGACCCATAGGGCCTTCTCGATGCCGAGCGCGTCGGCGAGCTCCAGCATGTCGGCGACAGTGTGCTCGAGCGCGTAGTCCTCGTGACGGCCGGGCGCGCTGGAGCGCCCGTAGCCGCGCATGTCGGGCGCGATGGCGCGGAAGCCGAGGCTGGCAAAGCACGGCAGCTGATGGCGCCAGCTGATGGACAGCTCCGGCCAGCCGTGCACGAAGATGATCGGCGTGCCGCCCTCCGGACCGCAGGCGAGATAGAACGTGGTGTGCCGCGGCGTCTTCACGACGTGCTCGGTGACAGGCAGCATGGGCGCTCCATCCCCTTTGGTCTTTTGGAACGCTAGCATGGCGCCGGGTGGGCGGCGAGGCTCAAGTCGTTCCGGTCGCCGAGCGCCAGGGTCGACCTCGCGCGTGGACGGCTGCTCGCTACAGCTGCGCGAAGAACAGCGGATCGACGCTGCCGTCGGCGAGATGGCGGACAACGAGATCGGCGAGGAGCGGCGCCAGCAGGAAGCCGTGCCGGTAGCTGCCGTTGACGTGGACGACGCGCCCGGCCGGAATGATCTTGGGGTAGTTGTCAGGCCAGGAGGGCCGCACGCCGGCGCCCGCGGTGACGATCTCGGCCTCGCCGAAGGCCGGATGCAGCGCATAGGCGAGGGACAACAATTCCAGGCCGGAGCGCACGGTGAGCGGGCTGTCGTCCTCGCTCTCGATGACGGTGGCGCCGACCATGAACTCGCCGTTGTCCCACGGCACCACGTAGAGCGGATGGCGCGGGTGCAGCAGGCGCACGGGGCGGCTGAACGAGACCTCCCTGGTGCGGATGACGATGCGCTCACCGCGCACGCCGCGCAGCGGCTTGAGGTCGTCGCGCGCGCCCATGCCGCGGCAGTCGACGACGAGCGTGCCGGGGGGCGCCATGTCGTTGTGCCACGCGCAACCGAACGCGGTCTCGCAGCCCGCGGCGCGGGCGGCTTGCAGCAGGTGCCGCATCGCAGGTACGGGGGCCATGTGGCCCTCCTGCGGGTAGAACAGCCCGCGCGCGAAGCGGTCGCCAAGGTCTGGCTCGAGCGTGCGGATGGCGTCGGCATCGACCGCGCGGTGGCCCTCGGTCAGGCGGGCGAAGCGGTCAAGCTCGGTGAGGTCGCGGGCAGGGGCCACCACGAGCGTGCCGGCCACGTGCGTCGCGGGCACCTCCCGCCGCCACATCTCGATCGCCGCGAGGCCCGGCTCGCGCACTTCCGTGGCCTGTGCCTCGGTCTCGCAGAAGGGGCCGAGCATGGCGCCGGCATAGAAGCTGGCCGCCTGTGCGAACGGCTCGGCGGAGCGCTCGACGAGGCGGACGGGGTGCCCTGCGCGTGCGAGAAGGAGGGCCTGCCACAGGCCCAGCACGCCGGCGCCGGCGACGATGATCGCGGGTTTGGTCATGGGGCTGTGTCTTACGCTCATTTCAGTCGCCGAGCGCGGTGCCTTCGCGTCGCGGGTCGGCACCGCCCTCGAGGCTGCCGTCCGGCCTGATCAGGATCACCTGGGTGCCCGACGTGAGGCTGTCGGCGCGGATCCTGTGCCCGAGGGGTTTAAGCTTGAGGGCGTGCCAGACGGCCTTGGCATCGCCGATCTCGACCTCGAAGGGCCCGCCGCGGCTGCCGAAGTTCATCAGCGCCGCGGCCGCCTGCGCGTCGAGCCGCCAGTCGATCAGGGCCACCAGCGTCTTGATAACGTAGAGCGGGATGCGCGAGCCCCCGACCGAGCCGAGCGCCGCCCAGGGCTCGCCCGCGGCGTCGAAGACGATGGTCGGCGCCATGGAGCTGCGCGGGCGCTTGCCGGGCCCCACGGCGTTGGCGATCGGGGCGCCATCGTGGTCCACCGGGGCGAAGGAGAAGTCGGTCAGCTCGTTGTTGAGGAGCATGCCGCCCGCCCACACGCGCGACCCGAAGCCGGCCTCGATGGTGCTGGTGAGGGAGACGACGTTGCGCTCGGCATCGACGATGGAGACATGCGTGGTGCCGGCGGTCTCCATCGTGGCGTCGACGCCGGAGCGCGCGGCGCCCACCTCCTCCGGCCGGCCGGGCGGGGGCCTCGGCATGGCGGCGTGCGGATCGATGAGCGCGCGCCGGCGTCCCAGGTAGGCAGCGGCGAGCAGGCCCGTGGGCTGGCGCACCATGGCGGGGTCGGCGACGTAGCGGTCACGATCGGCGTAGGCGAGCTTCTCGGCCTCGGCGATGGCGTGCAAGGCCCGAGCGTTCATGGCCGCGCGCGGCCCCTCGCCCAGCGGCAGCGGCTCGACCAGGCCGAGGGTCTGGGCCAGTGCGATGCCGCCCGAGGACGGCGGCCCCATGCTGCAGATGCGATAGGTGCGGTAGGCGAAGCACAGCGGCTCGCGCTCGATCACCGAGTAGCCGGCGAGGTCGCCCCGCGTGAGATCGCCGCCGCGTCCGTGTGCCGTTGCAACCGCGGCGACGATGGCGTCGGCCGCCTCGCCCGCGTAGAGCGCCGCCGCGCCGTCGCGGGCGATGGCGCGCAGGAGGCGGGCGTACTCGGGATTGCGCAGCAGGTAGCCCTCGGGGCGGGCGCTGCCGAGGCGATCGAAGAAATAGTCGCGGGCTGGAGGCGTGAACGTGTCGGCGGGATCGGCCGAGAGCAGCACGCTGAGCCGCCGGGTGACGCGGAATCCGTCCTCGGCAAGGCGCAGAGCCGGGCCGACGAGCGCGTTCCATGGCAGGCGTCCGTGCGCCTTGTGCAGCGTTTCCAGCAACCGCAGCGTGCCCGGCGTGCCGACGCTAAGCCCGCTCAGCACCGCGTCCCGGAAGGGCATCGGCCTGCCCTCGGCGAGGAAGCGGTCGGGCCGAGCCGAGGCGGGCGCCGTCTCGCGTCCGTCGAGCGCGGTGAGACGCTTGCTGCGCGCGTCCCAGACCAGCGCGAAGGCGCCGCCGCCCAGTCCGGAGGACTGCGGCTCGACAAGCCCCAGCACGAGCTGGATGGCAACCGCTGCGTCGGCCGCGCTGCCGCCCTGCCGCAGGATCTCGCGCCCCGCCTCCGACGCCAGCGGATGCGCCGTCGCCACCATGAAGCTGCGCGCGCGCGCAGCCGGCTGCGCGAAGAAGCCCGTCGCCCCCTCCGGGCTGCTCGGGTCCCAGGCCGACGCCTTGCCGGCCGGCAGTGCCAGCCCCACCAGGATCGCCAAGGCCGCCATGGCGCGGGCCGCGCGGCGAAGGGGTCTGGGGGGCGGCGCGTCCGGGACGGGCGCTGCGCACGCCGCCGGGGACGGGAGGCAGCTTCGGCTTGAGCGCAACTGTCTGCAGAACAAGGTTTTTCCAGTTCGATGCTTGTGGCGAAAAGCGCACAGGGCCATGGAATCCCAAGCTTCCCGAGGCGCCCGCCGCGCCTGCCAGTTGCGCTTCTCCCGATCCGCCGGCAATCTTTTCCATACGATCTTCGCAGGTTCAACGGACTTGGGATGGAACCGGCGTCGAGCTTTGGCTATTGAGGATCACGCCGCAAGCTGATTGCTTGCGAGGGTTTGGCACCGACGGGTCTGTCCACCGGGGCGATCGGCGGAGCCGGGCCACCGCGGTCGGGATAGATCGGGCCGAGATTGGGCCAAGGACGATACTCCGGGTCGCCCCGGATCGGATTAAGAGAGGAGCCGTCGACAATGTACGCTCGTCTGCTGTGCCGCGCCGCCTTTGCCGCCGGGCTCGGCCTTTCGCTCATGACGCTCGAGGCGAGGCCCGCGGCCGCGCAACTGTTCTGGGATTGGGGCGGCGACGAGACCATCGGCGGCAGCGGCCGCCAGATCGTCGGCTTCAGCCCGAGCTACAAGAAGGGCGAGATCGTGGTCAGCTTCGGCGACCGCCGGCTCTACTTCGTCACCCAGCCCGGGCAGGCCGTCAGCTACCCGATCGCGATCCCGCGCGAGCAGAGCCGCTGGTCGGGGGTCACGAGCGTGACCAACAAGCGCATCAATCCCTCCTGGACGCCGACGCCCGCCATGATCGCCGAGAATCCGCGGCTGCCGCGGTGGGTGCCGGGCGGCCACCCGATGAACCCGCTGGGCAACCGGGCGCTTTATCTCGGCTCCAGCACCTATCGCATCCACGGCACCGACGCGCCCTGGACGATCGGCACCGCCGTCTCCAAAGGCTGCATCCGCATGTACAATACCGATGTGGCCGACCTGTTTCCGCGCGCCAACCTCGGAGCCCGGGTGACGGTGACCTGGCAGAAGTTCGGCGGCGGGGGCTTCGACGGCACGGCTGCCTTCGATCCGGCATCGACGAAGCCCAAGCGCGGCAAGCGTTCGTCGTCGACTGAGTGATACGTCGGGGCCGATCGCCCTTTGCGCGCACCGATGCTTTGCAACGCCCCCGGAGCCGGCTCCGGGGGCGTTTTGCTCGTGGGCTCGCTCAGTGCCCGGATTTCCACAGGATCGCGAATCTGTGGGTCAGGCAACTCGGACATGGCGGAGGGGAGGACGAATCGCCGTATCAGAGTCGGGCAGGGCGCGGGCCGCGTTGAGCTGTGTGCCCATTCCGTCTGTTTCAGTGTGTCGTGCAACCAGGGCCGAGTGACCATCATGACCACATTGCTTGAGCAACTCGAAATGATGCGCGAAAGGATGCGCCAGATGGCGGACAGCGAGCAGCAGCTCGTCCGGGGCCTCGGCGAAGCGCTGAACGTTGCCGACGAGCGCCTGCGCGAGCAGGTGCGCCAGTTCGCAGCCGAGCACAACCAACGCCGCACCGTGGCGCTCGAGGAGTTGCGGGCGCTCTCCTCCAAGCTGGGGGCGCTGCCGAAGGGGCGCTACGACGCCGTGCGGCAGACGGCACAGCCGCTCGAGCAGGACCGCTACATCCAGCAGGGCGGCTACTCGCGCACGCAACCGCCGTCCTACGGCTCCCAGCCCGCGACGTACGGCACGCAGCCGCAGTCGCGCTACGAGTCGCCGGCACCAAGCTTCGCTCCATCGCCGCCGCCTGCGCCCACGCAGCACGCCGCGCCCGCGCCGGGCGCGCCGGTGACCGGCGACTGGCGCCATGCCGCCAGCCGTATCGAGGAGGAGATCAACCTCTATCAGAGCAGCCTGCGCGCGCGCCGCTGACCGGGCGCGGCTGCCGCGCCGGAGCCGCGGCAGCCTCTGCGGAGCCGGGATCACCCGGCCTTTCCTGCCTTCCGCGGGCTGGTGCGGGGCAAGAGCGGCAACGGCTACTTGCTGCGCGGAGCGGCGGGGGCGCTGGCGGCAGGCGCTGCGGCAGCCGAGCTCTTGGTCGCGCGCGTGGGGGCCGGGGCCGCCACCGCGCGCTTGAGGATGGCGATGTTGCAGCTATTGATCGACACCAGCTCCCAGCCTTGCGCGCCCGCCCCGTTAAGGACGTCTATGTCGGTCTCGGTGCGGCCGAGATTGTTGAGGTCGATGCGCTCGTATTCCCATTTCGTCATTTCGTGCCACCCGGCCAATTGCCTGGGACGCGCTGCCCGCCAAGGCATGATCTTGCACCGGTTGCTTGCCCAGCGCCCGGTGCACTCGCTCCGTTATTCCCGACGATGCCGCGTCCGATTTCTGTCTTGTATATGAGTTTCAGAGCGTTGCAATGGCTTGCGTGGCCGCAGGTTATTTTTCCGTTGCCGGATTGGTGGCGAGTTGTCCCATTTCGATCCGTTATCGTACAATAAGCTAGTGGACTGCCGACAGCCAACGGCTGCCCGCGGCACTCGAATTGTGCCCGCGGGCGCATATTGACGGGTGGCCGCCGGCCGCCGCCCAAGCCTTCACCGCACGAGCGCGACGACGATGGTGGTATTGTCCTGGTAGGGCTGCCGGCGCGCGGCGACGTGCTCGAGCAAGCCTTCGGCGATTGCCGCCGGTCCGCGTGCTGCCTGTCCCACCGCCACGTCGCGAATGTCGTCGTGACCGAGCGTGTGGATGCCGTCGCTCGAGAGGATGACGATGTCGCCCGCCTGCAGCGCCAGCGGGCGGACGGAGGCATCGACAAGCTCGATATCGCCGCCGGTGAGGGCGGAGCGCAGGAAGTGCCGGCGCGGATCCGCCTGCGCCTCCTCCCAGCTGATCTTGCCGGCCTCAGCCAGCTTGTCGATCTCGGGCGCCAGCGAGTGATCCTCGTTTAGCACCACGATCTCGTGCTTGCGGACGAGGAACAGGGGGCTGTCGCCGACGCTGATCCACTCGATGCCGTCGGCTCCGAATACGGTTCCGACCAGCGTGCAGCCCATGCCGTTGAGCGCCGGATTCGCCTCGACCTCCTCGAAGATGCCGAGGTTGGCGATCTCGAGGGACTGGGCGAGCCGCTGCGGCGTCTCGCCTTGCGTCTGCGCGTAGGCGGCGAGGAAGTGCCCGCAGGCGATGGCGCTGGCGCGCGCGCCGCCCGCGTGTCCGCCCATGCCGTCAGCCAGCACGACCGCCAGCCTGCTGGCGCTGCCGTTGGCGGCCTCGCTTACGGCGCCGTCGTTGGCCAGGGCGTGTATCGCGATCGCATCCTCTTGATAGTCGCGCGCTCCCTTGCTGGCCCGGCTTGCGTATTCGAAGCCCACTGCTACTCCTTGAGCTCGGAGAGCTCCGACCAATCGAACGCCTCGCCGCAGAACGGAACGAAGGCGAGCTGGGTCTGGCCCATCCGGATCACATCCATCATCTCGAGTTTCACGGCGCCTGTCGGCTTCTTGTCGTTGACGGAGACGATATTTGTCTTTGCGAGATTTGGCACGAACAGAAACGACCGGTCCACCGAATCGTACCGAATGTAGGCCTGCTCCTCGGCCGAGATGGTCTCGTCGCCGAAGTCGATGGGGATGCGCTGGCTCTTGCTGCGGCCGACGGCGTTGTTGCCCTCGTAGACGGGGCGGAAGGCGCCGAGCCCGGGTCCGCCCACCACCACAAGCCACGCCACGACCGGATCCTGATGGAAATTCGTCCGTGTGATCTTGGGCTTGCCACGCAGCGCCTGGGTCCTCGGCGCGGCATCGTCGTTGGCGGCCGCGACCGGGGGGACCGGGGCCGCCGGGCGGGCGACGGCGACCGGAGCCTGGCCTCTGCCGCCCCGGACCGCGATGGTGGTCGGGTCCTCGAAAGGCTCGCGCGTGCGCGCCTTGGCTTCGCGCAGGGCATCGGCAGCGCTGACGGGCCCGGGGGCCCCGGGCGGAGCCGGCAGGGGCGGCGGCGGCGCGGAGGCCTTGGCGGCAGGCGCCTCCGGGGCGGGGGCCGCGGGAGGCGCAGGAGCCGGCTCCTCTTTGGCCTCGATGCGGTAGGCGCCGGAGCGGTCGTCGCGGCTGGCCGCATTGAGCGCGTCGCGCAGCGACCCGAGGATGCGGCTCTTGGCGGAGGCGCCCTGGCCGTTGGCTTCGGGCTGGGCGGCGTTGCTGTCGTCCTTCATGTGGTCCTCCGGTGTGGTCGCGACGCCCGTTGTCCGCCATTGGTCGGCGTGAGCGAATCGCGACAGTTCAATGGGGAACAGCGGCAAAGGTGAGACGCGCGCGGCCCAGCTCGATGCGGTCGCCGTGGACAAGGCGGGCGTGCTGCCGCAGCTCGCCGTTGACGCGCACGCCGTTGCCGGTCTCGCCGCTGATGTCGGTGATGATGAAATGCGCGTCGGAGCTGCGGTGGATGATGGCGTGGTAGCGGTGCACCGAGGCGTCGCCGATGTTGACCACGTTGTCCTCGTGCCGGCCGATGCTCACGAGATCGGCCGCGATCGGAACGGCGAAAGTATTGCCCTCCATCTGCAGCCAGGCTTGCGCCGGCCACGCCGGTACGCCGCTCTGCGGACGCGGGTCGCGGACGACAGGCCGGGGGGCGGGCGTGGGCCGGGTGGCGCGAAGCCGGTGCCGGGAGAGCCCTCGCGACAGCCTCAGCGTCAGCAGGGAGAAGGCCGCCAGCACCGGCACCGCAAGTAGCGCCGACAGGGCCAGAACCAGGGCGGGCTGGCGGCGGTAGCCTGCAGCCAGAAGGGCCTCGAGGAAGGCCCGCGCCAGACCCAGCTTCTCGAGAAGCAGCGGCACCAGACCCGCATCGGCCGCGCTTGCGGGCGTGGCGGCGAGCGTCAGCGCGAGTATCGATCCGGCGATGGTGAGAAAGTTACGCACAGGCATGCTTCCGCCTCTGTTCGGGCGACGCTGATGCAACATGAGGGCAGGAGCAAGGCACCCCCGGCATGGCGGAGAGGGCCTCCCGCAGGAAGGCGCTGACAGGCGGCCCATCGTTCCGCCATATTGCTTCACCCACTGTTGCGGCATCGAGGACGTCGAGAGGCAGCCGCACGTCGCAGTCACACGCGTTTCTTCCGCGGGTTGGAAGATCTGTGGTCCTGAAGGCATCGGGCAAGGTCGATGGGTCGCACAGACGAGGGCAGGGCCAGGAGCCGGGCCGAGACCGGCGCCAAGGGGGGCGCGAGGATCGGAGCGGGGCGGCAAAGTGCGTTCGCGGAAGGCACTTGGCACCCATGCTGCGTGCCCTGATGGCAGACGACCCCAAGCTCCAGCCGTCGACGCCCGGCGCGCACCTGCCCGCGCTCGCGGCGGGACACGAGCTCGTCGGCGACTTCCGAATCAAGCGCGTGCTGGGCGCGGGCGGCTTCGGCATCACCTATCTCGCCGAGGAGCCGGCGCTGGCCCGCCTCGTGACCATCAAGGAGTATTTCCCGGCCGACTACGCCGCCCGCCGGGGCGACGAGGCATTCCCGCGCTCGGAGGAGTGCAAGGAGGACTACACCTGGGGACTGGAGCGCTTCATCGAGGAAGCGCAGACGCTGGCCAAGTTCGCGCATCCCAACATCGTGCAGGTCTACCGCTACTTCCGCGCCAACAGCACCGGCTACATGGTGCTCAAGTTCGAGGAGGGCGGCAGCTTCAAGGCGTGGCTCAAGGGCCTCAAGCGCGCGCCCCGACAGGCCGAGCTCGACGCCATCCTGACGCCGCTGCTCGATGCGCTCGACGTGGTGCACAAGGGCCAGTTCCTGCATCGCGACATCGCGCCCGACAACATCATCATCCGCAAGGACGGGGCGCCGGTCCTGATCGATTTCGGCTCGGCCCGCGGCGACATCATCGCCCACTCGAAGACGGTCAGCGCGCTGGTGAAGCCGGGCTACAGCCCCTACGAGCAGTATTCCACCGATGCCCGGCAGCAGGGGCCGTGGACGGACATCTACGCGCTCGGCGGCACGCTCTACCACGCCATCACCGGCAAGCGGCCTCCGGATGCCCCCACGCGCATGGTCAACGACGACTACGTGCCGGCGCGGGAGGCGGCGCTGAGCTCCTACCGGCCGGGCTTCCTGGAGGCCATCGACAAGTCGCTGCGCCTCGACGTCAAGGAGCGCCCGCAGTCGATCGCCGAGTGGCGCGGCATGCTGCTCGCCCCGAGCCCGCGGCGCGGCGCCGGCGAAGGGCGCGGGCTGCGCGAGGCGCTCGGTCTGCGCAGCGAGGCGCGGCGGGCAAAGCCAGAAGCGGCGGCTGCGGCGGACATCCCGCCGGCGGGGCCGCCGGCGCCGCAGCCCGCCCTGGTGCCGGCGCCGCCTGATGCGCCACAGGCCAAGGGGCAGCTGCTCGACTTCATCGAGGGCTTGCGCAAGCACCGCGGGCAGGCCGCGCCGGCGCCGCCCAAGGCAGCCGCCGCCAAGGCCGAGGCCGGCGGCCGGCCGCCGGCTGCCGCCGCAAAGCCCGCCGCGGCGAAGCCGGCCGTGGCATTGGCCGAGCGGCCGCGTGCGGTCAAGGCGCTGCCGAAGAAAGCAGAAAAGCGCGTGCCGCGGCCGCGACGCATGCCGCGCCTGGGCGCGCCCGGGCGCTGGCGCTCGGTGGCGGCGAAGCTGCTGATCGGCATCGCCATCGCCTCCGCCGCCGTCTACCTGCAGGATCCGCAGCCGACGCCGCAGCCACAGGTCCAGGGCCGGGGCCAGGCGGTGCTGGCGAGCCAGACCGGCGATCTCTCCCAGCTCGGCCAGCTCACCGGCCACAAAGGAGCCGTGGAGGCCATTGCGCTCGCCGACCAGGGCCGCAGCATCGTCACCGCCGCGGCCGATGGGACGCTCAAGGTGTGGAGCGCCGGGGCGCTGGCCCTGCAGCGGACCGTCGAGCTCGACGACGGGCCTGCCACCGCGCTCGCCGCCTACGCTGGCGACCGCCGCGTCCTGTCCGGCCACAGAAGCGGCACCATCGTGCTGTGGGACATCGAGAAGGCCGAGAAGGTCGCGCAGTTCCAGCACGGCGAGCTCGCCGTCACGGGCCTCGCTCCGCTGGTCGACGGCAACCGCTTCGCGGCGATCAATGCCGGCGGAGCCATCGCCGTGTTCGACGTGCGCACGCCCTCGTCCGCGCCCGCCTCCCTCGAGGTGCCGGGGAGCGCCCCGTTCCAGGCCCGCTTCGTGGCCGCGGCGCGGTCGCGGGGCACGATCGCCTTCACCGGGCCGGACCGGCTGCTGCGGCTGTGGCAGCTCGATCCGGCGCGCACGCGCAGCGAGGGCGGCCGGCTCGTCCGCCTCTGGCGCCTGCCGGAGATCTCGACAAGTGCGCTGGACATTGCCTCGCACGGCTGGGCCATCGCCGGCGGCGATGCCGACGGCATGGTGCGCCTGTGGTCGACGGCCAATGCGCGCGGCACGCGCAGCCTCAAGCTGCACGAGGGCCGGGTGGCCGCGGTCGCGTTCGCGCCGGGCGATCGCCTGCTCGCATCGGCCGGCGAGGACGGCAGCGTCCGGCTGTGGGACACCTGGGCCGGCACGCCGCCCAGAACCCTGAAGATCGGCGTGGGACCTCTGAAGGCATTGGCCTTTTCGGGCGACGGGCGCAAGATCTACGCGGCCGGGGCCGACGGCAGCGTGCGCATCTGGAGCACGCTCACGCTCGCCCTGTCGGGAAACTGACCGCGGCTGGCGTATCCGTATGCTGTTGACAGAACTCGCTGCGCCTGCCCTGCGACCTCCTAAAGCTCGTATTGTGACAGTCGGCCGTCTTATAGTACCTCGTTTCCCGGCCGGCTGCGGGGCTCCTCCCGCGCCCATGCCGTCCCTCGCTCCGTAGGTGCCAATGTCCAAGGCCAAGAAGCCGCCCGTCAGCCCATCGCCGGGCACAGGCTCAAAGACCCCGCTGCTCGACAGCGTCACGACGCCCGAGGACCTGCGCCGGGTGCCGGAGAAGGACCTGCGGCAGCTTGCCGACGAGCTGCGCCAGGAGACCATCGATGCCGTCTCCGTCACCGGCGGCCATCTGGGCGCGGGGCTCGGCGTCGTCGAGCTGACGGTGGCGCTGCACCACGTCTTCGACACGCCGCACGACCGGCTGATCTGGGACGTCGGCCACCAGGCCTATCCGCACAAGATCCTCACCGGCCGCCGCGACCGCATCCGGACGCTGCGCCAGGGCGGTGGACTCTCGGGCTTCACGCGGCGCGCCGAGAGCACCTATGACCCGTTCGGCGCGGCCCATTCCTCGACGTCGATCTCGGCCGGCCTCGGCATGGCGGTCGCGCGCGATCTCAAGGGCGAGACGCGCAATGTCGTGTGCGTCATCGGCGACGGCGCCATGAGCGCGGGCATGGCCTACGAGGCCATGAACAACGCCGGCGCCCGCAACGAGCGCCTGATCGTCATCCTCAACGACAACGACATGTCGATCGCGCCGCCCGTCGGCGCCCTGTCGAACTATCTCGCCCGCATCTCCTCAAGCGGCACCTACCTGCACCTGCGCGACATCGCCAAGCAGCTCGCGCGCAACCTGCCCAAGGCCTGGGAGCGCAGGGCCGCCCGCGCCGAGGAGATGACGCGCACGCTGTGGGCCGGGGGCACGCTGTTCGAGGAGCTCGGCTTCTACTACGTGGGGCCCATCGACGGGCACGACCTCTACACGCTGCTGTCGGTGCTGAGGAACGTGCGCGACGCGCGGCAGGGCCCGATCCTCGTGCACGTGGTGACCAAGAAGGGCAAGGGCTACCCGCCGGCGGAAGCCTCCGACGACAAGTATCACGGCGTCAATCGCTTCAATGTGGTCACCGGCGCGCAGGTGACGGTGAAGCCCAACGCGCCGAGCTACACGCGGGTGTTCGCCAACAGCCTCATCGAGGCGGCGCGGGGCGACGACAAGATCGTCGCCGTCACCGCCGCCATGGCGAGCGGCACCGGGCTCGACCTGTTCGGGCGCGAGTTCCCCGAGCGCACCTTCGACGTCGGCATCGCCGAGCAGCACGCGGTGACGTTCGCGGCGGGGCTTGCGACCGAGGGCTTCAAGCCGTTCGCGGCGATCTACTCGACCTTCCTGCAGCGCGCCTACGACCAGGTGGTGCACGACGTCGCGATCCAGCGGCTGCCGGTGCGCTTTGCCATCGACCGCGCCGGCCTCGTCGGGGCCGACGGCCCGACGCACGCGGGCTCCTTCGACCTCGCCTACCTGTGCTGCCTGCCGGGCTTCGTGGTGATGGCGGCGGCCGACGAGGCCGAGCTCAAGCACATGGTGGCGACGGCGGTCGCCATCGACGATCGCCCGTCCGCCTTCCGCTATCCGCGGGGCGAGGGCGTCGGCGTGGCGCTGCCGCCCGTCGGCATCCCGCTCGAGATCGGCAAGGGCCGGGTTCTGCGCGAGGGCTCGGCGGTGGCCATCCTGTCGCTCGGCACGCGGCTTGCCGAATGCCTGAAGGCGGCGGATCAGCTGGCGGCGCTGGGCCTGCCCGCGACCGTGGCGGACGCGCGCTTTGCCAAGCCGCTCGACCAGGACCTGGTGGCGCGGCTGGCACGCGGCCACGAGATGCTGATCACGGTCGAGGAGGGCGCCTCGGGCGGCTTCTCCGCGCAGGTGCTGCAGTATCTCGCCGTCGCGGGGCTGCTCGACAGCGGCCTCAAGGTGCGGCCGATGATGCTGCCCGATACCTTCATCGAGCACGACAAGCCGGAGCGCATGTACGAGGCGGCGGGGCTCAATGCCTCCGGCATCGTCGCGACGGTGCTTGCCACGCTCGGCAAGGAGCATCCGGGCGCAGCGCGCGAGCGGGCGTAGCTGCCACACCGCGGCAATCGTTGCCTTATCCACAGGGGCGCGTGGAATATCTTGCCGCGCGGGCCCTTTCCACCGACATTGATGTCGACGCTTAGAGAAGCCCGACATCGGCAATCGCATCGAAGCGTCCCTCGCACCCCCACCTGCGCGCGGTCCCCCCATACGCGATTGCAGGACGAAGCCCTGGCCTCGGGCGCCAGGGCTTTTTCGTTTCAGGACTGCTGGATGTCTCCCAGTCCGCCGCTCAGCGCGGCGGGCGCCGCCGCCGCGGCTCCTCCTGCTGCTGGGGCAGCACCTGCGCCGGTCCAGCTCCCGGCGTCGTCGAGGCGGAGGGGCGCGGCGGGCTCGGGTTGCGCGGGAAGCTGCAATCGGTGAGCCAGACGTCGAACACGGGATGCTCGACGGCGTTGAGGCCGGGGCTCTGCGCGAACATCCAGCCCGTGAACAGACGCTTCTCCTTGCCCTCGAGCATGATCTCGTCGATCTCGACGAAGGAGGTGGTCTTGGGCTGCTCGGTGGGCTGGCGCGTGTAGCAGGAGCGCGGCGTCACCTTCAGGGAGCCGAAGGTCGCGGTCTGATTGAGCGGCACCTCGAGACGAGAGATCTTGGCCGTCACCTTGTCCAGCGCTGCGAACACGGCGACGGAGTTGTCGATGCGCTGGGCCAGGCCTGCGGGTGCCGAGGCGCAGAGCGCAACCACCAGCGGCGCAGCGTGCATGGCAGCCCGCCGGAGCAACCGGCCCGCCCGGCGACCGGCGCCGATCCTGAGAAGCTCTTGAGGCAGGCGCGCGTCTCTCGCTTCAATGGGGAAAGTGTCGAGGCAGCGTTCCTCATGCGCGCCAACAACGGCGCGAGCATGACGCAGCCTCGCCGCGCCCGGCACGTCTCAGCCCGGCTGCCACGGCGTGTAGTCGCCGGTGGCCTTGGGCCGCTTGCCCTGCGCCAGGATGCTGCCCTGCGGCCGATAGGCCTCGCGGGTTCCGGTCATGTTGGGCCGGTGAGGCTTCTCCCACGGCTTGGCCTTGTGGGCCTCCTGGGTCGGGGGCGTGTCCGTCGTATAGTGCATCCAGCCGTGCCACTCGGGCGGGATGAGCGAGGCCTCCGCCATGGTCTTGAAAATCACCCAGCGGCGCGGCACGCCCAGCGGGCCGACGCCCTTGCTCTGCTGGTAGTAGCGGTTGCCCATGGCATCGGTGCCGACGTAGGCGCCGCGCAGCGCCGTATAGATACGGTTCGACCAGGTGTTGCCGCCCCACCAGCTGAAGATCTCGCTGAAGATTCCCATCGGATGTCCTCGTCTGGCGGGCGAGCCGCAGGTGGCGATGCCGGCTGAGGAGCACCGCTCCCGGCGTGCGGCGAACGAGCCGCTTATGGCACCGGCCGCAGCGCAAGTCCATGCGGCCGGAGTGTCGAAAACCAGCGGCAGAACTGCAACAGCTGGCCTCTCCGGAATCGCGCATAGTGGTGCACGAGCTGTGGATCCCGGTGCATTCGATTGCACCAATGGATAGCAGTCGGCGGCAAAAGCCCTGGCATTCCAAGCGATAGCGCCAGCCCTTCCACACCCTCCGGCGTCCAGTTGTCGGGCCCACTAGATCTAGTGGTTCGCGTAGCTGCAACCTACCAGACAGTGTGGTGACCCCTTTTGGCCGGACTCGAATCGTCATAGTTTTGCCTCATCGGGCGGCGGCCATTCGGCCATCACCGCCCAATCTGAAATCAGTCATCGTCGCATCCCGCCGTTGCGGGCGCGGCGAAGGTCGGTCTGCCTGGAGAGCACCCGCTTTCCCGGCTCGAGAGGGTGTGTCCCGATCGCGACCTGCTGCGTGCAAGAGGCTCTGAGTGACCCGGCCGCCCACCCTGGGCAGCCGTCGTGCGCGCCGGAGTAGCAAAGCTATCGACATTCACGGCATGTGGCCGGTGCTTGCGTTCCACGTGCCCCACTCACCTACGGGGCCATACGACAATGCAGATCAAGCGGCGCTTCACCACGGCCGGAAAATCACCCTACGAGAAGATCCCGTTCCGTCGCGCCACCTCCGAGATCAAGAATCCCGATGGCTCCGTCGTGTTCCGGCTCGCCGGCTTCGACGTGCCCGAGCAATGGAGCCAGGTCGCCGCCGACATCTTGGCGCAGAAGTACTTCCGCAAGGCCGGCGTGCCCGCCGCCCTGCGCCGGGTCGAGGAGACGCAGGTGCCCTCGTGGCTGTGGCGCTGCGTGCCGGACGACAAGGCGCTGGCCGAGAAGCCCACGGCCGAGCGCATCGTCGGCGAGACCGACGCGCGCCAGGTGTTCGACCGGCTCGCCGGCACCTGGACCTACTGGGGCTGGAAGGGCGGCTACTTCACGAGCGAGGAGGACGCGCGCGCCTTCTTCGACGAGCACCGCTACATGCTGGCCATGCAGATGGGCGCCCCCAACAGCCCGCAGTGGTTCAACACCGGCCTCAACTGGGCCTACGGCATCGACGGGCCCGGCCAGGGCCACTACTACGTCGACCCCTTCACCGGCGAGCTGACGGCCTCCACCTCGGCCTACGAGCATCCCCAGCCGCATGCCTGCTTCATCCAGTCCATCGAGGACGACCTCGTCAACGAGAACGGCATCATGGACCTTTGGGTGCGCGAGGCGCGCCTCTTCAAATACGGCTCCGGCACCGGCACCAACTTCTCCAAGGTGCGCGGCGAGAACGAAAAGCTGTCCGGCGGCGGACGCTCGTCGGGACTGATGAGCTTCCTCAAGATCGGAGATCGCGCGGCCGGCGCCATCAAGTCGGGCGGCACCACGCGCCGCGCCGCCAAGATGGTCGTCCTCGACGTCGACCATCCCGACATCGAGGACTACATCAACTGGAAGGTGAAGGAGGAGCAGAAGGTCGCCGCGCTCGTCACCGGCTCCAAGATCTGCCAGGCCCGGCTCAAGGCCATCATGAAAGCCTGCGTCAACTGCGAGGCCGAGGGCGAGGCCTGCTTCGATCCGCAGCGCAACCCCAAGCTCAAGGCCGCGGTTCGCGACGCCAGGCGCGACCACGTTCCGCAGAACTACGTCCTGCGCGTGATCCAGTTCGCGCGGCAGGGCTACAAGGACATCGATTTCGCGATCTACGACACCGATTGGGATTCGGAGGCCTACCTCACCGTCTCCGGCCAGAACTCCAACAACTCGGTTCGGGTCACCGACGACTTCCTGCGGGCGGTCGAGAACGACGGCGACTGGTCGCTGACCGCGCGCATCACCGGCAAGGTGACGAGGACGCTGAAAGCACGCCAGCTCTGGGAAGCGATCGGCCATGCCGCCTGGGCATCCGCCGACCCCGGCATCCAGTTCCACACCACCATCAACGAATGGCACACCTGCCCGGTCTCGGGCC
>JANRIO010000014.1:0-4825 GCA_033764875.1 Hyphomicrobiaceae bacterium | reverse complement strand
TCGCTGAAGGCCGTGCTCGAGGGCGGCGTCGAGGGCCGGCCCGACAACGTGATCTTCTACGCCACCTCGAACCGCCGCCATCTGATGCCGCGCGACATGATCGACAACGAGCGCGCGACCGCGATCCACGGCGGCGAGGCGATCGAGGAGAAGGTGTCGCTGTCCGACCGCTTCGGCCTCTGGCTCGGCTTCCACAACGCCAGCCAGCAGGACTATTTGGAGATGGTCGCCGGCTACGCGCGCCACCACCGGCTCGACATCGCAGATGAGGCGCTGCGGCGCGAGGCGCTGGAGTGGTCGGTGACGCGAGGAGCCCGCTCCGGCCGCGTCGCCTGGCAGTTCATCCAGGACCTCGCCGGCCGCCTGTCCCGGCCCCTCGAGGGCTAGGACCGCCGCCCGCCGTCACTCCGACTTGAGCACGAGGCAGGCGACGCCCTGCTGCTTGAGGGCCTCGCAGGCCCGGGTCGCATCGGCCGACTCCAGTCCGGCGTAGCGGGCGCGGTAGAGCGTCTTGTCGCCCTGCTGCACGGGCTGCGTGAAGGATTTGGCATGGGCCAGCGGCGCGGCCCGTCCCTTGTTGGCGGCGAGCTGGCGCTCGGCCTCCTGCACGGACGGGAAGGCGCCGATCTGAATGTGGAAACGCGCGCCCGCCTGGGGCTCCCTGGGCAGCGGCCTGGCGTCGGCGACCGGCGGCCTGGGGCGTGCCACCGGCGCGACCGGATCGGAGGCCGACGGGCCGCCGCGCTGCAGCCGCTGCGCCTGCGCCTCGAGCGTCGACGGCGGCGCGCCGGGTCCCGGACCGATGGCGCGCGCCGGTATCACGAGGCTATCCTCGCGGGCCGGCCTCAGCGCGGGCTCGCGGGACGCCGTGCCGCCCGAAACCGGGAGCGGCTTGACCCGCACCATGGTGAGCTCGACCTTGCCGGCAGGTTGGCTCACGTGCTGCGGCTCGGCAGGGCTTTCCGCGCGCTCCCCGTCGTTGGCGGCCGGCCTGGCCGGCTCGGAGCGCGAGACGGGGCGCGGAGCGGGCACGCTGGCGACGCGCTCGGGCCCGCCCTTGCGCGCAATCAGCATCGGCACGCCCTTGCGCGTGCGCACGGGCGAGGCCTTCACCAGCCCCATGTTGAGATAGGTGCGCATGGCGTTGTTGCGCGTTGCCGCGCTGGCGCCGCCGAAGATCACGCCCACGACGTGCTTGTTGCCGCGGCGGACGGACGACACGAGATTGAAGCCCGAGGCACGCGTATAGCCCGTCTTGATGCCGTCGGCGCCCTCGTAGTGGAACAGCAGCGTGTTGTGGTTGCGGAAGGTCTCGCCCTTGTAGGCGAAGGTGCGGGTGCCGAACAGGACGTAGTGCTGCGGGAACTCGTCCTGCAGCCGCAGCGCCAGGGTCGCCATGTCGCGGGCCGTGGTCAGCTGGCCGGGATCCGGCAGGCCCGAGGCGTTGCGGAAGGTGGTGGCGGTCATGCCGATCTGGTGCGCCTTCTGGGTCATGGCGCGCGCGAAGGCGGCCTCGCTGCCGGCGATGTGCTCGGCAACCGCGATCGCCACGTCGTTGGCGGACTTGGTGATGAGCACGCGGATGGCGTCGATGAGCTGGATCTCCTCGCCCTCGTTGAGGTCGAGCTTGGAGGGCGCGGCGGCGGCGGCGTTGGCGGAGATGCGGATCGGCGTCTGGTAGGCGAGCTTGCCACGCTCGATCAGGTCGAAGACCATGTAGAGCGTCATCATCTTGGTGAGCGACGCCGGATAGCGGGGCTCGTCGGCGTTGCTGGCGTGGAGCGTGTTGCCGGTGTTCGCATCGACGACCAGCACAGCGCTGCGGCCGCCCCCCTCCGCGCGCGCGGCCGTGCCGACGCCGACCGCGCCGACGATGACCGCGAGGATCAGCGCCACCCGGGCCGCGAGGGCAGCCGGGCTGCAAAAGGATGCCGCGAGCCAGCGCCCGCCATAAGGGAAGGTCATTCCCGCTCCGTCAACGCCTGTTGGTCCGGCTTGGTGCCGGTTCATGCCGGGTCCGGTCGCCGCGGCGGTGTCGCAACACGAACACCGCTTTTGGGACACCTTTGAGGCGTACGCGCTTGCCGGCGCCCACGCCATCGGACCTCAGCCTCTCAGTGCCAGGCAGGATAAGGGGGGCGGGTATGGGCTCGGTTAAGAGGACTGGTTAAGAAACGCTCAACGACTGCCTACAAAGTGTCGCATATTGCAGCGCACAATCCGCTTGACGTTTTTGCTGCAGTGCATATATTTACGCTGCGCCGCAACCGGAATCAGCCCCTTCACGCGTAAACCCTATCGCCCAGGCAACACCGAGGACGACCACCATGCAGAATATGTTCAAGATCGAGGATTTCCAGAAGCTCAGCCAGGCCAACATGGACGCTGCCATGAAGGCCATCGGCGAGTGGAACAAGGGCATGCAGACCATCGCCGCCGAGATGAGCGACTACACCAAGCGCTCCTTCGAGGAAGGCACGGCGACGTTCGAGAAGCTTCTCTCCGTCAAGTCGGTCGAGCAGGCCGTCGAGATCCAGACCGGCTTCGCCAAGCGGGCCTACGACGGCTACATGCACCAGATGTCCAAGGTGGGCAACCTCTACGCCGAGATGGCGAAGGAAGCCTACAAGCCGGTCGAGAAGGCGCTGAACAGCGCCCGCTGAGCCCGAGCGGCCGCCCGCCCCTGCCTGGCAGGGCTGCTGCGCGGCGAGAAGAGGTCCTTTGGCCCGTGCGCCCAATCGGCGCGCGGGCCATTTTTTGTCGCAATTGACGCGACCATGTTCACACCAACCGGGATCGACCCCATATGCTGTGCGTTGCCAGCGAGGCGGTGTTTGCGATCTCTCCCCGGCTGTCGCTAGAATGTGGGTCGCCCAAGGGAAGCTTCGATGGGCGGCGCGAATCTTGCGATGGTCGGACGAGGACAGGGAACAATCGGGATGGCCGGTAAGAACGGCTTCAACGGCGACGAGGAAGGCAAGACCGGCTTGGTCACCAAGACCAGGCCGAAGACGAAGAAGCCAAGCCTCTACAAAGTGCTGCTCTTGAATGACGACTACACGCCGATGGAGTTCGTCGTGCACGTGCTCGAGCGCTTCTTCAACAAGAGCCGCGAGGACGCAACGCGGATCATGCTGCAGGTTCACCATCGCGGCCGTGGCGTGTGCGGCGTCTACACGTACGAGGTTGCAGAGACCAAGGTTGCGCAAGTGATGGATTTTTCCCGCCAGCACCAGCATCCGCTGCAGTGCATCATGGAAAAGGAGTGACGGCTCTTGCCTGCATTCTCACAAAGCCTCGAGGCCGCGCTTCACCGCGCGCTGGAATACGCCAACGAGCGGCACCACGAATACGCAACGCTCGAGCATCTGCTGCTGTCGCTGCTCGACGACCGCGACGCGTCCGCGGTGATGCGCGCCTGCTCCGTCGACCTCGACGCGCTGCGCACGCGCCTCACGGAGTACCTCGACAACGAATTGTCCTCCCTCTTTGTCAAGGGCTCCACGGAAGCGCAGCCGACGACGAGCTTCCAGCGCGTGATCCACCGTGCCGTCGTGCACGTGCAATCCTCCGGCCGCGAGGAGGTGACGGGCGCAAATGTCCTCGTCGCCATCTTCGCCGAGCGCGAGACACACGCGGCCTATTTCCTGCAAGAGCAGGAGATGACCCGTTTCGACGCGGTCCAGTTCATCTCGCACGGCATCGCCAAACGCCCTGGCATGTCGGACCCCAGGAGCGTGCGCGGCGTGGACGAGGAGAGCAACACGTCTGACAAGAGCGACGAGAAGAAGCAACCGCAGGATGCGCTCAACACCTACTGCGTGAACCTCAACAAGAAGGCCAAGACGGGCCGCATCGACCCGCTCATCGGCCGCCACGACGAGGTCATGCGCACCATCCAGGTGCTGTGCCGCCGGCAGAAGAACAACCCGCTGTTCGTGGGAGACCCGGGCGTCGGCAAGACCGCCATCGCCGAAGGCCTGGCGCGCAAGATCGTCAACGGCGAGGTGCCGGAGGTGCTGAAGGACAGCACCATCTACTCCCTCGACATGGGCGCGCTGCTCGCCGGCACGCGCTACCGCGGCGACTTCGAGGAGCGGCTGAAGGCCGTCATGAAGGAGATCGAGAGCCTGCCCGGCGCGATCCTGTTCATCGACGAGATCCACACCGTGATCGGAGCCGGCGCCACCTCGGGCGGCGCCATGGACGCCTCCAACCTGCTCAAGCCCGCGCTGCAGGCCGGCGGCCTGCGCTGCATCGGCTCCACCACCTACAAGGAGTACCGGCAGCACTTCGAGAAGGACCGCGCGCTCGTGCGCCGCT
The DNA here is from genome assembly GCA_033764875.1 of Hyphomicrobiaceae bacterium. Lineage (GTDB taxonomy): Bacteria > Pseudomonadota > Alphaproteobacteria > Rhizobiales > Hyphomicrobiaceae > AWTP1-13. Next base: position 502 of record JANRIO010000014.1, on the reverse strand, counting down.
TCCAGAAGATCGACGTCAAGGAGCCCTCGGTGGAGGATTCCATCGAGATCCTGAAGGGCCTGAAGCCGGTGTTCGAGGAGTACCACAAGCTCAAGTACACGGGCGAGGCCATCAAGGCCGCCGTGGAGCTGTCGGCCAAGTACATCAACGACCGCAAGCTGCCCGACAAGGCGATCGACGTGATCGACGAGACGGGCGCCTCGCAGATGCTGCTGCCCGAGCCCAAGCGCAAGAAGAAGATCACGGTGAAGGAGGTCGAGGCGACCGTGGCCACCATGGCCCGCATTCCGCCAAAGACCATCACCAAGTCCGACGCGGAAGTGCTGGCCAACATCGACAAGGACCTGAAGCGCCTGGTGTTCGGCCAGGACAAGGCGATCGACGCGCTGGCCAGCGCCATCAAGCTGTCGCGGGCGGGCCTGCGCGAGCCGGAGAAGCCGATCGGCTGCTACCTGTTCTCCGGCCCCACCGGCGTCGGCAAGACCGAGGTGGCCAAGCAGCT
>JANRIO010000107.1:0-41483 GCA_033764875.1 Hyphomicrobiaceae bacterium | reverse complement strand
CCCGCAACGACGACAACCATGATCAGCGAGATCGGCAGGAACGTCTTCCAGCCGATCCGCATCAGCTGGTCGTAGCGGTAGCGAGGCACGAACGCCTTCACCATGGCGAACATGAAGAACACGAGGCAGAGCTTGAGGATGAACCAGAGAATGCCGGGCACGGCGTTCAGCGGCCAGACGTCGAGCGGCGGCAGCCATCCGCCGAGAAACAGCGTCGTCGTCAGCGCGCACATGGTGGTGATGGCGACGTATTCGCCGAGCATGTAGAGCAGGTAGGGCGTCGAGGAGTACTCGACCATGAAGCCGGCGACGAGCTCCGATTCCGCCTCGACCAGGTCGAACGGCGGCCGGTTGGTCTCGGCCAGCGCCGAGATGAAGAACACGCCGAACATCGGCAGCAGCTTCAGCCAATGCCAGTCGAGGAACGAGGCCGGCAGCCCCGCCACCGTTCCCGGGCCTGCCTTCTGCGCGTTGACGATCTCGGTCATGTTGAGCGAGCCGACGCACAACAGCACGGTGATGATCACGAAGCCGATCGAGACCTCGTAGGACACCATCTGCGCCGCCGAGCGCAGCGCTCCGAGGAAGGGATACTTCGAGTTCGACGCCCAGCCCCCCATGATCACGCCGTAGACACCGAGCGAGGAGATGGCAAAGATATAGAGGATGCCGACGTTGAGGTCGGACATCACCCAGCGGCCCCAGCTGTTCTCGTTGAACGGGATCACCGCCCAGGCCGCGAGCGCCAGCACCGATGTGACGAGCGGCGCCAGCAGGAACACGCCCTTGTCGGCGCCGGCCGGGATGATCGGCTCCTTCAGCGCGAACTTGAGCAGGTCCGCGAACGACTGCAGCAGCCCGAACGGCCCGACGACGTTGGGGCCACGGCGCATCTGCACGGCGGCCCAGACCTTGCGGTCCATCAGCAGCAGGAAGGCGATCGCCACCAGCAGCACCACCAGGATGACGATGCTTTGAAACGCCAGGATCAGGAGCGGGTACAGGAAGCCGCTCCAGATCTCGGCCCAGGACCATTGGCTAGCCATGCGTGCCTGTCGTCCCCTGCTTGACGTTCCTCTTGAGCGCGCTGAGCTCGGCCATGGTCGCCGAGGCCCGCGCGATCGGGTTGGTGAGGTAGAAGTCGGCGACCGAGCTGCGGAACGGCTCGGCGTCGACGGCTCCCGGTGCCGCCTTGGCCAGGGCCTCGACACCCTTGACCTCGGCCGGGGCCAGGCTCTCGAGCGCGGCGAGGCCCGGCGCCGCCTTGTACATCTCGGCCCGCAGCGCGGAAAGGGTGTCGTAGGGCAGCGTCTTGCCGAGCTTGGCCGACAGCGCCCTGAGGATTGCCCAGTCCTCGCGCGCCTCGCCCGGGGCGAAGGCGGCCTTCTCGGTCTGCTGCGCCCGCCCCTCGAGGTTCACGTAGGTGCCGCTCTTCTCGGTATAGGCGCTGCCGGGAAGCACCACGTCGGCACGGGCGGCGCCCGCGTCGCCGTGGCTGCCCTGGTAGATCACGAAGGCCTTGCCGAGGCGCGCCGGCGCGATCTCGTCGGCGCCGAGCAGGTAGACGACGTCGAGGGCGCCGGCGTCGAGGAGACGGCCACCCTCCGGCACCAGTCCAAGGTCGAGGCCGGCGACGCGTGAGGCCGCCGTGTGCAGCACGTTGAAGGCGGCGGCCGCGCCCTTGCCGGCGTCGAGCGCGATCCTGGCCGCAAGCCCGAGGATGGCGGCGCCATCGCCGCGCCCGGCCACGCCCGTACCGACGATCACCAGCGGCCTCTGCGCGGCCTTCAGCGTCTCCGCGAAGCTGTGCCGGCCCTCGGCGACCTCCTTGAGGGTCTGCGCGCCGGCGCCCAGGTACTCGTACGGGTAGGTCAGATCCGCTTTCTCGCCGATCACGCCGACGGCCAGCGCGCCCGTCCGCCAGCGCTTGCGGATACGGGCATTGAGCACCGCCGCCTCCAGGCGCGGATTGCAGCCGACCAGCAGAATCGCATCGGCCTGATCGATGCCGGCGATGCCGGCGTTGAAGAGATAGGCCGCGCGGCCGGCGGCCGGGTCGATGGCCATGCCGTCCTGGCGGCACTCGACGTTGCGCGAGCCCAGCCGTGCGAGCAGGTCCTTGAGGGCGAACATCTCCTCCGCCGTCGCCATGTCGCCGGCGAAGGCGCCGATGCGGGCCGGGCTTGCTGCCTGCACCCGCTCGGCGATGAGCGCGAACGCTTCGTCCCAGGAGGCCGGCCTCAGCCGCCCGTCCTGGCGCACGTAGGGCCGGTCGAGACGCTGCGTGCGCAGCCCGTCGGCCACGTGCCGCGCCTTGTCCGAGATCCACTCCTCGTTCACGGCGTCGTTGTTGCGGGGCAGGATGCGCAGCACCTCGCGCCCGCGCGTATCGATGCGGATGGCCGAGCCCAGCGCATCCATGACGTCGATGCTCTCGGTCTTGCGCATCTCCCACGGCCGGGCATTGAACGCCCAGGGCCGGTGCGTCAGCGCGCCCACCGGGCACAGGTCGACGACGTTGGCCGACAGCTCCGAGATGATGCCGCGCTCCAGGTAGGTGGTGATCTCCATGTCCTCGCCGCGGCCGATGGCGCCAAGCTCCTCGACGCCGGCGACCTCGGTCATGTAGCGCACGCAGCGGGTGCACTGGATGCAGCGGGTCATGGCCGTCTTGATCAGCGGCCCGATGTACTTCTCCTCGACCGCCCGCTTGTTCTCGGCGTAGCGCGAGCCGCCGATGCCGTAGGCCATGGCCTGGTCCTGCAGGTCGCACTCGCCGCCCTGGTCGCAGATCGGGCAGTCGAGCGGATGATTGATGAGCAGGAACTCCATGACGCCTTCGCGCGCCTTCTTGACCATCGCCGAGCGGGTCTGCACCACCTTCGGGCTGCCGTCCTTGTTGGGCGGCAGGTCGTTGACGCCCATGGCGCACGAGGCGACCGGCTTCGGCATGCCCTGCACCTCCACGAGGCACATGCGGCAGTTGCCCGCGATCGACAGGCGCTCGTGGTAGCAGAAGCGCGGGATCTCCACGCCCGCCTGCTCGCAGGCCTGGATCAGCGTGATGCCGTCGTCGACCTCGATCTCCCTGCCGTCGATGATCAGTTGCTTCGGCATGCCAGCTCCGCTCCCGCTTTCCTCAAGTCAGTCCCGCGCACCGCTACTTGGCAGAGGATGGCTTCGCCGACACGCGCACGACCGCCCCGATGACAAGGGTGGCCGCGCCCAGCCAAAGCAGCATCGGCTCGTAAGGCGTCTTGCCAAGCATCCGCGCCGCGCCCGAGATCAGGCCGCAGAAATCGCTGCTGCTGAAAAGACAGCTCTTGGCATCCATGACGCTGATCTGGCCGGTGCCGCCGGGCACGCTCGTGACCTCGCGGACGATGGCGGAATAGAACGCGTACCACCACGCGCATGCCGCCGCGGCAACGACCGCGCCCAGGACCATCAGGATGTTGCCGAGCTTGCGGACGTCCATCGCTCACACCTTGCGCGCCTTGTAAGCCGCCAGCAGGTCGCCAACCGCAATGCCGTTGATGGTCATGTCGTCCAGCCGGCAATCGCTGATCGCCATGCCGCTCAGGTTGGCGTCGCGGATCGCAAGCCCGGCGAGGCAGGCGTTCTCGATGGTGGCGCCGGTCAGCTTCACATCGTGGAAGCGCGATTGCGCGAGGTTCACGTTCTCGAACGCGGAGCCCTGCAGGTTGGCGTCGTTGGCATCGATGCGCTCGATGGTGCCGTGCAGCTTCATCGCGTCACTCCGCCGCCTGGCGCTGCGCTGCCTGACGCGCATCGATGCGCGCCTCGATGACATGGCGGAAGTTGCGGATCAGCCCCTGCACCGGCCACGCAGCCGCATCGCCCAGCGCGCAGATGGTGTGGCCCTCCACCTGCTTGGTGACGTCGAACAGCAGGTCGATCTCGCGCTTCTCGGCCTCGCCCTTCTCCATCCGCTGCAGCACGCGCCACATCCAGCCGCAGCCCTCGCGGCAGGGCGTGCACTGGCCGCAGCTCTCGTGCTTGTAGAAGTAGGCGATGCGCCGGATGGCGGCGATCACGTCGGTCGACTTGTCCATGACGATGATGGCGGCCGTGCCCATGCCGGACTTGAGCTTCGACAGGGTGTCGAAGTCCATGGTCAGATCCTGGCAGGTGGCCGCGGGGATCATCGGCATGGACGAGCCGCCCGGGATGACGGCGAGCAGGTTGTCCCAGCCCCCGCGCACGCCGCCCGCGTGCCGGTCGATCAGCTCGCGCAGGGGGATGCCCATCTCCTCCTCGACCACGCAGGGGTGCTCGACGTGGCCGGAGATCTGGAACAGCTTGGTGCCGGTGTTGTTGGGCTTGCCGAGGCCGGCGAACCAGGCCCCGCCGCGGCGCAGGATGGTCGGCACTACGGCGATCGATTCGACGTTGTTGACCGTGGTCGGGGCGCCGTAGAGGCCCATGTTGGCCGGGAACGGCGGCTTCAGGCGCGGCTGGCCCTTCTTGCCCTCGAGGCTTTCCAGCAGGGCCGTCTCCTCGCCGCAGATGTAGGCGCCGGCGCCGTGGTGCACATAGAGATCGAAGTCCCAGCCGTGCACGTTGTTCTTGCCGATCAGCCGGGCCTCGTAGGCCTGGTCGATGGCCGCCTGCAGCTGCTCGCGCTCGCGGATGAACTCGCCGCGCACGTAGATGTAGCAGGTGTGCGCCCGCATCGCGAACGAGGCGATCAGCGCCCCTTCGATGAGATGATGCGGGTCGTGCCGCATGATCTCGCGGTCCTTGCACGAGCCCGGCTCCGATTCGTCGGCGTTGATCACGAGATAGCTCGGCCGGGTGTCGTTCTTGGGCATGAACGACCACTTGAGCCCGGTCGGGAAGCCCGCCCCGCCCCGGCCGCGCAGGCCCGAGGCCTTCACCTCGTTGATGATCCAGTCGTGGCCCTTGTCGATGAACGACTTGGTGTCGGCCCACTGCCCGCGCGCCTTGGCACCGGCCAGCCCCCAGTCCTGGAAGCCGTAGATGTTCGTGAAGATCCGGTCTTTGTCCTGCAGAGCCACTTGCGAACCCTTATCAGTCGTTCGGACGCGCCGCTATTTGCCGGCCTTCGTGAAATCTTTGAGCGTCGTCGGGCCGCCCTGCGGGCAGGAGGCCTGGCGGCCGATCTGCGAGCCGGGCTTCACCGGCGTGCCCTTGGCGAAGCCGTCGAGCACCGTCTCGAGCAGCTCGGGCGTCAGGTCCTCGTAGGTATCTTTCCACACCTGCACCATGGGCGCGTTGGCGCACACGCCCAGGCACTCGACCTCCTCCCAGGAGAAGTTGCCGTCGGCGGAGAGGTGGTGCGGCTCGGGGTGGATCCGCTTCTTGCACACCTCGACCAGCGCCTCGGCGCCGCGCAGCATGCAGGGCGTCGTGCCGCACACCTGCACGTGGGCCTTCTTGCCCACGGGCGACAGCTGGAACATCGTGTAGAAGGTCGCGATCTCGTAGACGCGGATGTAGGCCATGCCGAGCATGTCGGCGACCAGCCGCATGGCCGGCTCCGGCAGCCAGCCCGCGTGCTGCTCCTGCGCCCGCCACAGCAGCGGGATCACCGCGGAGGCCTGCTTGCCCGGCGGATACTTGGCGATCGTCGCCTGCGCCCAGACCTGGTTCTCCGGGGTGAAGGCGAAGCTCGGCGGCTGATGGGGATCGAGACGGCGAACGGACATGGGGTCTGTCTTGCAGCCTTTCGCGAAGCGGGAAGGACGGCGTGCCGGCGGGCCGCGCGCCCCGTGCGGCACGTTATAGTGACGAAGCTTAACGCTGTCGCCTCTTAAACGCCTCAGTCCACGTCAGGAACGCGGCATTTCGCCGGTGCTGCTGGGCACGGGCCGCCTACCAGAACAGCCAGCGCAGGGTGAGGCACACCGTGGCCGCCGGGGCGAGAATCAGGGCCGACTGGGCTCCGGTGCGCAGGAAGCCCGTCCAGAACGCGCTCCAGGCCAAGCCGAAGACCAGGATCATCAGCGCGCTCAAGGGGTAGCCGGCGTAGCCCCGCCACAGGCAGAACAGCACCGCGACGCCGACGCAGACCTGCCCCAGGATGCGCGCCAGGTCGGGATGCTGGCGCTGCACGGCGCCCATCGGCCAGCCCAGCTCGTCGGCCAGATACCGGTAGACCGCGAGCGACAGCCCCCACCCGAAGGCCATGACCGCGAACAACAATCCGAAGTCGACCGCGGACACCACCATGCGACGACGCTCAACTCCCCTTCGCAGCCGCCCGCCAGCACAGGGCGCTCAAGCCTGCCGAGGCCACACCGCACCCCGCATGGAACGCGATATGCGGCCATCCGCCGACTGACCCTGCCGCGATTCCGGCGTCGGCGAGGCAGACGATCGCCGCCATGCCGAACCACAACGCCAGCGCTCGCCACTCGCGGAACGCCGCCAATGCCACGGCCAGGCCGCCGAGCCACATATTGCGCAGACCTGTAACATAATGCAATTCAAAGGCTTGCGGACGTCTCCGGATTCCGAATGTGAGCGCCGCCGCCTCCGGCACCAGCATGTAGCGCACGCCGATGACAAGCAGCAGAAGCCCGCCGAGCAGGCAGGCCAGCAGCACGGCACGCTCGGAGCGGGTCGGTTTGGGTGGCACGGCGCCTGCTCAAAGCCTGCCCAGCAGCCTGGGAACCGCAATCCGCAGCCCCGGCGGCTCGAGCCTGATCTCGCCATCGCCGACAATCGCGGTGGCGATCTTGCCCGGCTCGACCCGCGCGTGATGGATGACGAGCCCGCGGTCGGGCCGCACGATCAGGTAGTGCGCAATGCTTGCGACCGAGAAATACTCGACGAGCTTGTCGACCGTGTCGTCGCGCTCACTGGAGGGAGACACGACCTCGACGACGATCACCGGATCGGCAAGCTGCGTCGAATTCGGGTCCACCCGGCCGGAGCATTGCACGGCCGCATCGGGCTCGCGCACGGTCTCGCTGTCGATGACGAGGCTCATCCCGTCCGTGAACACGACGCAGGGCACGCCGGCGCGCGCGACCGCATCGCCAAGCTCACGCGCCACGGCCAGCTTCACGAGGTTGTGGCCGGCCCGCTCCGGCGCCATCGCCACGACGACGCCGCGCACGAGTTCGTACCTGCCGGCGGCCTGGGTCTCGACCCAGCCCAGGAAGGTCTGCGTGTCCATGCGGTGTTCGGCTCGCGCACTCATGCTTTCAGGGTAGCACAGCCTGATGCGCGCTCGAAACTGCCGCCGACGCCTCTAAATCCGCCTACCTGTCTATCTCGCCGAACACGATATCGAGCGAGCCGAGGATGGCGGAGACGTCGGCCAGCATGTGGCCGCGGTTCATGAAGTCCATGGCCTGCAGGTGCGGAAAGCCCGGCGCCCGGATCTTGCAGCGGTAGGGCTTGTTGGAGCCGTCGGCGACGAGGTAGACGCCGAACTCGCCCTTGGGCGCCTCGACGGCGGCATAGGCCTCGCCCGCCGGCACGTGGAAGCCCTCCGTGTAGAGCTTGAAGTGGTGGATGAGGGCCTCCATCGAGCGCTTCATCTCGCCCCTCTTGGGCGGCACCACCTTGCGGTCGTCGGCAACGTGCGCGCCCTGCCCTTCGGCCGACAGCAGCTTGGCGCAGCACTGCTTCATGATCTTCACCGCCTCCCGCATCTCTTGCATGCGGATCAGGTAGCGGTCGTAGCAATCGCCGTTCTTGCCGATCGGGATGTCGAAATCCATCTCCGAATAGCACTCGTAGGGCTGCGCCTTGCGCAGGTCCCAGGCGGCGCCCGAGCCGCGCACCATGACGCCCGAGAAGCCCCATTTCAGGCAGTCGTCGAGGCTGACGACGCCGATGTCGACGTTGCGCTGCTTGAAGATGCGGTTGTCGGTCAGCAGGCCCTCGATGTCGTCGAGCACCTTCGGGTGCGTCTCGCAGAAGGCCGCGATATCCTCGATGAGTTTGGTGGGCAGATCCTGGTGCACGCCGCCGATGCGGAAGTACTTGGCGTGCATGCGCGCGCCCGATGCCCGCTCGTAGAACACCATCAGCTTCTCGCGCTCCTCGAAGCCCCACAGCGGCGGGGTGAGGGCGCCAACGTCCATGGCCTGCGTCGTGACGTTGAGCAGGTGCGAGAGGAGGCGGCCGATCTCCGAGTAGAGCACGCGGATCAGCTGGCCGCGCTTGGGCACCGTGACGTCGAGCAGCTTCTCCACCGCCAGGCAGAAGGCGTGCTCCTGGTTCATCGGCGCCACGTAGTCGAGCCGGTCGAAGTAGCCGATCGCCTGCAGGTAGGTCTTCTGCTCGATCAGCTTCTCGGTGCCGCGATGCAGCAGCCCCACGTGCGGGTCGACGCGGGTGACGACCTCGCCGTCCAGCTCCAGCACCAGGCGCAGCACGCCGTGCGCCGCCGGGTGCTGCGGGCCGAAGTTGATGTTGAAGTTGCGGATGTCGGTTTCAGCCATGGCTCACTCTGGTCGCGCGTCCACGCGTGTCCTAGCTCAATTCGCGTTTGCTGTATCGATCTGCGAATGCCACCACAAGCGAAGATGCCGGCACAGGCCGTCCCCGCCCAATTCCACCACGGCGATGCCCTCGAGCCGCAGCCGCGGCAGCGGCGCACCCGGAGTGAGGGCCACCATGCCCGTTCCGGCGGATTTTGCCCACATCTCGAACATCTTCTCTGATGTGACGCGGTAGCGCGTCGTCCAGCGGGCGATGCCCCCGGTCGGCGTCTCGGCGAGAACCTCGTAGTCGAGCCGGATGTCGTCCTGCAGCTTCACCCGGTCCCAGTAGCGCGATATCGCCGCGTGCCCGACCTGCTGGTCGAAGGGCGTGTTGTGATAGACGCCGTCGGGGGCGAACAGCGAGCACAGCAAGGCGTCGTCGCGGCCTTCCCAGGCGCGCTTGTAGGTCTCCATGAAGGTGCCGATGCGGCTTGCCACGGCCTGCCTATCCCGGTTGCGGCCCGGGCGCGCCTTGCGGCGTCTCCGGGGGCGTGAGCGCGATGCCGGCGTAGACGTCGTCGAGCGAGATCGAGAGCCCCAGCGCCGGCACCGTGATGCGTCCACCCGCTCCATATTCCGTTGGCGAAGCCGGGAACAGTCGGTCCGATCCGCGCACCCAGGCGAGCGCTGCGACATCGTGCGGGCTCAGGACGATGTAGGCCTCGAGCGAGGGCAGGCTCGCATATTCCTCGGGCTTGGCCTCCAGATCCGTATGGATCGTGGACGGTGACAGCACTTCGACGATCAGGACGGGCTCTGTGGTCGCTCGTATCGTTCCAGACAGCGCCCCGCTCACCACGACGACGTCGGGATATCTGATCGTGTCGGAAGTCTCGACGCCGAGCTCGGGGGCGGCGACGTATTGCGTACCCTCGAGGCTCTTCAGAAGCGCAACGCAAGCATTCAGCCCAATGCGCGCCTGGGACAGTGTCGCCCCCGGCGTCTGCTGCACGATATAGCCTTCCTCAAACTCGTAGCGGCCCTGGTGGAGGCCGGACATGAAATCCAGGAATGTGGCCTTGTCGACCCGCAGGAACGTGGGGGAGTTCATCGCGAGACCCGCTGTTGCCCCTTCTGCATCAACACATTACCGCGAAGGCCATGCGACGTGAAGAGACCCCCCCGCTATGGCTTGGCCGCCTTCTCGTCGCCGGGCAGCACGTAGTCGGTGCCCTCCCAGGGGCTCTCGAAATCGAAGTTGCGGAACTCCTGCGTCAGCTTCACGGGCTCGTACACGACCCGCTTCTGCGCGTCGTCGTAGCGCAGCTCCACGAAGCCGGTGACGGGAAAGTCCTTGCGCAGGGGATGGCCCTGGAAGCCGTAGTCGGTGAGGATCCGGCGCAGATCCGGATGCCCGGCAAACAGGATCCCGTACATGTCGTAGGTCTCCCGCTCGTACCAGTTGGCGGCGGGAAACACCTCGATCGCGCTCGGCACCGGCGTCTCGCCGTCCGCCTCGAGCTTGACGCGCAGGCGCACGTTCTTGCGCATCGACAGCAGGTGGTAGACCACGTCGAAGCGCCGCGCGCGCTCGGGGTAGTCGACGCCGCAGATGTCGATCAGCACCTCGAAGCGCAGGCCCTTGTCGTCGCGCAGCCGGGTCAGCACGTCCGCGATGCCGGCGGCCTCCACCACGACGGTGAGCTCCCCGTACGCGATCGTGCTCGACACGATGCGGGGCCCGAGCAGGCTCTCCACCGACTTTGCAAGATCCGCGACGCTCATGGCCCAAGTCCCCAAGCCCAACTTCCCAAACCGGTCTCAGTCGACGATGAACAGGCGCGCACCCTTGGGCGCCCGCGAGCGGTGCGGCTCGGCCGCATCCGCCACCTGGTAGCTCATGCCGGGCGTCAGCGTGAACACGCGCCCGTCGGCCAGCGTCGTCTCCAGCTCGCCCTCGAGGCAGAGCAGGATATGCCCTTTCTCGCACCAGTGGTCGGAGACGTAGCCCGCGCTGTACTCGACCATGCGCACGCGGATGTCGCCGAACGTGCGGGTCCGCCAAGTGGCCGAGCCCTTCTCGCCGGCGTGATGCGTCGGGGCAATCGAGGCCCAGTCCGTCGTGCCGAAGGGGATGCCGCTCATCTGCATGCGGTGCAGCCTGTCCCGAGCCTGGAGTTCAGCGACAGCGGTGTGGCGAGGATCTCGACCATCACCCGACGAGGCCACGATAGAGTGCCGCAAGGTCGAGCGAGAACGCGATCTGGCGGCCGTCGAGCCGCACGGTCCGGTCAGATCCTGCGACCTCTACAGGCTCGGCCGGGAACGTCCCGTCCGCCCCGCGTTGCCAGATCTGCATGGCGGGCTCGTCCTGGCTGGCCACAATGTACGCATCGAGGGTTGCAATGCCCAGGTACTCGCCCTGCTTGGCGTTGAGGTCGGTCGCTGCAGCCGAGGGCGAGAGCACCTCGGCGATCAGCACGGGCCGCGTCGTGCGCAGGCTGTCGGCCGGCTCGTCGATCGGCTCGACGACGACATCGGGAAAGCGTCCGGATCGATGCGCGAGCACGCCGCGGTCCTGCAGGACGCAATATCTGGAAAGGTCGATCTGCGCCTCGATGGCCATCGATATGCGCCGCGCCAGCAGACCGTGGCGTTTCGTGCCGCCGGTCGTCTGCTGCATGATGACGCCGTTCTCCAACTCGTAGCGCTGCTCGGGGTGCCGGGCTGCGAACAGGAAGAACGATTCGGGATCCATCCTGGCGAAGGTGTTCATGGCACCCAGATCTCCGCCGCAAGGATAGCGCTGCCACCGGGCCCCAGCAACCGCGCTCCCATCCGGGCGCCGTGGACGCCGTCGGTCGAGCAGGAGGATCTATGCCTGTTCATGTGGCGGTCGCGGCCGGTCAGCGCTCGATGGTGCCGGTACGGCGGATCTTGCGCTGCAACAGCAGGATGCCGTAGAGCAGCGCCTCCGCCGTCGGCGGACAGCCCGGCACGTAGACGTCGACCGGCACGATGCGGTCGCAGCCGCGCACCACCGAGTAGGAGTAGTGGTAGTAGCCGCCGCCGTTGGCGCAGGAGCCCATGGAGATGACGTAGCGCGGCTCCGGCATCTGGTCGTAGACCTTGCGCAGGGCCGGGGCCATCTTGTTGCACAGCGTGCCGGCCACGATCATCACGTCCGACTGGCGCGGCGAGGCGCGCGGGGCAAAGCCGAAGCGCTCCACGTCCCAGCGCGGCATCGAGGCCTGCATCATCTCCACCGCGCAGCAGGCCAGCCCGAACGTCATCCACATCAATGAGCCGGTGCGCGCCCAGTTGATGAGGTCGTCCGTGGTGGTGACGAGAAAACCCTTGTCCGCCAGCTTGTTGTTGACCTCGGTGAAGAACGGGTCGCCGGGCTTCACGAGGCCGGTCGCGGTCTGGCTTGGCTGGGGTGCAGTGGCAGCGTTCATGCCCGTCTCGCTCTCAATCCCACTCCAGCGCACCCTTGCGCCACTCGTAGATGAACCCGATGGTCAGCACGCCCAGGAACACCATCATGGACCAGAAGCCGAAGGCCCCGACCTGCTTGAAGGCCACCGCCCAGGGGAACAGGAAGGCCACCTCCAGGTCGAAGATGATGAACAGGATCGACACTAGGTAGAAGCGCACGTCGAACTTCATGCGCGCGTCGTCGAAGGCGTTGAAGCCGCACTCGTAGGCCGAGACCTTCTCGGGGTCCGGATTGCGCACCGCGATCAGGAACGGCGCCACCATGAGCGCCAGCCCGATCACTCCGGCGACGCCGAAGAAGACCACGAGCGGCAGGTAGTCCATGAGAAGATTGTTCATGGCGCTTTCGGCAGGGCTCCGGCGTCCGGCTGGGCGGGCGCGCCGCAGTTGGACGCTGATCATGCACAAGGAACGGCAGCCTCCCTCTAGCCCAGCCCCTCCTGAGGCGCAACACCTAGTGTCCCGGCCCCCGAGTGCGACAACATTGCCGCACGCGCGCGACGGCATCTGCGGATCTGACGGACGCCGGCACAGCCAATGCCGGTGCCAATGCGCCGGTCCCCCTCGCGCGATCGCGCGCGACGGGGCCGGAGCGGTGCTGGGGCGGCATCGCGCGCCGCGGCCGCCGACAGCCCGGAGGAATCGCGCCGTGCCTGTCCGCCCGCCCCCTTTCCGTGAACGGACACTGAATGCCGCCGTGGGCCGGGGTTCACCTGCGCGCTCCATTGGAGCCATGTCCGCGTGGTGATCTCTGCCACCGGCCGGGCTCGAGCTTGCTCCGCCGGCCTCACATGACCGAGAAGGGAGCGACTTTCATGAGAACGATCCTTGGCGCACTGGTGCTGGCCGCCGGCCTGCTTGCGCCGCAGCTTGCCAGTGCCACCCCGGCCGGCGGCCTGGCGCGCGATGCTGGCGTGCCAGGCGCCGCAACCAGCGTGCAGTACTGGCACGGCTATGGCTACGGCCACGGCGGCTACTGCGCCCGCCTGCGCCGGGCCTGCGAGTACAAGCACGAGCGCGGCGAGGAAGGCCAGGGCAACTGCCGCCGCTACCGTGCCGAGTGCGGCAGCGGCCCCTCCTACTGCGAGCGCCTGCGCCGGGCCTGCGAGTACAAGCATGAGCGCGGCGAGGAAGGCCAAGGCAACTGCCGCCGCTACCGCGCCGAATGCGGCCGCGGCCGCTGGTAGGAGCGGGCCGCAACAAGCCAGGAGCTCCAGCGCACGCTCTCGTCGGAGTGTGCGCTTTTTCCGCCCCTCGCTTGGGATGCCCCCGCCTCCGGCGTTTGCCGGACGCGCACGCCTGTGCCAATGCTGCAGCATTGGCAGCACGCGATTGCGGGCAGACATTATGGCAAGACGACCGGCAGGGGGCACCCCGCGCACGCGGGGCCGGAGAACGGGAAGGAAACCCGCTGCCGCGCCGACAGGCGAACGGCCCGACACACCAGACCCGTTCGACACGCCCGAGAAGGCCTTTGCCGAGGCCGAGCGGCGGATCGCCGAGGCGCAGAGCAGCCACGCGACAGAGCTTGCCGTTCAATTACGTTATCTTGCGAGACTTCCGGCGAGCATCGCCGGCCTCGCCGGCCTGCAGAGGCTCGGGCTCGACAGGACCCAGGTCGCCGACCTCGCCCCCCCTCGCCGGCCTCGCCGGCCTGCAGGGGCTCGGGCTCGCCGGCACCCAGGTCGCCGACCTCGCCCCCCTCGCCGGCCTCGCCGGCCTGACCTCTTTGATCGATGCCGTGACAGCGGATGCTCAACGACAGATCCCCGCAGGCATTTTTGGACTGACCTACGCGCGCAAGCCGGTCGCGCGGCGTGCCCCCTTCAAAGCGTTTGCGAGGCGCAAGCAGCCCGCGCACACGGTCGAGGCCATCAACTATCTGCGCCGTGAGGCGGGCGCCGGAGCATCGGCCCGAGCCCGTCGATCCGCCACGGGACGACGAGGATCACGCCGCGCCGCCGCAGGTGCCGCCGATGCAGCCGGCAGCGATCGAGCCGGTGTGGCGCGACGGGCGGCTGACGCTGCCTCGCGAGCCGGTGGCGGGCGACCTCGACAAGCCCGACCTCGACGCGGCGCTGCAGGCCCTGAAGCAGCTGATGCAGAGCGTCGCAGACGCGGCGAAGAAAGAGGGGAACGTCGACCGGCGCGCGGTCGCGCATCTCAACGATCTCGCCGCCAAGATTCCGGAGACCGCGCCGCCCCAACTCGAGTTGTTCGGGCTCGGCCACGACTTGGCCGGTCTGCAGGGGTACGCGGCCACCGTCAGCGCGGAGTGGCCGCCGCTTCTGGCCAGCCGATTTCACGCGCTGACGCTCGCCTTCGACGACACCATGCGGCAGTTCTCCGTCTGGCGTACCTACAAGCGCAACCCGAGCAAAGACACCCTCGCACCAGCCCAGATCTCCTCGGCGCCGGAATTGGCGCATGCGGTGGCGGATGAGTTGCGCAACGACGAAGGCAAGGAGTTCACGGCCGCGCCGCTAGCCGATGCCATCGATGCGCTGGCCGATTCCGGCAGCCACCCGTCCCAGCCGCCACTGCAGCTTCTGGAGCGCGCCCAGGAGGAATTGGCGCGCGATGTCCTGGAGAGCCTCAACAATGTCCTCAAGCGCATCGCAGCCGCGGCATTGCAGGCATGGGAGCTGTTGCCAGAGCGCGAGCGGGCATCTCTGCACAAGTCTGCTGGCGGTTTCCGCGATCAAGCCAACAAGCACATCGAGAATTGCGGTCCCAAGCTCGCGGACTTCGCGGCCAAATGGCTCCGCCGAGCCGCCAAAGCTTCCTTTGCGTGGGGCACTGCAAAGGCTGCGGGATTGGCGACGGGCCTCCTCGGTAAATTGATCGAGCTGCATCCCATGTTCGAATGGCTGGGCCCCATTCTGCGGCTCTTCATCTGAGCCAGCACACCTACCTTGCGGATCGGCCATCTTGACGCCGCGAGCCGTCTTCTGCGCTATGGCACGCACGCGCGCCCCAGCAGGAGACCCACAGACATGCGCCACGGCGGCAAGATCCTGATCGACCAGCTCGAGCGGCAGGGCGTGACGACGGCGTTCACGGTGCCGGGCGAGAGCTTCCTGGCCGCGCTGGATGGCCTCTACGACTCGAACCAGATCAAGACCATCATCTGCCGCCAGGAGGGCGGCTGCTCGCTGATGGCGGAGGCCTGGGGCAAGGCCACCGGCGAGCCCGGCGTCTGCTTCGTCACCCGCGGCCCCGGCGTCGCCAACGCCATGGCCGGCCTGCACGTGGCGGATCAGGACTCGACGCCCATGGTCCTGCTCATGGGCATGCCCGACTCCGCCGTCGAGGAGCGCGAGGCGTTCCAGGAGGTGGAGGTCAAGGAGCTGTTCTCCTCGTTCGTGAAGTGGGCGGCCGTGATCCGCGACAGGAAGCGGATTCCCGAGCTCGTCAGCCGCGCCTTCCACGTCGCCAAGAGCGGCCGGCCGGGCCCCGTGGTGCTGGGCCTGCCCGAGGACATGCTGTTCGAGGCGAGCGAGGTGGTCGACGCCAAGCCGGCCCGCATCCCGCGCCCCAGCCCCTATCCCGCCGACATGGCCGAGCTGGAGGCGAGGCTCAAGGGTGCCAAGCGGCCGCTGGTGATCGTCGGCGGCCCCGGCTGGAGCCCGGCGGCACAGGCCGGCATCGAGGCCTTCGCGCGCGGCTGGGACCTGCCGGTGGCGTCCGCTTTCCGCTACCAGGACTACATGGACAACCGGCATCCCAACTATGTGGGCTGCGTCGGCATCGGCATCGAGCCGGCGCTGGCCGAGGCCGTCAAGGGCGCCGACGTGCTGCTCGTGATCGGCGCGCGCATGGGGGAGGCCACCTCCTCCAACTACACGCTGCTCGACATCCCGAACCCGCGGCAGTTCTTCGTCCACGTCCACCCCTCGCCCGACGAGCTGCAGACCGTCTACCGCGCCGACCTGCCCATCGTCGCCGACGGCACCACCGTCGTGGAGGCGCTTTGCAGCCTGAGCCCGCCCGCCGCCAGGCCGTGGGCGGAGCAGCGCGCCGGGCTGCGCAAGGTCTACGAGGACAGCCTCAAGCCCATCGCGCTGCCGGGCGAGGTCAAGTTCGCCGAGGTGGTGCGCACCATCTCCAGGCTGCTGCCCGACACCGGCATCCTCACCAACGGCGCCGGCAACTTCGCAGCCTTCGTGCACCGCTACTTCGAGTACAAGGGCTACCGCAGCGGCCTCGCCCCCACCTCGGGCTCCATGGGCTACGGCCTGCCGGCGGCGATCGCGGCCCAGCTCGCGCACCCCACGCGCACCGTGGTCAACGTGCAGGGCGACGGCGATTTCATGATGACCAGCCAGGAGCTGGCCACAGTCGCCCAGTACGGCCTGCCGATCATCACCATCATTGCCAACAACGGCACCTTCGGCACCATCCGCATGCACCAGGAGCGCGAGTACCCCGGCCGCGTCGTCGGCACCACGCTTCTCAACCCGGACTTCGCCGCCTTCGCCAGGAGCTTCGGCATCGAGGGGGTGACCATCGAGCGCAACGCCGACTTCGCGCCCGCCTTCGAGAAGGCGCTCAGCCAGCGCAAGGCCGTGCTGCTCGACGTCAAGCTTGACCCAGAGGCGCTCGCCGTCAAGAAGACCCTTACCCAGATCCGGGAGAAACGCTGATGTCCGCCCTGTTTGCCAAGAGCTCCGACGTCGCGGCCATGAAGGTGAGCGCCGTCGAGGGCGTGCCCAACATCGGCGGCGACATCCTGGTCAAGCCGATGATGGAGGGCGACGAGATGACGGCGCTCGAGATCTTCTACGGCCGCGGCATCGGCACCGGCCTGCACAAGCACGCCCACGAATCCATCGTCTACGTGATCAAGGGCCGGCTGCAGTGCGTGGTGGGCGACGTGGAGACCGTGGCCGAGGCCGGCGACAGCTGCCGCCATCCCGCTGGCGTCATGCACGCCGTCATGGCGCTGGAGGACAGCCTGATCGTCGAGATCAAGTCGCCCAGGCCGCAGCTCGCGACATTCTTCAAAACCAAAGGCTGAGCGCCTGCGCGGCCGCAGCGCATCGCCTGCGCGAGCAGCTACTTTCTGCGTCCCCGGACGGCGCGCACGCGCCGATCCGAGGCCTTGCCCGAGTTGGTGCCCGTGACGCGGGACCGTGGTGCCCGATCGGCAACGGGGGGATCCCGGATCGTCGCGCTTATGCGCGACGATCCGGGAATGCAGAACGATCCCTCAGTCGTCGTCCTCGTCGTCGAAGTCGAGGTGGAAGCTGTATTTGGACTTCAGCTCCTCGATCAGCTTGCTGGCCTCGGCGGCGGGCAGCTCCGTGAACGGCGGGCGCAGCTTGCCCCACTCCGGATCGTCGCGGAAGTGGGCCATGATGGCCTTGAGCGCGGGGATCATCGGATAGGACTGGATGGTCTTGCGCACCGCCGAGATGCTGGCCTGCAGGTCGTCGGCCTCCGGCGTCCGCCAGTTGTCGTAGACCTTGCGGATCGGCCCCGCCGCCACGTTGCAGGTGGCCGAGATGCAGCCCGCCGCGCCCTTGCGCAGCCCGTCGAGCAGGAACACCTCCGAGCCCGGGAACACCTCGAATTTCGGGTGCGCCTCGAGGATGGCGGCCGTGTTGCTCCAGTCGCCCGAGGAATCCTTGAGCCCCACCACCACGTCCGGGAACGCCTTCACGAGGCGGTCGATCAGCGGCAGCGAGAACCCGACCTGGGCCACGGGGGGGATGTGGTAGAGGTAGATCCTCAGGTCATCCTCGTCGACGCCCTCGATCAGCTCCGAGAAGTAGCGGAACAGCCCCTCCTCCGACGGCGCCTTGTAGTAGTAGGGCGGCAGCACCAGGACGCCGGCGCAGCCGAGCTCGACGGCGTGCTTGGTCAGCACGATGGTGTCGGCGAGCGACGGC
This sequence comes from Hyphomicrobiaceae bacterium, assembly GCA_033764875.1. Lineage (GTDB taxonomy): Bacteria > Pseudomonadota > Alphaproteobacteria > Rhizobiales > Hyphomicrobiaceae > AWTP1-13. Next base: position 23,665 of record JANRIO010000107.1, on the reverse strand, counting down.
GTGCCGGTGCCCGGCATCAGTACCTCCGGCTCGATGTCGGCGTCGACGATCTCCTCCAGCAGCTCCATGCGCTCGTCGATGCCGAGCGAGTTGCCCTCGCTGGTGGTGCCGAACGGAGCCAGTCCCGTGCAGCCCTGCTCCATCAGCCAGTGGCAGTGCTCGATGAAGCGGTCGGCGTCGGCGCTCCCGTCCTCGCCGAAGGGTGTCAGCACCGGGGCGATGACGCCTGAGAAGTTTGGCATGGGATACTCCGTTCTTGTCGTGGCGGTTTGCTCGTGGCCCATCGTCTAGCCGGACGCGTGCGCGAGGCCAACTGCTGATCGCTGCGGCAGAGGGTGGCGACGGCTCGGGCTTTGCCGTCAAGCCGGCATCGGGATGCCGGGCTGGCGCACGGGCACGTGGTAGCCCTTCTCGACCGCCGGGCGTGCCGCGATGGCCTTGTACCAGCGCAACACGTTGGGAAATGTGTTGAGGTCGATGGTCTGCCACTCGAAGCGCGAGATCCACGGCCACGTCGCCATATCGGCGATGGAGTAGTCGCCCGCCAGGTACTCGGCCTCCGCCAGCCGCCTGTCCAGCACCCCGTACAGGCGCATCGCCTCGGCCAGGTAGCGCTCCTCCGCGTAAGGGGCTTTGCCCTTGTTGTACTTCACGAAATGATGCACCTGGCCGAGCATCGGCCCGACCCCGCCCATCTGCCACATCAGCCACTGCACCGTGTGCCAGTGGGCGTTGCCCTCCTTGGGCCAGAACTTGCCGGTCTTCTCCGCCAGGTACATCAGGATGGCGCCGGATTCGAACAGCGCCAGGCCGGTGTCGTGGTCGACGATGGCCGGGATGCGGTTGTTGGGGCTGATCTTCAGGAACTCGGGCTTGAGCTGGTCGCCCTTGCCGATGTCGATGGCGTGCGCGGCGTAGTCGAGGCCGCATTCCTCGAGCATGATCGAGACCTTGCGTCCGTTGGGGGTCGACCAGGTGTAGAGATCGATCATGGCGCAGCCTTCAACCGGGAGCGCCAGCAGCGCGGCGCCAGACGCAAGCTTCCGGCAGGTTAGAGAACACGCGCCCTGCCCGCAATCGCAACGATGAGCAAGTGTGCTGATCGGCCAGGGCAGGCGCGCACCCCGCGCCGCAGTCACATGGCCGTCACGGCGTCCCGGGCAGCCTATCGCTTTGAGCACGCTCGGCAGTTGCCGCGCACGCTGCGCTCTGCGCGTGGTCGCACGCGACGCCGCCGCAGTTTCGCCGGATTCGGGGGGCGACAATCGACGCGTGCTGGGGCAAGGCCCGATGGGTCCCCATCGCGAGGTTAGGGTGGTCGCTTCCGGGGCTCGAGCCTCAGAGCCTCCCGGGCAGTGAGCTCCTCAAGGGAGCGGCGGACCTGACCTGACGGCCTTGCCCCCGCTTTCCCGCAATCCCTTCGCGTCCCACTTGCCCCCACCAACAGGTTGATTTCGCGTTGCTCTTGCCCCGGCTGCCCGCGCGGCCTAGAAGTGCAGGACGCGCCTGCGAGTGGCTTTGGGGCCTCGAGGGCTCATTCCTCCCAGCTCACACGAACCAGCTCACATGAACACGGGGACCAGCTTCATGGCGATCACCAAGGAAGCCTTCATTGCCTCACTCACCCGGAGCTTCGCGGCGGCGACGGCCAGCGACACGCCCTACCGTCACTGGAACCTCACGCAGTGCATGCCCGAGGAGGCCGTCGACCAGATCCTCGATCTGCCGTTCCCGGCGCCGGCACTCGGCGGCGTCTCCGGCAAGCGCGAGATCCACAACGCCACGCGCCGCTACTTCGATGCCGAGAACATGGGCCGCTATCCCGTGTGCAAGGCGTTCTGCGAGGCCTTCCAGGACGCCCGCGTCGTCGACGGCGTGACGAGGACCTTCGGCGCGCCCATCAAGGGCAGCTTCCTGCGCGTCGAGTTCGCCCAGGACACCAACGGTTTCTGGCTCGAGCCGCACACCGATCTCGGCGTCAAGACCTTCACCATGCTGCTCTACCTGTCGAAGGATCCCTCCCACGCCGACCTCGGCACGGACATCTACGACACCGACAAGAAGCACGTCGGCCGCTCGCCCTTCGCGCCCAACGGCGCCATGGTCTTCGTGCCCTCGGACATCACCTACCACGGCTTCGAGCCGCGCGAGATCAAGGGCGTGCGCAAGTCCGTCATCATCAACTACGTCACCAACGACTGGCGCGCGCGCGAGCAGCTCGCCTACCCGTCGACGCCGGTCTGAGCCGCGAATCGCTCGGGCGGCATCGCGCACGGCCACACGCAAGCTGCACATGCAAGCCGCATGTGCGGTCTGTGCCGAGCGGTGAAAACGGCATCGATGCGTTGTGGCGGACGCCTCGAATCAGGTTTGCTCCCTCCAACCGGCCGCGGTGCCTTCGATGGCGCCCGGCTCTGTCAGGAGACGAGCATTGCCCATGAGCGCCCCGCATCCCTGCCTCTACCTCTTGGCCGACCATCTCGACATGGCCCTCGCGACTGGCGAGGACATGCTGGCGGAGACGGTCGACCTCTCCGACAGCGACAGCGCCGGCAAGCGCGACATGGATCGCCTCGCCCAGCGCAACGCCGAGCTTGCCGCCTTCCTCTCGCGCGTGCGCCTGCTCGAGCTGTCGCTGATCGCCCGGCTGCTGCAGGCCCGCAAGTGGGCCGAGGAGGCCAAGCGCGCCGACGCGCGGCTGCGTCCCGTGATCGGCCTCTTCGTCGGCGGCTCGGCGAGCCTGGTCGATGCCGCGGCCGAGCTCGGCGACACCACCAGCCAGTCGTTCGAGACCGGCGACACCATGACCTCCTACCTGCGCACCCGCGCCGTCCTCACGTCCGATGAGGCAGGGCTCGGCCGCCGCACCGAGATCGCCATTACCGATGAGTTCCTGGTCGCCGGCCGCGTGCGGCTCGGCACGCTGCTCGACCTCGTGGCGGCCTTCCTCGACACGCTCGACCTCGTCGGCGACCTGCGCATTGCCCAGGCTCCCGCGATCGAATCCGCCTCGCTCAGCCCCAACTGAGCGCCTCGCCGAGGCTTTCGACGCCCGGGGCCGCCTGTCCCGGGCGTTGTGCGTAGCACCTCAGGCGGTCCGGGCGAGCCCGGCGAGGATGCGCGCCCAGCTTCTCGCGCCCTTGCGGAACGAGGTGAGGTTGTACTTCTCGTTGGGCGAGTGGATGCGGTCGTCATCGAGGCCGAAGCCGACCAGCAGGCTGTCCATGCCGAGCACGGTCTTGAAGTCCGTGACGATGGGGATCGAGCCGCCCATGCCCATCAGCACCGCGGGCCGCCCCCACTCCGCCTCCAGCGCCGCCGCCGCGTTCTTGATGTGGGCGGACGCCGTGTCGAAGGCGAGCGCCGCCGAGCCGCGCCCGCCGAGGAACTCGATGCGGGCCCCCTCCGGCGCCTGATCGAGGAAGAACTGCTTGGTCGCCGCGAGGATCTTCTTGGGATCCTGCCCTGGCACCAGCCGGCAGGTGATCTTCACGGACGCGCTCGCGGGGATCACGGTCTTGCCGCCCGCCCCCTGGTAGCCGCCCGTGATGCCGTTGAACTCGAACGTCGGGCGCGCCCACACCTGCTCGAGCACGCTGTAGCCGGTCTCGCCCGCGGGCTTCGACAGCCCGATGCCGCCAAGGAACGCGCTTTCGTCGAAGTCGAGGCTCTTCCACTGTTTGAGCTGCCGTGCCGTGGGCTTTTTGATGCCGTCGTAGAAGCCGGGGATGCGCACCCGGCCGTTGGGCCCGTGGATCTTGCCGAGGATCGAGGCCAGCGCCCGGATCGGGTTCAGCGCCGCCCCGCCGAAGGTGCCCGAGTGCAGGTCGAGGGAGGGCCCGTGCACGATCACCTCCAGCGAGACGATGCCGCGCAGCTGCGTGGTGATGGCGGGCGTCTCCTTGTTCCACTGGCCCGTGTCGCAGACCAGCGCCAGGTCCGCCGTGACCTCCTTGCCGTGCTTGGCGAAGAAGCCGGGCAGCGACTGCGAGCCCGATTCCTCCTCTCCCTCGATCAGCACCGACACGTCGACCGGCGGGCCGCCGGCGACCCTCTTCCAGGCCCTGAGCGCCTCGAAGAAGGTCATCAGCTGGCCCTTGTTGTCCTCCGCCCCGCGCGCCACGATCACCCGGCCGTTGGCCTTGTCGCTGGCGATGCGCGGCTCGAACGGCGGCGATTTCCAGAGCTCGAGCGGGTCGGCCGGCTGCACGTCGTAGTGGCCGTAGAACAGCACGTGCGGCCGTCCCTTGCCCTTGGCCTCGCGGTCGTGGCCCACAACCATCGGATGTCCGATCGTGGGAACGACACGTGCCTCAAGACCGATGTCCTCGAGTTGCCTGGCGCACCAATCGGCGGCCTTCCGGCACTCGGCCGCGTAGGCCGGGTCCGCCGAGATGCTTGGGATGCGGATCAGCTCGAAAAGGCGCTCGATGGCCTCCTCGCGCGTTGCGTCGAGCTGCTTCAGGACTTGCGGGAGCTGGTCTTGGGCGGTCTGGGCCGGCATGCTGGGGTGCGCCTCGTGTGAGCGGGAGTCTGTGCCGCCGCACAATGTGCAACTTGCCCGCGCCAGTCAAAGCTCCTCCACGAGCGGGTGCGGCGATCGATCCGGCAGGCTCGGGCGTTTCCTTTTGCAGCGCAGCTGTTGAAGGGGGTATTGGAGGACCGGTATGCGGTCGGACCCCTGATTTTTTTGGAAGGCGAGGCCATGGTGCAGAAAGTCGCGGGCAGCACGGGCAAGCGGGTCTATCTCTTCGGCGGCGGCAAAGCCGAAGGCGCAGCCGACATGAAGAACCTCCTCGGCGGCAAGGGGGCGAATTTGGCCGAGATGGCGAGTCTCGGGCTGCCGGTGCCGCCGGGCTTCACGATCACCACCGAGGTGTGCACGGCCTACTACGACCTGGGCCAGGCCTTCCCGCCGGGGCTCGAGAAGGACGTCGCGGCCGCCATGGCGGTGATCGGCGAGGCCGTCGGCGCCCGCTTCGGCGATGCCGGCAAGCCGCTGCTCGTGTCGGTGCGCTCCGGCGCCCGCACCTCGATGCCCGGCATGATGGACACCATCCTCAACCTCGGCCTCAACGACGCGACGGTCGAGGGCCTTGCCGCGCAGTCGGGCGACAAGCGGTTCGCCTACGACAGCTACCGCCGCTTCATCCAGATGTACTCAGGGGTGGTCCTGGGCGTCGAGCACCACGTGTTCGAGGACATCCTCGACAACCACAAGAACCTCTCCGGCTTCTCCCTCGACACCGACCTCGGCGCCGACGACTGGCTCGAGATCATCGCCCTCTACAAGCAGGCCGTTGAGACCGAGACCGGCAAGCCCTTCCCGCAGGACACCGGCGAGCAGCTGTGGGGCGCCATCGGCGCCGTCTTCGGCTCCTGGCACAATGCCCGCGCCATCACCTATCGCCGCCTGCACGGCATCCCCGACACCTGGGGCACCGCCGTCAATGTGCAGGCGATGGTATTCGGCAACCTGGGCCCCACCTCGGCGACGGGCGTCGCCTTCACCCGCAATCCCTCGACGGGCGCCAACGAGATCTACGGCGAGTTCCTCGTCAATGCCCAGGGCGAGGACGTGGTGGCGGGCATCCGCACGCCGCAGCCGCTCACCGAGGCCGCGCGCAAGGAGGCGGGCGAGGACGCCCCTTCCCTCGAGGCCCTGATGCCCGACACCTTCCGCGAGCTGACCGACGTCTTCCGCCGTCTCGAGCAGCGCTACTGCGACATGCAGGACATCGAGTTCACCATCCAGCAGGGCAAGCTCTGGATGCTGCAGACCCGCAACGGCAAGCGCACCACCAAGGCCGCCCTCAGGATCGCCGTCGACCTCGTCGATGAGGGCCTGATCGGCAAGGACGAGGCCGTGACGCGCATTGAGCCCGCGGGCCTCGACCAGCTCCTGCACCCGACCATCGATCCGGACGCGGAGAAAACGCTGGTGGCGTCCGGCCTTCCGGCCTCTCCCGGTGCCGCCTCTGGCGAGATCGTGTTCGACGCCGACGAGGCCGAAGCCCTCAAGGCGCAGGGCCGCGACGTCATCCTGGTGCGCATCGAGACCAGCCCGGAGGACATCCACGGCATGCACGCCGCCGCCGGCATTCTCACCACCCGCGGCGGCATGACCTCGCATGCAGCCGTCGTCGCCCGCGGCATGGGCCGGCCGTGCGTCTGCGGCGCCGGCACGCTTCGCATCGACTACAAGGCCGGCACCATGACCGCCGGCGGCCACGTCTTCCGCAAAGGCGACGTGATCACCATCGACGGGGCCAAGGGCGAGGTGATCAAGGGCCGCGTCAAGATGCGCCAGCCCGAGCTGTCGGGCGACTTCGCCAAGGTCATGGCCTGGGCGGACGAGCTCAGGCACCTGGGCGTGCGCGCCAACGCCGACACCGCCCGCGACGCGGCGCAGGCTCGCGACTTCGGCGCCGAGGGCATCGGGCTGTGCCGCACCGAGCACATGTTCTTCGAGGCCGACCGCATCCTCGCCATGCGCGAGATGATCTGCGCCGACACGGAGGCCGGCCGCCGCCAGGCACTGGCCAAGATCCTGCCCATGCAGCGCGCCGACTTCGAGGCGCTGTTCGAGATCATGGCCGGCCTGCCCGTGACCATCCGCCTGCTCGACCCGCCGCTGCACGAGTTCCTCCCCCATGAGGACAAGGAGGCGGACGCCGTCGCCAACGAGCTCGGCATGCCGCTCGCCAAGCTCAAGGCCCGCGTCGACGAGCTGCACGAGTTCAACCCGATGCTGGGCTTCCGCGGCTGCCGGCTCGCCATCCGCTTCCCCGAGATCTGCGAGATGCAGGCGCGCGCCATCTTCGAGGCCGCGATCAGCGCCGCGCGGAAGACCGGCCGGCCGGTGATCCCGGAGGTGATGATCCCGCTCGTCGCCTACCGCACCGAGTTCGACATCCTGCGCGGCGTGATCGACAAGGTGGCCGAGGCCGTGAAGGCCGAGACCGGCGCCGGCCTCGACTACCAGGTCGGCACCATGGTCGAGCTGCCGCGCGCGGCGCTCCGCGCCGAGGAGATCGCGCAAGGCGACACGGGCGCCGAGTTCTTCTCCTTCGGCACCAACGATCTGACGCAGACCTGTCTCGGCCTGTCACGCGACGACGCCGGCCCCATCCTCGCCGACTACGTGGCCCGTGGCATTTTCGAGATCGACCCCTTCGTGTCCATCGACCAGTCGGGCGTTGGCGAGCTTGTCGCCATCGGCACCGAGCGCGGCCGCAAGGTGCGCCCCGGCCTCAAGATCGGCATCTGCGGCGAGCACGGCGGCGACCCGGCCTCGATCGGCTTCTGCCATGACACGGGCCTCGACTACGTCTCCTGCTCGCCCTTCCGCGTGCCGGTGGCGCGGCTGTCGGCGGCCCAGGCCGCGATCCGCGCGAAACGCGGCGAGGCCGCTCCCGCCAGCCGGGATCGCTAGGCTCGTCCCTGGCAGGGAGCCGGGCCCCGCCGCTCCTCTCCAGGAAGTCGGCCCACCGCCGGCCGGTGTCGCGGGCGCGCCCCCGCGTCAGATGGTGCGCGTCATGAAGATGCTGAAGGGATCGTCGGTGTAGCCCTCGAAGGGGCCGCAGCGCTTGAAGCCGTGGCTGGCGTAGAGGCTGAGCGCCGGCTTGAAGGCGGGCGTCGAGCCGGTCTCGAGCCACAGGCTCTTCATGCCGCGGCGCTGTGCCTCGGCAATGATGTGGGCGAGGATGGCCCGTCCCACGCCCTGCCCCAGGAACGTGTCGGCAACGCGCATGGATTTGATCTCGCCGCGGCCGCCGCCCATCTCCTTCAGGGCGCCGCAGCCGGCGATCTCCTCGCCCGCCCACGCCGACCAGAAGGTCACGGCGGGATCCTTGAGCTTGTCGATGTCGAAGGCGTGCACGCTCTCGGGCGGGGAGGTCTCGTACATGCCGCGCAGATGGCGCGCGATCAGCTCGCGCGTGGGCTCGCCCGAGAGGTCGTCGGGCCGGATCACCAGGTCAGTCATCGTCGATCCTTCGAGGTCAATCCTTCGGGAATGCGAGGCCCTGCTCGCGATAGCGTTCCGGATCATCCTCCCAGTTCTCGCGCACCTTCACGAACAGGAACAGGTGCACATCCTTTTCCAGGATTTTAGACAGCTCGCGGCGGGATTCCATGGAGATCTGCTTGATCATGGCCCCGGCCTTGCCGACGACGATGGCCTTCTGGCTCTCGCGGCTGACGAAGATGGACTGCTCGATGCGAACCTCTCCCTTCCTCTCCTTCCAGTCGGTGGTCTCGACGGTTGCCTCGTAGGGCAGCTCCTCGTGCAGGCGATGGTAGATCTTCTCGCGGGTGATCTCGGAGGCGAGGAGCCGCATCGGCGCGTCCGACACCTCGTCGGCGGGATAGTGCCAGGGACCCTCGGGGACAATGCGGGCGAGGTGGTGCCGCAGATCGTCGATGCCGCTGCGGTTGAGCGCGGAGATCATGAAGGTCGACGCGAACCTCACCTTCTCGTTGAGGCCCTGGGCCAGCGCCAGCAACTCGCCCTTCTCCACCCGATCGATCTTGTTCAGCGCCAGGATCACCGGCACGTGCACCTCGTTCATGCGCCCGAGGATGCGCTCGATGTCCTCGTCGAGCCGCTTGGCGGCGTCGACCAGGAGCAGGATGATGTCGGCGTCGCCTGCCCCGCCCCAGGCCGCCTCCACCATGGCGCGGTCGAGGCGGCGGCGCGGCTTGAAGATGCCGGGCGTGTCGATGAACACGAGCTGGGCCGAGCCTTCGATCGCGATGCCGCGCAGCGCCACCCGCGTGGTCTGCACCTTGTGGCTGACGATCGAGACCTTGGCGCCGACCAGCGCGTTGACGAGCGTCGACTTGCCCGCGTTGGGCGCGCCGATGACGGCGACGAAGCCGCAGCGCGGATCGCGCGGCTGCACGACGGGCGGGGCGACGGCGGGGCTGGCAGCGTCGCTGCCGGCGGCAGGCTCGCCGGCCGCCTCGTCGCGGGACTTGCTCTCAGGCATTGACATTCTGTTTCCAAACTCCTTCGCGGGCGAGCAGCGTCGCCGCTGCCGCCTGCTCGGCTGCGCGCTTGCTCGCGCCCTCGCCACGGGCGGGCTTGCGCCCCTTGATGCGTACCTCCGAGGTGAAGCGCGGCGCGTGGTCGGGCCCCTCGCGCGCCACCTCGATGTAGGCGGGCAGCTCCAGGCCCTGCCCCTGCGCCCACTCCTGGAGCGCGCTCTTGGCGTCGGCGGCGGCCGCCGGCGCGCCGTCGAGCTTCTTGCCCCAGTGCTCGCGCACGATGTCGCGCGCGGTGGCGTAGCCGGCCTCGAGGAACACCGCGCCCAGCACCGCCTCGCAGGCATCTGCCAGGATCGTCTCCTTGTCGCGACCTCCGCTGCTCGCCTCAGACTCGCTCAAGACGAGCGCGGGGCCGAGCTCGAGGGCGCGTGCAACCTCGGCGCAGGTGCCGCCCCGAACGAGACGGTTGAAGTGGCGGGCGAGCTCGCCCTCGCTCGCGGACGGATAGGTCTCGCTCAGGATCTCGGCGATGGCGAGGCCCAGCACCCGGTCGCCCAGGAACTCGAGACGCTCATTGTCCCGCCGCTTGGCGGAAGCCTGGCGCACGCTGGCATGCGTCAACGCCTTCTTGAACAGCGCGCGGTCCTTGAAGGTATAGCCGATGCGCGCCTCGAGGTCCCGAAGCTTGCGGGGCGGCGCCACGACACGTCACCTTACCAGATTGAATATACGCCGCCAGCGGATGTCGAATGGCCAGGTCCACGGACTAGTGAGGTGGAAGGCGGACGGATCGTCGACGGCAGCAGAGAAGAAGATGATCTCGGCCCGGCCGACGAGGTTCTCGTAGGGCACGTAGCCGACGCCGTAGCGGTCGCGGCTGTCGGCCGAGTTGTCGCGGTTGTCGCCCATCATGAAGTAGTGCCCCGCGGGCACCTTGTAGGGGCCGACGTTGTCGAAGCCGCCGTTCGGTGTGGCGTCGAGCACGGTATACTTGACGCCGTTGGGCAGCGTCTCCTCGAAGCGGGCGATGGGCCTTGCCTCTTCCGGCGACACGAAATTGCCCTTGGCCACCTTCGGAACGGGCGCGCCGTTGATGAACAGCACGCCCTGCCGCATCTCGATCTCCTCGCCCGGCAGGCCGATCACGCGCTTGATGTAGTCCGTGGCGTTGTCGCGCGGGTACTTGAAGACGACGACGTCGCCGCGCTTGGGCTCGCTGCCGAAGATGCGGCCCTGAAAGGGCACCAGCCCCCAGGGGAACGAGTAGCGGCTGTAGCCGTAGGACAGCTTGGAGACGAACAGGTAGTCGCCGACGAGCAGGGTCTCCTTCATGGAGCCTGAGGGGATGTTGAACGGCTGATAGAAGAAAGCCCGGACGACGAAGGCGAGAAGCAGCGCCTGGACGACAATCTTTATCGTCTCACGCCAGCCGTTGTCCTCGGCCGGTGTGGCTTTCTCCGCATCGCTGTCCACGCGCATGATCTCTCTGTTCGTCCTTGGGCTTTCGGCGTCGTCCGCGCGCCAAAGCACGGATCTCGTATAGACGCTCTACCCTGCCGCGGCAATTCATTGCGTCCCCGCCGGGGGGCACGGGCAGCTCACGCCTTCGTCGTAATTGTGTCGCGTCCCGTCCGCGGCGCTCGCCGCAGCGGGCAGGCCGCCGCGGACGCCAAACGATACGGATATCAAGACGTTGTATACGTCTCATCGGGGCCTCCGCCCGCGCGTGTGCCCTTGCCGGTGTCCGGCGCCGTCGAGCTATCCGGGAACGCAGGAAATGATCACGATGGCCTGGGCGAGAGGGTAGTCGTCGGTCAGCGACAGGTTGATGCGGGGCTGCATGCCCGGCGGCGTCATGCGCCTGAGCTGCTCGGCGGCGCCGCCGGTGAGCACAAGGGTCGGGCGGCCGGAGGCCTCGTTGACGACGCCCATGTCGCGCCAGAAGACGCCCCGCCGCAAGCCGGTCCCGAGCGCCTTGGCGCATGCTTCCTTGGCGGCGAAACGCTTTGCATATGAGGCACTTCGGTTCTTGCGCCGGTTCGATTTCGCCTGCTCGATTGGGGTGAACACCCGGTTCAGGAAGCGGTCCCCCCAGCGTTCGATCGCCTCGTCGATGCGGCGGATGTCGATGGTGTCGTTGCCGAGCCCGAGGATCATGCCCGTCCCCATCAACCGCGCCGGGCCGGACGCACCTCGTCCATCAGCGCCCGCATATGGCGGATGGCGCCCTCGAGCCCCGTGAACATCGCCTCGCCGACCAGGAAATGGCCGATGTTGAGCTCGACGATCTGAGGGATGCGGGCGATCGCGGCGACGGTGTTGTAGGTGAGGCCGTGGCCGGCGTGGACCTCGAGCCCCAAAGCGTGGGCGGCGGCCGCCGCGGCCTCGATCCGGGCCAGCTCTCGGGCGACGCGGCCGGCCTCGCTGTCGAGGGCCGCGTCGCAGTAGGTGCCGGTATGCAGCTCGACGACCGCTGCCTCGAGCTTGGCCGCCATCTCGATCGCCTCGATGTCCGGCTCGATGAACAGCGACACGCGGATGCCCGCAGCGGCAAGCTTGCCGATGTGGTGCGCCAGCGCGCTCTGGCCGCGGACGACGTCGAGGCCGCCCTCGGTGGTGCGCTCCTCGCGCTTCTCGGGCACCAGGCAGCAGGCGTGCGGCAGCGTCCGCAGCGCGATGCCCACCATCTCCTCGGTGGCGGCCATCTCGAAGTTCAAGGGGCGCGTGAGCTCCGCCTTGAGGCGCTCGATGTCGCGGTCGGTGATGTGGCGGCGGTCCTCGCGCAGGTGGGCGGTGATGCCGTCGGCGCCGGCGGCGACGGCCGCATGCGCCGCCCGCACGGGATCGGGATGCCGGCCGCCGCGCGCATTGCGGACGGTCGCGACGTGGTCGATGTTGACCCCGAGGCGGAGGTGGGCTGCCGGGGCCGTGCGATCGTTTGCTGCCTGCGTCATTGGCGTAGTCCCCACAACAATGCCCACCTCGATGCTACGCCGTTGCAGGTCCGCCCGGCCCGGGTCGGGGCTCAGGCAGCCCGCGCTCAGCCGAACACGCGCTCGACGCTGCTCACGGCGCCCTTGCCCTTGAGGCCGGAGATGATCTGCGTGAGATGATCGAGGTCCCAGACCTCGAGGTCGATGGTCATCTCGGTGAAATCCTTGGCCCGGCGCACCATGCGCACGTTGTCGATGTTGCCGTCGGCCTCGCCGATCACCTGCGCGATCTGGGCCAGCGTACCCGGCTCGTTCAGCGCCGTCACCGCGATCTTGGCGGGGAAGCGCTCGGGATGCTCGGGGTCGATGTCCCAGGTCACGTCCACCCAGCGCTCGTGCTCGTAGTCCTTGAGCTTGGGCGAATGGATCTGGAAGATGCGGATGCCCTCGCCCTCGGACAGGACGCCGACGATGCGGTCGCCCGGCACGGCGCCGCCTTCCTCGAATTTCACCGGCACGTCGTTGCGGATGCCGCGGATCGGGAGCGCCGGACCGTTCTTGGCGCCGTCGCTTGGGCTGGCAGGCATGCGGAACTTCAGGCCCATGCCCTTGGCGATGGCGAACCAGCCCTCCTCGTTCTGTCCCCTGTCGGTGCGCCGCTTGCGCTTGGCGATGCTCTCCTGCGTCAGCTCGCTGTCGGGCACGATCGCCTTGATCACGTCGCGCACGGGCAGCTCGCCGCGGCCGACGGCCGAGTGCACCTCCTCCACGGACTTCTGCGACAGGCGCGGCAGGCTCTTCCTCAGCTTGTCGTCGCCGTAGTCCTGGCCGATGCGGCGGAAGGCCGCGACGAGAAGCCTGCGGCCGAGCTCGGAGTACTGCTTGCGCAAGGCGTCGCGGGCGGCCCGGCGGATCGAGGAGCGGGCCTTGCCGGTGACGGCGATGCGCTCCCAGGCGGCCGGCGGCGTCTGCCCCTTGGACTGCACGATCTCGACCTGGTCGCCGTTGCGCAGCTGGGTCGTCAGCGGCATCTGGCGGCCGTTGACGACGGCGCCGACGCAGGCGTTGCCGACGTCGGTGTGCACCGCGTAGGCGAAATCGATGGGGGTGGCCCCGCGCGGCAGGGCGATCAGGCGGCCCTTGGGCGTGAAGCAGAACACCTGGTCCTGGAACAGCTCGAGCTTGGTGTGCTCGAGGAACTCGACGGAGTTGTCGCCCTCAAGCAGCGTGTCGACGAGATGGCGCAGCCACGTGTAGGGGTTCTCCTTGGCATGCGCCGAGGTATTGGCGCCGTTGAGCATGACGCCGTCCTTGTACAGCGTATGGGCGGCGACGCCGTACTCGGCGATCTCGTGCATCTCCTTGGTGCGGATCTGCAGCTCCACCCACTGGTGGCGCGGGCCGACGATGGTGGTGTGGATCGACTGGTAGTTGTTCTGCTTGGGCGTCGAGATGTAGTCCTTGAAGCGCCCGGGCACGGCGCGCCAGGCCGAATGCGCGATGCCGAGCGCGCGGTAGCAGTCGCTCACCGTGTCGGTGACGATGCGGAAGGCATAGATGTCGGACAGCTGCTCGAGCGAGATCTGGCGGTTCTGCATCTTGCGCCAGATCGAGAACGGCTTTTTCTCGCGGCCGGAGACTGTGGCGGGGAGGCCCGCCTCGACGAGCTTCCTCTGCAGGGCCGCCTCGATCTCCTCGACGAGGCCGGCGTTGCGCCGCCTGATCTCCTCGAGCTTGGACCGGACGGTCTCGTAGGCCTCGGGCTGGTTCCAGCGGAAGGCCAGCTCCTCGAGCTCCTCGCGCATGGTCTGCATGCCCATGCGGCCGGCGAGCGGCGCATAGATCTCGAGCGTCTCCTCGGACACCCGCAGCCGGCTCTGCGGCTTCATGTGCTCGAGGGTGCGCATGTTGTGCAGGCGGTCGGCGAGCTTGATCAGGAGCACGCGGATGTCGCTCGAGATGGCGACGAGCAGCTTGCGGAAATTCTCGGCCTGCTCGGCCTTCTTGGAGACGAGGTCGAGCTTCTTGATCTTGGTGAGGCCGTCGACGAGGGCGCCGATCTCGGCCCCGAACTTGCTGTCGATCTCGGCGCGCGTGACGTCGGTGTCCTCGATCACGTCGTGCAGCAGGGCGGCGACGATGGTGGCGTCATCGAGCTTGAGCTCGGTGAGGATGGCGGCAACCTCGAGCGGATGCGAGAAGAACGGATCGCCGCTGGCGCGCTTCTGGGCGCCATGGGCCATCATGGCGTAGACGTAGGCGCGATTGAGCAGGTTCTCGTCGGCCGTGGGATCGTACTTGCGCACGCGCTCCACAAGCTCGTACTGGCGCATCATGCCGCACCTCGCTCACGCGTTGCGCGCGGTCGCGGAGCGTGCCGCCCATGGCGCAGGCCTGCCGCTCGCGCGCCAGCGGACGCAAACGCTGTTCTCAATCGGTGCACTGTGCCCTGCCCGACTGCGCGGGCGGGGAGCTACCCCAGCCGGCCACCGTTGCCGCCACCATTCGCCGAAGGCTCCGTCGGCGTCATGCTCTCCATGCCGCGCAGGAGCTGCTCCTCGGTGATCACGTCGACAACATTGTCCGTCGACTGATCGTCGCGGCCCAGGATGGGACGGCGCTCCTGCGGGAGCACGGGGGCGGCGCCGGGCTCCGGCTCGTCCACCTCGACGTTCTTCTGGATCGAGTGGATCAGGCTCTCGCGCATGTCGTCGGGCGGAACCGTCTTCTCGGCGATCTCGCGCAGCGCGATGACCGGGTTCTTGTCGTTCTCCGGCTCGACCGTGATATGGGCGCCGTTGGCGATGGAGCGCGCGCGATGGGCCGCCAGAAGCACCAGCTCAAACCTGTTGGGAACCTTGTCGACGCAATCTTCGACCGTGACACGCGCCATTTTTCTTTGCCCTTTCAGCTAGTTGCTTGCCCGGCCATGGGTCCCGCCGGGAATTCGTGGGCCATGCCGCAGGCCCGCAAGCAAAAACGGCTCCGGGAGTGCCTAGTCCCGAAGCTCTGTCCGTGATGCGGCTTTTTTGCACGTGCGGGGCGGAAATGCAAGTCCGGGGCCCACACTTTGGCGTTGACAAGGCCGAAGTGCCCCCAGCAGCGACTTGACAGAGCGGTTCAGAACGGGGTGGCGCCAGCGGGGCGCAACATCGCGCAACGGAATCAGCACGAACGCCCGTTCATGTAGATGAGGATGGGGGAGAATGAGCGATCCGCGCTGGCGTCGGCGTACCCGGGAGGGCAGTATGCGTCCTTTGTAGTCGAGGATATCGATATCGAGGCAGCGCGGCCCCCAGGTGCGGCCCAATCGTCGCCCTGCCAGCCGCTCGATGCGCTTGATCTCGACCAGAAGGCGGGCGGCGGATATGTCGCCGCACAGACTTATAACAGAATTGCAGTAGCGGTATTGCAACCCCGGGCCGATGGCCGCAGTCTTATACACGTCCGAGACTTCATTAACCACAAGGCCCAGCCTTTCGAGATGGGAAACGGCATGACAAAACGTCAATTCAGGCCTGCCCCAAACGCTTTCCTCATTGGCTCCCAGGGCAAGAAAAACAGGCTTCCCAACGCAGCATTTGTCAGACATATTGCGTCCCAGTCGGAGCCTTAGACTTTGTTTCGGCGTGACATTCCGCTATACGGAACACCAAATTAAAGTCCGCTCCCATGTGAAGCCACCGAAAAGTGAAAGCCACTCAGACCGATTTGGATTACCCTGCGACGGGGCGAATTCGGTCTTCCGTAAACAATCAGGACAGGGAATAAAGGCAGAAAAGGTATGCATTTTTATCCAACCGAACGCGTGATCCTCTTCATTGACGGCGCCAATTTATATGCCACCGCCAAGGCGCTGGGCTTCGACATCGACTACAAGCGCCTTCTGTCGCTGTTCCGCGGCAAGTGCCACCTCGTGCGCGCCCTCTACTACACGGCGCTGGCGGAGGACCAGGAGTACTCCTCGATCCGTCCGCTGGTCGACTGGCTGGACTACAACGGCTACTCGATGGTCACGAAGCCCACCAAGGAGTTCACGGACGCCATGGGGCGGCGCAAGATCAAGGGCAACATGGACATCGAGCTGACCGTCGATGCCATGCGGCTCGCCGATACCGTCGACCACATCGTGCTGTTCACGGGCGACGGTGACTTCCGGGCTCTCGCAGGTGCGCTGCAGCTCAAGGGACGGCGCGTCAGCGTGGTCTCGACGCTGCAGACCCAGCCGCCGATGGTTGCCGACGAGCTGCGCCGCCAGGCCGACCAGTTCGTGGACCTCGCCGACCTCGAGGACCAGATCTGCCGCGACCCGGCGACGCGACCGGTGCGCGAGCCCGGCATGCGCCCCGCCCGCCGGACGCCGGCCCCGGCACCGCTCGACTTCCCCGACGAGGACGAGCGCTCCTGATCGGCTGCTGATCACAGCCTGTTGGAAACAGCCGCCCGCCGGCCTCGAAAGAGGCGGCGGGCGCTGACGTTTGTGCTAATCGGGCTCACCACGCAGCCCGCCAGCCCACGGACCCATGCCGCGCTCCATCCAAGCCCCCCGATCCGAGGCCGCCGAGGCGCCGCGCGATTGCCCGCTGTGCCCGCGGCTGGTGGCGTTCCGCCACAAGGCGCGCACGGCCGAGCCCGATTGGCACAATGCGCCCGTCGCCTCGTTCGGACCCGCCGATGCGCGGCTCCTGATCGTCGGCCTGGCGCCGGGGCTGCGGGGAGCCAACCGCACCGGCCGGCCCTTCACGGGGGACTACGCCGGCGACCTGCTCTACGCGACATTGCTGAAATTCGGGCTGGCAACGGGGACCTACGGGGCGAGCCCCGACGACGGGCTGACACTGGTCGACTGCATGGTGACGAACGCGGTGCGCTGCGTGCCGCCGGAGAACAAGCCGACGCCGGCCGAGATCAAGACCTGCCGGCCGTTCCTGGCGGCGCGCCTGGCGGCCTTGCCCAAGCTAAAGGTCATTCTCGCGCTCGGCCGCATCGCGCACGAAAGCACGCTTGCGACGCTCGGTGCCAGGCGCTCGCAGCACGCGTTCCGGCACGGCGCGCGGCATGGGCTGGCCGACGGCCTGGTGCTCTTCGACAGCTTCCACTGCTCCCGTTACAACACCAACACGGGCCGGCTGACGAGCGCCATGTTCCACGCGGTGTTCGCCGACATCCGGGCGATGCTCGATGGGCGACAGGCGGAGACCTGAAGCGCCGGCAGCCTTGGTGCCGGCCACGGCAGCGCTCAGAGCTGCCGGTCCGCCATGCCGAGGGCGGCGCACACCTCGCGCGCGTGGGCGGCGGGATCGGCAATCGGATAGTAGACGCGCTCGATGCGGCCGTCCCTGATCTCCAGGGTCAGGCGGCGCAGGTAGCACACGCCGCCGGAGGCAAAGGTCGGAAGGCCGAGCGCGGCCTGCAGCGCAAACCCCGCGTCGCTGAGCAGCGGGAACGGAAGGCGCAGGCGGTCGACCAGCTCGCGCTGGTGTCCGCTGTCCTGGGTCGAGACGCCGACCAGGCGCGCGCCGAGCTCCTCGAAGGCGAGCTCGAGGTTGCGGAAGCCCTCGGCCTCGGGCGTCGAGCCGTGGGCACCGGGGATGTCGTCCCAGTCGGGAGGATTGGGCAGCCCCGGGCGACCCGTCCAGGGATAGAAGAAGGCGACGGTCAGGCCCTGGAGGCGGGCCAGGGACAGATCCCCGCCGGCGGTCGAGGGAAGCGCGACGTCGGGCACGCGCGTGCCCTTCCTCAGATGCCGGGCGCCGCCGTCGTTGCGCAGAAGATCGGGCAGGTCCTCGCGGCGCATGCCCTCAACCCTTCTCGCGCATCAGGCGGGCCTTTTGCCGCTGCCAGTCGCGCTTGGCGATGTCGGCGCGCTTGTCGTGCAGCTTCTTGCCCTCGGCCATCGCAAGCTTCAGCTTGGCGCGGCCGCGCGTATTGAAATAGATCTCGAGCGGCACCATCGTCATGCCCTTGCGCTCGACGGCGATGGTGATGTCGTGGATCTCGCGCCGGTGCAGCAGGAGCTGGCGCGGCCGGCGCGGGTCGTGCTGGAAGAAGGCGCCGGCCCCTTTGTACTCGGGGATGTAGGCATTGATCAGCCAGATGCCGCCGTTCTCGGCGGAGGCGTAGCTCTCCGCGATGTTGGCCTGGCCGGTGCGCAAGGATTTCACCTCGGTGCCCGACAGCACGATGCCCGCCTCGAAGACGTCGCCGATCTTGTACTCGTGACGCGCCTTGCGGTTCTCGGCGATGCGCTTGCGACCGTCGTCGGCGGGTTTTGCCATCAGGGGGGCGGGGCCTTACTCGGCCGCCTTGGCAAGACGCTCCAGGCCCACCTGGGCGAGCACCGCATCGATCTTGCGCTTGGCCTCGTCGGAGGCGGGCGCCATCGGCAGGCGCACTTCCGCCGAGCACAGGCCGAGCTTGGAGGCCGCGTACTTCACCGGCGAGGGATTGGTCTCGCAGAACAGCACGTCGTGCAGCGGCATCAGGCGGTCGTTGATGGCGAGGGCCCTGGTCCAATCGCCCGCGAGGCAGGCGGCCTGGAACTCGGCGCACAGGCGCGGGGCGACGTTGGAGGTCACGGAGATGCACCCCGTGCCGCCGTGAGCGTTGAAGCCGAGCGCGGTGGCATCCTCGCCGGACAGCTGGATGAACCCCGGACCGCAGGCGAGCTTTTGCTGGGTGACGCGGGCGACGTTGGCGGTTGCGTCCTTGATGCCGATGACGTTCTTGAGCTTGGCGCAGCGCTCGAGCGTCGCGACCGAGATGTCGACGATGGTGCGCGGGGGCACATTGTAGATGAAGATCGGCAGTTCGACGGCCTCGCTGATCGCCTTGAAGTGGCGGTAGAGGCCCTCCTGCGTCGGCTTGTTGTAGTAGCCGGTCGAGTGCAGCGTGGCGTCCGCCCCGACCCGCTTTGCGAACTCGGTGAGGTCGATGGCCTCCTGCGTGGAGTTGGAGCCTGCGCCCGCGATCACCGGCACCCGCTTCTTGGTGACGCGCACGCACGCCTCGATGACGGCCTTGTGCTCGTCATGGCTGAGGGTGGGGCTCTCGCCGGTGGTGCCGACGGGGACGAGGCCGTTGCTGCCCTCCTCGATCTGCCACTCGACGAGACGCTCGAAGGCGCCGAAATCGACCTCGCCGTTGCGGAACGGCGTGATCAGTGCGGTGAAAGAACCCTTGAACATGGGTGCTCCTGGGATGCTCCTGACATTGCAAGCGGCCGCTGGGCGCGCGCCGTGGGCGCCCTCGCGGCGGCGCCCTTGCCTTTCGCATCCTGCGCAAAACTTGTGCGACCGGGTGCGGCTTGATAGCCTCCGATGTGATAGCCGGATGACGTGGAAGCGCAATGGGAAAAGCGCGAGCGGCGGCCAATTCGAACGCGGGCCGGCGGCCGCGGGCGGTCGGCGCGGGGGCGGCTCAGGCGTGGCTGCACGGTCATTCCCTCGCCTTGTTTGACGGGCGCAGTCCCGGCCCGCTGCGGCCGGATCGGCCCGGGGTCCGACTTTCTCGCGTGTCACAGACGGCAGATCGGGGCTGATGAGGCAACATCTTTCATGGGCGGGCAGATGGCTCGTCGCGGGGCTCGTGGCAGGCGGCATGGCCGGAGCTTCGCCAGCGCTCGCCCAGACCTCCGGGGCCGTTAAGCTCGCGGCAAAAAAGGGCAAATCCGACACCCGGCCGGTCGCCAAGACGGCCAATGACGCGGTGCCGGCGGCCGAGCCCTATGCGCCGCCCAAGCCCTTCAAGCCGCCGTCGGCGGAGGAGGCGCGCAGCAACGCCGTCTACGACGCGGCCATCGCCGAGGTCAGGGACCGGCCGGCGGACCCGGAGGTGGCGGCGAGGCTCCGGGATGCGCTCGCCCGCATCGCGGCCGGCGACATCTCCGGAGCGCGGCTGATCGCGCGCGGCACAGGCAGCGCCACGGCCGAGACCTTCGTCGACTGGGTGGCCTTCCGCAGCGGCGGCGGCACCGCGGCGGAGCTCAGGGCCTTCTCCGATTCGCATCCGGCCTGGCCCGACCGCGTGCTGATCGCGCAGCGGGCCGAGGAGGCGCTGTTCAACAGCGCGGCGAGCCCCGCCGAGGTGAAGGCTTTCTTCGCCAAGAGCGAGCCGCGCACCGCCGTCGGCCTCGCCATGCTCGCCTCGGCGCTGCAGGCCGAGAAGGACCTGGCCAACGCTCGCGCCGCGGCCCAGAAGGCGTGGACGGAATTCAACATCTCGCATGCCAACGAGCCCGCGTTCCTGAGGCGCGTCGGCTCCCTGCTGACGGACGCCGACCACAAGCGTCGGCTGGAGCGGCTGCTCGCCGGCACCGGGCGGCTTGCGGGCGCGCGGGCCGAGCGCGGCGCCGTCATCAAGCGCACCATCGCGCTGCTCTCCTCGGCCGAGGACCGCAAGACCTACGAGACCCGCCTCGGCCTGTTCCTGCAGTCCAAGGACGCCAGCAAGCTCGCCGCCAAGATCCCCTCGACGCACGCCGACTGGGGCGCGGCGGTGCAGAAGGCGCGCCAGCTCCGGCGGCAGAAGAAGGAGGAGGAGGCCTGGAAGATCCTCCTCTCCGAGCCGGACGCCACGGTCGACATCAAGCCCGACGGCTGGTGGGAGGAGCGGCGCACCAGCGCCTATGCGGCCCTGCGCATCGGCCGGCCGCAGGTCGCCTACGACCTCGTGCGCAACATGGGGGCGCTGTCGATCAATGCCACGAAGGACGCCCAGTTCCTCGCCGGCTGGATCGCGCTGCGCCACCTCAAGGATGCCAAGACGGCGCTCGGCCATTTCCAGGCCCTGTGCAAGGCGGCGGACGGCCCCTTGAGCAACGCCCGCGGGCAGTACTGGCTGGGGCGGACCTACGAGGCGCTGGGCGAGCAGGCCAAGGCCGGCGAGGCCTACCGGACGGCGGCGGCCTACTTCGACACCTTCCACGGGCAGCTGGCACGGCTCAAGGTGGAGCCCACGGCGACCACGCTCAAGATCCGGCCGCCGGCGGCGCCTACGGCGGAGGACATCGCCAGCTTCAAGGCCAACGGCGCCGTGGCGGCCGCCGTCTTCGCGCGCAAGGCCAACGTCGACATCTCGCTGGTGCGGGCCTTCTTCAATCACCTGCGCTACCAGCTCAAGAGCGAGGGCGAGGTGGCCATGCTGGCGCATCTGGCGCTGGCACTGGGCGATACGCAGAGCGCGGTGCGCGTCGGCAAGATCGGCATCGCGCGCGGCTTTCAGCTTGCCTACTACGCCTACCCGATCTCGGGAATGCCCGAGTACAAGCCCTTGCGCGATCCGCCGGAGCCGGCCTTCCTGTACGGCATCGCCCGGCAGGAGAGCGAGTTCAACACGCTGACCATGAGCCACGTGGGCGCGCGCGGCATCCTGCAGGTGATGCCGGTGACGGCCAAGCACGTGTGCAACGACTACAAGATCAAGTGCGACATTCCCCGGCTGATGAAGGACCCTGCCTACAACACCATGATGGGCTCGGCCTACATCGGCGACCGCATGGAGGAGTTCGACGGCTCCTACGTGCTGACGCTGGCCGGCTACAACGCCGGGCCGGGGCGGGCGCGGCAGTGGATCAAGGAGTTCGGCGACCCGCGCGACCCCAAGGTCGACCCCATCGACTGGATCCACCGCATCCCGTTCGAGGAGACGCGCGAGTACGTGCAGAAGGTGCTGTCCAACATCCAGGTCTACCGCGCGCGCCTGGGCGACGAGCCCCGCGCGCTCAGGCTGGCGTCGGATTTGCGGCGGGTTGCGCCGGCGAAGGCGAAAGAGTGAGACGGTCGTAGTCGTAGGTCGGGTAGAGCGCAGCGAAACCCGACGTTACCCCTATTTTTTTCGCGAGACGTCGGGTTTCGCCTTCGGCTCTACCCGACCTACTGCTGACTTTCGACCAATCAAGACCGTAGGACATGCGATGAGACGCTCCGTCCAGCCTCCGCCAACACTCTTCGATAGCCTGCCATTTGGGTTCGCGCAGATCTCTGTCGTGCCCACGCCCCTTGGTGATGCAATCCATGTGTCCGGGCAAGTAGCCTGGGACGCAAACCGCAATGTCGTGGGTGCGAATGACATCGGCCTTCAACTGAAGAAATGTCTGGAGAATTTGGCCACGGCGTTGGCGTCGGTCGGCGCGACACTTGATCAGGTCGGCGCAATACGACTCTACATCCGGCAAAGCCACATCGACCAAGGCAAGGCGATCCGCGACGCGCTGATCCAAGCCTTTGGTGACAGTCCACCGTGCGCCACTTGGATCGGTGTGCCGAGCCTGGCGCGAGAGGAATTCTTAGTCGAGGTTGAACCGTCAATTGTCTTCGTGAGCCGTAGCTGAGTACGTCGCGTAGAGCGCCGAATGGGGCATCCGAGTTAGGGTCGGGTAGAGCGCAGCGAAACCCGACATTTCCTTTGTATGCTCCTTTGCATGCGTGACGTCGGGCTTCGCCTGCGGCTCACCACGGCCTGGCAACGACAAGAAGCTCCTGGCGCCGGGTCCGGCCGGACGCCACAATAGGCTCACGGCGCCGGCCCGACCCACGCACTCAGCCGACGTCCGGGGGCTGGGGACGTTGGCCATGAACCGTCGCACTTTCCTTGCAGGTGCCGCCGCGACCCCGCTGCTGTGGCCGGCGCGTGCCGCAAGCCAGCCGGCGATCCCCATCGGCGACATGCATTTTCACTCCTACTTCGGCAGCTCGAAGTACCACTCCCGTCCCCTGGCGGCGACGCTTGCCGCCGGCGGCGCGACGCTGGTCGCCTGGTCGCTGGTCGGCGATCTGCTGCTCGTCGACTGGAGAACCCACAAGCAGAAGGTCGAGCCCAGGCCCGGCGAGGCGCTCGGCTGGTTCGAGCGCGAGCTCGGCCGCATCAAGGCGCACTGCGCCGAGCAGAGGCTCAAGCTGGTCGCAACACCCGCCGATGTCGACCGGGCCGCTGGCGGTGCGCCGCACATCGTCCTCGCCGTCGAGGGCGCGACGTTCCTGGAGACCGATCCCGGGCGCGTGAAGCGCGCCTTCGACCTCGGCGTGCGCCACCTCGGCCTCGTCCACTACATCCGCAACCCCATCGGCGACATCCAGACGCTGCCCTACGAGAGCCACGGCCTGACCGATCTCGGCAAGCAGGTCGTGCAGGAATGTAACCGGCTCGGCATCCTCATCGACGTGGCCCACTGCGCGCCCGCGGTCATCGGCGACGTGCTGGCCGTCTCGACGGCGCCGATCGTCTTCTCGCACGGCAGCATCGTGCGCGGGCCCGCGGCCGCGCCGACGGCGAGGATCTGGCGGGCGCGCCAGCTTCCCCTCGACCTCGCCAGGGCGATCGCGGCCAAAGGCGGTGTCGTCGGCCTGTGGGCGCTGACGCTCGACATCGGCAAGTCGGTCGAGGACTACGCACGCCGCCTGGCGGAAGCGGCCGACTGGCTCGGCGAGGACCATGTCGCCTTCGGCACGGATCTCAACGGGCTCGGGCCAAACGCCATCGTGTCGAGCTACGCCGAGGTGCGCGGCGTCCTCGCGCGCTGGCAGGCGCAGGGCATGCCCGAGCCCCGCATGCGCAAGCTCGCCATCGGCAACTACGCCCGCGTGCTGAAGGCGGCGATGGCGGCACAGCGGTGAGCACTGTGCTTGCTGCGGCGGCGCCAGGCGGTGCCGCATGGCGCCCGCCAAGGCCGCGGCGCCGGCGTGAGACAAGCGATTTCAGCTGGCCACCGGAACCGGACGTCAGGGCCGTGACGCGATGGGCCA
>JANRIO010000102.1:0-80999 GCA_033764875.1 Hyphomicrobiaceae bacterium | reverse complement strand
GAGCCAGGCCTCGACGGGGCCCTGGCGCGTGAGATCGAGCTCGGCGCGGGAAGCCGTCACCACCTCGCAGCCCTCGCCCGCCAGCCGCCGCACGATGGCGCTGCCGACCATGCCGCGATGCCCCGCCACGAACACGCGCTTGCCGGCAAGGGCGTAGGGGCGCACGTCGGAAGGATTGCTGACGCTCATGACAAAACGATCCGTAGCGAGAAGATCCGCGGGGATGGCTCAGCGCGGCGCGGACGCCGCCTGGCGCGTCGCCCCCGAAACGGACGGCGTCCCTCCCGCAGCATACACGATGCCACAGGCCTTGACCCGATGCCGCAGGCAAGACCGCCCGGCGGCTCAACCGCTGCCGCGGTCCCTATATAACGCGTTGATGCGAAAACGCAAAATGCGCCCTATTGCTCCCAGGGGACGCCGCCGGCGTAGGTGCGGTAGCTCACCGCCGAGAGGAAGCCCGCATCGACCGGGAGCAGCACGCCGGTGATCGCGGCGGCCTGATCGGAGCACAGGAAGGCGATGGCGTTGGCGATGTCGGAAGGCTCAGGCAGCCGGTCAAGGGCGTGCACGCTCATGATCTTGGCGAGGTCGCGCTGGCCCGCCTGGACCTTGGCGCGCAGCGGCGGCGTCATGACATAGGTGGGCCCCACGCTGTTGACGCGCACGCCGTTGCGCCCTAGCTCGACGGCAAGGAGCTGGGTCAGCCGCTCGATCACCGCCTTGCCCATGTTGTAGGCCGGTATCGGCAGCGGTGCGCGGCTGTTGATGGAGCCCAGCGTGACGATGGCGCCGCGGCCGGCAGCGGCCATGGCGTGCGCGAAGGTGCGCACAGTGTAGAGCGTGCCGTTGTAGTTCACGTCCCACATGCGCTTGTGCGCGGCCAGATCCATGTCCATGACGGATTCGGTGTTGGGGATGATGCCGGCCGAGCAGACCAACGCGTCCGCGACCCCCATCTCCGCCTCGACGCGCCGGGCGACGGCCGCAACGGCGTCGAGATCCGACACGTCGCAGGCGTAGAAGCGGGCGTCGGGCAGGGAGCTTGCGACGGCGGCGCCGTTGATCTCGTTGAGATCGACGACGGCCACCGCGTAGCCATCCTGGCTGAACCGGCGCGCCGTCGCCTCGCCGATGCCGCTGGCGCCGCCGGTCACGACGGCAAGCTTCCTTGGCATGTCTTTCCTTCCCCTGTGGCGGCGAGCCTTGGTCCCGGCTCGCTCCCGACGGCAGCGCGCGGTCTACTCGTCCAGCCAGACGCCACCCAGATCCTGCAGGATGTACTGGCTCGGCGAGAAATCCCAGCCCTTGATCTTGCGGTTGTTGACGATGATGCGCTGGTACCAGAGGAACGGCACGTTGTAGGCGGTGGTGATGGCATACTTGTCGAGGGCCTGTACGAGGCGCTTGCGCGCGGCGGGCTCAACGGCGCGCCGCTGGGCCTCGTACATCTCGTCGAGCTTGGCGTCCTCGTGGCCCGAGAAGCCCGTGGGCGAGAGCTTGCGCGTGACGAGCTTGGAGAACTGCGCCGTCGGGTCGTCGGTGAAGTCGTTGATGAACTCGATCGCGACGTCGAAATTGCCGGCCATCACGCCGTCCTGGTAGAGCTTGGTCTCGAGCTGCTCGTGCTCGACCGTCACGCCGATGCGGCGCCACTGGTCGATGGCGAAGATGCCGCCCGGCGTATAGGGCTCCGCAACATTGCGGTTGAAGAGCTTGAATTTCAGGTTCTCGGCGCCCGCCTCCTTGAGGAGGCGGCGGGCCTCGGTGCGCGAGGCCTCGATGTTCTTGGCGAAGCCCGGCAGCTTGACGAGCTCGGCCTCGGGAAGCGCCATCTCGTAGCCCGGCCTGATGAAGCCCCCGACGTGGCGCAGGATGGAGATCTTGGACAGGCTGGTCGAGCCCGCCCAGCGGTCGATCGCCATGGAGAGGGCCTGGCGCACGCGGATGTCGTCGAAGGGCTTGCGCTTGGTGTTGAAGACGAGCATCAGGCTGCCGACCCAGGGCCCTTCCTGCACGGTCACCTTGTCCTTCATGCGCGAGACGAGCTGATCGCGCTCGGCCGGATTGCGGCTGCGGAACTCGGCGTCGAACTGGCCGCCCAGCATGCCCGGCACCACGGCGCTCGACTTGACGAAGTAGGCCTTGTAGCCGTCGAGATAGGGATGCCCCTTGCGGAAGTACTGCTCGAAGCGCTTGCCCTCCCAGTACGAGCCCTTCTCGTACTTGACGAAGGTGAAGGGGCCGGAGCCCATGATCTCCGTCTCGGGATAGCGGGGGTTCTGCGCCAGTCGCTGCGCCGAGTAGATGCAGTCAAAGGGCGAGGCGAAGCTCACCAGCATGGAGGCGTTGGGCGCCTTGAGCTTGAAGACGACCATTGTCGGGCTCGGCGTCTCGATGGCCGCTATGTCCGCGTACCAGGCCTTGCGGACGGAGACGACACCGGCCGGGGGATTGGCGATGCGCTCGTAGGAGGCCTTGACGTCGGCGGAGGTCAGCGGCGAGCCGTCGTGGAACTTGACGCCGTCGTTCAGAGTGAAGGTGTAGGTGAGGCCGTCAGGCGAGACGGTCCAGCTCTTGGCGAGGTCGCCGATGATCTTGGGATAGCTCTTGCCGTCGAACTTCAGCAGCGTCGAGTAGTGCGGCGCCACAGGGTGCACGAAGGCGAAGGATGTGTTGGCGTGGCAATCGTAGTTGGGAGGCTCGGCGACCACGGCAAAGGACAGGATGCCGCCGCGCTTGGGCGTCTGCGCGCTCGCCGGTCCGGCGAGAACGAGCGACAGCATTGCGACAGATGGGGCCAGGAACTTGAAATATCGATGAAGCATCAGGGCGTCTCCACGTTTCGACCGAAAGGCGCGGGTGTTCGTAAGCAACGTTCAGGCTGGTTCGGCTATTCCACCAACTCTAAGCAATAGGCGATGACCTGATTACAGCCGAGACGTTCAAATGTGTGCGCGATTTGTTGCGCTGCATCGCAGGTCGCGCCACGGAGTCCGGACGCGCTCTATGTCTTGTATGAGAGTGTCAGATCGCGACTCAGCTCACTCTCGGAATAAGCACGAAACCGCCACAATCGACTCTCGCAGGCTCGCACACTGTGGCAAGCGTGCCCGCAAAAGCGCGAGCTTTGCTCTGCATTTAGGAGTTGGACCCTGGCGCGGCCGTGTCTTGGTTCCGTCCAAATCCTGTCCCATATACGCAAACAGCCGGTGCGTCCCATGGTGGGTACGTGCCCTCAGAAAATGCGGCTAGCGTTGAACCCCGAGCGGGGCAGTTTGCCTCTCCCACATCTGAGATGCCGGGTCGTGCGTGCGACCCATCCGACCGGCCTATTCACGCAACTACTTGGGAAAGGAAATCCCTAATGCGCGTCACTGGTACCGTGAAGTTCTTCAATACGGCAAAGGGTTTCGGCTTCATTCAGCCGGAAAACGGCGGCAAGGACGTGTTCGTCCACGCCACCGCCCTCGAGGCCGCCGGCATTCGCTCGCTGAACGAGGGGGATCGGGTGAGCTTCGTGCTCGAGGACGATCGCCGCGGCCGCGGCAAGCAGGCCGGTCAGCTGCAGAAGGCGTAAGCGCCGCGCGCGCTTTCGCCACTCCAGGACATGTTCAAAGGCGCCGTGCTCGAGGGAGCACAGCGCCTTTTGCATG
This sequence comes from Hyphomicrobiaceae bacterium, assembly GCA_033764875.1. Classification (GTDB taxonomy): domain Bacteria; phylum Pseudomonadota; class Alphaproteobacteria; order Rhizobiales; family Hyphomicrobiaceae; genus AWTP1-13. Next base: position 77,343 of record JANRIO010000102.1, on the reverse strand, counting down.
TCTGACCGGCGGCGAAGCGTAAGCTTCAGCGTATCAGGCGATGCGCTGGCCGGTCTTGCGCCAGTCGGCGAGGAACTGCTCCAGTCCCTTGTCCGTCAGCGGATGGTGCGCAAGGGCGCGCAGCACCGCCGGCGGCAGCGTTGCGACGTCGGCGCCGATCATGGCGGCCTGCTTGACGTGCAGGACATGGCGCACCGAGGCGGCCAAGATCTGCGTGTCGAGGTCGGGATAGTTGTCGTAGATGGTCCGGATCTCGCGAATGAGCTCCATGCCGTCGGCCCCGGTGTCGTCGAGGCGGCCGATGAACGGAGAGACGAAGGTGGCGCCGGCCTTTGCCGCCAGCAGGGCCTGATTGGCCGAGAAGCACAGGGTGACGTTGACCATGGTGCCCTCGTCCGAGAGCGCGCGGCAGGCTTTCAGCCCTTCCATGGTGAGCGGCACCTTGACCGCGACGTTGCCGGCGATCCTGGCAAGCAGGCGGCCCTCCTGCAGCATGCCCTCGGCGTCGACCGCGGTGACCTCGGCGCTGACGGGGCCCGGAACCACGGCGCAGATCTCGGCCACGATCTCCTTGAAGTCGCGCTTGGCCTTGGCGACCAGCGAGGGATTGGTGGTGACGCCGTCGACGAGGCCGGTTGCCGCCAGGTCGCGGATCTCTGCCACGTCTGCGGTGTCGATAAAGAACTTCATCAGCGCTCTCCAGTCACAGCGGCAACTCTTCGCCCTTTGTTCGCCTCAGGCGCCCCTATAAACCTCTCCGAGCGACAAATGTCGATTCGATTGACCGGGTGGCCGGCGGAGCCATGCCGCGCGCCGGCCGCCAGGCCGGCGCGGAACGCGAGAGACGAGGACGGATAGACACGTTGGCCGGTCTGCTCGACAGCCTGGGAGACGAGATGGCGGCCGGCGCAAGGGGCACGGCCCGCGTGCCCGTGCTGCTGCCGGTGGCCCTCGACCAAACCTACGACTATCTCGTCCCGGTAGAGGGTCAGGCACCCGCGGCCGGCCAGTTCGTGATCGTGCCGTTCGGTCCGCAAAGCCGCATCGGCATCGCCTGGGACAAGCCCGTGGGCGACGCCGGCAAGCCCGTCCCCGACAAGAAGCTCAAGGCGATCGCGCACGTGCTGGAGGAGGTGCCGGCACTGCCGGCGCTGTCGCTCCGGTTCGCCGAGTGGGTGGGCCGCTACACGCTGACCCCGCTCGGCATGGTGGTGCGGATGATGATGGGCTCCAATGCCGTATTCGAGCCGCAGAAGCCGCGCTTCGGCATCAAGATCAACGCCGGGGCGGCGGAGCCCCAGCGCATGACGCCCGAGCGCCGCCGCGCCATCGATGTCGCCATGGACGGCATGGTGCGCGCCAAGAGCGCGCTGGCGGCCGAGGCGCAGTGCACGACCGGCGTCGTCGACGGCCTGGTGAAGGCCGGCGTGCTCATCGAGGTGGCGATCCCCGAGCGGCGCTTTCCGGAGCCCAAGGCACAGCACACGGAGGTCGCCTTCGCCGACGCGCAGGCGATGGCGGTGGAGACCATGAAGGCGCTGGCCGATACGGGAAGCGGCACGCTGCTGCTCGACGGCGTCACCGGGTCGGGCAAGACGGAGGTGTATTTCGAGGCCGTGGCGCGCACGCTCGAGCGCGGCCGGCAGGTGCTGATCATGCTGCCCGAGATCGCGCTGACGAGCCAGTTCATGAACCGCTTCAACAAGCGCTTCGGCGCGCCGCCTGTCGAATGGCACTCGGCGCTGTCGTCGCCGGAGCGGGCGCGCGCCTGGCGGGCGGCGGCGACGGGGGAGGCGCGGGGGGTGGTGGGGGCACGATCGGCCCTGTTCCTGCCCTACAAGGATCTCGGCCTGATCGTGGTCGACGAGGAGCACGACGGCGGCTTCAAGCAGGAGGACCGCGTCCACTACCAGGCGCGCGACATGGCGGTTGTGCGTGGCGTGCTCGGCAAGCACCCGGTGGTGCTGGCCTCGGCCACGCCGTCGATCGAGAGCCACGTCAATGCGCGCAACGGGCGGTATGCGCACGTGGTGCTGCCGGGGCGCTACTCGGGCGTCGAGATGCCCGAGGTCAAGGCCATCGACCTACGCAAGGACCCGCCCGAGCGCGGGCGCTGGCTGTCGCCGATCCTTGCGCAAGCCATCACGGAGACGCTGGAGAAGAAGCAGCAGGCGCTGCTCTATCTGAACCGGCGGGGCTACGCGCCGCTGACCCTGTGCCGGAGCTGCGGGCACCGCATCGACTGCCCGCAGTGCACGGCCTGGCTGGTCGAGCACCGCTACCGGAACCGGCTCAACTGCCACCACTGCGGGTTCTCGCTGCCGCTGCCGGAGAAGTGCCCGAAGTGCGGGGAGCCCGATGCGCTCGTGGCCTGCGGGCCGGGCGTCGAGCGCATCGCGGAGGAAGTGGGGGCGCGCTATCCGGAGGCGCGCATCGCGCTGCTCTCGTCGGATCTCATTCCGTCGCTGGTGGAGATGCGCGAGGTGATCAAGCGCATCGAGATCGGCGAGGCGGACATCATCATCGGCACGCAGATGGTGGCGAAAGGCCACCACTTCCCCGGCCTTGCCACCGTCGGCATCGTCGACGGCGACCTGGGGCTCGGGCAGGCCGACCCGCGCGCGGCGGAGCGCACGTTCCAGCTGCTGCACCAGGTGACGGGCCGGGCCGGGCGCATGCAGGTGCTGGGGCGCGGCTTCGTGCAGACCTACATGCCCGAGCATCCGGTCATGCAGGCCATCATCTCGGGCGACCGGGAGACCTTTCTGGCGCGCGAGATCCGGCATCGGCAGGCGGCGATGCTGCCGCCGTTCGGGCGGCTGGCCGCGCTGGTGATCTCGGCGCGCGACAAGGAGCTTGCGGAGCTGTTCGCCCGCGACGTGGCGCGGCACGCGCCACCGGCCGAGCGCATCGAGGTGCTGGGGCCGGCGGAGGCGCCGCTCGCCGTGATCCGGGGCCGGCACCGCTGGCGGCTGCTGGTCAAGGCGCCGCGCGAGCTCGACCTGCAGGCCTATGTGCGCGCGTGGCTCGGCGGCCTGCCCAAGGCGCCCAACGACCTGCGCCTCGTCGTCGACATCGATCCCTACAGCTTCCTGTGAAGGGAGCGAGGCGTGCGCGGGTTTGTCAGGCTGCGTGATGCGTGCCGCCCCTGGGTTCCTGATATTGGCCTCCGGCACATTCAGGGCCGGCCGGAGCGGAGCGGAGAGCCGGGACCCAGCTGAGGCTCACGCAGGCGCGGGACGATTCTAGCCGCCGGCGAGGAGATGGCCGCCGTCGACGACGAGGACGGAGCCCGTCATGAAGGCGCCGGCGTCGGAGACGAGCAGCAGCAGCGGGCCGTCGAGCTCATGATAGGTGCCGGCGCGGCGCATGGGCACGCGCGAGAGCATCTCGCGGCCGGGAGGGCTCGCCAGGAACTCCGCGTTAAGCTCGGTGGAGAAGTAGCCAGGCGCCAGCGCGTTGACGCGGATGTGGTTGCGGGCAAGCTCGAGGGCCATCGACTTGGTGAGGCTGACGACGGCCGCCTTGCTCGCCGCGTAGGCGGCGACGGTCTTGCTCACGGCGAAGCCGAGGATCGAGGCGATGTTGACGATGCTGCCGCCGGTGCCGCGCCCGGCCATGCGGCGGGCGGCCTCCTGGCCGACACGGAAGACGCCGTCGAGGTTGACGTCCATCACCGAGCGCCAGTCCGCCTCGTTCATCTCGAGGAGGAAAGCGCCACCGGGCACGCCGGCATTGTTGACAAGGATGTCGATCGGCCCCAAGGCGGCCTCCGCCCTGTCGAAGGCGTCGCGCACCGATTGCGGCTGCGTGACGTCGAGGGAGACGGCCACGGCGCGACGACCCATCGCCGCGATCTCGGCGGCAAGCGCCTCGAGACGTTCGAGGCGGCGTGCGGCCAGCGCGACGTCGGCGCCGGCGGCCGCCAGCGTGAGCGCGAAATGGCGGCCGAGCCCCGAGGATGCGCCGGTGACGAGCGCGCGCTTGCCCGCCAGGTCGATCGAATAGCTCATGGCCGTCCTGCTCCGCTGGTCGCCGATCCCTCACAGGCTGTGTGTCGCGCAAACGCATGCCCGGCGCAAGGCGGCAGGATGCTGGGGCGCGACGCCGGGGGCTTCGGCTTCGCGGGCGGAGTTGCCGGGGATTCCTCGCCATCCAATCGCGCGGGTATGCACGTCTTGCGCCATCAGCCGGCGGAGGGGTTGACGCCCGTGTCGCCCGCGTGCCTTGTAGGCTGCACGTGATGCTTGCCTCACCGACGGTGCGAGGCGCGTTCAATCGACGCCGAGCCGCACGTCGCCCCGCAACGCCCGACACATCTGCCGAAAGGTGCCGCGCCCCATGACTCGCAAAGTGCTGATCACCGGCGGCGCCGGCTTCATAGGCGGGCATCTGGCGGAAAGCCTGCTGGCCGAGGGCGCGACCGTGACGATCGTCGACAACTTCGCCACCGGCAAGCGCCAGAACATCGAGAAGATCAAAGCCGACGTGCGGCTGGTCGAGTGCGACATCAACGACACGGAGACGGTGACGGCGGCCATGCAGGGGGCCGACACGGTGTTCCATCTGGCCGCGATTCCCTCGGTGCCGCGCAGCATCCAGGACCCCGTGCCCTCGCACACCGCCAACATCGACGGCACGTTCAGCGTGCTGCTGGCGGCGCGCAGCGCAGGCGTGCGCCGCGTCGTCTACTCGGGCTCCAGCTCGGCCTACGGTGACAATCCGGCGCCGCGCAAGCGCGAGGACATGCCGTGGGCGCCGAAATCGCCCTACGCCGTGCAGAAGCTGACGGGCGAGCTGTACACGCTGCAGTTCGATACGCATTTCGGCGTGGAAGGCGTCGTGCTGCGCTATTTCAACGTGTTCGGTCCGCGGCAGGATCCGAGCTCGCGCTATTCGGGCGTGATTCCGCTGTTCATCAACCAGATCAAGGGCGGCGGGCAGCCGCGCATCAACGGCGACGGCAGCATCACGCGCGACTTCACCTACATCGACAACGTGGTCGACATCACCAAGCGGGCGGGAACGGTGCCGGAGGCGCGCGGCAAAATCTTTAACGCCGCGTGCGGCACCAGCTTCTCGCTCAACGAGCTGGTGGCGGCGATCAACCAGGCCCTCGGCAGCAACGTCGTGCCGACCTACGGGCCGGAGCGCGAGGGGGACATCAAGGCGTCGCGCGCGGACATCTCGCTGGGGCAGCGCGTGCTCGGCTATGCGCCGCTGGTGTCCTTCGAGGACGGCATCAGGCGCACCGTCGCGTCGTTCGCCTGAGCGGGCGGGGACGCTCCGAAGGCCACGGCGTCGTAGACGGCGATCGTCTGCCGCCCGATGTCGCGGGCCGACATCCTCTCCTCGACGAGGCGACGGGCGTTGCGCGCCATGGCGAGGCGCCGAGGCTCGTCGCGGGCGAGCTGGCGCAGGGCCGCGGCAAGGGCGGTGGCGTCGTCGACGGGCACGAGCAGGCCGGTCTCGCCATGGACGACGATCTCGCGGCAGCCGGGTGCATCGGTCGCCACCATGGCGCGGGCGAAGGCCGCGGCCTCGAGCAGGCTCTTGGGCAAGCCCTCGCGGCGGGAGGGAAGCACGGCGATGTGGCTCCGCGCCCAGACGTCGGCGATGTCCTCGACGTGGCCGGCCCAGGTGATCCCGGGCTCGGCGGACCAGGCGGCAAGCTCGGCCGCGGTGATGGAGGTGGGGTTCTCGGGATCAGGCTCGCCCGCGAGCAAGAGCTCGATGGCGAGGCCATCCCGGCGCAGGAGGCGAAATGCCTCCACCAGGGGCCGCACCCCCTTGTCCTCCAGCATGCGGCCGACGAAGGCCGCGCGCAACGGCGGCGGCGGATCGGGCAACGGCTGCAGCGCGTCGGTATCGACGCCGGAGCCCGGGATCAGAACGATGTGGCCGGCACGGACGCCCAACGCGTGCATGGCCGCCGCATCCTCGGGGTTCTGCACGATGGTGCGGCAGCGGGTGCCGTTGAGGAGCAGCGGCAGCACGACGCGCAGGCCCAGGCTCACCAGGCGCCCCTTGGCGCTCGTGCCGATGAAGGCCGAGCCGAGCCCGTTGATGCTGCTGACGACGGCGAGATCCCCGATCCCGACGGCCGCAAGAGACCCGACGACCGCCGGCTTCAACGCCACGTTGTGCAGGACGGCCGGCTTGATCGCCACGAGCAGACGGCGGATCTCGCGCGCCGATTCAAGCGTCGCCTGCACCGACACACTGCCGCGGCGCCAGTCGATGTGGTGGGCGTGGAAGCCCTCCCGCTCGATCTCCCGCCGGCGCTCGACGATGCGGCTGATCACGTGCACCTCGTAGCCAGCGTCGCGGGCAGCGCGCGCCATCGGCAACCGGTGGCGGTAGAAGGCCCAGTCCTCCGTGACAAGGTAGACGAGGCGACGCGGCATGGTCGATGCGCTCTCCGCAGGCCGATGCTCAGATGCAGTGCGTACCAAACGCGATCGCGAGCAGCTTTGCGCGACACGCGGGTCCCGTGCGGTGCGCGATCTGCTCTCGTGTCCAGATCGCGGGTCTCACTCCCGGCGCACGCGACGCGCGAGCTACGCGATCTGACGGACGCCTGAGAATTGCAGAGCTCGTGGGATGGGGAGCTCGCGCGATCCAGGCCGAGAGGCCCGTCCCGCAGCCAAGCTGCGAGCGATGCAACGGACTTCTCGCTGGGGACAGTAGCGCGAGTTTTCCCTGCATTTCAACAGCGGGCCGTGCAAAGGCTCGACTTATGCCCGGAACCGTTTATCCAATGAACGAGACGCGCGGACCGGCGCAGATTCTCGGAACATCTCAGGCATGTGTGGCATTGCGGGCTTCCTCGACAGCCGGCTGATCAATCGCGACGATGAGCTGCAGCGCCGCGCAAAAGCGATGGGCGACAGCATGGTCCACCGCGGGCCGGACGGCATGGGCGTGTGGGTCGATGAGGCGACGGGGCTGGCGCTGTCGCATCGGCGGCTGGCAATCGTCGACCTGTCGCCCGGCGGTGCGCAGCCCATGGTGTCGGCGGATGGCCGCTTCGTCGTCTGCTACAACGGAGAGGTCTACAACGCCGAGGACCTGCGCAGCGAGCCCGATCTCCGGGGGCATGCCTGGCGCGGCCATTCGGACACCGAGGTGATCCTCGAGCTCGCGGCGCGGCGCGGGCTCGAGGCAACGGTGCCGCTGCTTAACGGCATGTTCGCCATCGCGATGTGGGACCGGAAGGAGCGCGTGCTGCATCTGGCGCGCGACCGGATCGGCATCAAGCCGCTGTTCTACGCGCCCAGTGCACACGGCTGCGCGTTCGCCTCGGAGCTGAAGGCGCTGCTCGCGCTCGGCGAGAGACGGCCCGAGATCGACGGAGCCTCGCTCGCAAGCTACCTGCGCTTTGGCTACGTGCCGGCGCCGCACACGATCTTTCTCGGCGTGCGCAAGCTGCTGCCTGGCGAGATGGCGCGCGTGGGACACGGCACCGACGGCGCCGCGCGGACGGATTGCCGCCGATACTGGAACGCCGCCGAGGTGGCGCGCGCGGGCATCGCCGCGCAGCAGGAGATGTCGGACGGCGAGGCGGTGCGCGAGCTCACGCGGCTGCTCGGCGACGCAGTGTCGCGGCAGATGATGGGCGACGTGCCGCTCGGGGCCTTCCTGTCGGGCGGCATCGATTCCTCGACGGTGGTGGCGCTGATGGTGGCCGCGAGGCAGGGTCCGGTCCGGACCTTCTCCATCGGCTTCGACGAGCGCGGCTACGACGAATCGCAGCACGCGGCGGCGGTGGCCCGCCACCTCGGCACCCAGCATACGGAGCTCAAGGCGCGGCCCGCGGATGCGCTCGCCCTGGTGCCGCAGGTCGCCGACTTCTACGACGAGCCGTTCGGCGACAGCTCGCAGATCCCGACCATGCTGGTGAGCAAGCTGACGCGGGCGCACGTGACGGTGGCGCTGTCGGGCGACGGCGGGGACGAGCTGTTCGCCGGCTACAACCGCTACCGGCTGGCGGAGCTGCTCGCCGGCAAGCTGGGTCTGGTTCCGACATCGTTGCGCAAGGGCGCCTCCAGCGTGCTGCGGGCGCTTCCCGCCGGGGTGGTCAATGAGATCGGAGCCGTGCTGCCCGGGGCCTTGCGCATGCCGCTGGCGGGCGACAAGGCGCACAAGCTGGCGCAGGTGCTGCCGCTGTCGGAAGAGGGGATCTACTGGCGCCTGGTGAGCCAGAACCCCGATCCGGACGTGCTGGCGCCCGGCACACGCGAGCACGCCGGCATCGCCTGGGACGGGCCGGAGATGGCCGGGCTGCCGACGCTGCTGGACAAGATGCAGCTTCTCGACACGGTGACCTACCTGCCGGACGACATCATGCAGAAGGTCGACCGGGCGTCGATGGCGTTCAGCCTCGAGGCGCGGCCGCCGCTGCTCGATCACCGCGTCGTGGAGCTCGCCTGGCGCCTACCGCGCCGGTTCAAGGTGCGCAACGGCGAGACCAAGTGGATCCTGCGCCGCGTGCTCGACCAGTTCGTGCCGCGGGCGCTGATCGACAGACCGAAGACGGGGTTCGGCATCCCGGTGGGGGACTGGCTGCGCGGGCCGCTGCGCGCCTGGGTGGAGGATCTGCTCGATCCTCGGACGGTCGGCGGCGGCCTGCTCGACGGCCGGGCCGTTGGGGCGCTATGGGCGGCGCACAACGGGCCCGCGAACCATGCCGCCGGGCTGTGGACCATCCTCATGTTCGAGGCCTGGCGCAGACGGTGGGCGCAGGGCGCCTGAGCACTGCCAGCACGGGGTTTGACAATGTTGCGCGCAACGGGCCTCGTCACCCTCGTCGGCATCCTGATGCAGGCCGCGGGCTTCCTGCGCACGTCGATGATCGCGGCCATGCTCGGCGTCTCGCTGGACGTCGATGCCTACAACCTGGGGCTGATCGCGCCGACCTTCATCGCGTCGGTGGTCGTGGGTTGGCTGCAGACGGGGTTTGCCGGCCGCTATGCGGCGATGCTGGCAAACGGCGAGACGGCGCTGGCCGCGGCCTACCGCGCGCGCATGCTGCGGCTGGTGGCGGCGATCGCGCTCTCGAGCGCCCTCGTCCTCAGCCTGCAGGCCTCCGCTATTTCAGCGCTGATGCTTCCGGCGGGACGCGGCGAGACGATGCGCGCTGCGGCGCTGGCGCTGCAGGTCGTCGCGTGGACGCTGCCGCCGATCATCATCGGGGACTATCTCGCCCTCGTGCTCAACGCCCATGGCCGCTTCCTGTCGGCGGCCGCAGCGCCGCTTGCGAGCGTGCTGGCGTCCGTCGTGGCGCTGTGGCAGTGGCCCACGGTCGATGTCGGCGCGCTGGTGTGGTCGCTGCTGATCGGGAACGCGCTGCAGGCGCTGGTGGTGATCGTGGCGATCACCGGCATGGGCGCGTCGTTTCCGCTCGATACGCGGCTGGCGCGCGGCGAGGTCGCGACCTCGCTGCGGCTTGCGCCTGCGCTGGTGAGCGGATCGCTGCTCATCAACGCGGCGATCGCCATCGTGCCGCTGCAGTGCGCGCGGCTCGGAGACGGTGCGGCCGCAGTCTACGGCTATGCCTCGCGCCTGCACGGCGCTGCGAGCCAGATCCTGGTGGTCGGGCTTGTTACGGTGCTGCTGCCGCATCTCTCCACACTGTGGGCGAAAGGGGCCAAGAGCGAGATCCTGGCGCTCTACCGCCAGATCGCGCGCCTCGTGGTGCTGCTTGCGGCCGGCGTGCTGGTCGGGGTGCTGCTGATGGGCGACCTCGCGGTCGAAGTGCTGTTCGCGCGCGGGCGCTTCGACAACGCGGTGGCGCGACAGGTGGCGGAGGTCTGGGGCGTGCTGAGCCTGGCGCTGCTTCCTTCGATGCTCGGCACCTTCATCGGCAAGCTCGCTGCTGCCGTGCGCGATGCCAGGGCGCTATTTGTCGCCGGTGCCGTGATGCTTGCCGTCGTCTGGCCGACTTCCACCACGGGGGTGGCGACAGGCAGCCTATCCCTGGTCTCGGCATCGCTCGCCCTTGGCGTGCTCGCGACGGCGGCGGCCTGGCTCGGCTGGCTGCGCGCGCACGTGCGGGTGGGTCCCATCATTGCCGATATCGGCCGTGCGCTCGGGCTGGCCGCGGGCCTGCTCGTGCCGGCGGTGGCGCTCGATCGGGTGGTGCATGGCCTCGCCATGGCGCAGGGCGGCATCGTCGAGCTCGCGGTGCGGGGTGGTTGCCTTGCGGCACTGGCGGCGGGGGCTGTCGCCGTTCCCAGGGTCAGGCGGTGGCTGCTCGGGACACCTGCCTGAGCCGCGGTGCCGTTGCGCAGACAGGCTCGGCTAAGGGCTACCGCAGGCGCTCCTCATAAAGCGCCTCGAAGGCGTCGACCATGGCGGCGACCGAGTAGCGCTCGCGGATCAGGCGGCGGCGGACGTCGGCGCCGGCGCGTGCCTCGTCGAGCCCGGACAGGACGGCCGCGATGCCGCGTGCGAGGTCGGGCGCGTCGCGCGCCTGCACGAGGCGGCAGGACGGCATGCCGTCGAGCGCCTCGGGATTGCCGCCAACGTTGGTCGCGACCACGGGCAGTCCGGCGGCGAGCTTCTCGAGCAGGGCATTGGAAAAGCCCTCCTCGTGCGAGGCCATGACGCCGATGTCCATGGCGGCGAGGACATCGGGCACGTCGCTGCGCTGCCCGATGATGTCAAGCCGGCCGGCGACGCCGCGATCCTCGGCCTGTTGGCGCAGGGCGCCGCCGATGCCGCGGTCGTCGCCGACCAGGAAGAGACGGGCGCGCGGATGCTCCGGGGCCAGGCGTGCCAGCGCGTCGATGAGCTCGGTGTGGCCCTTGTAGGGAATGAGGTTGGCGACGAAGACGATCGCCTGGTCGGCGTCGGTCACACCGAGCTCTGCTCGCATCGCCTCGCGTCGCGCGGCATTGCCTTCGTAGCGGCTGAAGTCAATTCCATTCCGGATCACCGCGATGCGGGACGCGTCGTAGCCGTCGCGTGCCGCGCAGTCGAGCGCGACGGCGCGGGAGTTCGCAGTCACCCGGTGCGACAGGCGGTTGGCCACGTGGTCAAGCCAGCGCAGGGACGGATGGCGATCCTGGTGGCTGGCGAGAGCACGCTTGGAGGTGACGACAAAGGGAACGCGCATGGCGCGACCTGCCAGCGCCCCCATGAAGTTGGTTAGCGGCAGGAACGCGTGGACCACGTCGGGACGACAGGCGCGCATGTGGCGGGTGAGGCGGACCTGCGCGCGCAGGAGGGAGAGGAGCCGCACGAGCCGTGTGCCGCGGCCGGAGCGCACGCCGCCGTCGAGGGCCTCAATCCCGGCGCGCTCGAGCTCGCTCAGCAGCGGACCAGATGCCTCCAGCGCGAAGACGCGCACGGACCAACCTCGTGCAGCCAGACTGCGGGCAAGCAGCGAAAGCTGGCGCTCGGCGCCGCCGACCATCAGCGACCCGATCACGAACGTGATGCGGCCGCGAGCGGGCACTGGCGCTGCGGTGGGAGCGAATTCCGGAGCCATGCTCGGAGCGGCTTGTGTCAAGACGAGATGCGCGCGCGAGGGGTGTCTGGAGGCATGCGAATCAACTGGAGCTCCGGCGGCAGGGGCTGCCGCGCCTTGAATGACGACGGCGATGGATGATAGGGGGTGGGACGGGGCCGGACACCCCAGGTCCATTCCGCCCTGTGGAAAAATCCCGTCAAACAACGCCGAGAAAACATTGCAGCGTGCGTCCGTCATCCGAGATGCACGCGCAGCGTGCGGAGCGGGGCAGGTCGAGCGGCTTTCGGGCGTCTCAGCCAAAACGGACGAGATAGTGCAGATTGTCCGAGTGGCAGTAGTTGACCCGCAGCTCGACCTTGCTGTCGTCGATGGCGCGGGCGACGCGCTCGAGCCTGAGCAGCGGTGTGCCGATGTCCAGCCCCAGCTGCTTTGCAAGCTTCCTGTCGGCCGGGACGGCCGATAGCCGATCGGTCATGCGCACCACGTGCACGCCGAACTCGCGCTGGTAGAGATCGTACATCGCATGGGTGGCCTGCGCTGGCTTCAGGGCTTGGAAGATGTGGGTCGGCAAAGTGATGGCCTCGCTCATCACGGGGGAGCCCTTGAATTGCCGAAGACGGTAAAGGCGCAGGACGGTGGCGCCCGCCTTCAATTCGAGCGCTGCTCTCTCGGCCGGACTGGCGACGCCGCGAAGCACAACGCACGGGCCGCAGTCAAGCTCGAAGCGTGTGGGGCTGCCATCCGTAAAGAACGGGAATTGCAGAACGGCGGGATCGGCCGCGTCGGCGACGAAGGTGCCGCGGCCCTGATGGCGCTTGAGGATGCCCTCGTCCGCGAGCTCGGCGATGGCGCGGCGCGCCGTGCCCTGGCTGACGCCGGTCTTGGCCGCGATGGCGAACTCGCTCGGGATGGCCTGCCCGGGGAGCCAAATGCCCTTCCCGATGCACCGAAGCAGATACCTGCGCACCTTCTTGTAAAGACGCTTGTCCTTCACGGCGCGATACGTCCCCGCGCCGCCGGAACGCGACGGCAAAAGCCAAAGCGGCACGAACCATTCCTGCAACAGCAACGCAAAACAATCTGATATCTGAGCAAAGAGCGAACTCTATCTTTGGCCGTGGCCATAAATTAATAGTCTCTTGACCGCCAATTCCAACCTGTTTCTATATCAGACACAGGTTTGAAAGATTGGCAAGTTCGTCGTCAACGAAAGGTCAATTCGGCCGGCGCCGTGCGGCTCGCCGACAATCGTGCCGACGGGGCAGGGTCGCCGGCGCAGCGGCGCCCGGCGCCCCGGGTGGCTTGCATCCAGGCATCGTCCGCTCCAGGATCGGCACCGCGTCGAGGGGAGGAAGCATGGCACGCATCGTCATCACCGAGTTTCTGGAGCCCGAGGCCGTTGAGGAGCTCAGGCACCGCGGCTTCGACGTGCACTGGGACCGCGAGCTCTGGGCGAAGCGGGGCGAGCTCGAGAAGCTGGTGCGGGAGCTGCCTGCGCTGATCGTCAGAAATAGGACCAAGGTCGATGAAGCGCTGTTGAGGCTGGCGCCGAAGCTGAAGGTGGTCGGGCGGCTCGGGGTGGGGCTCGACAACATCGACGTCACGGCCTGCGAGCGGCGCGGCATCGAGGTGTGCTCTGCGCGGGGCGCCAATGCAACCTCGGTCTCCGAGTATGCCATCGCCATGGCGATGCTGCTGCTGAGAGGTCGGGCCTACCGGGATACGCAGCGCCTTGTGGCCGGCGAGTGGCCGCGCGAGGAGCTGGGGCGCGGGCTGGAGCTTGCCGGCAAGACGCTCGGCGTCGTCGGGCTCGGCTCGATCGGCAGCACGACGGCGCGCAAAGCGCGCGGCCTGGAGATGCGCGTCATCGCCTGCGATCCCTATCTGCCCGCCGGCAGCGAGAGCTGGAACCTGGCGGAGCGGGTGTCGCTGCCCGATCTGCTGCAGAGATCGGACGTGGTGACACTGCACTGCCCGCTCAGCGACGAGACGCGGGGCCTGATCGGGACGGAGCAGCTGGGGCGGATGCGCACCGGCGCGGTGCTGATCAACTCGGCCCGCGGCGGCATCGTGGACGAGACGGCGTGCGCGGCGGCGCTGCGCAGCGGCAAGCTCGGCGGCGCGGCGCTCGATGTGTTCGACGACGAGCCGATACGAGGCGAGACGGGCAAGCTGTTCGCCGGGCTCGGCAACGTGATCCTCACGCCGCACATCTCAGGTGTGACGGCGGAGGCCAATCACCGCGTCAGCCACATGACGGTCGAGAGCGTGGTGCGGGTGCTCGCGCGCGGCGCGGCTCACCAATAGAGCTCGAAGGGCGTAAACCATACGGCGCCGTCGGTGCCGCCCGGATAGCGGGCGTCGGCGCCGATGACGTGGCTCGCGACGGCGACGCCCTGCAGCCGGGTGTCGGCGGTCGCGCGCAGGTTCATGTCGGTGCGCTCGAACACGAGCCTGCCGTCGATGAAGATGCGCAGGGTCCCGTCGGACTGCTCCGGCCGGTTGAGAACCAGCTCCTGGTTGATGCGCAGCCAACGGCCCTTGGGCAGCTCGAAGGCGGCCAGCTCGATGCCATAGCTTCCCTCGCCCTTGCCGGCGCCGAGATCGACGGGGTTTGACAGCAGCGCGGGGTTGCCGCGCTGCGCGGGCGCCTTGCTCGTGATCCTGTGGCGGACGGTGCCCTCCCCCGACCTGTCCCAGGACAGGTGGACCTCGAACCTCTCGTCGTCCTGCGCGTCGGCGCCGACGAAGCCCGGCAAGAGGCCGTTCTCGCTAAAGTCGAAGTCCTTCGACAGCATCATGTCGTAGGCGAGGCACGCGGCGGTGCGGCTTGCCAGGACGCGCGGCTCCCAAGGGAAGCGGGCGCCGCCGGCGTTGGCGGCGGCGTCCGGCCCGTGGGAGCCCGAGGGGAGGGAGACCTTGAACGTGGCGGGCTTGGGAGCGCCCGGCTCGCGCGCGATTGCGACGTTGTGGAGGCCCTTGTCGCGGCCGCCCACGCGCGCCTGCAGCTCATCAGTCGACAGGAGCTTGCCATTCTGCTCGAGGGCGAAGCGCATGGTCTGCTTGTAGCGCGTCTCGCAAGGGGCGATCTGCGGCTTGAAGAGGGTGTAGCGGACGGCGCCGGCGAGCGCCGCGATGCCGATCAGCGCGCCGGCAAAGTTGAATACGATCCCGGTGCTCTTCGAGATCATCATGGCGTTGTCCTCAAGGGTTCTCGGTGCCTTGCGCCAGCGCGCTGCCGGTGCCGAGGAATGCGCGGATCCTGTCCGAGAGGCTTGTCGTCCTGACGGTGGCGAAAAGGCGGTCGAGCCAGGCGGCGTCGGCCGGCAGAAGCGTCGCGAGCGGGGCGGCGGCCTCGACGGGCATGCCGGGCCGCACCTCGAGTGCGACGATGCGGCCGGCGCCGGGCGCCGCGATGCGGCTGAGGGCCACCTCTGCCTCGGCCGCGGCGATCTCGGCTAGGAGATCACGGCTGCGCCGGTCGACCTCGGCCATGCGGGACTCGAGCTTGTCGAGCGGCGCTCGGCTCCTGCCGGCGCCCGAGGGCGGCGCGGCGGCGTGCTGCTGGCGCAGGGCGTCAAGCTCGATGCCGGCGGTCGCAGCCTGCAGGCGCAGGCTGGCGAGACGGCCGTCGAGGGCACGGGTGTCGAGCGTCGCGATGAGGTCGCCCTTGGATACGAGCGCGCCCTCCTTCACGAACACCTGGGCGCTGGTGCCGCTGCGGGGGGCGACGATCCGGGTCAGGTCCGAGGCCGAGAATAGCCGTGTTGGAAGCCCGACGATGTCGCGCAGCTCGGTGTGGACGAGCACGGCGGAGCCGACGGCGAGAAGGGCGAGGACGGCCGCGAAGCCTGCCGAAAGGGGGCCGTAGAGGCGCAGCATCGGCAGCTCGCCGCCGGCGGAGGCCGCGGGCGCGACGGGCAGCGCGCTGAGCCGCAACCAGGCGGAGCGAGCGGGGGCAAGCGAGGGCAGGGCGTCCACGAGCCGCTCCATCGGGCCCAGCACGCGCCACAGGAGCAGAAGCGCAGCAACCAGGCCGCCGACCGTCAAGGAGCCCTCGACGGCGAGCCAAGCGCCGAGCGCGAGTGCGGCGATCTGGGCGGCGGCGCGCACGAAGCGGGCGAGATCGGCCACGGCGACGGCCTTGGCGGCAAGGGTGTAGGCATTGGCCACGTGCTCGCGGTTGATCCGCTCCCAGCGATCGGCCAGGGAGGCAGAGGCGCGGTCCGCGGGCTCGGCCGCGGGACGGCCAAGTGCGCGCGAGAAGACGAGCGCGCGCTCCTGGGCATGCGTGGCGGCAGCCTCGGCCTCATCGACGCCGCGCAGGGCCAGGAAGCCGTGCGCCAGGACGACGACGGCGGCGACGCCGGCGATGGCCGCGAGCCGCCAGTCGATCAGGGCGATGACGCCGATCATCAGGATCTGCCAGGGCGCGTCGAGGCCCGCGAGCAGCGAGCCGTCGGAGGCGGAGCGGCGCAGCCTGGCGAGCGCCGCAAGGTCGTCGGCCTGCGCGGCAGACGCCGATCCGGCGGGGCGGAGAAGCTCGCTGCCGAGGGTATGCTCGGCCCAGAGCCCGGCGCGGAGCAGGACGCGCGCCCGGACAGCATCAAGGCAGGCCTGCGTGGCGAGCGCCGCAGCAGCGAGAACGGTGACGAGAAGGATCGCGTCGGAGTTGCGCGCCGGGATGGCAACATCGATGACGTAGAGGAGGTAGAGAGGCGCGGCCGCTTGCAGCAGCACCGCCACACCTCCCAGCAGGAAGGCGACGGAAAGGGCACGGCGCACCTGGCGCAGTAGGAACTCGCTCGTCCGCATGGCTCAACGCAAAACAGGAAGCCTCGCGCGCAGCGACTGCCGACGCGCCCGGTTCGCGAGATTGCCAGGAAGGACTAAAGGAAGGCTGAACGATGCGCCTGCAACTCGACGGGCACGGTTGGCGGCCCGCCTCGATCAGGCGGCAGGGATGATCTTGCCGGGGTTGAGGATGTTCAGGGGATCGAGCGCCGCCTTGATGGCGCGCATGATGGCAAGGCCCTCGCCGAGCTCGGCCTCGAGGTATTTCATCTTGCCCTGGCCGACGCCATGCTCGCCGGTGCAGGTGCCCTCCATGCGGATGGCGCGCTCGGACAGGCGCTG
Organism: Hyphomicrobiaceae bacterium; assembly: GCA_033764875.1. Taxonomy (GTDB): domain Bacteria; phylum Pseudomonadota; class Alphaproteobacteria; order Rhizobiales; family Hyphomicrobiaceae; genus AWTP1-13. The sequence continues at coordinate 60,731 of JANRIO010000102.1, read as the reverse complement.
CAGGAACGTCTTCACGCGGCCGACCTCCTCCGGATTGGTGCGATCGAACACGGGCTGGGTGTGGAAGTTGCCGTCGCCCGCGTGGCCGACGATGGGGGCGATGAGACCCAGGCGCTTCACGTCCTCCTCGGTCTCGAGCACGCACTGGGCGAGATGGGAGATGGGTACGCAGACGTCGGTCGCGAGCACGTCCTTGCCGGGCCACATGGTCTTCATGGCCCAGTAGGCGTCGTGGCGGGCCTTCCACAGCCGGCGGCGCTCCTCCTCGCTCTCGGCCCAATCGAAGCGCAGTGCGCCCTCGCTGTCGGCAATGGCCTTGAAGTGCTCGACCTGGTCGCGGGCGCCGGCCTCGGTGCCGTGGAACTCCAGGAACAGCGTCGGCTTCTCCTCCAGGCTCAGCTTGGAATGCACGTTGACGGCCATGATGGTCATGGGGTCGACGATCTCCATGCGCGCGACGCCGAGGCCCAGCTGCAAGGACTGGATCACGGTGTTGCAGGCTCCCTCGAGCGTGGCAAACGTGCAGACGGCGGACAGGATCCTCTCGGGGATGCCGTAGAGCCGCACGGTCAGCTCGGTGATGATGCCGAGGGTGCCCTCGGAGCCGACGATGAGCTTGGTCAGGTCGTAGCCGGCCGCCGACTTGCGGGCGCGCTGGGCCGTCTTGACCACGCTGCCGTCGGCCATGACGGCGGTGAGGTTCAACACGTTCTCGCGCATGGTGCCGTAGCGCGTGGCATTGGTGCCGGAGGCGCGGGTGGCCGCCATGCCGCCGATCGTCGCCTCCTCGGCACCGGGGTCGACGGGAAAGAACAGGCCCATGTCGCGCAGGTATTCGTTGAGCTGCTTGCGGGAGACGCCCGGCTCGACGACGCAGTCGAGATCGCGCTCGTTGACGGCGAGCACGCGGTTCATGCGCGAGAAGTCGAGGGACAGGCCGCCGCGGGGGGCGTTGACGTGGCCCTCGAGCGAGGTGCCGGCCCCAAACGGGATGATGGGTACGCGGTGGGTGCGCGCGACCTCGACAATCTGACGCACGTCATCCTGGGTTTCGACGAAGAGGACTGCGTCGGGCGGCTGGTTCGGCAGCCAGGTGAGCGTGTTGCCGTGCTGCTCGCGGATGGCCTGGCCGGTCTGCAGGCGCTCGCCGAAGCGCTGGCGGAGGATGCCGACGGCCGTATCGAGGGCGGCCTTGTCGACCCGCGGACCCGTGCTTTCCAGGATTTCAGCCATGCCGTTCGCCCTCTTGTGCGCCTGCGCCCCGATTCTTAGTGGCTCGCGCGGGGGGCCGCCAGCGGGTTCTGCCGGCAAATCTCACGTGCTCGTGTTGCAAAGTGAGCGCCCCCGACATTGCTGGCCACGGCCCGAGGCTCGATATGAGGCGGCGAACGGAAGGCCTCTATCAGCAGGGGCGACGGAAAGGACAGCATCATGTTTGGCGACCTCATACACCGGATCGAGGAGCGGCGCCGCCGCAGGCTGGAGGCGCAGGCCGATATGCAGCTCGCCCCGGACCAGGATCCGGTCGGCCAGGCGAAGGCGCGGGCCGTGGCGACGGGGGCGGCGATCGCGACCTCGCTCGACGGATCGCCGGCGGCGGTCGTGGGCATCTACGACTACGCGCACCGGTGGGGCGACAAGGCCCGGCGCACGGCCTGAGGGCTACTCGGCCGGCTTGGCCTCGGCGCCGACCGGCGCGGCGTGGGCCGGCGGATTGAAGCGGTTGAAGTAGGCGATCAGCTCACCGACGATGCCGCGGCGGAACAGCAGCACCGTGATCACGAAGATCACGCCCTGGATGACCAGCACCCACTCGCCGAAGCTCGCCAGGTAGTTCTGCATGGCGATGATGATGCCGGCGCCGAGGATCGGCCCGAACACGGTGCCCATGCCGCCGACGAGGGTCATGAGGACCACCTCGCCCGACATCTGCCAGGTGACATCCGTCAGGGACGCGAGCTGGAAGACGAGCGACTTCATGGCGCCGGCAAGGCCCGCGAGCGAGGCCGACAGAACGAACGCGATCAGCTTGAAGGCGTCCACCGCGTAGCCCAGCGAGATGGCGCGCGCCTCGTTCTCGCGGATGGCCTTCATGACCTGGCCGAAGGGCGAGTGGATGGTGCGGTAGATGATCAGGAAGCCGGCCGCGAACACGGCGAGGACGAAATAGTAGAAGGTGACGTCGCTGGTGGTGTCGATGAGGCCGAGCAGCGGGCGCCGCGGGATCGCCTGGATGCCGTCCTCGCCGCCGGTGAACTTGGCCTGCACGCAGTAGAAGAACACCATCTGAGACAGAGCGAGCGTCACCATGGCGAAGTAGATGCCCTGGCGGCGGATGGCGAGAAGGCCGGTGGCAAGACCCATGAGCGCCGCGCAGGCGGTGCCGGCCAGAATGCCGAGCTCGGGGGTCCAGCCCAGCACCTTGACCGTGTGGCCGGAGATGTAGGCGGCAAAGCCGAAGAACATGGCGTGGCCGAAGGAGAGCAGGCCGACGTAGCCGACGAGCAGGTTGAAGGCCAGCGCGAACAGCGCAAAGCACAGCACCTTCATCAGGAACACGGGGTAGACGAGGAACGGCGCGACGAGGCCGATCGCCATCAGCACCGCGAAGACCAGCATATCCCTGCTCTTGGATCCGGACATCTTGGCGCTCTCCTACTTGGGGGTGCCGAACAGGCCCTGCGGGCGGATCAGGAGCACGATGGCCATGATCACGAAGATCACAGTGTTTGACGCCTCCGGGTAGAAGACCTTGGTCAGGCCCTCGATGATGCCGAGCGCGAAGCCGGTGAGGATCGCGCCCATGATGGAGCCCATGCCGCCGATCACAACGACGGCGAAGACCACGATGATCAAGTTGGCGCCCATGATCGGGTTGACGGAGTAGATGGGCGCGGCGAGCACGCCGGCGAGCGCCGCGAGGCCGACGCCGAAGCCGTAGGTGAGCGTGATCATGCGCGGCACGTTGACGCCGAAGGCCTGCACAAGGTCGGGCCGCTCGGTCGCAGCGCGCAGGTAGGAGCCGAGCTTGGTCTTCTCGATCATGAACCAGGTGGACAGGCAGACGGCGAGCGAGAACACCACCACCCAGCCGCGGTACCAGGGCAGGAACATGAACCCGAGGTTGGTGCCGCCGGGAATCGGATTGGCGTAGGGCAGGCCCGAGGAGCCGTACTGCTGGCGGAACAGGCCTTCGATGATGAGGGCCAGGCCGAAGGTGAGCAGCAGGCCGTAGAGATGGTCGAGATGGTAGAGCCGCGAGATCATCAGCCGCTCGATGATGATACCCGTGGCGCCGATGATGATGGGTGCCAGGACCAGGGCGCCCCAGTAGGGAATGCCGGCGTACTGCAGCAGCATCCAGGAGGCGAAGGCGCCCATCATGTACTGGGCGCCGTGGGTGAAGTTGATGACGTTCATGAGGCCGAAGATGACGGCGAGGCCAAGCGACAGCAGCGCGTAGAACGCGCCGTTGATGAGGCCCAGGAGCAGCTGGCCGAACAGTGCTTGCGGGGGAACACCCAGAAGCTCGAAAATCATTGCCTCACTGATCCTGTCTGCCGTACCTCGACACGTCGCCCCCGAGGGCCCGGGCCACTGGTGTTCTCACGCCAACGGTTGCTACCCGCTTGTCGTGGTCGGGCTTGTCCCGACCATCCCTCCGCCAGCTTGCTCTGGCGCCTGCTGGAGGCTGGATCCTCGGGAAAAGCCCGAGGATGACATCGGTATCTTCTGTCGGTGCCAAAGTACGAGGGCATCGACCTTCAGGGGAGGGCCGCGAACGGCCCCGCCCCCTATTGCCAAGCCGCGCTTACTTCACGAGCGGGCAGCCGCCGTCCTTCTCGGGGCGGAAGGCCTCGGCGGCCGGGATCACGGCGCGCTGCTTGTAGTAGTCCCACGGTGCCTTGCTCTCCGCGGGCTTCTTGACCTCGAAGAGGTACATGTCGTGGACCTTGCGGCCGTCCTGGCGAATGGTGCCCTTGCCGAACAGCTTGTCGTCGGTCGGCGTGGACTTCATCTTGGCGACGACGGCTGCGCCGTCGGCATCGGACTTCAGGTCGTGCACGGCCTTGAGGTAGTGGACCACGGCCGAGTAGACGCCGGCCTGCACCATGGTCGGCATGTTGCCCTTGTTGGCGGCGCCGAACTCCTTGGCGAAGGCGCGGTTGGCGTCGTTCTGATCCCAGTACCAGGCCTCGGTGAAGATCAGGCCCTGCGCGGTCTTCAGGCCGAGCGCGTGCACGTCGGTGATGAAGACGAGCAGGCCGGCGAGGTTCTGGCCGCCCTGGACGATGCCGAACTCTGCCGCCTGCTTGATGGCATTGGTGGTGTCGCCGCCGGCGTTGGCGAGGCCGATGATCTTGGCCTTGGAGGATTGAGCCTGCAGCAGGAAGGACGAGAAGTCCTGGCCGGGGAAGGGATGGCGGACCTTGCCGACCACCTTGCCGCCGTTCTTCTCGACCACTGCCGCCGTGTCGCGCTCGAGCGCATGGCCGAAGGCGTAGTCCGCGGTCAGGAAGAACCAGCTGTCCCCGCCCGTCTTGACGATGGCGTTGCCGGTGCCGTTGGCCAGCGCCCAGGTGTCGTAGGTCCAATGCACGGTGTTGGGCGTGCAGGCCTTGCCGGTGAGGTCGGAGGTCGCCGCGCCGGACACCAGGAAGACCTTGTTCTTCTCCTTGGTGATGTTGTTGACGGCGAGCGCGACCGAGGACGTCGGCACGTCGACGACGACGTCGACCTTGTCCACGTCGTACCATTGCCGAACCACGTTGGAGCCGATGTCCGGCTTGTTCTGGTGGTCGGCGAACACGACCTCGATCTTGTCGTGGCACTTGGTGGTCTTGCAGAAGTCCTCGACGGCCTTGCGCGCGGCCCAGACCGAGCCCTGGCCGGTCAGGTCGGCGTAGAGGCCGGACTGGTCGTTCATGACGCCGATCTTGATGGTGCCATCGGAGTACTGGGCCTGGGCCATGCCCGCGCTCGCGAGAAGCGCCGCCGCAGCCGTTGCGTGTCTAAGGATTGGACGCATGTTCGTCTCCTCTCTAGGGAATCTGGTTCAAACGCCGAGATAAGTCTTCAGCTTCTCGCGGTTGGCCTCGAGGGCCGCGTTGGGGATCATGTCGATCACCTGCCCGTGCTCGACCACGTAGTGGCGGTCGGCGACGGTGGCCGCGAAACGGAAATTCTGCTCGACGAGCAGGATGGTGAAGCCCTGCTCGCGCAAGGCGCGGATGGTCGAGCCGATCTGCTGCACGATGACGGGCGCCAGACCCTCCGTCGGCTCGTCGAGCAGCAGAAGACGGGCGCCCGTGCGCAGGATGCGGGCGATGGCGAGCATCTGCTGCTCGCCGCCCGACAGCTTGGTGCCCTGGCTGGAGGAGCGCTCCTTCAGATTGGGGAAGAGATCGTAGATGCGCTCGATGGAGAGCCCGCCGTCCTTCTTGACGCGTGGCGGCAGGGTGAGGTTCTCCCACACGTTGAGGCTCGCGAAGATGCCGCGCTCCTCCGGGCAATAGGCAATGCCCTCGCGGGCAATCTGATTGGACTTGAGCTTGATGAGCTCGTGGCCCTGATGCTTGATCGAGCCCCTGCGGGTGCCGACCATGCCCATGATCGCGCGCATGGTGGTGGTCTTGCCGGCGCCGTTGCGGCCAAGCAGCGTCACGACCTCGCCCTCGCGCACGTCGAAGGACATGCCGTGCAGAATATGGCTCTCGCCATACCAGGCATGGACGTCGCGGACGCTGAGCAGCGGCTCACTCATGGCCAGTCCCCATGTAGGCCTCCACGACCTGCGGATTGCCGGAGACCTCGGCGTAGGTGCCCTCGGCCAGAACCTCGCCGCGCGCGAGCACGGTGATGCGGTCCGAGAGGTTGGCGACGACCGAGAGGTTGTGCTCCACCATGAGAACGGTGCGGTCCTTGGCGACGCGCTTGATCAGGGCGGAGGTGCGGGCGATGTCCTCAGCACCCATGCCGGCCATGGGCTCGTCGAGCAAGAGCATGGCGGGGTCGAGCGCGAGGGTGGTGGCAATCTCGAGGGCGCGCTTGCGGCCGTAGGGCAGCTCGACCGCGGGGACGCCGGCGTAGGCCTGGACTCCGACGTCCGATAGGAGCTGCATGGCGCGCTCGTTCAACACCTCGACAGAGCTCTCGGCCCGCCAGAAATGGTAGGAGGTGCCGAGCGTGCGCTGCAGGGCGACGCGCACGTTCTCCAGAACCGTGAGATGCGGGAAGACGGCCGAGATCTGGAAGGAGCGGACGAGGCCGAGGCGGGCCACCTTGTGCGGCTTGTCCCGGGTGATGTCGCGGCCCTCGTAGCGGATGTGGCCGGCGGTCGGCTGGAGAAACTTGGTGATCAGATTAAAGCAGGTGGTCTTGCCGGCGCCGTTGGGGCCAATCAGGGCGTGGATGGTGCCGCGCCTCACCTTCAAGTCGACGTTCTTGACGGCGGTGAAGCCCCGGAATTCCTTCGTCAGTCCCGCGGTCTCGAGTACGTAATCAACCGACATCTTGCTACTTCAGCCCTCGCGCTCCCTGGCGGGAGCGGCGTTCCCATTGCGGAGGCATTGCCTGCAATCCGCGCTTCCTGCCCGAACCGCTCGTTGCCACGCAGCAAAGCGTGGTGCAAGCGACTTCTTTTTGTTCTTGATTACCAGCATCCATAGCCGAGAAAGCTGTCACCCAACAGGGGTAACATCAACAGCTACGGACATTCTTTGATCCATGCCGCCGAACAGCACGCCACTGATCGGGCTGACGTCGTCATAGTCGCGGCCGAAGGCCACCGTGATGTGCTCGCTCGAGGGGATGACGCCGTTGGTTGGGTCGAAATCGACCCAGCCGACCTCGGGCGTCCAAACCGAGATCCAGGCGTGGGACGCGTCGGCGCCCTGAAGCTTGGGCTGTCCCGGCGGGGGACGCGTGAGCAGGTAGCCGCTGACGTAGCGCACCGGCAGCTTCAACGTGCGCAGGCAGGTGATGGCGACATGGGCAAAGTCCTGGCACACGCCGCGGCGATGCTTGAGCACGTGGGCCACCGGGGTCGAGACGTCGGTTGCGGCCGGGTCGAAGGTGAAGTCGCGGAACATGCGGGTGGTGAGCTCGAAGGCGGCCTCGAGGATCGGGCGACCGGCCGGGAACGAGGGCGTCACGTAGTCGAGCGCATCGCGGATCGGCCGGGTGTGGCGCGAGGCGGAGATGAACTCCAGTACCGACAGGTCGAGGCCCTCGTCGCCGGTGACGGCGCGGGAGGCGACGAGCTCCCAGGGCGTGGAGAGGCCGAGCATGGGCAACTCGGGCGGGCGCACGTCCACCGTGCTGCGGGAGTGGACGATCAGCTCGGAGTGGGCGTCGGCCACGGTGAGGATGCCGACGAGATTGCCGTAGCGGTCGCGAATCTCGGACTGGGAGGAGGGCGCCGGCTCGATCAGCAGGCTGTGGCGCAGGACGGTCTGGCGCTGGCTGTCGCGCGGCGTCAGGTGCAGGAGGTGCTGGGACTGCAGCACGGGATAGCGGTAGCTGTAGCTGGTGCGGTGGCTGACGTCGAAGATCATTGCTCCGTCCTCGAGCGGGCCCGGACCCAGCGCGCACCTTTCTCGACGAGGTTGAAGTAGCGCCGGCCGACGGCGTCCGACAGCTCCGGCAGACGCTGATCCTGACGCGCCAGAAGCGTCGACAGCGTCGGACGCTGGCCATCGCCGGCGCGCCGCGCGAGGTCGTCGACGTCGGCGACCTGCAGGTCGCTCAGCAGCGCAAGGGCGAGGCGCTGCTCCGCCACGCGGGCGCGGCCATCCTGCGACTGGGGCAGCGTGGCGATCTCGCGGTTGAGGGCGACCAGCTGGTAGGCGACGCTGCGCGGATTGCTCTCGTCGACGAGCAGCAGATCAAGCACCAGCGACATGAGCGGTGCCAGGCGGTAGCGCGAGCGGTAGGTGATGAAGCTGTCGGCAAGGTCGAGCACGAACAGCATGCTGCCGGTCTCGTCCTCCTGGTCGGCGCCCTTGCCGAAGATGCCGTCCAGGATCTCGACGAGGTTCGCCGCGCGCTCCAGCCTGCGGCCCATGTCGAGGAACGACCAGCCGAAGTTGCGGGTCATGTTCTCGTGCGTGAGGCCGTGGAAGGCGGACAGCACGCGCAGGCCGTCCTCGAGGAGCTGCAGCTTCTCGCCCGTCGCGACCGGCATCGCCTCGGCCTGCCAGCGGCGGCCGGCGAAGAAGTCGTTCAAGGTGCGCCAGGCCTCGAGGGAGAGACGGTCCCGCGTGAGGCTGGCGATGCGATGGATGGCGTCGAGCGTCTGCGGCAGCGCGTAGGGGTGGCGCAGGGAGCTCATCAGGCTGCGGGAAAGCCCCTCGATCAGCACCGGGTCGGTCGGCGCGCGCTGCGCCGGCAGGCCGCCCTCGTCCTTGGCGAGCAGGATCTCGAGGGCGATGCGACTGGCGCCGAGGTCCTGGCGGGCGCCGGTGTCCTCCTGCAGCCGCGTCAGCGAGGTGCGCAGGACGCGCATGGTCCAGTCGGCGCGCTCGGTGTAGCGGCCGAGCCAGAACAGGTTGTCGGCGGCACGGCTGGGCAGGTCCTGGGCGCCGTGGCTGACGCGGCCGGCGGCCTCGATGGTGGGGCGCCAGAGGCTGGCGTAGGGCTTGGGCACCAGCGCGTCGGAGACGACCCAGACGTCGCGGGTCTCGGCGTCGGTGGCGCTGAGCGCGACGGTGGCGGTGGGATCGACGGTCATGGCCAGCCCGCCCGGCATGACCGTGAAGCCCGAGGCGGTCGAGGCCACGAACAGGCGCACCGCGTAGGGCTTGGGCAGCATGCCGTCGGCCGTGAGCGAGGGGGTCGTGCCGAAGCCGATCTTCTCCTCCGCGACGAAGCCGGCGCCGCCGAGCTCGATCTTCTCGAGCAGGCGGGCGCGGTCGGCCTGCGAGAGGCGGTGCGGCTCGACGCCGGGAATGGCGCGGCCGGGACGGGCCGTGTTCTCGTGCGCGGGCCGGATCACCATCTGGTCGAGGTTGGCGAGCACGTGCCGGCGCGCCTGCGCATCGCCCAGCCACCAGCGGCGGCCGTCGGGGATGCGCAGGTCCTCGCCGAGCAGCCGGCGCGCAAGATCGGGCAGGAACACGGACAGGCCGCGGTTCTCGGCAAGCGCCGAGCCGAGCGCATTGGCGACGAGATCGGTGTTCTGGCGCACGGCCTGCAGCATGCCGACGGTGCCGGAGAAGCTGGCGCTGTCGAGCTCGAGCGGGTCGGCCTCGGCGCCGGAGATGCAGCGCACCACGAGATCGACCGGCATCAGGCCGTCGAGCGTCTTGAGCGTCACGCGGTTGCCGGCAACGCGCAGGTCGGCGCCCTCGACGAGAGTGAGGCCGAGATAGCGCGACAGGTAGGCATGGCTGAAGAAGTCGTTGTGATGGGGACCCGGCGAGAGCAGGGCGACGACGGGATCGACGCGGTTGGCGCGGCGGGCAAGCGCCGTCTGCACCTGCTGGAAGTAGGGCGCCAGCCGCAGCGCCTTGCAGGCCGAGAAGATGTCGCCGGCGACGTTGGTGTGCACCATGCGGTTGGCGATGGCGTAGCCGATGCCGGCCGGCGTCTCGGTGTGGGTGTCGATGACGCGCCAGGTGCCGTCGGGGGCGCGGGCGCAGTCGACTGCGAAGAACTGGATGAAGCCGCGCGAGGGGACGAGGCCCTGGCAGGGGCGCAGGTAGGACGGATCGCTGAAGACGAGCTCGTGCGGGATGGCGCCGTCGGCGAGAAGGCTCTGCGGGCCGTAGAGATCGGCAAGGATCCGCTCGAACAGGGTGGCGCGCTGCAGCAGCGCCTGCTCGAGAAACCGCCACTCCTCCGGCGCGATGACGAGCGGCACGAAGTCGACCCGCCAGGGCTGGGCCGTGTTGGACGGATCGGCGAAAAGATCGTAGGCGATCCCGGTCTCGCGGACGCGGGTGTTTAGGCGCTCCATGCGCGCGCGGCGGGCATCAGCGTCAAGCCCGGTGCATTGCTCGAAAAAGGCGTGCCAGTGGGGGCGCAACTCCCCGGCCGGCGTCATCAGCTCGTCGAAGCCGGAGACGGCGGCCGCGTAGCCCTGCAAGAGGTCGCCGTAGCCGGGCGTTTGTACCTGCGAGCTCCCCAGCATGCCGTTTTGCGCTTCTCTTCCGATCTCGTCGTCCGTTGCCGGCAGGCCGCGGCAGTGCAGGCGGGTGTTCCGACGCGACGTTACCGGCTCTGCTGCAGTTGCGCTACCCTCAGCGCACCTGCGACCGCCAGGGTTGCAGGTCGGCCCCGAGGCGGGCGAGCCATCGGCGGCGCGGGGAGCTGCCGCGTTGTCAAACCCGGCCAGCGTCCCTTAAGAAAGCCCGCGTAGGCTTGCGCGGGCCTCGCCTTGCGAGGCGGGAGGAACCGCCGCCCGGTCGAGACGCATGCCGCCGCCGGCGGCCCAGGGACATGAGGAAAGCGCCAATGGTTGCCCGGATCTTCAAGCCCGCGAAGACGGCGATGCAGTCGGGCCCGGCCCGGACCAAGGACTGGGTGCTCGAGTTCGAGCCGGAGGTGGCGCGCGAGATCGACCCGCTGATGGGCTGGACCAGCTCCCGGGACATGAAATCGCAGATCCGGCTCAGCTTCGAGACCAAGGACGAGGCGGTGGCCTACGCCCAGCGCAACGGCCTTGCCTACAAGGTGCTCGAGCCGCAGTCGCGGGCCGCCGTGCGCAAATCCTACGCCGACAACTTCAGGTACGGGCGCAAGGGCTCCTGGACGCACTGAGCCGCGCCGGTCAAGGCTCCCGCGGGGCGCCCGCGGGCCGGTGCCGCGAGCCTTGCGTTTCGCGCGCGTGACAACTATAGGCAGGGGCGCTGGAGACGTGGCCGAGTGGCTGAAGGCGGCGGTTTGCTAAATCGTTGTACTCCGAAAGGGGTACCGGAGGTTCGAATCCTCTCGTCTCCGCCAGATCCCTTCCTGATATCAGAAGCTTGAAACTGAAGCGCTCCGCCAGGCAGCTACCGCTCAGCCCGTGCGGGACAGGCCCTTGGCGCCGGCACGGAAGCGCGCGGCCACGCCGGTCGCCGCCCAAGCCAGTGCCGCGCCGTCGACAAAGCCCTGGAGGTTGCGCACCAGCCAGCCGGATGCGGGCGCGCGGTCGCAGGGGTCGTAGATGCGCACGCCGTCGCACAGCAGCGCGGCGGCGAAGCTGAACGAGCTGCGGCCCATGATCAGCACGTCGGCGTCGGCGAGACGACGGAAACTGTCGATGGCCGGCGTATCAAGATGCAACTCGCAGCCCAAGGCCTGCAGGGCCTCGAGCCCGCTGGCACTGCCCTGGGAGAAGACCTTGATGCGGACCCTATCTACGCCGGCCTGCTCCAGGGCGCCTCGGACCTGCCGCAAGCAATTGACGAAACTCGTGAAACTTGCCACGCGATGGGCCGTGTCGGGATTGTCGCGGGAGACGTCGCCGCGGCGCAGATGGGCGCAGACGACGACCTCACCGCGCGGAAGCTCGCGGAGGCCGCCGCGCGCGTACCTGGCGCGAAGGTCCTCAGCGATCAGGGAGAACGCCTCCGGGTGGTTGTCCGTAAATCGATTGTAGTGACCTGCCGTCAGCAAGCAGGGCGTGTGCCACCAGGAGCGATTGCCTATGAACTGGTCAATCGAGACCTGCGGCAAGGGACAGGCCTCAAGGGCAAGCTCTCCCTCTCCCAAATTGAAGATGCTTTCCCAGGCCGCCGCCCATGCGGCGGGCGAGCCGTTCTCGGCGTGCTCCATAACCTGGAAGGGCGTGTGCACGTAGGTCAGACCATAGGTCCGTGCCAGGGCCAGGGCGGAGATCTTGGCCATGGCCTGGGCGCCGGCGCCATCCGTGCGGCCGGCGGCCATGATGTGCAGGCTTTTGCCGACGAGGCCTCGATCGAGGATGCGGACGAGCTCGTTAACGAGAAATGCGCGGTCCGTGCGGGTGGAGAGGCGCAGGGTTCGCTTGGTGTGGAACCAACGCATGCGGGCGCCGTGGACGATCGGAGCGCCCCACGTCGCCACTGTCCTGGCCTGGAGATCGGTTGGCGGAATCACTCTCAACTCGACAGCTTCGTCCATTCGTCGTCGGCGGGTCGACGATTACACTGCCCGGTCAAGGCACTCGCGTCAATCGCCGGCGGTCGGCCGGCTCGCGCATCAGGCCGGGGGCCTGGGGTCGGCATCGGCGGCGAGGCCCAGATCCTGGCACATATGCATTAGCGCCCGCTCGGCCAGCGCCGTGATGGTGAGCAAGGGATTGACGCCCAGCGAGCGAGGCATGACCGAACCGTCGATGACGTAGAGTCCCTGGTGGACATCGGCCGCGCCGGGGGCCGTGGCGTCGAACACGCGGCCCTTGTGATCGATGACGCCCGAGGTGCGGTCCTCGCCGAGCCCGCAGCCGCCAAGCGGGTGAGCGGTGGCGGGCTGGCTGCCCATCATGGTGCCGGACAGCGGGTTCTTCACGTATTTGCCGCCGGAGCGGGTGACGAGCGCGGTGAGCGCGTCGTCGAGGCGTTTGTAGACGGGCTCGTCCTTGGCGCCCGGCCACTGGATCTCCAGCCGGTCGTCGACCAGCACGAGGCGCCCCGAAGCGCTGTCGTGGGACACCGCGAAGAAGGTCTGCAGGCCTGAGAACGGACCGCGATAGACGCCGTTGATGAGGCTCTGCACGGCGCCAAGGAGGCGGCCGTTGGGAATGAAGAGCACCGGCAGGACAGGGGCGAGAGCCGACGGCAAGGCACCCTCCTGGATGGTCAGGCTGCGGCTGAGATCGTCCGGGTCGTTGATCTCGATCTGGCCCGAGACGGCGGCGCCGACCACGATGTCGGTCCTGGCCGGATGGCCGACGCCGATGGCGTTGACGGGGGACTTGGCGCCGTATCCAAAGGCGATGATGTCGCCATTGGCCGAGAAGCGGCGGCCCAGGCGATCGGACAGGCCAAGGCCGCGATCGCGCGAGCGGAGCAGGATCTCGGTCGATCCCAGGGTGCCGGCGGCCAGGACGACCATGTCGGCGGTGATGCGCTCGGGCAGGCCGTCGGTGGCGACGTGGCCGGGATCGATGTCGACCGCCCAGCGACCGCCCTCGCGCGCCAGCGAGCGCACCTTGACGTGGCTGAAGATCTGGGCGCCGTGGCGCAGGGCATCCGGCAGGTAGGTGAGGGCGACCGTGTTCTTGGCGCCGACGTTGCAGCCGCCGCAGCAGTCGCCGCAGCGGGTGCAGGCCTTCTGGGCGACGCCGCCGGCGCTGGTCGTATCCTCGAAGCTGACGACGATCTCGGCGGGAGAGGGGGCCGTCCCCAGCGCATCGGAGGCGCGGTCGAGGGCCTGAAGCTTGGTGTGCTCCCGGGCGCGCGGGTCGCGGGCCGGCCGCAGCCACCGCTTGGCCCGGGCGTAGCCCTCGGCCAGGAGCGGATCCTGGCGCAGCGCCGCCGGCCAGATCGGGTCGGCGAAGACGCGCGGATCCGGCGTCAGCGCGACACCGGCGTTGATCAGTGAGCCGCCGCCGACGCCGCAGCCCACAAGCACATGCATGTCGGCCCCGAAGCGGACGTCGAAGAGGCCGGTGGCGGGCCCGATGCGAACCCGGGCCCCACGCACCTGCATGTCGGCGCGCAGCTCGGGAAAGCGCGAGGGGAACTCGCCCGTCGGGATCTCGCGGCCGCGCTCCAGCACGGCGACGCGTTTGCCGGCACGGGCGAGGCGCGAGGCGGCGACACCGCCGCCGTAGCCCGAGCCGACGATGACGACGTCGTAGTGGGCGCGCATCGCCGCCGGTGTGGAAGACAGGCGCATGGGCAGAAAACCTCCAGGCAATTCATAGCCGACGCTAGGCCTCCGAATAGATGGTGGCCAAGGTCGGGGGAAGCTCCGTGAACAGCTTTGTGTGCGGCTTACAACAGTCAGCCCGGCGAAATGCAATCGAGGCCGACGGAAAGGGTTCGGCGCACTTGTGCCATATGGCGTCGTGTTACAGTATAACATTGCATAGAATGCTGGAGAGACCCCCATGCGTCGCGGTTCCTGCGCAGTTCCCGTAAGCTTCAGATATCTCAGCGCATTCTGCCTTTTCGCGGGCTGGCCGCTGGCGACGCAGGCGCAGGTCGCGCTGCCCGAGGTGAGCGTCACAGCACCGTCGCCGATCGTGCGGGCGCCGCCCCCGTCAGCCCTGCCGGCACAGTCCACGCTGCCGTCGGTGCAGCAGCCCCTGGTGCTGCCGGAGCAGGTGTTCGTGCCGCTGACGGTGGTTCCCGCGGCCGAGCTGATCGCTGCCGGCGGGGCGAACCTCGCCGACGGCCTGCAGTACAAGCCCGGCATCTCGGCATCCACCTTCGCCGCAGGCGCCAGCCGGCCGATCATCCGCGGCCTCGACAACACCCGCGTCAGCGTGCGCGAGAACGGTATCGGCTCGCATGATGCCTCGACGCTCAGCGAGGATCACGCGGTGCCGATCGATCCCTACGCTGCCGACCAGGTCGAGGTGGTGCGCGGGCCGGCCACCCTGCGCTACGGATCGGGCGCCATCGGCGGCGTGGTCAACGTTAGCAACGAGCGCATCCCGAGCTTCATCCCGCGCGGCGGCTACACGGCCGAGGTCAGGGGTGGCGTCGGCTCGGCCGACAGCAGCTTCGACAGCGCGTACAAGGTCACGGCAGGAGCCGGGAATTTCGCGGTGCATGCCGACGGCTTCAACCGCAAGGCGCAGGACTACAACACGCCCAACGGCCGGCAATTCAACTCCTTCGTCGACAGCTACGGCTACTCGGTGGGCGCGTCCATGATCGGCCTGTCCGGCTTCATGGGCGTCTCGTACACGCAGTACAACAGCCTGTACGGCATTCCGGGTGCCGAGGCGCTCGACAACAAGACGCGGATCGACATGCACCAGGAGAAGGTGCAGTCTCGCGGCGAGTGGCGCGTCAACGCCAGCGGCATCGAGGCGATCCGATACTGGGTGGGCGGCAGCGACTACCGGCACAACGAGATCGGGTTCGAGAGCGGCGCGGCCGAGGTCGGCTCGCGCTTCACGAACCGCGAGATCGAGGGCCGCGTCGAGGTGCAGCACTCGCCGGTGATGACGTCGCTCGGCGAGCTGCGCGGCGCGGTGGGCGTGCAGCTCGGGCATCGGCGCCTCACGGGCACGAGCTTCGAGGGCGGGGATTCGCTGCTCGATCCCGCAGATACCCGCACGAAGGCGGCCTATTGGTTCGAGGAGCTGCAGTTCACCAAGCGGCTGGCGCTGCAGGGGGCCTTCCGCATCGAGCAGAACGACGTGTCGGGCATCGGGCGCGACATCAGCGATCCGGCGGCGCCGCTGATTGCCGCGCAACGCAGCTTCGCGCCCGTGAGCGCGAGCTTCGGCCTGCTTTACAAGCTGACCCCCGACGTCGTCGGGCGCTTCACGGCGCAGTATGCCGAGCGCGCGCCGGATGCGGCGGAGCTGTTCTCCAAGGGGCCGCACGAGGCGACCAGCACGTTCGAGATCGGCAACCCGTTTCTGAACAAGGAAGTGGCCAAGAGCGTCGAGGTCGGCGTCCGCCGTGCGAAGGGACCGCTGCGGTTCGACGCGTCCGCCTACTACACCGTCTACGACGGCTTCATCTTCAAGCAGCAGACCGCCGATTTGTGCGATGACGACTTCGCGAGCTGCGGGACGACGGGGACGGAACTCACCAAGGTGCTTTTCCAGCAGCGCAACGCTCGCTTCTACGGCGTCGAGCTGTCGGCGCAGCAGGACATCGGCAAGGTGTGGCGCGGCATCTGGGGCGTCGACGGCCAGTACGACTTCGTCAACGCCGAGTTCACCGACGCGCAGGGCGGCTATGTGCCCCGCATCCCGCCGCATCGGCTCGGCGCCGGCATCTTCTATAGGGATGCCAACTGGTACGCGCGGACCGGCCTCCTGCACGCCTTCGACCAGACACGCATCGGTGAAAACGAAACGGACACCAAGGGTTACACGCTGCTCGGAGCCGACCTCAGGTACAGCTACAAGCCGGGGACGGGCTCGCCCGTGTCCGAGTACGTGATCGGGCTCAAGGGCGAGAACCTGCTCGACCAGGACGTGCGCAACCACTCCTCGTTCCAGAAGGACACCGTGCTGCAGCCTGGCCGCACCGTGCGTCTTTATGGCGTGATCAAGCTGAACTGACGCTATTGCAGCGCACAATGGAGCTGCCCGGCCGTGCCCAGAAACGGCCGGGCGCCGCCGTGCTCACGAAGCGGGCGGAACACGAAAAAACAACTTCAGTCCAGCCCCGGAACTTGGGATAAGACCTGCCGGTCCGGTACGCCGGGCGCCGTTGAGGAAACCCAAGGACGCGGGTGATGCACGCGAGCGACGTCGCAGTGAAGGACAGGGGCCACAGCGCCCCCACCGATATCTCCGATCCGAAATACTTCCATAAAGTCGTCGACTGCCAGTGGGCGTGCCCCACGCACACGCCGGTGCCGGAGTACATCCGGCTGATCGCGCAGGGCCGCTACGCCGCCGCCTACATGCTCAACTGGGAGAGCAACGTGTTCCCGGGCATCCTCGGGCGCGTGTGCGACCGGCCGTGCGAGCCGGCGTGCCGGCGCGGCCGCGTGGAGGAGAAGCCCGTCGCCATCTGCCGCCTGAAGCGCGTCGCCGCTGACTACAAGGGCGAGGTCGACGCGTTCATGCCCGACATGCCGACGGTGAAGAACGGCAAGCGCATCGCGCTGATCGGGGCAGGGCCGGCATCGCTCACGGTCGCGCGCGACCTGCTGCCGCTCGGCTACGCCGTCACCGTGTTCGAGAAGGACCCGAAGCCCGGCGGCCTGATGCGCACCAACATCCCCTCGTTCCGGCTGCCGGAGACGGTGCTCGACGAGGAGACCGAGCGCGTCCTCAACTTCGGCGTCGAGCGGCGCTTCGGGGTCGAGATCAAGAGCATGAAGGCGCTCCTCGGCGAGGGCTTCGACGCCATCTTCGTCGGCACCGGGGCGCCCAAGGGCAAGGACCTCGACGTGCCCGGCCGCAAGGAGGGCGCCGCCAACATCCACATCGGCATCGACTGGCTGACCTCGGTGGCCTTCGAGCACGTGAAGCGCATCGGCAAGCGCGTCGTCGTGATCGGCGGCGGCAACACGGCCATGGATTGCTGCCGCACGGCGCTCCGGCTCGGCGGCGAGACGGTCACGGTCACGGTGCGCTCGCCGCGGCGGGTGATGAAGGCCTCGCCGTGGGAGATCGAGGACGCCGAGCACGAGGGCATCCCGATCCTGGACAACCACGCGCCCAAGGCGTTCGTGATGGAGGGCGGCAAGCTCGCTGGCGTGCGCTTCCAGAAGATGAAGGAGGTCGGCGTCGACAAGAGCGGGCGGCCGAAGCTCGAGCCCTCGGGCGAGGAGATCGTCATCCCGTGCGACGACGTGCTGATGGCGATCGGCCAGGACAACGCCTTTCCCTGGATCGAGCGCGACGCGGGGCTCGAGTTCGGCGAGTGGGACATGCCCAAGGTCGACAAGATCACGATGATGTCGACGCGGCCCGGCGTGTTCTTCGGCGGCGACGCGGCATGGGGGCCGGAGAACATCATCAAGGCGGTTGCGCACGGACATCAGGCGGCGCTGTCGATCGACCTGTTCTGCAACGGCCGGCAGCTGACGGAGCGGCCGGCGCCGGGCACCAACCTGTTCAGCCAGAAGATGGGCATCCACGAGTGGTCCTATAAGAACAACTACGCGGCGACGCGGCGCGTGGCGGTGCCGCACGCCGACAAGGCGCAGGCGCTGCGCAACCTCAAGGTGGAGGTGGAGCTCGGCTTCGACGACAAACTCGCGGCCAAGGAGGCCGAGCGCTGCCTCAATTGCGACGTGCAGACGGTGTTCTCGGCGCCGCTGTGCATCGAGTGCGACGCGTGCATGGACATCTGCCCGGTCGACTGCATCAACTTCATCGCCGACAGGGCGGAGCCGGAGCTGCGCGAGGCCCTGCGCGTGCCGGCGCGCAACCTCACGCAGGACCTGTACGTGTCGGCACACCTGAAGACGGGGCGCATCATGGCCAAGGACGAGGACGTGTGCCTGCACTGCGGGCTGTGCGCCGAGCGCTGCCCGACGGGAGCCTGGGACATGCAGAAGTTCATGTACGTCGAGGCGCAGGCGGCGAAAGCCTGCCTCTCACACCACAACGCATATCTGCGATGAGCTGACGGCGCGCGGAAGGGCGCGCCCGACAGCCAAAGGCTTGGGATAATCGGAATGAGCGGGATCAACGATTTCGTCGTCAAGTTCGCAACGGTCAACGGCTCGGGCTCGGCCAGCGCCAACACCATCTTCGCAAAGACGCTGTTCCGGATGGGCATCCCGGTCAGCGCCAAGAACATCTTCCCGTCGAACATCCAGGGCCTGCCCACCTGGTACGAGGTGCGCGTGTCGGAGGCGGGGTACCTCGCACGGCGCGAGGGCATCGACGTGATGGTGGCGATGAACCCGCAGTCCTACCAGGACGACCTCAAGGAGGTGATCCCCGGCGGTTGGCTGGTGTACGATTCGACGCTGGCGCGCATCTGGCCGCGGGACGACATCAAGGTGCTCGGCATCCCGATCGCGCAGATGTGCGCGGCGAAGTGGAAGGACCCGCGCCAGCGGCAGCTGTTCAAGAACATGGTGTACGTCGGCGCGCTGACGGCGCTGCTCGACATCGACATGGACGTGCTCAAGGCGACCGTCTCGGACCAGCTCAAGGGCAAAGAGAAGCTGGTCGCGGCCAACATGGACGCGGTGGGGCTGGGGCGGGCTCACGCGCTCGAGAATTTCCAGTGCCCGCTGCCGATCAAGGCGCGCAAGGCCGAGACGGCCAAGGGCAAGATCATGGTGACCGGCAACGAGGCCGCCGGGCTCGGCGCCGTCTACGGCGGCGCAACGGTCTGCGCGTGGTACCCGATCACGCCCTCGACGTCGCTGGCGGAAGGCTTCGAGAAGCACGCCAAGCGGCTGCGGGTGAAGGACGGCAAGCGCCTGTACGCGATCGTGCAGGCGGAGGACGAGCTCGCCGCCATCGGCGTCGCCATCGGCGGCGGCTGGAACGGCGCACGCTCGTTCACCGCCACGTCCGGGCCCGGCATCTCCTTGATGAGCGAGTTCCTGGGGCTTGCCTATTTCTCCGAGCTGCCGGTGGTGCTGTTCAACGTGCAGCGCGGCGGCCCCTCGACCGGCATGCCGACGCGCACGCAGCAATCGGACAGCCTGTCGTGTGCCTACGCCTCGCACGGCGACACCAAGCACGTGCTGCTGTTCCCCGCCGACCCGACCGAGTGCTTCTCGATGGGCGCGCAGGCCTTCGACCTCGCCGAGCGGCTGCAGACGCCCGTGATGGTGATGTCGGACCTCGACATCGGCATGAACGATTGGGTCACCGATCCCTTCCAGTGGGACGACGCGCGCGCCTACGACCGCGGCAAGGTGCTCGACGCCCAGGCCCTTGAGGCGTTCAAGGACGTCAAGGGCAAGGAGTGGGGCCGCTATCTCGATGCCGATGGCGACGCGATCCCCTATCGCACGCTGCCGGGCACGCATCCGACCAAGGGCGCCTTCTTCACGCGTGGAACCTCGCACGACGAGTATGCGCGCTACACCGAGGACGGAGTGGTCCACGCGCGCGTGCTCGACCGCATCCGCGCGAAGCTCGACACGGCGGCAAAGCTCGTGCCGAAGCCGGAGATCACCACGCGGGACAAGTCGGGCAAGGTGGGCCTCGTCTACTTCGGCGCCACCACGCCGGCCGTCGGCGAGGCGCTCGATCTGCTCGAGCGGGACGGGATGCGCGTCAATGCCTGCCGCATCAAGGCGTTCCCGTTCACCAAGGAGGTGATCGAGTTCTGCGAGGCGCACGAGAGCGTGTTCGTCGTCGAGCAGAACAGGGACGCGCAGATGCGCTCGCTGCTGATGACGGAGGCCAACATCGCCGGCGGCAAGCTGATTGCGACGCTCAACTACGACGGCATGCCGCTGACGGCCGCGTTCGTCCGCGGCAGCGTTCTCAAGGCGCTGCGCCCGGCGCAGGCCGCGGCCGAATAACCGAAGGGCAGTCGAGGATCCCATGAGCTACATCCAGAAGCCCGTCGCCCACCATCCGGCGCTGCCGCGCAACGCGCTGGGCCTGACGCGGCGAGACTACGAAGGCAGCATGTCGACGCTGTGCGCCGGCTGCGGGCACGATTCCATCACGGCCGCCATCATCGAGGCGTGCTTCGAGATGGACCTGCCGGCGCATCGCATCGCCAAGGTGTCCGGCATCGGCTGCTCGTCGAAGGCGCCGACCTACTTCCTGTCGCGCAGCCACGGCTTCAACTCCGTGCACGGCCGCATGCCGTCGATCACGACGGGGGCCAACATGGCCAACCGCGATCTCGTCTACATCGGCGTGTCCGGCGACGGCGATACGGCCTCGATCGGGCTCGGGCAGTTCTGTCACGTGGTGCGGCGGCGCCTGAACATGACCTACATCGTCATGAACAACGGCTGCTACGGTCTCACCAAGGGCCAGTTCTCGGCCACCAACGACAAGGCGTCGCCGTCCAAGAAGGGCGAGGCCAACCCGTTCGAGGCGATCGACCTCGCGCAGATGGCAATTCAGCTGGGCGCCGGCTTCGTGGCGCGCTCGTTCTCGGGCGACAAGACCCAGCTGGTGCCGCTGATCAAGGCCGCCATCAGCTACAAGGGGTTTGCCTTCCTCGACGTGATCAGCCCGTGCGTGACCTTCAACAACCATCCGACGTCGACCAAAAGCTACGACTACATCCGCGCGCACAACATGGCGTCGGAGAACGCACTCGACTTCGTCGAGTCGAAGGAGGAGATCAAGGTCGACTACGCGGAGGGCACGTCGGCGACCATCCCGATGCACGACGGCTCGCGCCTGGTGCTGCACAAGCTGGGGCAGGGGCACGACCCGCGCAACGCGGACGAGGCGCTCAATGCCATCCGGCACAGCGCGGCCAAGGGCGCGGTCGCGACGGGCCTGCTCTACGTCAACGAGGCGCAGCAGGATCTGCACGACATCCTGGAGACCGACCAGCGGCCGCTCAATTCGCTGCAGACGGCGGATCTGTGCCCCGGCTCGAAGGCGCTCGAGGCGATCAACGCGCGCCTGCGCTGAACGGGGCACGCGGCCTCTGGCGGCCGCGCGCCTGGGTGACGGGAGCGTGCACGCGACCCACGGCTCGTCGGCCGCCCTGATGAGCGCGGCGGCGCCGGGTTGCGCCCGGAGCGCGGGCAGGCGCATGGCGAGCAGACGTTGAACGTGCTGTGCGCAAGCCGGCAGGCAGCTTGTCGCCGGCCGGCCTTGCACGGCCAGGGGCCTTGGCATACCACTCTCGGGCCTCAAGCAATGGTGAGCCCATGACCTTCGTCTTCGATCCCGTCCCGTACGCGACGCTGCCCATCAAGGGCTCCGACAAGCTGTTCCCGATCCGCCGCATCTTCTGCGTCGGCCGCAACTATGCCGAGCACACCAAGGAGATGGGCGGCGACACCAAGGATCCGCCGTTCTTCTTCCAGAAGAACCCCGACAACGTGGTCACGAACGGCAAGTTTCCCTACCCGGCGCAGACGAGCAACGTGCACTTCGAGATCGAGATGGTGGTGGCGCTGAAGTCGGGCGGCACCGACATCAAGCCGGAGGACGCGCTCGGCCATGTGTTCGGCTATGGCGTGGGCATCGACATGACACGGCGCGACCTGCAGGACGTGGCCAAGAAGCTGTCGCGGCCATGGGAGGTCGCGAAGGCGTTCGAGCATTCCGCACCGTGCAGTGCGCTGGTGCCGGCGGCGCAGGTGCCGAGCTGCTCGAAAGGCGCGATCTGGCTCGACGTCAACGGCCAGCGGAAGCAGACCGGCGATCTCTCGCAGATGATCTGGGACGTGCCCGGGCAGATCGCCTACCTGTCGACGCTGTTCGAGCTGAAGCGCGGCGACCTGATCTTCTCCGGCACGCCGGCGGGCGTCGGGGCCATCAAGAAGGGCGACACCATGCACGGTCACGTCGACGGCGTGGGCGATCTCGAGGTGGCCGTGGTGTGAGTCTCGCGTGCCGCGCGGCCTGCTGCACGCGGCCGCGTCCGCGGCCCGCGATCAGACGTGGTGCAGCCGGGTGAGGCGCAGCGTCTGCGACGGCAGGACGCCAAAGCGCTCCTGGTAGTAGCGCGCGAAGTGGCCCATGTTGGAGAAGCCGCAGCGCGTGCCGACGCTCGCCACCGAGACCGTCTGCTCGCCGGGATCCGACAACATGCGGCGGGCGTGCTCCAGGCGGGTGCGGCGCAGGAACACGATCGGGCCGACGCCATGCACGGTCTGGAAGCTCTTGAACAGGCTCCGCGTGCTGCAGCCCGCCGCCCGCGCAATCGCCTCGACGGTCAGAGGCTGGTCCCAGTGCGCACGGATGAACTCCTCCGCCTGGCGCAAGCGGGTGCTGCCGAGCAGCGGCGCGGGCGCCTCGAGTGCCGCGGACCAGTTGTGCGGCTGCGAGGTGAGGAGCGTGGTGATGATGGCCTCCAACAGGGCGTGGGTCAGGATCGGCGGCAACGCGGTGGCGCCGTGATCCGCACGCGCGACAAGCGTATCGACTAGCTGCCGGAGGACGCCCGTCGACTGCTGCACCGCCTCGGGACATGGTGCGAACACGATGTCGTCGGGAATGGCGCGGCCAAGCAGCGAGCCCAGCGACGTGCGGAGCCGGGCCCGGCTGATGCGCATCGCGAGCAGCCTCGAACCCGGAAGATAGTGCGTGACGGATGCGGAGGACGGGCCGACCAGGCCGAAGCTGCCGGGGCCCTGGCATTCGTGATTGCCGCCCGATCCCTGCAGCGTCTGCCCCTCGACGCCGAAGTACAGCCGCAGGCTATCGGAGCCGGGCAGCGCCAGGGCAACGTCGCCGTCGCATTCCGCGTAGGTCAGGCTGACGTCGGGATCGGCCTGCCAGAGGCTGACGAGGCCGCGGTAGGCGCTGGCCGGCGAGCTCAACTCGAACCCGGTAACGCCGAAACGGCTGCGGAGGACACCCTCCATCTCGCCAGGATCCCTGGTCGCACAGAGGAGGTGCTTGCCGAGCAATGGTTGCATGCCTGATCTGCTTATTCTGCTGGTCCCTGCTCATATAGGCGGGGGAGCGGCCGGCTGCAATCCCGGAGCGGCCGCGCCGGCGCGGGGAGCGACCCAGGCAAACCGAGTACCGGCGCGCAGTCGTCGCGCCGCCGCCGTCAGGCGTCGCCGGCCTTGTTGGCCTCGGCGCGGTAGGGGCTCGCCGGGTAGGCGCCCAGAATCTTCAGCTCGGAGCAGAAGTACTCGAGCTCGTCGAGCGCCCGGCGCACCGCCGGGTCGTCGGGGTGGCCCTCGATATCGGAATAGAACATGGTCGCAACGAAGCGGCCGTCGAGCTGGTAGCTCTCCAGCTTGGTCATGTTGACGCCGTTGGTGGCAAAGCCGCCCAGGGCCTTGTAGAGCGCGGCGGGGATGTTGCGGACGCGGAAGATGAACGTGGTGACGGTGGGCAGGCTCGACGATTTGGCGTCCGCCTGCTCGGCCGAAAGGATGACGAAGCGGGTGGTGTTGTGCTTCTCGTCCTCGATGTCGGGCTTGAGGATGTCGAGCCCGTAGATCTTGGCGGCGAGCGAGCTTGCAATGGCAGCGAGCGAGGGGTCGCCCGATTCCGAGACGATGCGCGCCGAGCCGGCGGTGTCGGCCTCGGGCACCGGCGTGAGGCCCAGCGTGCGCAGCGTGTTGCGGCACTGACCCAGCGCCTGGGTGTGCGACAGCGCCTTCTTCACGGTCTTCAGGTTGGCGCCGGGCAGCGCCATGAGCTGATGGCGGACGCGAAGGAAATGCTCGCCGACGATGAACAGGCCGGAGGTCGGCAGCAGATGGTGGATATCGGCGACGCGTCCGGCGACGGAGTTCTCGATCGGGATCATGGCGTAGCGCGCCTCGCCCGTCTTCACCGCAGCCAGGGCATCCTCGAAGGTGGCGCAGGCAATGGCCTCGGCTTCAGGGTACACCTCGTTGCAGGCGAGGTGCGAGTTGGCGCCCGGCTCGCCCTGGTAGGAGACGCGCAAGGCGGCGCCCGAATTGCTGCTCGGGGCTTGGCTCGGCTTGCGTGGGGACTTCATCGCAGATCCAGGTTTCGCAGGCCGCATGCCAACGCAGGGGCGCGGCGACAGGGGCATTGGCGTGCCGCCGGCACGAGCGGTTGTCAGGCCTTGTGGGAGAGAAGCTCGCGGGCGCGCGCAAGGTCGGCGGGAGTATCGACGCCGAGGGGGACAGTGTCAACGAGCGTCACATCGATGCGCATGCCGTCCTCGATGGCCCGCAACTGCTCGAGCCTCTCGCGCTCCTCGAGGCGGGAGGGCTTCAGGGAGACGAAACGCTCCAAGGCCATGCGCCGGTAACCGTAGATACCGATATGGTGGTAGAGCGGGCCCTCGCCGAAGGGCGCGGTGGCGCGCGTGAAGTAGATGGCGCGCAAGCGGTTGGGGGCGCCGAGGGGCGTGCCGACGACCTTCACGACGTTGGGGTTGGTGCGCTCCTCCTCGATCGTGATCTCGGCGGCGATGGTGGCAATATCGGGCCCCTTCTCGGCCAGCGGGGCGAGGCATTGGCGGATCAGACGGGGGTCGAGTGTCGGCAGGTCCCCCTGCAGGTTGAGGACGATGTCGTTGTCGATGTCGGGGTCGATCCTGTTGACGGCCTCGAACACGCGATCGGAGCCCGAGGTATGGTCGGCACGGGTCATCACCGCCTCGCCGCCGACCGCCCGAACGGCAGCGACGATGGCCTCGCTGTCGGTGGCGACGACCACGCGGCCCACCTGGGCGGCCATGGCGCGCCGCCAGACGTGCACGATCATGGGCTCGCCGGCGATATCCGCCAGAGGTTTGTCCGGCAGACGGGTCGATTGCATGCGTGCCGGGATGACCACGAGAGTGCGGGCCATGCTGTCTCCATGCTGGGGCAATTCGTCTCGGGTCCTGCTGGTAGAACGGACCTGCAGGCGGTTGCAAGCTCGAAGCGAATTCCTATAGTGACGCGCATTCTCAAGAAGGGGGCCTGCGGAATGCCTTGACAGGCTCCGCCAGGGGAATCGCTGATGGACAGCTTCGAATTCAACAAGATCGCCGGAGCTGCGCTGGCAGCCCTGCTGCTGATGTTCGGCAGCCGTACCCTGCTCGACGTGGTGGCCGCCGAGCACAAGCCCGAAAAGGCGGGGTGGGCGCTGCCGATCACGGAAGGCCCCGCTTCCCCCGGACCGGCGGCGCCGGCGGCGGAGTTCAAGGTCGCGGACGTGCTCGGGCTGCTGCCGAAGGCGAGCGCGGAGGGCGGCAAGGACGTGTTCAAGCGCTGCCTGCAGTGCCACACCATCGACAAGGGCGGAAAGAACCTGGTCGGCCCCAATCTCTACGGCGTGGTGAACCGCAAGGTCGCCGTGCACGAGGGCTTCAACTTCTCCGAGGCCATGAAGAAGCACGGGGGCGACTGGAGCTGGGACAAGCTGGCGGAATACCTGCACGATCCGAAGGCGGCGGCGCCGGGCAACCGGATGGCGTTCGCGGGCATCAAGGATAACGCCGAGCTCGCCGACCTCCTCGCCTACATCGGAAAGCAGAGCGACGCGCCTCCCGCGATGCCGAAGTAAGGCTCAACTACTTGCTTTCCAAGATCTTTTCGGAGCCCGCCCCCGCCTCGGGGGCGGGTTCGGCGTCTTGCCCGGGGCGGCACGAATGACCAAGGATTAACTTGGCGCAAAGTTGCCGGGCGGCCATACTTCGGGCAGTCCTGCAACCGCCGCGGCGCGAGGTCCTCCCTGCCTCTCGTGCGCGGCCTCGTCCGCCCTCGCCCCGGAGTTGTTGAGCCACGATGGGTTTGCTTGTCAGACGTAACGGCCTCCTCATCGCCGCCGCCTTCCTGACGCTGCCCTGGCTGCCCGCGCAAGCGTCGGCCTCCGAGACCGGCACCAAGCATACGGCGCTGTCCCTGGTCGGGACGCCCAAGCACGCGGCGGACTTCCGGCACTTCGATTCGGTCAATCCCGATGCGCCCAAGGGCGGCCGCGTAAGGCTCTGGGGCACGGGCACGTTCGATTCGCTCAATGCCTACACGATGAAGGGCACGCCCGAGCAGCGGCTCGGGCTGATGCAGGCGACGCTGATGGCGCGCAGCCTGGACGAGGAGAGCGCCGCCTACGGCCTGATCGCCGAGTGGGTCTCGTTCCCGGAGGACTTCACGTCGGCGACCTTCGGGCTGAGGCCCGAGGCGCGCTTCAGCGACGGGACGCCGGTGCGGCCGGAGGACGTGGTGTTCTCGCTCGAGGCGCTGAAGGCCGGCCATCCGAGCTACGCCCAGTACTTCAAGCACGCGACGCGCGCGGAGAAGACGGGCGAGCACGAGGTCACGTTCCGCTTCGACATGGCGGGCAACCGCGAGCTGCCGCACATCATCGGCGAGCTGCCGATCCTGTCCAAGGCATACTGGGAGGGCAAGGGCGCCAACGGCGAGCCGCGCGACGTTACGAAGTCGAGCCTCGAGGTGCCGGTGGGTGCCGGGCCCTACCGCATCAAAGAGCTCGAGCCCGGGCGCAGCATCACCTACGAGCGGATCAAGGACTGGTGGGCCAAGGACCTGCCGGTCGCCAAGGGGCAGTGGAACTTCGACGAGGTGAGCGTCACCTATTTCCGCGACAGGCTGCCGGCGTTCGAGGCCTTCAAGTCCGGCCAGATCGACTACTGGCGCGAGAGCAGCTCGAAGGCGTGGGCCACCGGCTACGATTTCGACGCCGTGAGCAAGGGGGCGGTGAAGCGCGACAAGATCCCGACGTCGGGCGTGACGCCGATGCAGGCCTTCATCTTCAACACGCGGCGGCCACAGTTCCAGGACGCGCGGGTGCGCAAGGCATTCAACTACGCCTTCGATTTCGAGTGGGCGAACAAGAACCTGTTCTTCGACCAGTACGTCCGCGTCGGCAGCTACTTCGGAAACTCCGAGCTGCAGGCGAAAGGCCTGCCGACGGGCCGGGAGCTCGAGATCCTGGAGACGGTGCGCGGGGAGGTGCCGCCGGAGGTGTTCACCACCGAGTGGAAGAACCCGCAGAACCGGAGCGAGGAGGAGGCGCGGCGCAACCTCGGCATGGCGTCGAGGCTGCTTGCCGAGGCCGGCTGGACGCCGAAGGGCCGGGTGCTGGTCAACGCCAAGGGCGAGGAGCTGACGGCCGAGTTCCTGCTGGTGCAGCCGGACTTCGAGCGCGTGGTGCAGCCGTTCAAGGCCAACCTCGAGAAGCTCGGCATCAAGGCGTCCGTGCGCATCGTCGACGTGTCGCAATACCAGCGCAGGGTCGACGGCTTCGACTTCGACATCATCGTCGACAAGTTCTCCCAGTCGATCTCGCCCGGCAACGAGCAGCGCGACTTCTGGGGATCGCAGGCGGCCTCGCACCAGGGCAGCAGCAATACGATCGGGATCAAGAACCCGGCCATCGACAAGCTCATCGAGAGGCTGGTCGTGGCCAAGGACAGGGCCGAGCTCGTCGCCGTCACGCGGGCGCTCGACCGGGTGCTGCTGTGGAACACCTACGTGGTGCCGCAGTGGGACCTGCCCTTCGAATGGATCGCCTACTGGGACAAGTTCGGCCGGCCGGCGAAGTTGCCGCTGCGCGGGGCGACGTTCAATCAAGTCTGGTGGTGGGACAGCGCGGCGGCCAAGCGACTGTCTGACACTCAATAGGAAACGCCCCCTGATGCCGACCAACCGTTCCGACGCGTGCAAGATGTTGCACACAACCCTGCTCGCGGTGCTGGGGATGCTGGCGATCTTGGCGGCCGCGCAGCCGGCGGCGGCGGAGCCGCGACACGGGCTGTCGGTGTTCGGCGAGCTGAAATACCCGGCCGACTTCGCACACTACGACTTCGTCAATCCGAACGCGCCGAAAGGCGGGCGGTTCAGGCTCGTCGGCTCGAGCGCGGTCACGACCTTCAACACCTTCAATCCGCACATCCTCAAGGGCGACAAGGCGCAGGGCCTCAGCCTGCTTTTCGACAGCCTGATGGAGCGGTCGCCGGACGAGCCCGATGCCGTGTACGGCCTCGTCGCCCATAGCGCGGAGGTGGCGGCGGACAGGATGTCCGTGACCTTCAAGATGCGGCCCGAGGCCCGATTCTCGGACGGCAGCGCGCTGACGAGCGCCGACGTCGTGTTCACCTTCGAGACCCTGAAGCAGAAGGGGCACCCCGGCATCCGGCAGGTGCTGGCGGACGTGACGGGCGTCGAGGCGCTCGACGGCGGTAGCGTGCGCTACAGCTTCCGGGGCGGGCTGGTGCGCGACCTGCCGATGGTGGTGGCGACGCTGCCGATCCTGTCCAAGGCCTATTATGCAACCCGCAACTTCGAGGAGACGACGCTGGAGCCGCCCCTCGGATCGGGGCCTTACCTGATCGGCGACCACCAGCAGGGCAAGTTCGTCAGCTACAAGCGGCGGGCGGACTATTGGGCCAAGGACCTGCCGATCAATCGCGGCCGCTACAATTTCGACGAGGTGCGCTACGAGTACTTCGCCGAGCGCAGCCTCGCGCTGGAAGCGCTGAAGGGCGGAGAGTTCGACTTCCGCGAGGAGTTCACGGCGCGGGACTGGGCCACGGCCTACGACGTGCCGGCCGTCAGCGAGAAACGACTGCTGCGCGTGACGCTTCCCGACGAGCGGCCGTCCGGCGCGCAGGGCTTCTTCATCAACATGCGCAAGGCGAAATTCAAGGACGCCCGGGTGCGCCGCGCGCTCGACTACGCCTTCAACTTCGAATGGGCCAGCAAGCATCTCTTCTACGGGCAGTACAAGCGCAGCGCCTCGATGTTCGAGAACTCCGACATGAAGGCGCGGAGCAAGCCGGGCGCCGATGAGTTGGCGCTGCTCGAGCCGCTGCGGGACAAGCTGCCGGCGGCCGTGTTCGAGGAAGCCTACGTGCCCCCCGCCAGCGACGGGAACGAGTTCGACCGCGGTCTGCTGCTGGCAGCCTCCAAGCTGCTCGAGGAGGCGGGCTGGGCGGTCAAGGGGAGCAAGCGCGTCAACGCGCAAGGCGAGGTGCTCGGCGTCGAGTTCCTGTACAGCGACCCGACGACCGAGCGCATTCTCGGCAACTACGTGAAGAACCTCACCGCGCTCGGCATCGACGCGAGCCTGCGCCGGGTGGATCCGGCGCAGTACGAGCGGCGGATGAAATCCTTCGATTTCGACATCGCCAGCCGGCGCTACGTGATGTCGCTGACGCCGGGCCCGGAGCTGCGCATCCTGTTCGGCTCGGAGGCGGCGGCCACGGAGGGCAGCCCGAACATCTCCGGCGTCGCCGATCCAGCCATCGACCGGCTGATCGAGCATGCCGTCAACGCCAAGAGCCGCAAGGAGCTCGACACGGCGATGCGGGCGCTCGACCGCGTGCTCAGGGCCACCCACTTCATGGTTCCGCAGTGGTTCAAGGCCTCGCACACGGTGGCGTATTGGGACAAGTTCTCGCGACCCGGGAAGAAGCCCAAGTACGCGCTCGGCGAGCTGGACACATGGTGGTTCGACCCCGAGAAGGCAGCGAAGCTCAAGCCCAACTGAGACCCCTCACCATGGCCGCATACCTCCTGAAGCGCGTGCTGCTGATCATCCCGACGCTGTTCGGGATCATGCTGATCAGCTTCGTCATCATCCAGTTCGCGCCGGGCGGGC
Organism: Hyphomicrobiaceae bacterium; assembly: GCA_033764875.1. Lineage (GTDB taxonomy): Bacteria > Pseudomonadota > Alphaproteobacteria > Rhizobiales > Hyphomicrobiaceae > AWTP1-13. The sequence goes on along the minus strand of JANRIO010000102.1, from coordinate 31,009 downwards.
CGGTGGAGCGGGTGATCGCGCAGATCAGCGGCAACGACGTGGGCGCGACGGCACGCATCGGCGGCGGCTCCGGCGACAGCATGTCCGCACGCGACGCCGGGCGGGGCGGCAGCGAGGCCAGCTCGAAGTACCGCGGCGCGCAGGGGCTGGATCCGGAGTTCATCAAGCAGCTGGAGAAGCAGTTCGGCTTCGACAAGCCGGCCTACGAGCGCTTCTTCCTGATGATGAAGAACTTCCTGCTGTTCGACTTCGGCAAGAGCTACTTCCGCGACATATCCGTGATGCAGCTGATCAAGGAGAAGCTGCCGGTGTCGATCTCGCTCGGCATATGGATGACGCTGCTCACCTACCTCATCTCGATCCCCCTCGGCATCCGCAAGGCGGTGCACGACGGCGAGCGGTTCGACACGTGGACGTCGGGCGTGCTGGTGATCGGCTACGCGATCCCGGGCTTCCTGTTCGCGGTGCTGCTGCTGGTGCTGTTCGCCGGCGGCTCGTTCCTGCAGTGGTTTCCCTCGCGAGGGTTGACCTCGGAAGGGTTTGCGAATTTCTCGATGGCGGGCAAGATCGCCGACTATTTCTGGCACCTGACGCTGCCGATCATCGCCATGTCGCTCGGCGCCTTCACGACCATGACCTTCCTCACGCGCAACTCGTTCCTGGACGAGATCCGCAAGCAGTACGTGATGACGGCGAAGGCCAAGGGGCTCGGCGAATCCCAGGTCCTCTACGGGCACGTGTTCCGCAATGCCATGCTGCTGATCATCGCCGGCTTTCCCGGGGCGTTCATCCACGCCTTCTTTACCGGCGCGCTGCTGATCGAGACGATCTTCTCGCTCGACGGGCTCGGCCTGCTCAGCTTCGAGAGCACGATCAACCGGGACTACCCGGTGGTGTTCGCGACGCTGTACATCTTCTCGCTGCTCGGGCTCGTGGTGAACCTCGTCTCCGACTTCGTGTACACACTCGTCGATCCCCGGATCGACTTCGAGACGCGCGAGGTCTGAGGCATGGACACGCGCCTGCGGCAAAGCCTGATCGCGGCGCGGGAGAGCGGTGCCAGCGCCGCCGCGTCGGTCGGCGGGCGCATCGCGAAGCTGTCGGGCCGCATCGCGGCCGCCAGGCTGTCCCCGCTCAACAAGCGCCGGTGGCGGAACTTCAAGGCGAACCGGCGCGGCTACTACAGCCTCGTCGTGTTCCTCATCCTGTTCGTGCTGACGCTGTTTGCCGAGTTCCTAGCCAACGACAAGCCGATCGTCGCCGTCTACAAGGGCGAGGTGCTGTTCCCGGTCCTCGTCGACTATCCGGAATCCAAGTTCGGCGGCTTCCTCGCGGTCACGGACTACAAGGACCCCGTCATCCTCGACGAGATCGAGAAGAACGGCTGGGCGATCTGGCCGCCGATCAGCTACTCCTACCAGTCGATCAACAAGGACAGCCCGGGCTTCAAGAACGCCAAGGGCGAGTGCCTGGGCTTCCCGCGGCCGGCGCCGTGGATGACCTCCAAGCTGCTGTGCGAGGCCAGCCCCGAGCAGCTGGCGCGCTACCACGCCATCGGCAACCGCAACTGGCTCGGCACGGACGACCAGGGCCGCGACGTGCTGGCGCGGCTGATCTACGGCTTCCGGGTCTCGGTGCTGTTCGGCATCCTGCTGACCATCTTCTCCTCCATCGTCGGGGTCACGGCGGGTGCGGTGCAGGGCTACTTCGGCGGCCGTGTCGACCTGGTGTTCCAGCGGTTCCTCGAGATCTGGTCGTCGATCCCGGTGATGATCGTGCTGATCATCATCTCGTCGGTGCTGACGCCGGGCTTCTGGACGCTGCTCGGCGTGCTGCTCGTGTTCAACTGGGTGTATCTCGTCGGCGTGGTGCGCGCCGAGTTCCTGCGCGGACGCAACTTCGAGTACATCCGCGCCGCCAAGGCGCTGGGGCTGTCGGACGCGCGCATCATGTTCAAGCACCTCCTGCCCAATGCGATGGTGGCCACGCTGACGTTCCTGCCGTTCAAGCTGTCGGGATCGATCACGGCGCTGACGGCGCTCGACTTCCTCGGGCTCGGACTGCCGCCGGGCTCGCCGTCGCTGGGCGAGCTCCTGGCGCAGGGCAAGGCCAACCTGCAGGCGCCATGGCTCGGCATCATGGCGTTCGTCTCGATCGCGCTGCTGCTCAGCCTACTGATCTTCATCGGCGAGGCGGTGCGCGACGCCCTCGATCCGCGCAAGACGTTCCGGTGAGGCAGGGCATGGTCGGAAAGCAGCCACTCGTCGACGTGCGCGACCTGTCGATCCGGTTCGGCGCGGGCGAGCACGCGGTCGACGCCGTCAGCGGCGTCTCGTTCCACGTCGCCAAGGGAGAGATCGTGGCGCTGGTGGGCGAATCGGGCTCCGGCAAGACCGTGTCGGCGCTGTCGATCATGCGGCTGCTGCCGCCGTCGGCATCGCATCCCTCGGGCGAGATCCTCTTCGGCGACACCGACCTTGCGAAGGCGCCCGAGTCGACGCTGCGCGACATCCGCGGCGGCAAGATCTCGATCGTGTTCCAGGAGCCCATGACCTCGCTCAACCCGCTGCACACGATCGAGAAGCAGGTGGGCGAGATCATGAAGCTGCACTCCCGCCTCGACGACGCCGGGGTGCGGGCGCGGGTGATCGAGCTGTTGAACAAGGTCGGCCTTACCGAGCCCGAGAAGCGGCTCGGCGCCTACCCGCACCAGCTCTCGGGCGGACAGCGCCAGCGGGTGATGATCGCCATGGCGCTCGCCAACGAGCCCGATCTCCTGATCGCCGACGAGCCCACGACGGCGCTCGACGTGACGATCCAGGCGCAGATCCTCGAGCTCCTGAAGAGCCTGCAACGCGAGACGGGCATGGCGATGCTGCTCATCACGCACGATCTGGGCATCGTGCGGCGGATGGCCGACCGCGTCTATGTGATGAACTCGGGCAAGGTGGTGGAGGAGGGCGCAACGGAAGCGGTATTCCGGGCGCCGAAGCATGCCTATACGCGGCACCTACTGTCGGCGGAGCCCAAGGGCAAGCCGCCGGAGGTTTCCAGCAACGCTCCGGTCGTGATCGAGACCGAGGACCTGCGCGTGTGGTTTCCGATCAAGCGCGGCCTGCTGCGAAAGACGGTCGACCACATCAAGGCCGTCGACGGGCTGACGCTGCGGCTGCGGGCAGGGGAGACCGTGGCCGTGGTCGGCGAATCGGGCTCGGGCAAGACGACGCTCGGCCTGGCGCTGCTGCGCCTGATCAGCTCCAACGGGCCCATCGCGTACGTGGGCCAGCGCATCGACACCTTCAACAGCCGGCAGATGCGGCCGCTGCGGCGGCAGATGCAGGTGGTGTTCCAGGATCCCTACGGCTCGCTGTCGCCGCGCCTCTCGGTGGGCCAGATCATCGAGGAAGGCCTGACCATCCAGCATACGGACATGGAGCTCGACGAGCGGCGCCGGCGGATCGGCGTTGCGCTGAAGGAGGTCGGCCTCAAGCCCGAGGACCAGGACCGCTATCCGCACGAGTTCTCAGGCGGCCAGCGCCAGCGCATCGCGATCGCGCGGGCGATGGTGCTCGAGCCCAAGTTCGTGCTGCTCGACGAGCCGACGAGCGCGCTCGACATGTCGGTGCAGGCACAGATCGTCGACCTGCTCCGCGACCTGCAGCGGCGGCACGGGCTCGCGTACCTGTTCATCAGCCACGATCTCAAGGTGGTGAAGGCACTCGCCAACTACGTGTTGGTGATGAAGAACGGCAAGGTGGTGGAGGAGGGGCCCGCGGCAGAGGTATTTTCGTCCCCGCGCCACGCCTATACCAAGGCGCTGCTCGCCGCCGCGTTCGACCTTGCCGTCGTCAATCGGGCGGCGCTTGGATCCTGAGCGGAAGGGGGAAGAATGGCGCTCCTGATCGCGGCCACCGCGCGCGGCCGGCAATTTGCGACCCATGCCAGGGAGGCGGCGCCCGACCTCGACGTGCGCGTGGCGCCGGAGATCGGCAATCCGGCGGAGGTGGAAGCCGCGCTGGTGTGGCTGCCGCCGCAGGGGCTGCTCGCCAGCCTGCCCAACCTGAAGCTGATCGTGTCGGTCGGGGCCGGCGTCGATGCGATCCTTGCCGATCCGACGCTGCCGGATGTTCCGCTTACGCGCTTCGTCGATCCGGACCTCACCGGGCGCATGGCCGAGTACATCACGCTGCAGGTTCTCTACCATCACCGGCGGATGACGGAGTACCGCAAGCTGCAAGAGACGCGGACCTGGACCTACATCCCCGAGCCCGCCGCGCACGAGGTGCGGGTTGGCATCATGGGGCTCGGCGTGCTGGGTGCGGCTTCCGCCAAGGTCCTGAAGGCGCTCGGCTATCAGGTGCGGGCGTGGAGCCGGACGCCGAAGGCGCAGGACGGCGTTGTCTGCTTTGCCGGCAATGGGCAGCTCGACGATTTCCTGGCCGATACGGATATTCTCGCCGTGATCCTGCCGCTGACGCCCGAGACGCGCGGCATCCTCAATCGCGGCCTGTTTCGCAGGCTCTCACGCAACGGTCGCACGCCGCTGCTACCCGGGCCCGTGCTGATCAACGCCGGCCGTGGCGGCCTGCAGATCGACGCGGACATCCTGGCGGTGCTGGAGGCGGGAGAGCTGTATGCGGCCTCGCTCGACGTGTTCGAGACGGAGCCGCTGCCCGCCGAGAGCCCATTCTGGAGCCACCCGCGCGTCGTCGTGACGCCGCACAACGCGGCGGAGAGCGCGCCGGCTGCGATCGCGCGCTACGCGGTGCGGCAGATCGACCTGCTGCGATCGGGCAAGCCGTTGGAGAACGTGGTGGATCGCGCGCGGGGCTACTAGCGCCCAGTGCTGCCGCCGCAGCGCACGCGCGCTTTATGCTCCAAGGCGCGTCAAATGCCCCATGATGGTCGCAATTGGCACGCACGGTCGCGGCCGGGGAGTTTGCGGCTTCCCGCTTTGCCATACACGACCAGCGAGGTGCGTTTTAGACCTCACAAGCGCGCGGGCCTAAACCTTCGCGTTACGCTCGTGTGCTAGGCCAGCCAAACTAGAGACTGGATGCGTTGGCACAACCCGACATGCGGCGCGCGCGGGACCCCCGTCTGCGAGCCGCAAGATGACATGCGGAGGCACTATGAAGCTCGTAAAGCCCGCTGCCCTGCTCGCGGCGGCCCTGATCGTCGGCATCGCCAGCGGCATTGCCATCTCCTCGACAGATGCCTGGGCGCAGGCGCGCCCGGTGGCGCAGCAGAAGGCGGCTGCGGCAAAGGTCCACAAGGTGGCCATACAGGTCAACCAGAACGAGAAGGGCGTGATGGACCTCGCGCTCAACAACGCCAAGAATGTCGTCGACTACTACAAAGGCAAGGGCGAGCAGGTGGTCGTCGAGATCGTCACCTACGGCCCGGGCCTGCACATGTTGCGCAGCGAGAGCCCCGTGAAAGAGCGCGTCGCGGCCATGTCGCTCGAGCTTCCGCAGTTGACGTTCGCCGCCTGCGGCAATACGCAGGCCAGCATGAGTAAGGCCGAAGGCAAGCCGGTCACGCTGCTCAGCGAAGCCAAGGTGACGCCGTCCGGCGTGGTGCGGCTGATGGAGCTGCAAGGCCAAGGCTACGCGTATATCCGCCCTTGATATCCTGATGCCGAGGCCAGCGAACGGAATGCGCCGGCCTCGGTCCTAGTCTGAATGGAGTAGATGATGCGGAGGGGACTGCTCTGGCTCGGCTGGCTTGCCGGCATCGCCGGCCTGACAGCGGCAGAGGCCGTGGCGCAAAGCAGAGTCGAGCCGGCGGGCGAGCAACGGGTGCTGCTCGCGCAAGCCGCGCGCACGCCGGCGCCGGCAGCGGTGTCGCGCGAGGCCGCCAACGAGCGGAATCAGCGCGACCGCGTCAACAACTGGTCGCTCGGCCTCGCGGCCGGCCGCACCGAGGGCGCGCCGCTGCAGTTCGCGGCGGAGCTTGCCCGGGTGATCGACGACGGCGACAACATGCGCGTGATCCCGATGGTGACACGCGGGCCCTTCGACAACATCTTCGACCTGCTGTACCTGCGCGGGGTCGACGCGGCGATCGTCTATGGCGACGTGCTCGACCACTTCAAGACGAAGCCGGAATTCGCGCCGGCGATCAAGCGCATCAACTACGTGCTCAGCCTGTTCCCGTCGGAGGTGCACATCTTCGTGCGCCCGGAGATCAACTCGATCAAGGATCTCGAGGGCAAGGTCGTCAACTTCAACACGCAGGGCACGGCGGCGGCGTTCTCAGGGCCCATCATCTTCAACCAGCTCGGCATCCAGGTGAAGGAGACCTTCATCCCGCACTCCACTGCGATGGAGAAGATGCGGACGGGGAACGAGGTGGCGGCGACATTCTGGGTGTCGTCGAAGCCGCTGGCGCCCTTCCTGAAGGGCAAGTTCCCTCAGGGCTTCAAGTTCCTGCCCGTCGAGTACACCGAGAAGCTCGAGTACTACTCGCCGGCCTACCTGGAGGCCTCCGACTATCCGGCGCTGATCCCGGAAGGCACGCGCATTGCCACGATCTCGGTGCCGGCGGTGCTCGCCGTCAACGATACGCCGGGCGACGCCGCGAAAAAGCTCAGGCTGTCGCGGTTCGTCGACTACCTGTTCGAGAGGTTCGAGCGCCTGCAAAAGGAAGCCGGCTACCACGAGAAGTGGAAGGACGTGAACCTCGCGGCCAGCGTGCCGGGCTGGAAGCGCTATCCGGTGCTGCAGGAGAAGCTCGACAAGCTTGCGGCGCAAAAGGCGGAGTCTCCGCGAACGGCGTCGACCATCGCGCCGACAAGCGCCTCCGAGCAGGAGCGCCTGTTCCAGCAGTTCCTGGAATGGCAGCGCAAGCAGGGCAGGTAGCCGCAGGCCGACAACGGGCCTGAGGGGGCCGCCAGAAGGGGTACCCAGGTGCAGGACGAGCGGGAGCGAGCAAGGGGCAGGAGAGACTGGGGCGCCGGCAGGGGGGGCGCGAGAGCCGCAGCCATCTGCCTCGCAGCGGCGATGCCAGCACTGGTCGGCGTGCCGCCGGCTTCCGCGCAGACCGCCAAGACGTACTTCATACTGGCTGCGGACGGGGCAAAGCTCACAGTGCCTGCCACTCTCGCGCTGGAGCCCTCCACCAGCACGTCGCTGCGCATCCTCACGCCGCCTGCGGCGGAGCTGCCGCCGAACTCCTTCGTGCGTCTGCGCGGCCTGCCTCCGGCCGTAGCGCTGAGCGAGGGATACGCCATCGCTGCCGGCGTGTGGGCGGTGCCGCTCGCCTCGCTCGCGAACCTGAGGATTGTGGTGCCGGTTGGTGTGACCGGCAGCGCGGACGTGACGGTCAGCCTCGTCGCCGTTGACGATGCGGCGATCGCGGAAGCCAAGATCGCGCTCACGATCAAGGAGCAGGGCGGGGCGGGCCGGGCGCCTTCCGCCACGGCGCCGCGGGCGCCGAAGGCAGCGCTCTCGCCGGAGGCACGCGAGCGGGCACAAAAGCTGGTGCAGCGCGGCGAGCAGGAGCTCGCCAACGGGAACGTGGCGCAGGCGCGCGGCTTCTTCATGCGCGCCGCCGATGCGGGGCTCGCGCACGGCGCCATCATGCTCGGGACGACCTACGATCCGGGCGAGCTGACGCGGCTCAAGGTGCAGGGCGTGCAGCCCAACGCGGCCGAGGCGCGCAAATGGTACGAGAAGGCGCGCGAGCTCGGCGCACCGGAGGCCAACGCCAGGCTGGTGTCGCTGGGCGGCCAGTGAGGCCGGCGTGCTGGCTCACGGCTTCCTGCCGATGGCCTCGGCGAGGCTGATGCGGGCGCTGCCGGGCGCCAGCGGCTTCTGCTGGCTCTCGTGCGGGGCCCAGCCGGTCATGGTCAGGATCTCGAAGGTGGCCGGTACGCGGCCGTTCGGCAGCCCGAACCGCTCCTCGTAGATGGCACAGGCGCGCGCCAAGGTCTGCCGCCGCAGGGGCGTGCGCCGGCGCGTGCGCAGGGCGTTGGTGGCGCCCATGGCGCGCAGCTCGCGCATGAGGGCGAGCGGGTGGGCGTAGGTGACGTTCACGGTCTCGGCGTCGGCAACCGGCAGGGCGAAGCCGGCACGCTGCAGAAGGCTGCCGAGGTCGCGGACGTCGGCGAACGGGGCGACCCGCGGCGAGGCGCCGCCTTCGAGCTCCTCCTCGGCGGCAAGCAGCGACTGGCGCAGCTCGGCAAGGGTCTCGCCGCCCAGCAGCGCGCCGAGAAACAGCCCGTCCGGCCTGAGGGCACGGCGGATCTGGAGCAGCACCCCGGGCAGGTCGTTGGCAAGCTGCAGGGAGAGGCCCGAGACGACGAGATCGAGACTGGCATCGCGGAACGGCAGCGCCTCCTCGTCGGCCTGCACGCGAAGGCCCGGGGCCTGCCGCAGCAGGGCGGGGGAGGCCTCGCACTGGATCAGGGTGACGATGCCGGGGTGCGCACGCAGGCGGTCTCCGAGCGCGCCGTGGTAGGCGCCGATGCTCGCAACCGTTGCGAAGGTGCGGCGGGTGACGGCCAGGCGCTCGGCCATGTCGTCCGCCACGCGCTCGAGCAGGAAGCCTGCAGCCTTGGCGCCGGGCGCGATGCGGTCGCGCCGCTCGCGGGCGAGCCGGCGGTCGAAGATCTTGTGCGCGTCGGCGATCGGGCTCATCATCGGGCTCGCGGAGGTTTCCTCCAGGATATTGACGAAGCTATTGGTCGAGCGCGTGGATTTTGCAAGGGCCCGGGGGCGCACGGCGCCAGGCGAGGGCGCACCGCCTGACGACGCGGGCGGCGCCGCCGGCTTCATCGCGGGCGTGCGGCGCCTGTCGGGGGCGGTCGCGGATCTGATCATGCCGCCGGCGTGCTCGGCCTGCCAGCGGCGGATTGTATCCCACCATGCCCTGTGCGCCGCGTGCTGGCGGGAGGTCGCCTTCATCCGAGCGCCCCTGTGCGACGTCACCGGCATGCCGCTGCCGTTCGACACCGGCGGCCGCATGGTCTCGGCCCGGGCCCTGGCGCAGCCCCCCGCCTACGACCGGGCCCGGGCGGTGGCGCGGCACGAGGGCGCCATGCGCAGGCTGGTCCACCAGTTCAAATACGCCGACCGGCACGAGGCGCGCCCGCTGTTCGGACGCTGGCTGCGCGAGGCCGGGCACGAGCTTCTGGGGGAGGCCGACGTCATCGTGCCGGTGCCCATGGGGCGCCTGCGGCTGGTGCTGCGCCGATACAACCAGGCGGCGATGCTGGCCACCGAGCTGTCGCGGACCTCAGGCGTTCCGGCCGCCCTGCTGGCCCTGCGGCGGGTGAAGCGCACGCCCCGGCAGGTGGGGCTGAGCCGGGCGCAGCGGATCGAGAACGTCGCCGGCGCCTTCGCCGTTGCGCCCGGCCGGCGGGCCGAGATCGCGGGTAAGCGCGTGCTCCTTGTCGACGACGTGATCACGACGGGGGCGACGGCAGACGCCTGCGCCCGCGTGCTCAAGCGCGCCGGGGCCGCCCGGGTCGACGTGCTGGCGCTGGCGATGGTCTGCGACGCGGTGCTGCTCACCGCCTGAGCGCGACGCCACTAGCCGTGGCGCCCCCGAAGCACTAGGTTCACAGCCTGCAAAGTTCGAGGAGCTTGTGCCTGATGTCACAAGACATTTCAGCCGCGACGAAGACCATGGGGGCGAGCCTGCGCGTCGCCCTCGTGCAGATGTGCGCCGGCCGGGACGTCGCCCGCAACGTCGCCGAGGCGTCGGCGCTGGTGCGCGAGGCGGCGGCCAAGGGCGCCCGCTACGTGCAGACGCCCGAGATCACGACGCTGATGGAGACGGACCGCAGCCGGCTCCTGGCGGCCGTGCAGGCGGAGGAAGGAAACGCGGCCGTGGCGGCATTCTCGGCGCTGGCGGCCGAGCTCGGCATCTGGCTGCATATCGGCTCCATGGCGGTCAAGGCGGAGGACGGGCGGCTCGCCAACCGGTCGCTGCTGTTTGCGCCCTCGGGCAAGATCGCGGCGCGCTTCGACAAGATCCACATGTTCGACGTGTCGCTGCCCGGAGGGGAGACCTACCGGGAGTCCAAGAACTACCGGCCGGGCGCCGAGGCCGTGATCGCGCCGCTGCCGTGGGGCAACCTCGGCATGACGATCTGCTACGACCTGCGCTTTCCCTATCTCTACCGGGCGCTGGCCAAGGCCGGGGCAGATTTCCTTGCCATCCCGGCCTCGTTCACGGTGCCGACCGGCAAGGCGCACTGGCACGTGTTGATGCGGGCTCGGGCGATCGAGAACGGGTGCTTCGTGCTGGCGGCGGCGCAGTCCGGCCGGCACGAGGTCGGCCGCGACACCTACGGGCACAGCCTGGTGGTCTCGCCGTGGGGCGAGGTGATCGCGGAGGCGGGCATTGAAACCGGCGTCACCATTGCCGATCTCAACCTTGGCGAGATCCAGGAGGCGCGGCAGCGTGTTCCCTCGCTGCAGCACGACCGGGAGTTCAAGGTGACGCGGGCGGAGACCGGCGCCGCCGCGGCGAAGGCCACGACATGATCCGCTACAGTCTCAAATGCAAGAAGGACCACGTGTTCGAGAGCTGGTTCGCCAGCAGCGAGGCCTTCGACAAGCTCAAGGGCAGCAAGCAGATCGCGTGCCCCGTATGCGGCAGCCGCAGCGTGGAGAAGGCGCTGATGGCGCCGGGCATCGTGAAAAGCGAGGGCAAGAGCGCGTCCAAGCGGGCGGCCGCGCGTGCCGCCCAGCGGCTGGCTGCCGCCGCCGACAAGGCGCCGCGGGCCGAGCCCGGCGCCGAGGTGCACAAGGTCGCGGCCAGCAAGGAGGTGATGGCGGCGATGCGCAAGCTGCGGGCGGAGCTGCAGGCGAACTCGGAGTACGTCGGCCGCAGGTTTGCCGAGGAGGCGCGCAAGATCCATCACGAGGAGGTGCCGCAGCGCGGCATCTACGGCGAGGCTACGGCCGAAGAGGCCCGGGCGCTCGCCGAGGAAGGCGTCGAGTTCCTCCCCCTGCCGCCGCTACCCGAGGACCACAACTGAGGGGTGTGGCCTAGTCGGGCGCGCCGGGGGCGAGGCGCGTCAGTGGCCGCCGCCGAACAGCGTGAAGGTCGGCGCGAACAGGCCGATCAGCCCGAAGGCGATGCCGAGCACGCCCAGGCCCAGCGAGCCCAGCAGCAGAAAGAACGCGTGCGTGATGAGGTAGGCCGAGGCCAGCACGATGGCGATCTGGAAGGCGGCTGAGGCCAGCTCGAGCTTGTGATAACTCTCCATGGCGAGGTGCTGGCTGGCCTCGGCGTGCAAGGCGCGCTCGCGCAGCTCCTTGCGGCCCTCGCCCTTGCCATTGGCCTTGGGCTCGGACTCGTAGCGTGCGGCGCTGTCGCGCCACTTGCCGACGCGCTCGCCCAGCAGCTTCTGCACCACCGGGTCCTTGGCCAGCTTGAGATCGACCTCCATCTGGTCGGCCGCCGTCTCGAGCGTGGTCTTGCGGATGGTCTTGGCCTGGTAGAAGGCCCAGAGGTTCGAAGCCTCGATGTTGAAGCTCAGGGCGCTCGTCTGGGCGCTCTTGCCGACGGTCTCGGAAATGGCGAGGAACAGCGCCAGCACCGAGATCAGAATGGCAATCTTCTTGTTCTCGCCTTCGACGGGCCCGTGGTGATCGCCGCCGCCGTGTCCGTGGGACATGCTGCTCCATCCTCTTTCGCAAGGCTCAAGCTTTGGTCTGCCCCATACTCTAATTCTTACCTACTGCCAAATGGTTGTGCAGGTTCGTTAACGATTTGCGGTAGACGCGTTGCACGCCGCCACCCGCAATCCCGTCCGTTGCCTGCACACCCATGACAGGGGCTCCGGCTTGCGCTATTGGCTGCCGGCATGCTGCACGTGAACGACCTCACCTATCGTATCGAAGGCCGCGTCATCTTCGACAAGGCGACGGTTGGCATTCCGGCCGGGCACAAGGTGGGCTTCGTCGGCCGCAACGGCACCGGCAAGACAACGCTATTGAGGCTGATCGCCGGTGAGATCAATCCGGACGACGGAGGCATCAGGCTGCCGAGAGGCACCCGGATCGGCTGGGTTGCGCAGGAGGCGCCGGGGGGGCCGGAGAGCCTGATCGAGGTGGTGCTGGCCGCCGACAGGGAGCGCGCCAGGCTGCTTGCGGAGGCGGACGCGGCGACGGACGCCACCCGCATCGCAGAGATCCACGAGCGGCTCGCCGACATCGGCGCGCACGCGGCGCCGGCGCGGGCTGCGCGCATCCTCTCCGGGCTCGGCTTCGACGACGCCGCGCAGCAGCGGGCCTGCGCCGAATACTCGGGCGGCTGGCGCATGCGCGTGGCGCTGGCGGCCATGCTGTTCACCGAGCCCGATCTGCTGCTTCTCGACGAGCCGACGAACTATCTCGATCTGGAAGGAACGCTGTGGCTCGAGGAGTACCTGCGCGACTACCCGCACACGGTGCTGATCGTCAGCCACGACCGCGAGCTGCTCAACCGCTCGGTGGGCTCGATCCTGCACCTGTCGCAGGGCAAGCTCACGCTCTACACCGGCGGCTACGACCGCTTCGAGGAGGCGCGGCGCGAGCGACAGCGGCTCGACCTCAAGCTCAAGAAGAAGCAGGACGACGAACGGCGCCACATCGAGGCGTTCATCGAGCGGTTCAGGGCGAAAGCCTCGAAGGCGGCGCAGGCGCAGAGCCGGATGAAGGCGCTCGAGCGGATGCAGCCGATCGCGGCGCAGGTGGAGGAGCGGCTCGTGCCCTTCGCGTTCCCGAACCCGCAGAAGGCGTTCGCCAGCCCGCTGATCAGGCTGGAGAGTGCCGCGGCCGGATACGCCCCCGACCGCCCGGTCCTGCAGGGCCTCACGCTGCGGCTCGACGCCGACGACCGCATCGGCCTGCTCGGCGCCAACGGCAACGGCAAAAGCACCTTCGCCAAGCTTCTCGCCGGGCGCCTGAAGCCGCTTGCGGGCGCGCGCTACGGCTCGGAGAAGATCGAGGTGGGCTACTTCGCGCAGCACCAGCTGGAGGACCTGCCGCCGCAGATGACGCCCTACCAGCACATGGTCGCGCTGATGCCGGAGGCGAGCGAGGCGCAGCGCCGATCGCGGCTCGGCGCGCTCGGCTTCGGTGCCGACAAGGCGGACACGAAGGCGGCCAACCTCTCGGGCGGGGAGAAGGCGCGGCTGCTGCTCGCCATCGCCACCTTCTGGGGGCCGCACCTGCTGATCCTCGACGAGCCGACGAACCATCTCGACGTCGACAGCCGCGAAGCCCTGATGCGGGCGATCAACGGCTACGAGGGCGCCGTCGTGCTGATCAGCCATGACCGGCACCTGATGGAAGCGTGCGCGGACCGGCTGTGGCTGGTGCGGGACGGCACCGTGAAAGCCTACGACGGCGACATGGACCAATACCGGGCGCTGTGCCTTGCCGAGCGGGGCGGCGTCGACGACGCGCCGCGGGCGAGGGCGGGGCATGCGCCGCAGCGGCTGTCGCCGCAGGAGCTGAGGCGGCAGGCGGCCGAGTTCCGGGCGCAGCTGGCGCCGCTGAAGAAGGCCGTCACGACCGCGGAGGCAGAGATCGAGCGACTAGGCAAGCGCATCGCGGCCATCGACGGCGCGCTGGCGGACGCGGCGCTCTATGCCAAGTCGCCCGCGACGGCGCAGGCGCTTGCCAAGGAGCGGGCAGAGCTGTTGCGGGGGCGCGAGGCCGCCGAGGCGCGGTGGCTCGAGGCGTCGGAAGCCTACGAGCAGGCCGAGGCGCAGGCGTCCGCCTAGGGGGCGGCCGGCCGGCGGTCCCTTTGGCACGGTCCCGTCAGCGCTCGGCGCAGGGCGCGCGCCACTGATTTTCCTGGTCCGGAGCAAATGTGCCGAATCGCGAAAACTCCCACGGATGGGCCCAAAATTGTCTCGCCACTGCCCCGCCTCCGCCTTGATCGGCTGCGACAAAACAAGGGTTGCCTCCTGGCCCGGTTCCTCGGCGAGGTTTCGGAATCTCAGCCCCCCAGCCCCCCGGGGCTTCGTTCGGCGGACCGGGCCAACTCGCAACGGCGGTGAAGATCGCCGGTCGGGACGGCAGCCACGTGACGCAATCGCACGTTTGAGCGCGCACGTTCAAGGAAAGGCCGGCGGACGCCCTCGCCGGCCTTTCGTGCGTTCAGGCGTCCGTCGGCGCATCGCCGCCTTGCAGCTTGCCGAGCAGGCGGGCCAGCTCCTCCTGCTCGGACACGGTCAGGCGAGCCGCGAGGGAGCTCTCGAAAGCGCGGACGCGGTCGCGCGCGCGCAGGTACTGCTCCTCCGCCTCGGGGTTCAGATGGAGCGCGTGGCGGCGCCGGTCGCTCGCCAGCACCGCGCGGCGGATGAGGCCGCGCCTCTCCAGCCTGAAGATCACGGGGCTCATGGTGGATTTGTCGACGCCGAAGGCCGCTGCCAGCTCGACCTGCGTGATGCCGGGGTTGGCGCGGATCAGGGTCAGGACGCCGAACGTGCCCGGCGTGAAGTCGCAACCGTCGAGCGCCGCCTCGAACTCGGCGAAGATGCGGGCCTGGGCGCGGCGCACCTGATAGCCGACGTAGCGGGGAAGCTCGTCGTAGGCGAGGCCCCGCACGGCCTCGGCAGCCTCGGCCCTCCGCCTCGGACCCGCACCGTTCTTCTTCAGCATTCGAGGATCCATCGAGCATCGCTCTCTCGCTAGGCAGAATGCGAGCGCGAGAACAAATTATCAACAGCGAACTCCCGGGGCGGCGAACCCGGGTGACGGGCATCAGCTACGGCCGCAGGGCCTGATCGCCAATCCGGGCGAGCCGCTCAGTAAGCTGGGCCACGGTGCGCGCGCTCCAGGGCCTTGGATCGTTCTGAAGCGCCATTTGGGCGCTGACGTCGAGAACCTGACCCAGGCCCTTGAATATGTCTGCTTTCTTGAGATACTCCGACTTCTTGAAATCCCATTCCTTGTTGCCGAGGAAGATGTTGGTTGATTTGTCAATCAGGCACAGATTCCCGAGCAGGTTGAGCGAAGCGTCCCTCTCCTCCTCCGAGAACAGAGTCTGCCATGCGCCGACGGAGGCTTTCGGCAGAACGTGCTCCACGCTTGCATCGTCGGTGCATTGTCTTGGAACCTCGCCCGACCAAAGAAGCGTCTCGATCCACCGCACCACGGCGCCACGCTTCTCCTCCGAGACGAGCGGTGCGCGCAACGCCTTCATGGCGCGGCGGAGGGCTGTTCCCTTGGCGAAATAGAGTGCACGCGGCCCGTTCGCCCTTCTATCCCAGATGAAGGGATTGAGGCCTCTCTCGCGTTGACGCATGGCCTCAATGAACTTGCGGCGTCGCGCAGACGCCGACATCTCCAGCAGCTCGACGATGTAGCAGATGCGGCAAAGCGTTTTGACCTCCTGCGCAAAGCCGGGTGCGCTCATATTGTCGTAGCTCAGCCCCATGGCGACGAGCAGCGGCTGCCATTCTTTCCAGCTCAGAAACGAAAGCTGCCGAAACGAAATATCCACGCCCTTGATGGGGTCCATATGCAAATGCTCGCGCGAGCGAGCAAAGATGCGAGCAATCCGCGAAAAGTCGCCCTCCAGCCACTGTACGATTTCGCCCGGCGGGGTCGAATCGTTGAACATACCCTCGAGCTTCTCACCGGTCGTATGGCCGAGATACTGTACCTCTTGATGCTCCTCGCGAAGCACATAGATCTCGGTGGCATGCAGGAAATCGGTGAAGCCTGCGCGCAACTTCTGCTGCGCGCTTCGAAACGCTTGGGCGCACGCATCCACCTGTGCGACCGTGCCGTTGTTGTTTCGGACTTGCTCGGCGAGGACTCCTTTCAAGATGTCGCCGACCTCGAGCTTGAGTCCGCGAGCGTTGGCGCCCATGAACATCTGATAGGCGACGCTGTGATTGTCGGTTTCGGAAACTGAGACGTGCACCGCCTCGGCGAGGAAATCTAGGAACGCCCTTCGGCGTGCCGGAAGCCATCTCCCGTTGAACTGGCCGCAGGCAAAGTGATAGGTGTCGCGCAGCCGAATGTCTGCAGGCGCCAGAGGGCTTCGGGCGAGCGTTTCACCCGAGATGAGGGAGGCCAGCGTGCGTCCCGGCGTCGGATACTGAAGGCGTCGCTTCTTCTGCGGGTCGAACAGCAGCGTGGAAATGCGCGCGAGGTCGCGGTCCAGCGGTTCCGGCCAAGTATCGCGGATCGCACACAGCATCGCCGAAAGGGTCACAAGCCGCTGCAGTCCGTCATAGACCTGCAGTGAGCTCGAGCGTGCGGTCGTCAGCACGATAAGCCCGCCCAGGAAGTAGGTGTCGGGGACCAGCGCAGAGCGCAACCTTCGTTGAATGATGGTCGCGCCGGCGCTTGCAGCAGGCTCCTCTCCGTCGTCGCTCTCCTCGTCCGCGGCTGGGACGTCCTCGTCGCTCTCCAACTCGCCCGGATCACGACCCATGCGTTGGAACGCGGCTACCAAGTCATCGATCAGCTGAGAGACCTGGTCCGTCCGCCACTGATATTCCCGTTGGATCTTTGCTGGCTCGAAAACACCGAGAGCGAAAACCTCCGACAGTGTTTTGGTACATGCTTTGAGCATGCGTGAGCCTTGTGCTTGGCGATACAAAGTATGCGTCTATGCATTTTTTGCATTTTTGCCAGGCAAGGCGGCGCGCGCAAGGTGGTTGGCCGTGGAGTACAATATGCCATGGCATTGGCACGCGTTAGTGCATCACTCCTGCGCCAATCGTTTCATTGATGCGGGTCGGTGAGCGAGGTAAAAGCCCGCTCGACAAAAACCGAAGCTTCGTCTGGGGCAGACAGCAAATGGCCGACGCCAAAGCGGCAGTGACCCGACCACTGTCACCGCACCTCTCAGTTTATCGCTTCGAAATCAATATGTTGATGTCGATCCTTCATCGCATCACCGGGGCGGCGAACTATTTCGGCACGGCCTTTCTCGCCGCGTGGCTGCTCGCGGCCGCGATGGGGCCCAAGCAATTCGATTCGATCAACGCGCTGCTCGGCCACCCGATCGGCATGCTGCTGGTGTTCGGATACTCGTGGTCGGTGATCCATCACCTCGTCGGCGGCGTTCGCCATCTTGTCTGGGACACCGGTCGCGGGTTCTCGATCGGCGAAGTCAACACGCTGAGCTGGCTCACCATCATCCTGTCGCTCGTGCTGACGGCGGGGCTGTGGGTGGGCGGGCTCGCATGGCGGGGAGCGATTGCGCTATGAGCCAGAGAACGCCACTTGCGCAGGTCCGCGGCCTCGGCTCGGCGAAAGAAGGGACCGACCATTTCTGGAAGCAGCGGGTCACGGCCGTCGCCAACCTGATCCTGGTGTGCTGGCTGCTGGTCGTGCTCGTGAAGATCGCCGGGGCCGACTACGACACGGTGAAGCGCACGCTGGCACGGCCGCAGAACGCCATCGCGATCACGCTGCTGATGCTGTCGGCCGCTGTCCACATGCGGATCGGCATGCAGGTCATCATCGAGGACTACGTGCATTCGGAGGGGCGCAAGGTGATCCTCCTGATGCTGAACTCGTTCTTCACCATCGTGGTCGCGCTGACGTCGATCTTCGCGATCCTGAAACTGAGCCTCGGGGCTTGAAGACATGGCGGATGCAAAGAGCAACGGCGCCGCGAACGGCGTGGCAAAGCCCGGCGTGAACGGGCGCGCCTATCCGATAACGGAGCACGTCTACGACGTCGTGGTCGTCGGCGCGGGCGGAGCGGGGCTGCGCGCCACGCTCGGATGCGCGGAGGCCGGCCTCAAGACGGCGTGCGTGACGAAGGTGTTTCCGACCCGCTCGCACACGGTGGCGGCGCAGGGCGGCATCGCGGCCTCGATCGGAAACATGGGGCCCGACAGCTGGCAGTGGCACATGTACGACACCGTCAAGGGCGCCGACTGGCTCGGCGACCAGGACGCCATCGAGTACCTGTGCCGGAACGCGCCGGACGCGGTGTACGAGCTCGAGCACTACGGCGTGCCGTTCAGCCGCACCGAGGATGGCCGCATCTACCAGCGCCCGTTCGGCGGCATGACGACGGACTACGGCCGCGGGCCGCCGGCGCAGCGCACGTGCGCAGCCGCCGACCGCACCGGCCACGCCATCCTGCACACGCTCTACGGCCAGTCGCTGCGGCACTCGGCGCAGTTCTTCGTCGAGTACTTCGCGATCGACCTCATCCGCGACCAGGACGGCGGCGTCGGCGGTGTCGTCGCGCTGTGCCTGGAGGACGGCACGCTGCATCGCTTCCGCGCCAAGAAGACGGTGCTCGCCACCGGCGGCTACGGACGCGCCTACTTCTCGTGCACCTCGGCGCACACCTGCACCGGCGACGGCAACGCCATGGTGGCGCGCGCCGGCTTCCCGCTGCAGGACATGGAGTTCGTGCAGTTCCACCCGACCGGCATCTATGGCGCGGGCGTGCTGATCACCGAAGGCTCGCGCGGCGAGGGCGGATACCTCACCAACTCGGCCGGCGAGCGCTTCATGGAGCGCTACGCGCCGCACGCCAAGGACCTCGCCTCGCGCGATGTCGTCTCGCGCTCGATGACGATCGAGATCCGGGAAGGGCGCGGCGTCGGGCCGGAGAAGGACCACATCTACCTGCACCTCGACCACCTCGACCCGAAGATCCTGCACGAGCGCCTGCCCGGCATCACGGAGAGCGCCAAGATCTTCGCCGGCGTCGACCTGCGGCGCGAGCCGATCCCGGTGCTGCCGACGGTGCACTACAACATGGGCGGCATCCCGACGAACTATCACGGCGAGGTCTACACGCTCAAAGACGGCAATCCGGACACGATCGTGCCGGGGCTGCTCGCCATCGGCGAGGCCGCCTGCGTCTCCGTGCACGGTGCCAACCGGCTCGGCTCGAACTCGCTCACGGACCTTGTGGTGTTCGGCCGCGCCGCAGGCCTGCGCTGCGGCGAGACGGTGGAGCGCGGGCGAGCGCTGGCGCCCCTGCCCAAGGATGCCGACGAGCTCGCCTTGTCGCGCCTGGACAAGATGCGGCACGCCAAGGGCGGCACGCGCACCTCGGCGCTGCGGCTGCAGATGCAGAGGACGATGCAGAACAACTGCGCCGTGTTCCGCACCGGCGAGGTGCTCGATGAGGGCGTGCAGAAGATCCACGAGATCTGGAAGGGCTCCGAGGACATCTCGGTGTCCGACCGCTCGCTGATCTGGAACTCCGACCTGATCGAGACGCTGGAGTACGAGAACCTGATCCTGCAAGCGGCCGTCACGGTGGTCAGCGCCGCCAACCGCAAGGAAAGCCGCGGTGCCCACGCGCGCGAGGACTACGCGGAGCGCGACGACGTCAACTGGATGAAGCACACGCTGGCCTGGGCCGATCCGGACAAGAAAGAGGTGCAGCTCGACTACCGTCCGGTGCACACCTACACGATGACGAACGAGGTGAAGTACATCGAGCCGAAGCGGCGCGAGTACTGACGCGCCCGCCATCGCCGTGGCAGCTTTCGCCGGCAGGCCCTCGGGTCTGCCGGCTTTTGTTTGCATCAGGCCGGGCGAAGCCGGCCGCGGTAGGCAACGAGCAAGCCCACACCAGGCAGGCGCGAGGAGACGGCGAAGCGATAGGCACCGTCGGGCGTCTGCTCCTCGCGCGTCTCGATGGCGGGCCGCAGGGTGCGCGGAACGGGGATGCCGAGCACGCGCATGCCGGCGAGCCGCAGGCTCATGGCGCCTTCGGCAACGGCGATGGAGAATGCAAACGTGATGGGGCCGGCCCGCTCGCACAGCACGCCGTCGCGCAGGAACTGGCGGGTGCGGAAGAGGGAGCGGCCGAAGCGGCGCGACCAGATCTCCCCGCCGCGTACGGGCTCGAACGTCACCTGCAGCGGGACGGCCGTGCCTGCGGGCGGCAGCGACGCGAGCCAGCCGGCAAGGCGGCTGAGGGGATGGGTGCCCCGCTCGACGTCGGCCTCGCCCTCCCAGGTGGCGCGCGTGCCGAGGTCGTGGAGGTGCTGCACGGCAGGCGCGAGATCGGCGAAGCGCGCCCCGAGCGCGCGGCGGTAGAGCGCGGTCACAACGTCTCCTCGCGGTCGGAGATGGCAAGGTCGGCCACGGCTTGGCGAAAGTCGTCGAGCGCGAACAGGCCCAGCGCCGGCATCGCGCCGCGGGCGGCAAGGCTGCCCGAGAGCAGAGCGCGCGCGATGATCGTTGCCGGGATGGCCGGAATGAACGGCCCGTGGCCATCGCGGGCCACGAGCGACCAGAGGACCGAGAGCGGCTTGCCGTCGCGGCCGATGCCGTCGAGCGTCACGGTCATGCCGCCGCGGTCGGAGCCGAGCCAGGGCAAGCGCCGCTTGATCGAGAGCATGGGCGCGGCGAGCCGCTCCGGCTGGCGCAAAAGGCCCATGCGCACGAGGCCGGAGGCTGCCCACAGGGCCAGATGGAAGACGCCCACCTCGAGGGCGGCGCACACGCGCACCGTCTCGAGCCCCCGATAGCGGCCGGGGAAGAGGACGATGTCGGGGGCATCGCAATCGCCGATCCAGCGGCCGCCCAGCCCCGGCATGGCGCGGCGCCAAAGGCCCTGCCAGCCGCGCCGCGGCACGGGACGGCCGCCAGAGAAGCCGGGGATCGGCCTGCCCAGGGTGCCGAGGATCGAGCGGGCGGTGGCAAGACCCGGGTCGAAACTGTTGCCCGGCGAGATCACGGTGGTGATGGCGCGCAGGCGTGTGAAGCGGGGCGCGCAATGGTCGGCGACGGCGGCGGACAGGGAGGGCACGCTGCTCGCCCCGCTCGCCACCAGCACGCCGGCAGCGCGCGCCTCGGCATCGAGCGCCGCGATGCCCAGCGTGAAGGCGCTCGCGTCCGACAGGTCGATGTAGTGGGCGCCGGCGGCGATGGCCGCGCGCGCGACGCGATAGTCCTGTGCCTGAAAGGGTCCCGAGGCGTTGATGACGACGTCCGGGGCAAGTGCGCTCAGATCGGCCCCGTCGAGCCGTGCGGCATCGAGGCGAACGAAGCTGCACGGCGCGTCGAAGCGGCGGGCGACAGCGGCCGCGAATGCCTCGCCCCGTGCCGGATTGCGTCCGGCAACGACGAGGGCGACATCTCGCGTCAGGGCCAGGCGCTCGACGGCGCGGGCGCCGAAGGCGCCGTAGCCGCCGAGGACGAGGATGCGCGGCGGGGCGGGCGGGGCCGGCATGCGGCCGCCGGGCGCTCAGAGCGGGTGCTTCGCCAGGAACGCCGTCAGGTGGCCGTGCATCGCCACCGGATCCTCGACGCACAGCATGTGCGCGCAGGCGGGCATGATCACGAGCTCGGAGCCCGGAATCTGGCGGTGGATCACCTCGGCCGCCGCGGGCGGCGTGCCGGGATCCTCGGCGCCGACGACGACCAGCGTGGGCAGCGCGATCGCCGGCAGCCGGTCGGTGACGTCGAGCCTCTCGATGGCCTGGCACCAGCCGGCATAGCCTTCCACCGGCGTGGCGGTGATCATGGCGGTCATGCGTGCGACGAGCGCCGCATTCTGCCGGTTGCGCTCGGTGAGCCAGCGCTGCAACGAGGGGGCCGGCATGGCCGCCATGCCTTGCTCGCGCGCCGTCTTCACGCGGTCCTGCCAGAGCACGCGGCCCTCGGGCGGCACCCGGCTCGTCGTCGCGGTGAGCATGAGGGTGCGGAAGCGGCCGGCGTGCTCGAGCCCCAGGAACTGGCCCACCATGCCGCCCATGGAGAGGCCGAGGAAATGCGCCTTGGCGATGCCGAGGTGGTCGAGGAGGGCCACGACGTCGCGGGAGAGCGTGGCGAAGTCGTAGGGCGCCTTGGTCGCCTCGCTGTTGCCGTGGCCGCGGGCGTCGAAGCGGACCACCCGGAAGTCCGTCGCCAGCATGGTGGCGATCTCGTCCCAGATGCTCAGGTTGGCGGCGAGGGGATGGTGCAGGACGATGGGCGGCGCGTCGGCAGCGCCGTCCACCTTGATGTGCATGGACATGCCGTTGATCTGCGCCTGCATGGAAGCCTCCCCTCGGTTTGGTTCTTCAGGATTTCTCGGCGGGCGCCTTGGTCTCGCCCGAGAGACGGTCGGAAAGCGCCAGCAGGACGCTCGAGACCACGAACACGACGTGGATGACGACGTACCAGAACAGCTCGCGGTCGGACACGCCCGGCTTGTCCGGGCCGCCCGGCACCTTCATGAACTGCTTCAGGAGCTGGATCGCCGAGATGGCCACGATCGAGCTCAGGAGTTTGAGCTTGAGGCCGGTGAAATCGATCTTGGCCATCCATTCCGGCCAGTCGGGATGCGTGTTGTGGTCGATCTTGGAGACGAAGTTCTCGTAGCCCGAGAAGATCACGATCAGCAGCAGGGAGCCGGTCAAGGCGAGGTCGATCAGCGTCAGCACGCCGGTGATGATGTCGCTCTCGGGGGCCGAGAAGGATTTCAAGGTGAGGTGGAACAGCTCCTGGCAGAACTTGACCAGGAGGATCAGGATGGAGAATGCGAGCCCGATGAAGAACGGGGCCAGAAGCCAGCGGCTGGCGAACAGCCATTTCTCAAGATGGGTCTCGGGCGCGGTGCGTTTGTCGGCCATGGGGTCCTGAAGTTGGCGTCGGGGTTGGTGCCGGGGGCGCTCAGGCGGGCTTTGCCGCGGGCTTCTCCGACAGGCCGCGCTTCTCGAGCAGGGCATCGGTCGTCGGCAGGCGGCCGCGGAAGGCGATGTAGGCGTCGGCGGGATCCTGGGTGCCGCCGGAGGAGTAGATCGCGGTGAGCAGGCGCTTTGCGGTCGCCTTGTCGAAGACGTTGCCGGCCTCCTCGAAGGCCGAGAAGGCGTCGGCGTCCATCACCTCGGACCACATGTAGCTGTAGTAGCCCGAGGCGTAGCCGCCGATGATGTGCTGGAAGTGCGGGATGCGGTGGCGCATGCCGATCTCCGGCAGCATGCCGATCCGGCCCAGCACCTTCTTCTCGAGCTTGTCGACGTCGAGCGACGAGACGTCCTTGAGGACGTGCAGCTCGAGATCGACGATGGCCGAGCCGATGTACTCGACCGTCGAGAAGCCCTGGTTGAAGTTGCGGGCGGCCTTGATCTTGTCGAGCAGCGCCTCCGGCACGGGCTTGCCGGTGCGGTAGTGCCTGGCGAACTTGCGCAGCACCTCGGGCCGCATGAACCAGTGCTCGTAGAGCTGGGAGGGAAGCTCGACGAAATCCCGCTCGACGGAGGTGCCGGTGACGGAGGGGTAGGTGACGTTCGAGAGCAGGCCGTGCAGGGCGTGCCCGAACTCGTGGAACAGCGTGCGGGCGTCGTCGATGGAGAGCAGGGTCGGCTCACCGGGCGCGCCCTTGGCGAAGTTCATGACGTTGACGATGACGGGCGCCACCTCCTCGTCCATGCGCTCCTGCCAGCGCCAGCCGGTCATCCAGGCGCCGGAGCGCTTGGAGGGCCTCGCGAAGTAGTCGCCGTAGAAGATGCCGACGTGGCGGCCCTTGCTGTCGGTCGCCTCCCAGGTGCGAACGTCCGCGTGGTACACGGGCAGGTCCGTACGCTCGGCGAACTTGAGGCCAAAGAGCTTGTGGGCGACGTCGAAGGCGGCGGCGATGACGTTGTCGAGCTGCAAGTAGGGCTTGACCTCGGCCTCGTCGACGTCGAAGCGGGCCTTGCGCACCTTCTCGGCGTAGTAGCGCCAGTCCCAGCCCGCGATCTGGAAATTGCCGCCCTCGGCGGCGACGAACCTCTGCAGGTCCTCGCGCTCCTGCTCGGCGCGGCGGCGGGCGGGCTCCCAGACGTCCATCAGCAGCTTGCGCACGGCCTGCGGCGTCTTGGCCATGGTGAACTCGAGCGCGGCGTCGGCGGCGGTCTTGAAGCCCAGGAGGCTTGCGCCCTCGAGACGCAGCGCCAGCATGTCCCGCATGAGGCCACGGTTGTCGGTCTTGCCGCCGTTGGCGCCGCGATTGCGCCAGGCGAGGTAGGCCTTCTCGCGCAGGTCGCGGCGGGCTGCGAACTGGAGGAAGCCTTCGACGCTGGAGCGGGCGAGGGAGACGGCGTACTTGCCCTTGTGCCCATGCTCGGCGGCGAGCTGGGCTGCGGCCGCCTTGACGCCGTCGGGCAGGCCGGCCAGGTCGCCTTCCTCGAGGACCATGAGGAAGGCCTGCTCGTCGGCCAGCACGTTCTGGCCGAAGGCGGTGCCGATGCTCGCCCGCTTCTCCGCGATCTGGGCCATGCGCTTGCGGCCCTTGGCGTCGAGCGCCGCGCCCGAGCGCACGAAGCTCCGGTGGTAGCGCTCGATGACGCGCTTCTGCTCGAGCGTGAGGCCGAGCCCGTCCTTCGCCGCAAAAAGGGCGTCGACGCGCTTGAACAGCCGCGCATCCTGGTAGACGCGCATGCTGTGCTTGGCATAGCGCGGGGCGAGCTCGCGCTCGATGGCCTGGATCTCGGGCGTCGTGTCGGTGCCGGCGAGGTTGTAGAACACGGCCGAGACCCGATCGAGAAGCTTGCCGGCGCGCTCCAGCGCCTCGATGGTGTTGGCGAAGGTCGCGGGCTCCTTGGAGGCGGCGATGGCCTCGATCTCCTCGAGGTTCTCGGCGAAGGCCGCGTCGAAGGCCGGCCGGAAGTGCTCGACCTTGATCCTGTCGAAGGGCGGCACCTCGAACGGCGTCGTCCAGGCGGACAGGAGCGGGTTCCTGCCCTTGCCGGCCGCCTTGGCCCCCGATGCCGTCTTGCCTGTGCTGGCTGCCGTTCTGGCCATGCGCTGTCGTGCCCTCGTGTCGCGTTCGGATTGCTCAGGTGTAGATCATCTTGCGGGTCATGCCGCCGTCGATGACGAGCTCGGCGCCGGTGACGAAGCCCGCCTCCGGTGACAGGAGATAGGCGACCGCGGCGGCGATGTCATCGGGGCGGCCGACGCGGCCCGCCGGGTGCTGGGCGTGGTCGGAGGGCTTCAAGGGGCCGTGGCGGCCGGTGTCGATCCAGCCGGGCGAGACGCAGTTGACGCGGACGTCGGGCGCGAGCGTGATCGCCAGCGCGTGGGCCAGGGCGACGAGGCCGCCCTTGCTCGCCGAGTAGGCCAGCGTGCCGGGCTCGGACATGTGGGCCCGGGTCGAGCTGATGACGACGATGCCGCCGCGGGCCGCCTTGAGGTCGCCGGCAAGGGTGCGCGCGAGCAGAAAGAGAGAGGTGAGATTGGTGGCGAGCACCCGGTTCCAGCTGTCGAGCGTGGTCGCCGCCAGCGGCTTGAAGCGCGCGATGCCGGCATTGGCTACGAGCGCGTCGATGCGGCCGAGGCGGCTACGGGCCACCGCGACCATGCGCTCGATGTCGCTCTCGCTGGCGACGTCGCAGCCGATGCCGACGCCGCCGATCTCGGCGGCGATCCTGCCCGCGCCCTCCGCGTCGATGTCGGCGCAGGCGACGGACCAGCCGAGGCCGGCGAGGTGCCGAGCGGTGCCGGCGCCGATGCCGCCGGCTGCACCGGTGACGATGACGGTGCGGCTGTCAGCTGGCATGGGAGGGTTTCGCGGCAGCGGCCAGGTAGTTGACGTCGGTATCATCGCTCAGGCTCCAGGCGTCGGACCAGGGGCTGTAGGCGAGACCCTTGAAGCGCGGGGATGCCAGGCCGCAGGCGGCCAGATGGCCGGCCAGCTCGCGCGGGGTGACGAAGCGATCCCACTGGTGGGTGCCGGTCGGCAGCCAGCGCAACACGTACTCGGCGCCGACGATGGCCAGCATGTAGGCCTTGAGCGTGCGGTTGATGGTGGAGAGCAGCATCAGCCCGCCCGGGCGTACCAGACCGGCACAGGTCGCAAGGAAGGCGCCGACGTCGGGCACATGCTCCACGACCTCGAGACAGCACACGACGTCGAAGGCGGCGCCCTCGGCGGCCAGCTCCTCGGCGGTGCCGGCGCGGTAGCTCACGGCAAGGCCCTGGGCGTCGGCATGGCGGCGGGCGACCTCGATGTTCTCGACGCCCGGGTCGAGGCCGGTGACGGTCGCGCCCAGGCGCGCCAGGGGCTCGCAAACGAGGCCGCCGCCGCAGCCGATGTCGAGCAGCGAGAGGCCGGCAAGAGGTCGCAGGCCGCCGGCGGGGCGGGCGAAATGGGAAAGGATCTCGTCCCGGATGAAGGCGATGCGCGCCGGTCCCAGCTGGTGCAGCGGCCGGAACTTGCCGTTGCCGTCCCACCACTCCTCGGCCATGCGCGCGAAGCGGTCGATCTCGGCCCGGTCGAGCGTGCGGGAGGCGTCACTGGGGGCTGGCGTGCTCATGGCCTGCATTGGCCTCCGGGGCCTTGCGTATGTCAAGGCTCGCCGACGGCGACCGAGGGGTCCGGCCGGGCCTGATTCTGGAAGCGTTCCAAGGGGGAGAAGGGGTGCAATGGCGTGTTGCGGAGGCGGACCCCAGCCGGTATGAGTACGCGCGAATTTGGACGGTCCGGCCACGACCCCGCTCGCAGCCGGGCGCCATCGCCACCTGTCCGGTCCAGGGAACGTCAGAGGGGGCCGCGAGAGCGGTTTCGCAATGTCCGTCGTAGTGATGAAATTCGGCGGCACGTCGGTTGCCAACGTGGAGCGCATCCGCAACGTGGCGCGCCACGTGAAGCGCGAGATCGACGCGGGCAACAAGGTCGCGGTGGTGGTCTCGGCCATGTCGGGGGTGACCAACCAGCTCGTCGGCTACGTGCGCGAGGCGTCGCTGCTGCACGACGCGCGCGAGTACGACGCGATCGTGGCGACGGGCGAGCAGGTCACTGCCGGACTGCTCGCGATCGTGCTGCAGTCGATGGGCCTGAAGGCGCGCTCGTGGCAGGGCTGGCAGATCCCCATCATCACGGACGACGCGCACGGCGTTGCCCGCATCAAGGACATCCCGGGAGAGAAGATCCGCCAGCGCCTGGAAGAGGGCGAGGTGGCGGTGATCACGGGCTTCCAGGGCGTGGAGCCCACGCGCAACCGCATCTCGACGCTGGGCCGCGGCGGCTCCGACACCAGCGCGGTGGCGCTTGCCATCGCGGTCAAGGCGGACCTGTGCGACATCTACACGGACGTGGACGGCGTTTACACCACGGACCCCCGCATCGTGCCGAAGGCGCGGCGTCTGCAGAAGATCTCCTACGAGGAGATGCTGGAGATGGCATCGCTGGGCTCGAAGGTGATGCAGACGCGCTCGGTGGAGCTCGCCATGGTGCACAAGATGCGCACGCGGGTGCTTTCCAGCTTCGCGGCGCCGGACGCGATGCCGGCGGTGAGCCCCGCCACGTGGGACCAGCTTGGGACAATCATTTGCAGCGAGGATGAGATCGTGGAGCAGCGCGTCGTCAGCGGCATCGCCTACGCCAAGGATGAGGCCAAGGTCACCTTGCTGCAGATCGAGGACAAGCCCGGGGTGGCGGCCAGCATCTTCGGGCCGCTCGCGGATGCGAACATCAACGTCGACATGATCGTGCAGAACCTGTCCTCTGACGGGAAACGCACGGACATGACGTTCACCGTGCAGGGCTCGGACCTGCCCAAGGCGCTCGATGTCCTCAAGAGCGCGCACAAGAAGATCGGCTATTTCGACGTGACGAGCTCGACGGAGGTCGCCAAGGTGTCGGTGATCGGCGTCGGCATGCGCAGCCACGCCGGGGTGGCCGCGCAGATGTTCGCGGCGCTGGCGGAGAAAGGCATCAACATCCTCGCCATCACCACATCGGAGATCAAGATCAGCGTGTTGATCGACGCCGCCTACGCCGAGCTGGCGGTGCGCACGCTGCACAGCCTGTTCGGCCTCGCCAAAGACTGATTTTTGCACGAGGGCATCTCGCAAGTGCCTTCCCCAATCCGACGCGACGTTGGTCGGCGATTGCGAGGCAGGCGCGATACCAGGCAGAGGGTTTCTTGAGAGTGCCCTCCAGACCCGCAAATGGCGACCGCGCGTGCGGCAGAGCACGCGGGGTTTGCGGATCGGGACGCTCGTGTCCTAGTCTTGGCCCGGTTGCGCGCAATCGGGCCGGCGAAGATGCGCCCGTGGCTGGGACTGTTTGAATTGCAGGTTTTGATCGGGGTGGCATTGCAACCTCCGCAGCGTCCAGAGCGGCGGCAAGCTGAACCGAGGAACGGGAGCGACGGTTAGCGCTGATGAAGGAGCGAGGCGGCAATCCTCCCGGCCTGTTGCAGGCCGAGCCTGCCCTGCGCATCTTCATGCGCCGGCTCCGGGAGATCATGGCCGAGCCGTCCGACGGGCAGTCCCGTCTCGACCGCATCGTGCACCTGATCGCCGGCCTGATGGTGGCGGAGGTGTGCTCCATCTATCTCAAGCGCCAGGACGGGTCGCTGGAGCTGTTCGCCACCGAGGGCCTCAATCCGGGCGCGGTGCACAATACGTTCATGAAGCGGGGCGAGGGCCTGGTCGGGCGCTGCGCCGAGCTCGCGGTCACCATCAACGAGCCGGACGCCCAGAGCCACCCGGCGTTCTCCTACAGGCCGGAGACGGGGGAGGAGGTCTATCACTCGTTCCTGGCGGTGCCGATCCTCAGGGGCGGCGACGTGCTCGGCGTGCTCACCGTGCAGAACAAGACGCACAAGGAGTACTCCGACGAGGACGTGGAGGTGCTGCAGACCACCGCCATGGTGCTCGCCGAGCACCTGGTGTCGGGCTCGGTGGCGGGGGTCAACTCGGGTGCGGAGTTCAGCCGTACCGTCGGTCACGTCGTGCGCGGGCAGCCATTGTCGGAGGGCCTGGCGCTCGGGCACGTGGTGCTGCACGAGCCGCGGGTGGTGGTCACCGAGCTCACCTCTAACGACCCCGACGAGGAGCACCGGCGGCTCGAAGCCGCCGTCGAGGAGCTCAAGGCGTCGATCGACGAGATGCTGGAGCAGGGCGACCTCGCCTCGGCGGGCGAGCACCGGGAGGTGCTCGAGGCCTACCGCATGTTCGCGCACGACCGCGGCTGGCTGAAGCGCATGAACGAGGCCATCCAGAAGGGCATGACGGCGCAGGCGGCGGTCGAGCGGGTGCAGAACGACACGCGGGCGCGCATGCTGCGCCAGTCGGACGCGTTCTGGCGGGAGCGGCTCAAGGACCTCGACGAGCTGTCCGACCGGCTGTTGCGCATCCTGTCGGGCAGGCCCAGGGCGCACGCGGCGGCGCTGCAGCTGCCGCACGACACCATCCTGGTGGCCCGGGCCATGGGCCCGGCCGACCTCCTCGACTACGACCGGTCGAGGATTCGCGGCCTCGTCATCGAGGAATCCGGGGGATCAAGCCACGTCGCGATCGTGGCCAAGGCGCTCGGCATCGCCGCCGTGGGCGAGGCGCGCGGCGTCGTGGAGCGCGTCGACCAGGGCAATCCCATCATCGTCGACGCCGACAGCGGCGAGGTGCATATACGCCCCTCCGGCGAGGTGATCCAGGCGTACGGCGACAAGGCCCGGTTCAGGGCCAGGCGGCAGCGCAAGTACCGCGCGCTCAAGGACACTCCCACCGTCACCAAGGACGGGCAGCGGGTGGCGCTGCACATCAACGCCGGGCTGCTGATGGACATGGCGAACCTCGCCGCCTCGGGGGCGGACGGCGTCGGCCTGTTCCGCACCGAGCTGCAGTTCATGGTCTCGGCCACGATGCCGCGGCAGGAGCGGCAGACGCAGATGTACCGGGAGATCGTGGCGGAGGCGAAGGGCAAGCCCGTGGTGTTCCGCACGCTCGATGTCGGCGGCGACAAGGCCCTGCCCTACCTGCGCCAGCCGGAGGAGGAGAATCCGGCGCTAGGCTGGCGCGCGATCCGGCTGTCGCTCGACAGGCCGGGCCTGTTGCGCACGCAGGTGCGCGCGCTCCTGCGCGCCACGGCCGGGGAGGAGCTGCGGCTGCTGCTGCCGATGGTGACGACGGTGGGCGAGGTCGACATGGCGCGGGCCCTGATCGCGCGCGAGCAGGAGCTGCTGCGCCGGCGCAACCTGGCCGGCCCGATGCTGACCGGCCGCACACCCGGACGCGGCCCCGACCTGGTGGCCCGCAACCGCGGCTGGCTGGCCGGGCTGCTGGTGGTGGCGGTGCTCGGGTTCTGGGCCTGGCAGTGGCAGACTGCGCCGGACGGCAGCCTGCTGGCGGCACCCGGGTCCAGCCAGCACCAGGACGACGACGATGACGACTGACCGGCAACCGACCCATGCGCATCCTGCTCGCTGAAGACGACACCCTGCTGGGCGACGGCCTGCGCGCCGGCCTGCGCCTGGCCGGCTTCCAGGTCGACTGGGTGCGCGACGGCCTGGCCGCCGAGCGCGAGCTGCGCGCCCAGCCCTATGCCGCCGCCGTGCTGGACCTGGGCCTGCCCCGCCTGGACGGGCTGGACGTGCTGGCCAGCGTGCGGCGCGCCGGCGTGTCGGTGCCGGTGCTGGTGCTGACTGCGCGGGACGCGGTGCCCGACCGCATCAAGGGCCTGGACACCGGCGCCGATGACTATGTGGTCAAGCCGGTCGACCTGGACGAGCTGGCCGCCCGGCTGCGCGCCCTGGTGCGCCGCGCGGCCGGCCAGCCGCAGGAACTGCTGCAGGCCGGCAGCCTGCAGCTCGACCCGGCCGCCCGCATGGTGCGGCGCGACGGTGCACCGGTGCAGCTGTCCACCCGGGAGTTCGACCTGCTGCAGGCACTGATGCTCAACGCCGGCCGGGTGCTGTCGCGCGAGCAGCTGGAACAGCACCTCTACAGCTGGGGCCAGGAGGTCGACAGCAACGCGGTGGAGGTGCACATCCACCAGCTGCGCAAGAAGCTGGGCGCCGACTGCATCCAGACGGTGCGCGGCGTGGGCTACCTGCTGCCCAAGGCGGCCGCCCCGGGCACCGCAGGCCCATGACGACGCCGCGGCCGCCGTCGCTGCAGCGCCGCCTGCTGGCGCTGCTGCTGGCCACCGTGGTGGCGGTCTGGCTGGCCACGGCAGCGTCCACCTGGGCCGATGTGCAGCATGAGCTGGACGAACTGCTCGACGGCCACCTGGCCCAGGCGGCTGCCCTGCTGGTGGTGCAGCAGGCCGGCACGCCGCATGACGACGACCACACCCAGGACGCGCCGCAACTGCACCGCTATGCCCCGCGGGTGGCCTTCCAGGTCTGGCATGAGGG
>JANRIO010000101.1:0-15248 GCA_033764875.1 Hyphomicrobiaceae bacterium | reverse complement strand
CATCGATCCGCTTGTGCGGAAACTGCTGCCGTCCGGCAAGCGCCGCGGGCCAAGGCCCGACAAGGCGTCGGCAGCGCGGCCCTTATAGCAGGTTTCTCCACGATGTGAACCCTCATGTGACGGTTCTTGACGGCCATGCGCAGGGATTTCCGCGATTATCGACGATCGTTCGGCAATCAACTGAAATATCTCGACCTTTAGCGGCTGGGCTGCCCCCGCCGACGGCCGGCCGCAAGGGTCCTCGCCGGCCATCGGACCACCCCGGCCACCCGCGGCAGGGCAAGGCGGCGGCACGCTGGATCAGGCCGCGTGCAGGGGCGCATTCTCGCCCCTGGCTTGTGCTGCGGCCATCGTCCGGCATAGGCCCGGCATGGCGGACGAGGTGGCACGCCGGCACTTGGCGTGCTGGGGCAGATTCGGTGCATGGCGGGCTGGGTCGCGCCGCGCGTGACCCAGCCTGCGGCTGCCTCGGCAGCGGGAGCTCCCGGGCCGGGCGAGGCACGGGAGGCCGTCGAGGCGAATGGCCCTCTGGCACGTCGGCCCCGGCCATTGAGCGACACCTCGCCCCCCCGCAGGCGGGGGCAAACGCGTCAGCGCTGGCCAGCGGACAGGTGCCAGCGGACAGGTGGTGGTGAGCACCCGGAGGGGCGACATCGGCAGGGCGGGAAGGAAACCCGCTCTCCCAATCACGCGCGGCATACGCTGGATCTGGCACCATGGGGACTGGACATGACGCGGCGCCCCGCTGCATCTCGCGCAGCCGTGCGCCGCTGCCGCATGCAAAGGCCAGCCGCGACGGCACCCGTATGGGCCAGGCTCCCGTCCTGGTATACGATGCCCCGCAACGCTGGATCCGCCCGACGCGTGCTGCAGCCCGGCCGGCGCGGGAACCGGCTCGAACCCGCCGGCTTCACAGGCGGGCCCAACCGGAGAGGATGCCCATGCCGCGCTCGACCGCCGCCACCGCCCCGCGCACGCTTCGCCTCAATGCCAAGGACAATCTGATCGTGGCGGTGGATGCCATAGAGCGCGGCCGGACGGCGGACGGCGTCCAGGCGGCAGCCCGCATTCCGCGCGGCCACAAGATGGCGGCCGTGAAGATCGAGGCCGGCGCCCCCGTCCTCAAGTTCGGCCAGATCATCGGCTTCGCGACCGTCGACATCGCGCCGGGCGAGCACATCCACACCCACAACTGCGGCTTCGCCGCCTTCGAGCGCGACTACGCCTACGGCGTCGATGCCAGGCCCGTCGCCGTGCTGCCGGTCGAGGCGCAAGCCACCTTCCAGGGCTTTCGCCGCGCCAATGGCCGCGTCGGCACGCGCAACTACGTCGGCGTCGTCACCAGCGTCAACTGCTCGGCCACCGTCGCCCGCTTCATCGCCGAGGAGGTGAACCGCTCCGGCCTGCTCGAGGACCACCCCAACATCGACGGCGTCATCCCGCTCGTGCACTCGACCGGCTGCGGCATCGACTACAACGGCGAGACCTTCGAGGTCCTCAAGCGCACCACCTGGGGCTACGCCTCCAATCCCAACATGGCGGGCGTGGTGGTCGTGGGGCTCGGCTGCGAGGGCTTCCAGATCGCGCGCATGAAGGAGGCCTACGGCATCGCCGAGAGCGACACCTTCCGGACCATGAACATCCAGGACATGGGCGGCACGAAGAAGACCATCGCCGCCGGCGTCGAGGCCATTCGCACCATGCTGGTGGCGGCCGGCAAGGCCCGGCGCGAGACGGTGCCGGCCTCCGAGCTCACCCTGGCGCTGCAGTGCGGCGGCTCCGACGGCTACTCCGGGATCACGGCCAACGTGGCGCTCGGCGTGGCCGCCGACATCCTGGTCAGGAACGGCGGCACGGCCGTGCTCTCCGAGACGCCCGAGATCTATGGCGCCGAGCACCTGCTGACGCGCCGCGCCGCCTCGCGCGAGGTCGGCGAGAAGCTCGTCGGCATCATCAAGTGGTGGGAGGACTACACGGCGCGCGCCCGCATGAGCATGGACAACAACCCGAGCCCGGGCAACAAGGCCGGCGGCCTCACCACCATCCTGGAGAAGTCGCTGGGGGCCGCCGCCAAGGGCGGCTCGACGCCGCTCAACGCCGTCTACCGCTACGCCGAGCCGATCACGGCCAAGGGCTTCGTCTACATGGACACGCCCGGCTACGATCCCGTCTCCGCCACGGGCCAGGTGGCCGGCGGCTGCAACATCCTCGCCTTCACCACCGGGCGCGGCTCCGCCTACGGCTGCAAGCCGACGCCGTCCCTCAAGCTCGCCACCAACTCCGACATCTACCGCCGCATGCTCGACGACATGGACATCAACTGCGGCGACATCGTCGAGGGCGCCTCGATCGAGGCCAAGGGGGAGGAGATCTTCGAGGCGCTGCTGCGCGTCGCCTCCGGCGAGCGCACCAAGTCGGAGCAGCTTGGCTACGGCGATGCCGAGTACGTGCCCTGGCAGATCGGCGCCACCATGTGAGCGCGGCCCTCGGCGCGCTTCGTCGCACGCGGGCTCGCGGCCGCACCTGAGGTCAGGCGGCGCGCGCGACGGCCGCACCGCCGGAGGTCAGCCGGAAGCCGCCGACCAGCTCCACCAGCGCCTGCGTCTCGGCGAGGAGCTGCTTGCTCGCCGCCGTCGCCTGCTCCGCCATGGCCGCGTTCTGCTGCGTGGCCGCATCCATGTCGTCGACCGCGCCGTTGATGCTGCTCAGCCCTACCGCCTGCTCCTGCGCGCCGGAGGCGATCTCGAGCACGATGCGGCTCATGTCGTCCACCTTGACGAGGATGCGCTCGAGCGCCTTGCCGGTGGCATCGACCAGCCCGACGCCGTTGGCGACCTGGGTCGATGAGGTGGTGATCAGCGTCTTGATCTCGCGGGCCGCATCGGCCGAGCGCTGCGCCAGCGCGCGCACCTCCGAGGCGACCACGGCAAAGCCGCGCCCTGCCTCGCCCGCGCGCGCCGCCTCGACGCCGGCATTGAGCGCCAGCAGGTTGGTCTGGAACGCGATCTCGTCGATGACGCCGATGATCTTGGCGATCTGCTGCGCGCTGTCCTCGATCTCGCCCATGGCCTCGATGGTCCGGGCCACGACCTGGCCCGCCTCCTCCGCGTCCTGCTTGGCAAGCCCGACGGCCGCGCGCGCGTGCTCGCTCCCCTGCACGGCCTTCTGCCCCGTGGCCGCGACCGCCTTGAGCGAGGCGGCCGTCCGCTCGATGCTCGCAGCCTGCATCTGCGCCCGTTGCGCGAGATCGTCGGCGGAGGCCGAGATCTCCCCCGTGCCCGTCTCGATGGCGACCGCGCTGGTGCAGACGCTTCCCAGCGCCTCCTCCAGCAGCCCCAGCGCGTTGTTGAAGTCCTCCTGCACCGTGGCGTAGGCCGCCGGAAGCTGGCCGGTCATGCGCACCGACAGGTCCTTGGCGGCGAGCCGCGACAGCGCCTGCCCGATCGAGCCGGTGACGATGCGCCGCTCGCGCTCGATGGCCTCGGCCTCGAGCCGGCGCTTCTCCTCCTCCCGGCTGCGCCGCTCCTCCTCGATCTCGCGGTCGAGACGGATGCGCTCGAGCGCCGCCGTCTTGAACACCACGAGGGCACGCGCCATCTCGCCCGTCTCGTCCCGCTGCCACGTCGCGGGCACCTCGACCGCGAGGTCTCCCCGCGCGATCGAGCTCATCACGCTGGTGAGCCGGGAGATCGGCCGCGCGATCGCGAACCCGGTGAGGAGCCCCGACACGATGCCGGCGAGCGCGATGCCGGCAGTGGCGATCGTCGTCCAGAAGCCGACGGTCTCGCTCACGGCCTGCGCCTCGCGCGCGGCCCTGTCTCTCTCCTCGCGGATTTCCTGCGTCAGC
Source organism: Hyphomicrobiaceae bacterium (assembly GCA_033764875.1). Lineage (GTDB taxonomy): Bacteria > Pseudomonadota > Alphaproteobacteria > Rhizobiales > Hyphomicrobiaceae > AWTP1-13. Next base: position 11,401 of record JANRIO010000101.1, on the reverse strand, counting down.
GCGACGATCGCGGGCTCGGCGCGCGCAAGCGCTCCGGCTGCCGCCTCGCTCAGGCGCTTGCCGGCTTCGGCCGGCGGCGCGCCGCCACCCTTGGCACGGGCGACCTCGGCGACCTTGCCCGCATGCTCCTTGAACGCATCGATCGCCTGCCGCACCTGCCCGCCGCGCACCGCGCTGCCGGCGACCTCCTTGGCAAGCTGGTCGAGCGATTGCACGGCCCGTTGCGCCAGCATCTCGTGGCGCGGCATGGCGCCTGCGTCTCCCGCCGCGAGCTCGAGGCTCGCCCGTATCGCATCCTGCATGTGCGCGCGCGCGCCCGTTGCGGCATCGAGCTGGCGGGTCGCGACGGCCGAGACCTCCTGGTGGCGCGCGACGATTGCGCCACCGGCCATCGTCAGGGCGCCGACAAGGAGCAGCCCGACCGTGCCGGTCGCCGCGATGGCCCCCACCCTGAGGGCGACCTTCCAGTTGGCGAAGTATCGGAACAGCGCGCTGTCCTCGAGCCTCGACAGGATCGGCGATGCCGACATGGCGGTCCTCTGCATTCGAACGAATTCTGCGGCGAAGCCTGCAGCGAAAATGCCGCGAAAGAGTTTCAATCAGATAAAATCGCAGTTTGTTAACGCATTTTCATTGGCCGATCCGGCCTACGCCGCATTTGCCGGCCGTTGCGGGCAATGACGCACACTGATGTTTGGGCGGGCATGGTCATTCCGATCGGTTGCTGGAGCCAATACCGTTGCCCCGAGTTGGAACCGCCCGCGTGTCCGGTGTCGTCTGCTCCCACCAGCGCACGAGTTGCACAGGGCCGGGAGTCTGGCCGCGGCTTTCAAGGAACGCGCACCGCGCTCCCCGCGTGCGTGCACCTCCGCCGCCTTCAATGCGCCTTCACGTGCAGCGCGAAGAACGCGAGCGCGCGCGGCACCGCATCCTCCCTGGCCTGGGCGTTCGCCGCGATGCGCTGCCGCTTGCGCGAGGGGGCGTCGAAGCTGTGCGTGGCGCCCTCATAGACCCTGATCTGGATGTTCCCTCCGGCCGCCCGCGCCGTCTCGACCAGTCTGCGGCATCTCTCGGCAGACACCTCCTCGTCCGCCGTGCCGTGCAGCACCAGCGTCGGCGCGTACGGGGCAAGCGGCCGGTCCGCGAACAGGCCCTGCAGCCCGCACGCCGGATAGAAGGCGAGCGCAGCCCGGAAGCCGGTCGCCGTTGACGGCGTCTCGATGCCGGGTGCCGCATCCGAGATCGCAACAAGCGTCGCGCTCGCGCCGTTGGACCAGCCGTGCAGGCCGACGTGCGCGCCATCGACGTCTGCTCGCGTGCGCAGGTAGGCGAGCGCACCATAGGCATCGAGCGGCCGCACCGCGATCTCGCTGTGCTCCGCCGGGCGGCTCGCATAGCTGCCGCGCGGAAAGCCTCCCGGGTATCCGCGCGGGCCGAACCCGTCCACCGGGATTGCGACGTAGCCGGCGCGCGCCCATTCCTGGCCCCACGCCGCGTGACGCAGCGACAGCGTCGCGGCATCGTAGGTGCGGGCGCGCTCGGAGTAGGCCCCCGCTCGTCCGTGCATCATCACCACCCCGGGATGCCGCCGGGCGCCATTGCTCGCCGCCGGCGTGAAGACGTAGCCCACAAGGGTCGTCTTTCCATCCGCGCTGGCAAATGTCACGCGTTCGGGCGCATCCTGCGCGGCGCCCGTCCCCGACAGCACTGCCGCAACGAGGCCGATGCCGGCCGCCGCCACCAGAGCCTTCACGCGCGCCCCCTTGCGATCCGCGCCCTTCAGACCGACGTGGCCTGGGTTGCGCCGCGTGATGATGGCTGAAAAAGCGCATGCGCGCCAATCGGGCGCGCATGCATCAGGTTGTCATACCTCAGCGATGCCGCCCGCCGCGATGGCCACCGCGGTGGCCGCGGAAGTGGCCGCGATGGCCGCCCCCCTGCCAGTGCCCGCCGCCGCCGTGCCAGCCGCGGCCGCCACCGAACGAGAAGCCGAAGAACGGTCCGTAGTGGGGCCGGTAGTAGCGCCGGCAGATCAACCTGCCCCGGTGGCGCCAGCAGCGCCGGCCATAGTTGGCCTTCTCCACGGCTCCCGCGTGCAGTGCGCCGAGGCCATCGGCGACCGGCAGCGGCGCCGCCCGCGCCGGCACCGCCAGCAGAGCGAGCAGCATCAGGCCGGCGGCCGGTACAATTGCGAATCTTGCCTCCATAGGTCAGTCCTTTCGTGTTTTGCGATCCCCGGCATGGATCCAGAACCACCGAACGGCGCCTCGCGTTCCAGTGCGGCACCTTTGCGCTCGATCAACGCCGCCGCGCCGCAGCCCGCTAGCCTCCCGCGCAGCAGGAAATCCTTGCCAGATCGAGAGCACCCGATGCGTCGTGTCGCAATCATCGTCGGCCATGCACGCCAGGGCACCTATTGCGAGGCGCTGGGCCACGCCTACAAGCGCGGCGCGGAAGCTGGCGGCGCCGCCGCCAGCCTGTTCGTCACCTCGCGCATGCGCTTCGATCCCGTGCTGCACGAGGGCTTCGAGCGCATCCAGCCCCTTGAGCCGGACCTGGGCGCCGCCCGCGAGGCACTGCATGCGGCCGACCACGTGGTGATCATCTTTCCGCTCTGGCTGGGCACGCTTCCCTCGCTTCTCAAGGCGTTCCTCGAGCGCGTGCTGCAGCCCGACCTCGTCGAGCCGGCCAAGACCGGCAAGTTCGTGCAGGTGCTCAAGGGCAAGTCGGCGCGCGTCATTGTCACCATGGGCATGCCGGCCTTCGTCTACCGCTGGTGGTTCGGCGCCCACGCGGTCAGGATGCTGAAGCACAACATCCTGGGCTTCATGGGCGTGAAGCCCGTCGCCACCTCGATCTTCGGCTCCATCGAGGGCATCGGTCAGGAGGGCCGTGCGCGCCGTCTGGCCGAGGTAGAGGCAATGGGCCGCCGTATCGCTTGAGCTCCCGCGGCGCCGCAGGCCGCGCGGCCCAATCCAGTCCCTAGGGCTTGCCCTTCTTGCCCGGCGCCGCAGCCGGCGGCGAGGCTGTCAGCGCCGCGGCCGTCGCCGCCGTCCATACGACGAGATCCTTGCCGGCCTTGCCGAAGGCCGTATCAAGAGCGCGCGCGGCATCCGCCACCGCACCGCCCGCGATTGGAGCGGTGCTGCGGAACGTCTGCGCGGCGGCGATGCGCCCGGTGCCGTCGCTGAGCTTGGCGGCGATCTCGATCTCCGCCATCTGGCCGTTGCTCCTGGAGACCTGGAACTTGCGGATGTCGATGATCAGCTGGAAGTCGCTCTGGAAGCCCTCCAGCGGCCGGCTGACCCCCGCGAAGGCCGATGCATCCTCGAGCGCCCGGATCAGCTTCACCTGCACGAGCTTGGACAGCGCATCCGTCCACTGCGCGTCCGCCAGGGCAGCCATGGCGCCGTCCGCGCCCACGCTTTGGATGCGCTCGTTGTCGAGGGCCGACAGGGCTGACGGATCGGGCACGATGAGCTGCACGCCCGGGGCCTTGCCGGCAAGCCCCGAGGCCTCCGGCACGGCGAGATCGAAGGTGGCGATCTTGGTCTTCGCGGCGCCGCCTCCGGTCATGCGCTCGACGCCCGCGACGATGCCGTCGAGCCGGTCGGCGTTGCGCCCCAGCGCCGCGGCGAACTTGTCGAGATTGCCGATCATGGATTTCAGCGGCTCGGTGTTTTCGGCGAGCACCGTGTCGAAGCGGCGCAGCACGTCGCGCGCCGCCTGCGACATGCTCTGCGAGGACTGCGGATCGGCCGCCAGGACGGGGATCCGGCCCGGCGTGCGCGCCAGCGGCGCAGTCGACGTGCCGCCGACGAGCGCGACCACGGGCGAGCCCGTCAGCCCCAGGAAATCCATGCCGACGGCGGTGTCGGCACGCACCGGCGTGCCGGCCTCGATGGCGATCAGCGCCGTGACGCGCTTGGGCTCATTCGGATCGAGCGCGAGCGCCGTCACCTCGCCCACGCGCATGCCGTTGAACAGCACCGCCGAGCCGCGCAGCAGGCCCGACACCGGGCTCTCGAAGCGCACCTCGTAGCTGTCCCGCTGGCTGAGCCCGCTCGCCGTGTTGAGCCAGTAGACGAAGGCAAAGCCCGCCGCGATCACCGCCAGCGTGAACGCGCCCATCTGCGCATAGCGTGCCCGGATTTCCATGTGCTCAGGTTCCCGTTTGCATGGCACTGCGGGCGAGCGCCCGTCCGCGCTTGCCCTTGAAGTAGGCCTTGATCCAGGGGTGCTCGACCTCGGTCACCTGCGCGAGCGGGCCCACCGCGATCACCTTGCCGCCGGCCAGCGCGGCGACGCGGTCGCACACCGAGCCCAGCGTGTCGAGGTCGTGCGTGACCATGAACACGGTGAGCCCGAGGGTGTGCTGCAGCGTCTTGATCAGGTCGTCGAAGTCGCCGGCCGCGATCGGATCGAGGCCCGACGTCGGCTCGTCGAGGAACACGATATCGGGATCGAGCGCCAGCGCCCGCGCCAGCGCCACGCGCTTGATCATGCCGCCCGAGAGCTCCGAGGGAAGCTTGGCCCCGTCCGCCGGCGTCAGCCCGACCATCTCGAGCTTGGCGAGCGCCACCTCCGCCCTCAGCCTGTCCGAGAGCGCCAGGTGCTCGCGCATCGGAAAGGCCACGTTCTCGAGCGCCGAGAGGGACGAGAACAGGGCGCCCTGCTGGAACAGGATGCCCCACCGCCGCTCGATGCCGCGCCGCTCCGCGTCCGGCAGCCGGTCGAGGTCCTTGCCCATCACCTCGATCCGCCCCTGCCGCTTCGGCAGCAGTCCGATGATGCTACGCAGCAGCACCGACTTGCCGCTGCCCGACCCGCCCACGAGGCCCAGGATCTCGCCGCGCCGCACGTCGAGCGACAGGCGATCGAGCACCACGTGCGCGCCGAAGCCGACGACGAGCTCCTGCGCCCTGATCGCGTTCTCCGCCTGCGCTTGCGCCATCGCTCACATCCCCATCGAGGCGAAGAAGATGGCAAACAGCCCGTCGAGCACGATGACGAGGAAGATCGACTTCACCACCGAGCTGGTGGTTTGCAGGCCGAGCGATTCCGCGCTGCCCTGGACCTTGAGCCCCTCCGCGCACGCGACGATGCCGATGGCAAGCGCCATGAACGGCGCCTTGATCATGCCCACCTTGAAATGCGTCACCGAGATCGCGTCCTTGAGGCGCGCGATGAAGATGTCGGGGCTCATGCCGCCGTAGAGCCAGGCGACGAGCCCGCCGCCATAGAGCGCCGCCATTGCCCCGAGGAAGGTCAGCAGCGGCAGGCCGACCACCAGCGCCAGGATGCGCGGCAGCAGCAGCACCTTGACGGGATCGATCCCCATGGTGCGCAGCGCGTCGATCTCCTCGCGCATCTTCATGGAGCCGAGTTCGGCCGTGTACGAGCTCCCCGACCGGCCCGCCACCATGATGGCGACGATCAGCACGCCGAGCTCGCGCAGCACCAGGATGCCGACCATGTCGACGACGTACTCGTCCGCCCCGAACTTGCGGAAATGGAAGAAGCCCTGCTGGGCGACGATGCCCCCGATCAGGAAGGTGATGAGGGCGATGATCGGCACCGCCTGCCAGGCAACGCGATCGAGATGGTGCACCGCCGATGTCAGCCGGAGCTGTCCCGGCCGCACGATCAGGCTGAGAAGGGCAAGGCCCACCGCGCCCAGCATGTTGAGGAACACGAGGCTTTCGTGGGCCAGGGAGGCGACCCCGCGACCGATCGCGGCCAGCACCCCGACGATCGGGTTGAGCTTGGGGGGCGGCGTCTCCGCCACCTTGTTCGTCTCCACGACCTCCGCCATCAGCGCCGTGAAGCGCGGCGCCAGCCCTGCGACGGGTGCCGGTGCGCCGGCGGCGCCCAGCGCCCGCGACAGCCGCACGATCAGCCAGGCGCCGTAGGTGTCGAGCGCCGTGACGCCGCTGACGTCGATCCGCACCGGCTTGCCGGCCGCAGCCCGGGCCTCGGCCGTGACCAGGCTTTCAAGCTCGTGCGCGAACGGCGCCGTCCAGTCGCCCGAAGGCGTCAGCGCGACCGCGTCACCCTGCGCCGCATGCAAGAGCGAAGGCTTGCCCAAGGGTCCCCTCTGGCTGTCAAATGGTCGGCGTCGGGATGTTGCCGAGGCGGCCCAATTTCTCAGGGATGGCCGCCTGCTTCCCCTTGATCTCCATCAATCGCCGCTGCGCGTTGGTAGGACAATGTTCCGCTTCGAAACCCCGGGTGAGGCATGCGCATCGCGACGTTCAACCTGGAGAGCCTCGACCTGCCCCCCAAGGCGAAGGTGCCGATCGAGGTCCGCGCCGCGGTGCTGCGCCCGCAGCTGGAGCGCCTCGAGGCGGACATCCTATGCCTGCAGGAGATCAATGGCCAGCACGTTCAGGGCGTCCAGGAGCGCCGCCTGATCGCTCTCGATCGCCTGCTCGAGGGCACCCGCTACGCGCACTATGCGCGTGCCGAGACGCACGCTCCGGGCGGCCGGGGCAGCGCCCCGGTACACAATCTCGTCACGCTCTCGCGCTTTGCCATCGTCGCCCGGCGCGAGCTCCTTCACGAGCTCGAGCCGCCCATCAGCTACGTCATGCGCACGGACCGGCCCCACACGGGTGCCCCCGCCCCCTTGCGCTTCGACCGGCCGGTGCTGCTGACCGAGATCGAGCTTCCCGGCGGCCGGCGCCTCGCCGTCGTCAACGTGCACCTGCGCGCGCCTCTTGCCGCCAGCGTGCCGGGCCAGAAGCTCGAGCCGTTCGTCTGGAGATCGACGGCGGGCTGGGCGGAGGGATATTTCCTCTCGGCCCTGCGCCGTGCCCATCAGGCGCTCGAGGTGCGCGTCCTCGTCGACGAGCTGCTCGATGCCGAGCCCGACCGGCTGCTCGCCGTCGCCGGCGACCTCAATGTCGAGGACCACGAGGTCGCCCTGCGCCTGCTGCAGGCGGCCGAGGAGGATACGGGCAACCCCGATCTCGCCGCCCGCGCCCTGGTGCTCCTCGACCGCGCCCTGCCCGCCGACCGCCGCTGGAGCGTGCTGCATCACGGCCGCCCCCAGATGCTGGACCACATCCTCGCGAGCCGGGCCCTGCACGGGCGTTTCCGCGCCATCGAGGTGCACAACGAGACCCTCGGCGACGAGCTCGTCGGCTACGCCCGCGGCCACAAGGGCTCTGGGTCCTTCCACGCGCCGCTGGTTGCCACCTTCGCCGACTGATTCCGCGGTCCGTTCATAGGCCTCGCGCGGCATTGATCTCGATCAATGGCAGCGCCAAAGCTCGTGTCCGATCTTCTCCGTCTTGAGTTTAGGGAGAAGAAACATGAAAGAATTATTCCTCGCCGTCTGCATCTCGGCCCTCTGCATCGGCGCAGTCCTCCTCGTGGGCTGAGCTATCGGGCCGGGCGCCGCCGCTTGGCGTCCGGCTTGCCGGCTCCCGTTCCCACGAGCGTCTGGAACGCCTGCGCGGCCCCCGGATTGCGCACTTTCGCCGCTGCGATGAAGTAGACGAAGACGTCGCCCTTGCGCGCCCACCGGGCGGCGGCATCCTTGAGCGCCTCTAGCTCCGCCTCGGGCAGCCCCTGCGCAAGATCCTCCTGCGCCGTCATGATCCGCGCGTAGGTGAAGTCGGCCGTATCCGCCTCGATGCGGGGGAACGCGGCGCTGTCCGCATAGACGATGGCCACATTCGAGGCCTTGGCGAGCCTTGCGAACTCCGGCGCCGCGAAGCTCTCGTGCCGCACCTCCACCGCGTGCCTGAGGCGCACGCCCTCCACCTCTTTCGGCAGCAGCGCCAGGAACTGCGCGATGTCCTCGGCGTCGAAGCGCTTGGTGGGCGCGAGCTGCCAGTTGATGGGCCCGAGCTTGGCGCCGAGCTCGGTGAGCCCCTGGCCCAGGAACTTCTCGATCGACGGGGCGGCCTCGCCGAGCTTCTTCCGGTTCGTGGCAAAGCGCGAGGCCTTCACCGCGAACACGAAGTCGTCCGGCGTCTCGGCGGCCCACTGCGCCCACGTCGCCCGCTTGAAGGAGGAGTAGTAGGTGCCGTTGATCTCGATCGTCCTCAGCGCACGGGAGGCGAAAGCGAGCTCCTGCCTCTGCGCCAGCCCTTGCGGATAGAACACGCCCCGCCACGGGGCAAACGTCCAGCCGCCGATGCCGGCCCTGATGGTCCCGGCAGTTCCCGTCTTGGCCATGTCGCGCTCCCTTCGCCCTTGTGGGCTGGATAGAGCATCATGCGAGCATGGTCCACGCGCTTGGCGCTAGCCCCCCGCCCCGGCCGGGCCCGGTGCCGTGGCATAGGCCTTCTCCAGCGACAGCACCGCCACCTCGCCGCCGCGCACGGCCTGGGTGTAGTGCGTGAGCGTGACCGTGGCGTTGGCATGGCCGGCGAGCTTGGCGACGAGGCCGACCTCGATGCCGTTCGCCTGCAGCGTGCTGATGAACGTGTGCCGGGCGCTGTGCGGCGACACGTAGGGCAGCCCGAGCCGCTCGAACGCCGGCCGCCAGTACGAGTTGCGGAAGTTGGCGTAGGTGAGCGGCAGCCCCCGCGCGCTGTGCCTTTGCGAGGTCGCTGTGCCGAGCGTCGTGAACACGCGCTGATCCGCCTCGCACCCCCCGGGGCAGCGCTGCCGCCAGCTCATCAGCAGGCCGACAAGCGTCGGCGACATCGGCACCTCGCGGTTTCCCGCTGGCGACTTGGTGATGTCGCAGAGCGATCCGTCGAGCTCCTGCATGCGGCGGATCCGGATCACGCCTTGCGCGAAGTCGACGTCCTTCCACAACAGGCCCAGCTGCTCGCTGGGACGCACGCCCGTGAGGAACGGGAAGGCGTAGTAGATGCCGCGCTCCTCGTCGATCTGGGCGGCCTCGATGAGCCTCCCGACCTGCTCCGGCGTCAGGATGCGCTTCTTCTCGCGCGTGCGCCCCTTGCCGAGCTGCCGCGGCATCGCCGGCACCTGCACCTCGAGCTCCTCCGCGGCCCGAGACAGCGCCGAGCCGAGCGCCTTCTTGGCGGCGTTCGCCGTGTGCAGGCCCACCTGCGCAGCGAGGGTCTTGTGCCAGGTGCGGATATCGGCCGTCGTGAGCCGGTCGACGCGGCATGGCGCCAGCGGCGCCAGCATCTCCACGTCCGCCGGATAGCCCTCGCGCGCCCACTTGCGGCGCTGCGTGCTGCTGCCGACCGCGATCGGCACCAGGATGTAGCGCGCCATCTGCTCGTAGTAGGCCCGCGTGCTCGGCTTCAGCGTCTCGTCGAGGCTGGCCAGCCAATAGCGCACGATATCGCCGACGAGGTGCTCCCGGCCCGCCGCCGCCGGCATCGGCGCGTGCCGCTGCGCGCCGGCCGCGACCGTCGGCACCCGGCTGCCCTCGCCGTCGCCCGCTCTTGCACCGCGTTCTGCGCCATCGGGCGCCGCGGCCGGCCGCACCGTCGCCTGCTCGGCGATCAGCGCGCTGCGCTTGGCCTGCGCATCCCGCAGCCGCTCGAAGAAGAACTGCTGGCGCTGGCCCGTGGCGGCGTCGACGGTGTTCACCACGTAGCGCGTCTGGATGACCGTTCCCGTCTTGAGCTTTCGCAAGCGTTCACGTTTCGTGATCGACGGGACATCGGACGCCATACGCACCTGTGCATGAGACTGACACACCGGCGGACGTAGCCCGCCGATATTTCAGTTTCAAGACGGCGGGTTGGCTCCTATCCGTCGCACTCAGACCGGCGCGGCGCTGATCAATCTTTCATCACCTCCTCGCGCGTAGATTGTCTCGAGCCGCGCGATGGCGTCCTCGCCGCCGCGCACTGCCTGCGTGTAGTGTTGCAGCGTCACGGACGGATTGGCGTGGCCCGCGAGCTTCGAGACGAGGCCCAGCTCCACGCCCGCCGCCTGCAATACACTTATAAAAGTGTGCCGCGCGCTGTGCGGCGTCACGTAGGCAAGCTGCGCGCGCGCGAACGCCGGCTTCCAGTAGTTGTTGCGAAAGTTGGCATAGGTGAGCGGCCGCCCCACGCCCAGAGGTTGAAAGCCCGCTGCGTAGGTTCTGCCCAGCCCCACGAAAACACGCGCCGCCGGCAGCTGCTCGGAGGGATAGTGCTGCTGCCATCTCACGAGCATGTGATGCAGCACGCACGAGATCGGGATCAGTCGCTCGCCGGCTTCCGTCTTCGGAAGATTGGTTAACCGCCCGTCGAGCTCCTGCATCCTGCGGATGTGGATGAGGCGCCGCTCAAGGTCGACGTCCTGCCAGAGCAGGCCCAGTTGCTCGCTTGGCCGCACGCCCGTGAGGAACGGGAAGGCGTAGTAGAGGCCGTGCATCTCGCCCTCGGCCTGCTGCAGCAGCCGCCGCACGTCGTGCGGCGTCAGGATGCGCTTGCGCTCGCGATGCGCCGAGCGGGCAAGCTGCATGGGCATCGGCGGCACCCGCAGCTGGAAGTCCTCCGCCGCCAGCGCCAGCACGGCCCGCAGGAATTTCTTGGCCGCGTGCGCCGTATGGCTGCCGACCTCGGCGATGAGCGTGTTGTGCCAGGATCGGATGTGCGCGGTCGTCAGGTCGGCGATCCTGATCTCGCCCAGCATCGCGAGCATGCGCGGCGCCGCACCCTGCCGCTGCCCCCGCGCCCAGGCGCGCCGCTCCTGCGCCGACCCGACGATGAGCGGGCCTGTGACGTAGCCGACGCCACGCTTGTAGGAGTCCCACGTGCTCGCCTTGACGTGCCCGCGCCGGTTTTCCAGCCAGTGGTCGACGGCGCTCTTGACCGTCACGGCCGAGGTGGCCGTCGCGTGCTGTCCACTCATCACGGCTGTGATCAGCGCATCCCGGGCCGCCATCGCCTCGTTGCGGCGCTCGAAGAACAGCTGCCGCCGCGCGCCGCTCGCCGGATCGCGGAAGTTGAGCACGAACCGTGTATGCACCTGCACGCTGCCGTCGTGCGCCCGGCGCTTGCGCTCCCTTCGCGTCACGGTTGCACTGAAGGGCTCGTCCCTTGCGAGCCAGCTAGGTCTGAACGTCGTTATTTTTGCCGAGTACGGCGCACCTGCCTTTTGTGCCATGAACGCATCACTCCCTGTACCATTTTTGTAACAATGACCGCTTTTGCGGCATTATGACAATTTTATGCTGGGGGCCGTGTGATGAAAACTAAATAGTCGGCGCACTGTAACCGCGGCAGTAACCCGCGGCGCAAAAGCAACAGAAAGCTCGGCAAAAGGCTGTTTCCATAAAGAGTTCGGGGGACTCTTGAAGTCATCCAGCAAGCTGGCGCTCATGGCTGCTGCTGGACTCCTGGTGGGTGGCATGTCGATGGGTACGGCGAAGGCGGCCGACCTGGGTGGCGACTGCTGCGCGGATCTGGAAGAGCGTGTGGCTGATCTTGAGGCGACGACGGTCCGCAAGGGCAACCGCAAGGTGTCGCTG
>JANRIO010000081.1:0-40388 GCA_033764875.1 Hyphomicrobiaceae bacterium | reverse complement strand
GGCCTCGAACTCCGGCGCGTGCGCTAGGAAGCCCGCGACGCGGTCGGTATTCTCCTCCGGCAGCACCGAGCACGTGACGTAGACGAGGCGTCCGCCGCTTTTCACGTGGGCGGCCCCCTGCGCCAGCAGCGCATCCTGCTCGGCCTGCCGCTGCGCCAGGGCCTGCGGCTTGAGCCGCCATTTCGCGTCCGGCCGCCGCCGCCAGGAGCCGGTGCCGGTGCACGGCGCATCGATGAACACCAGGTCGAACCGGGCCCCGAGCGCCGCGAGCCCCTTGCGGTCGCCGGCATCGAGCACCTGCACGTTGCGGGCGCCGGCCCGTTTCAGCCGCTCGAAGATCGGCCGCAGCCGCATGCGGTCGTCGTCGTAGGCATAGATCTGCCCCGTGTTCTGCATCCCCGCGGCGAAGGCAAGCGTCTTGCCGCCGGCACCGGCGCACAGATCCAGCACCTGCTCGCGCGCCGACGCGGCGGCCATCAGCGCCGCGATCTGCGACCCCTCGTCCTGGACCTCGTACCAGCCGCGGCCGTGCGCCGTCTCCGCCTCGACGTTGGCCTGCCGCGCGCGCCCCTCCGGCGCCGGCAGCCTCACCCCGTGCGGGGCGTGCGGCGTCGGCGCAGGCGCGAACCGCTCCAGCGCCTTCAGCACCTTCTCCCGGTCCGCCTTCAGCGTGTTGACCCTGAGATCGACCGGCGCCCGTGCCGCCAGCGCCGCGCCCTCGGCCGCTGCCGTCTCCCCGAAGGCCCGGGCGAAGGAGGGGGCGAGCCATTCCGGGATGTCGCCCAGAACATCGGCCGGAGTATCGCCCGGCAGGGTGCGCGACAGGCCCGCCATCTCCGCCTCGCTCAGCGGGGTGAGCGCGTGCGGGCCGCCGTCGGCGCCGGCCGCGATCGCCTCGGCCGTGACACCGAGGGCCCGCGGCGCCGCCGCCAGCACGATGGCGCGCGGCGTGTCGCTCTGCATCTGGGCGGCCAGCGACCGGGCCCTGCGCAGCGCGTCGTAGACCAGGTTGCCGATGGCGGCCCGGTCGCCGGAGCCCGCGAAACGGTGCGCCTTGCCCCAGTCCGCCAGTGCCACCGCCGCCGGCCGGTGCCGCTCCACCACCTCGGCGAGCACCTCCACGGCCGATCGGATCTGGGCTCCCGGCTGCATCTCAGGCCGCGATCACGTGCACGGCGAGGCGCACCCACATGACAAGCAAGACGAAAAAGCCGAGCGCGAAGGCCGGCGCCCGGTACTTGACGCGGTTGCCGCCGACATGGATCCACGCATGCAGCACCCGCGACAGCACGAAGACCCAAGCCAGCACGATCATGACCAGATCGGCGCTGCGCACGATCAGCGCGAAGGCGACGACGGCGTAGAACAGCACCGGCAGCTCGAACTGGTTGGTATAGTTCGCCGCCCGCTTGCGGGCATCCTCCGGCCAGTCGAAATCGCCGATGGCGATGGCCTTGAGATCCTCCCTGGAAAGGCTGCTCGTCGAGCGCCGTCGCGCCCGCGACATGAGCACGGCCACGAGGAGCACCAGCAGCACCTGCACGAACACGGGATAGAGTATCGTCACCTGGTTCAAATCGCTCCGGCAGACGCGAGCGCTGCCGCCCCCCTCGGTTGTTGCGGTTGTCCCCCAGGCGTTGGCACCGGCGGGGGAGCGGGAAATCCCGGCCTAGTTCCTCTGGTAGTTCGGCGCTTCCCGCGTGATGCCGACGCCGTGCGGGTGGGCCTCCGCCAGGCTCGCGTTCGACACGCGTATGAACCGGGCCCGCTCGCGCAGCGCCTTGAGGTTGGCGGCACCGACGTAGCCCATGCCGGCCCGCAGGCCGCCCACCAGTTGGTGCAGCACGCCGTCCACCGGCCCCTTGTAGGGAACCTGGCCCTCGATGCCCTCCGGCACCAGCTTCAAGGTGTCCTTCACCTCCTGCTGGAAGTAGCGGTCGGCACTGCCGCGCGCCATGGCCCCGACGGAGCCCATGCCGCGATAGGCCTTGTAGGTGCGGCCCTGGTAGAGATAGGTCTCGCCCGGCGCCTCGTCCGTTCCCGCAAGCAGCGACCCGATCATCACGCACTCGGCCCCCGCCGCCAGCGCCTTCACCAGATCGCCCGAGAACTTGATGCCGCCGTCCGCGATGACGGGCACGTCCTGCTTCCGCGCCGCCTCGACCGAATCCATGATCGCCGTGAGCTGGGGCACGCCGACGCCCGCCACCACCCGCGTCGTGCAGATCGAGCCCGGGCCGATGCCGACCTTGACCGCGTCCGCGCCCGCATCGATCAGCGCCTTGGTGCCGTCGGCGGTCGCCACGTTGCCGGCCACCACCTGCACCCGGTTGGACTGCTTCTTGATGCGGGTCACCATCTCCAGCACGCTCTTGGAGTGGCCGTGCGCCGTGTCGACCACGATCAGGTCGACGCCGGCGCCGATCAGCCGCTCGGCACGGTCGAAGCCGTCGTTGCCGACGCTCGTGGCGGCGGCGACCCTGAGCCGGCCCTGGTCGTCCTTGCAGGCGTTGGGATATTTGTGGGCCTTCTCGATGTCCTTCACCGTGATCAGCCCGATGCAGCGGTAGTGCTCGTCGACGACGAGCAGCTTCTCGATCCGGTTCTGGTGCAGCAGCTTCTGCGCCTCGTCGCGGTCGACGCCTTACTTCACCGTGATCAGCTTGCGCGTCATCAGCTCGGACACCGGCGTCTGCATGTTGCTGGCAAACCGCACGTCGCGGTTCGTCAGGATGCCGAGGAGCTTGCCCTTGTTGCCGGCCTCGACCACCGGCACGCCCGAGATGTTCTTCTCGTCCATCAGCCGCAACGCGTCGGCGAGCGTCGCGTCTGGGTTGATCGTGACCGGGTTCACCACCATGCCCGAGACGTAGCGCTTGACCATGGCCACCTGCTCCGCCTGCACGTCGGGCGCCAGGTTCCGGTGGATCACGCCGATGCCGCCGGACTGCGCCATGGCGATGGCGAGCCGCCCTTCCGTCACCGTATCCATGGCCGACGAGATGATCGGGATCCGCAGCGAGATCTCGCGCGTGATCCGCGACGCGACATCGACCTGTCCCGGCAGCACATCGGACGGCCTCGGCAGCAGCAGCACATCGTCGAAGGTAAGGGCGATGGAAGCCTCGTCGATGGGGCGCTGGACCATGGGCAGTCTCCTGGTGGTATGAAGCCTGGTGTGATCCCAATCGCGAGATGCGCTCGGCATCCGCGGCGACGGCGAGGCGACCTCGGGAGCGAGACGCTGTATGGCCGAATGCGAGCGCGCCGGGCCCCATCAGGACCCGCCACGCTCCGCCACAGCCGCCCTGTCTTGGAATCGCTTCGCGCTCTCATACCACCGGTAGTGTACGAGGGGAAGCGAGCCACCACGCACCCGTCCGCGGATCAGACCACCTGCCGCAGCAGGGCCACGCAGGCGAGCCCGGCGAGGATGGCGAGCAGGTCGTTGCCGGCGAGCTTTGCGGTGGCCACCGTCGCCACCAGGCCCGCCGTCTCAGGGATTCCGCCCCGCACCACCGCCGGCACCATGATCCCGGCCATCACAGCCACGGGGATCGCCGACAGCCCCGCCTGCACCCTTGGCGTGATCGGCACGAAGCGCATCAACCAGAAGCCGCTGAAGCGGCAGAAGGCGGCCGCGAGCGCCATCACGGCGATGATGACCGTCGCCTTATCCGCGTCCGTCATGCATCAGCCCCCCTGCCACCGCCCCGGCAATGCCGGCCCCGGCGATGGCCCAGTTGCCGCCGCCGAGCCCGTCGATCACGAGCGCCGCCACCACGGCTGCCGCCACGGGCACCACATGCCGGCCGGGGTGCCACAGCATCGCCACCGCCGAGGCACAGAACGCCACCAGGATGAAATCGAGACCGAGCCTGCGGATGTCGCCGATGCCGCGGCCGAGCTCGTATCCGACCCCCGTCGCCAGCACCCAGCCCGTGTAGCTGACGAGGCCTGCGCCCAGCAGCACGCCGACGTCGTGGTCCCCTCCCGACCGCCGCCGGCTTGCCAGGATGAAGCCTCCGTCCACCAGGAAGGCGAGGGAGAGCCCCGTCTTGCCCGCGGACAACCCCGCAAGCCACGGCCGCAGCGCCGCGCCCATGAGGATGTAGCGGGCGTTCATGACCACGACGGTAGCGAAGATCGGCGCCAGCGCCAGCGACGCGTGCCACAGCGGCAGCACCGCGATCTGCGCCGTGCCGGAGAACACCAGCGCGCTCATGGCAAGCGATTCGCCGAGCGACAGGCGCGCCTCCGCCGCCAGCGCCCCGAATGCGAGGCCATAGACCACCGAGCTGGCGCCGAAGGGAAGGGCCAGCGCGGCCCCGCGGCGCAGTCCGGCGAGGGAGAAGGGAGGCGGGGTTTGCACGGAACGGGCTCGCAGCAGGCCTGGGGCCGGGCATACTATCCGCACCCGCCGGACTGTGAAGCAGCACCCGGCCGAATTGCCCTTTGCCGCCCGCGGACCTAGCCCCTGAACCCCGTCGCCAGCACGTAGAGCTCGGCGGATTCCTTGCGGCTGGCCGGCGGCTTCACGTGCCGGACGCTGGTGAACGAGCGCTTCAGGAGATCGAGCAGGTCCTTCTCGGTGCCGCCCTGGAACACTTTGCACAGGAAGCTGCCGCCTCGGCCCAGCACCTCGCAGGCGAACTGGGCCGCCGCCTCCGCCAGCCCGATGATGCGCAGGTGGTCGGTGCGGCTGTGGCCTGTGCCCTGGGCCGCCATGTCCGAGAGCACGACGTCGGCGCCGCCATCCCGGAGCAGAGCCTTCAGCTTGCCTGGGGCGCTGTCGTCCATGAAGTCGAGCTCGAGTATGGTCGCACCCGCGATCGGCTCCACTGGCAGCAGGTCGATGGCCACCACCTGGCCGCGCCCCTCCACGGACTTGACGCGCTCGGCGGCGACCTGCGTCCAGCCGCCCGGCGCCGCGCCGAGATCGACCACGCGCTGGCCGGGCTTCAAGAGCTTGTACCTGTCGTCGATCTCGATGAGCTTGAACGCGGCGCGCGAGCGAAAGCCCTGCGCGCGCGCTGCCGCGACATAGGGGTCGTTGAGCTGCCGCTCGAGCCAGCGCTGCGAGGAGGGTGTGCGCTGCTTGGCCGTCTTCAGCCGCACCTTGAGCTGGCGCGGCGCGCCCCGGCCGGAGCCCTTGGAGCCCGGCGGCATCAGCGCCTCCAGAAGCCGGGTCGGCCGCCGGCCCGGAGCACGCCGTCCTCGGCCATCAGCATCATCAGGATGCCTTCGCGCAAGCCACGGTCGGCCACCCGCAGCCGGCCGCAGGGCCACATGCGCAGCACAGCCTCGAGGATGGCGCAGCCCGCCAGCACCAGATCGGCGCGCTCGCGTCCGATGCACGGCTGGGCGATGCGCTCCTCGTAGGTGGCCCCGAGCAGGTCCTGCGTGACGGCCCGGATCTGCGGCGTCTCGAGCCAGTAGCCGTCGACCTTGGAGCGCTCGTAGCGGGGCAGGCCCATGTGCACGCCGGCCAGCGTCGTCACCGTGCCGGAGGTGCCCAGCAGATGCGCCCGCGCATCCGCCAGGTTCGGGCGCAGCTGGTGCTTGTCCTCGAACGGGGTCAGCAGCCGCGTGACGTGGCAGACCATGCCGTCGAACAGCTCGCGGTCGACGAACTGGCCGCCGAATCGCTCGGCCAGAGTCACCACGCCGACAGGCAGCGAGGTCCAGGCCACGATGCAGCCCTGTACGTCGAGCCGGTCGTGGTGCGGCCGGCGCGGCGCCTGGCGCCGGCGGCGCAGATCGAGCCAGATCAGCTCCGAGGATCCGCCGCCGATGTCGAACACCAGCGCGAAATCGCTTGCAAGATCGATCAGCGAGGCGCAACCCGAGACGGCGAGCTTGGCCTCCGTCTCCTGGCTCACGATCTCGATCGACAGCCCAGTCGAACGCTGGACCTTGTCGAGGAAGTCGCCCGAGTTGCCGGCAAGGCGGCACGCCTCGGTCGCGATCAGGCGGGCGCGCGAGACCTGATGGCGCTTGATCTTGGCGGCGCAGACCTGCAGCGCGTCGATGGTGCGCGCCATTGCCTCGTCGGAGAGCCGGCCGGTGATGGACACGCCCTCGCCCAGCCGGATGATGCGCGAGAAGGCGTCGATGACCTTGAAGCCGCGCCTGGATGGCCGGGCCACGAGCAGCCGGCAATTGTTGGTGCCGAGATCGAGCGCCGCGTAGACCGGCTCGGCGCCGTGCCGTGAGCCGCGGTCCCATGGCATGCCCTGCTCGGAGGAGCCCTCCTGGGGCTCGGAGGCCATCGGAAGGGACAACATCGAGGGCGGCAGCGCCGCGCCAGCGTGCCCGGAAGCCGGCCGGCTCGCACGCCCTTTGGCCTCGACAGGCGCCTGGCGCCCGTCGGCATGTCCTTTCGGACCGTCCACGTCAGTCGCTCCTGCGTCCGTTTTGCAGGCTGTACGGACAGCCATCGGGACGTCGTTGTCGTTGTCACTTGCCGGGCACTGTAGCAGGTCGCACCGCGGGGTAAAGCAAAGCCTGCGGCGACAGGTAAATCGTTCCGGCCAGCGACACCCCGCCGGGCCGATCATGCTCCCGGGATAGGCGCGCGCAGGGCGGTCGCCCCGACCAGCCGCGACGCCAAGCAAAGCTGTTCTCGGCGTCCGATCCTGGAAAAGGCCGGGCCGGTCGACTAGTCTGGCTCCCGAATCCCTTGCCCCGCTCCCAAGCCTGAGCTGGCCCCGTGGGCGAGCCCCAGCAATCCCGCTCCCGCACTCCCGGCTCCAGAAGGTCAGCCTTGCCGCCCATGAACGAGCCCGCAATCGACCTGTCGCAAAGCCCGGCCGACGAGATCAAGACCACCACCTGCTACATGTGCGCCTGCCGCTGCGGCATCCGCGTGTTCCTGAAGGACGGCAGGGTCCGCTACATCGAGGGCAACCGCGACCACCCCGTGAACAAGGGCGTGCTGTGCGGCAAAGGCTCCGCCGGCATCATGCAGCACTATTCGCCGGCGCGGCTCTCTACGCCCCTGCTGCGCGTCGGCGAGCGCGGCTCCGGCGACTTCAAGGAGATCAGCTGGCAGGAGGCGCTTTCGATCGCCGCCGGCTGGCTGGGCGATGTGCGCGCCCGCGACCCCAAGAAGCTTGCCCTCTTCACCGGCCGCGACCAGAGCCAGTCGCTCACGGGCTGGTGGGCCATGCAATTCGGCACCCCCAACTTCGCGGCGCACGGCGGCTTCTGCTCGGTCAACATGGCGGCGGCCGGCATGTACACCTTCGGCGGCTCGTTCTGGGAGTTCGGCGACACCGACTGGGACCACACCCGCTACTTCATGCTGTTCGGCGTGGCCGAGGACCACGCCTCCAACCCGATCAAGATGGCGCTCGGCAAGCTCAAGAAGCGCGGCGTCAAGATCGTCTCGATCAACCCCGTGCGCACCGGCTACAACGCCATCGCCGACGAGTGGATCGGCATCCGCCCCGGCAGCGACGGAATGCTCGCCGCAGCGCTCATTCACGAGCTCATGCGCACCGAGCAGATCGATGTCCCCTACCTGGTGCGCTACACCAATGCGCCGTGGCTCGTCATCCAGTCGCCGGGCTCGCCCGACGACGGCCTCTTCGCCCGCGACGAGGCCGGCAATCCGCTGGTCCTCGACAAGGCCACGGGAAAGCTTGCGAGCGCCCTGGCGGCCGGCCTCACGCCGGCGATGAGCGGCGCGGTGGCGCTCGCCGACGGCCGTACGGCGGTCCCGGTGTTCCAGCTTCTCGCCGAGCGCTTCCTCGATCCCGCCTACGCGCCCGAGGCGGCGGCCGCTGAGACCGGCGTGTCCGCGCAGACGATCCGTGGCCTCGCCGCCGAGCTTGCGCACGCGGCTTTCAAGGAGGAGATCGTCCTCGACATTCCTTGGACGGACTGGCGCGGCGAGCGGCACGAGAGGATGATCGGCCGCCCGGTCGGCATGCACGCCATGCGCGGCATCTCGGCCCATTCCAACGGCTTCCACACCGCGCGCATGCTGCACATCCTGCAGATCCTGCTCGGCTCCATCGATTGCCCCGGCGGCTTCCGCTACAAGACGCCCTACCCCAAGCTCGCTCCGCCCTTCCTCAAGCCGCGCGGCAAGCCGGGCGACGTCGAGGCCGGCAAGCCGCTACCTGGTCCCCAGCTTGGCTTCCCAACCGGCCCGGAGGATCTTCTCGTCGACGCGGCGGGCACCCCGCAGCGCATCGACAAGGCCTTCAGCTGGGATGCGCCGCTGGCCGCGCACGGCCTCATGCACACGGTGATCGCCAACGCCGCGGCCTCCGATCCCTATCCGATCGACGTGCTCTTCATGTACATGGCGAACATGGGCTGGAACTCGTCCATGAACGTGCCGGCGACCATCGCGCACCTGACCGCCAAGGATCCGGCGACGGGCAACTACAAGATTCCCAAGGTGATCTACTCGGACGCCTACTTCTCCGAGACCGTCCCCTACGCCGACCTCATCCTGCCCGACACCACCTATCTCGAGCGCTGGGATTGCATCTCCCTTCTCGACCGCCCGATCTCGGAGCCCGACGGTCCGGCCGACGCCATCCGCCAGCCCGTCGTCGTGCCCGATCGCGACGTGCGGCCCTTCCAGGACGTGCTGCTCGATCTCGGCAGCCGCCTGAAGCTGCCCGGCATGACCAACGAGGACGGCACGCCCAAGTTCCCCGGCGGCTATCCCGACTACATCGTCAACCACGAGCGCCGCCCCGGCATCGGCCCGCTTGCTGGCTTCCGCGGCAAGGACGGCACGGCGTACGCGAAGGGCGAGGTGAACCCGAAGCAGCTCGACCAGTATATCGCCAACGGCTGCTTCCACGTCCATCATCTGCCGGCGCACATGCGCTACTACAAGCACGCCAATCGCGACTACATCACCTGGGCCGTCGACAAGGGCTTCCGCATCACGCCGACGCCGGTGATCTTCCAGCTATACTCCGAGCCCATGCAGAAGATGCGGCTGGCGTCCCTCGGCCATGGCTCGAATGTACCGCCGCAGAGGCATCGCGAGCGCGTGCACACCTACTTCGATCCGCTCCCCTTCTGGTACCCTCCGTTCGAGGACGCGAGCGCCGCCGACTATCCGCTCTTCGCCATAACCCAACGTCCGATGGCCATGTACCACTCCTGGGGATCCCAGAACGCCTGGCTGCGCCAGATCCACGCCGCCAATCGCATCTATCTCGCCCGCTCTCGCGGCGCCGAGCTCGGCATCGCCGACGACGACTGGATCTGGATCTCGAGCCCGCTCGGCCGCGTCAAGGCGCAGGTGCGCCTGATGGACGGCGTCAACGCCGACACCATCTGGACCTGGAACGCCATCGGCAAGCGGTCCGGCACCTGGGGCCTTGCCGACGACGCGCCGGAGGCCACCAAGGGCTTCCTGCTCAACCACCTGATCAGCGAGCTCCTGCCGGCCTCGGCAAGCGGCTACCGCTACGCCAACGCCGATCCCGTCACCGGCCAGGCGGCCTGGTACGACCTCAAGGTGCGCATCGAGAAGGCCGCCCCGGCCGAGCAGGGCGAAACGGCGCCGCGCTTCGAGCCCTTGCGCAATCCGTCTCCCCGCCTGCGGGGTGAGGGGACACAGGCTCACGCCGGCACGCAGGGAGATGGCCGATGACCGCGTTGCCTGCCGCCACCGGGAAGAAGCTCGGCCTCGTCATCGACCTCGACACCTGTGTCGGCTGCCAGGCCTGCGCCACCTCGTGCAAGGAGTGGAACACCGCCGGCTACTCCGCCCCGCTCACGGACGAGGATCCCTACGGCAGCGATCCGCACGGCGCCTGGCTCAACCGCGTGCACGCCTTCGAGGCCTCCGATGGCATCGCCAGCCAGACCGTGCATTTCCCGCGCTCGTGCCTGCACTGCGAGACGCCGGCCTGCGTCACCGTCTGCCCGACGGGGGCCTCCTACAAGCGCGGCGCCGACGGCATCGTCCTGGTCGACCCGGACACCTGCATCGGCTGCAAGCTCTGCTCGTGGGCCTGCCCCTACGGCGCGCGCGAGTACGACACCAGCCACGGCGTCATGAAGAAGTGCACGCTGTGCGTCGACCGCATCTACAACGACCACCTGCCGGAGGAGGACCGGATACCGGCCTGCGTGCGGGCCTGCCCGACCGGCGCCCGCCACTTCGGCGATCTCGGCGACGAGACCAGCGCCGTCTCGCAGCTCGTGGCCGAGCGCGACGGCTTCGACCTCCTGCCGACCCTCGGCTACAAGCCGGTCAACAAGTATCTGCCGCCGCGCAAGCGCCGCGATGCCCGCCAGTCGGCGCCGGCCGCAGGCGTCGAGACCGCCCACGCCACCGGCGCCGCGGTCGAGCGGCTGTTCGCCTGGGTCGATCGCGTATTGTCGAGGTAGGCCCATGATTGCGAGCCCAGTCCCACGCAGCACCTGCCCCCCACCTCGGCGCGGGGCTCCACACGCCTGCTCCTTCGAGGCCGTCTGACGATGCATCCTGCCTACTCGGTCATTCTGTTCACGACCGCCTCCGGCGCCGGCTACGGGCTGCTCGTCTGGCTGGCGCTGGCGAGCCTCTTCGACTGGACGCCCATCAAGTCGGCGTCTGGATTCACAGGCTTCGGCCTCGCTCTCGGCCTGATCACGGCCGGCCTCCTGTCCTCGACGGCGCATCTCGGCCGGCCTGAGCGGGCTTGGCGCGCCTTCTCGCAATGGCGCACCTCCTGGCTCTCGCGCGAAGGCGTGCTCGCCGTCGCCACCTACGTGCCCGCAGGCCTCATGGCCTGCGGCTGGGCCATCGCGGAGGACAACACCGGCATCTACGCGCTGAGCGCGCTGCTCACCATTCCGCTCGCGCTCGCCACGGTCGTCTCGACCGGCATGATCTACGCCAGCCTGCCGACCATCCGGCAGTGGCACCAGCCGCTGACGGTGCCTGTCTATCTCGCCTTCAGCCTCGCCAGCGGCGCCGTTCTGCTGACGCTGTTCCTCGCGCTCTTCGACGGGGAGGAGGCCGGCGGCGCCATGCTGGCGTTCGTCATGCTCGCCGTCGCCGCGCTCCTCAAGTGGCTCTACTGGCGGCGGATCGACGAGGAGCCGCGCGACCTGACGGCGGCAGACGCGACGGGCCTCGGACGCCTGGGCACCGTGCGTGTGTTGGAGCAGCCCCACACGCAGGCCAACTACGTCATGCGCGAGATGGGCTATGCGGTTGCCCGCAAGCACGCGCTGAAGTTGCGCCAGGCCGTGTTCCTGTTCGCTTTCGCCGTGCCGGCCCTGCTCGTTCTGGGCGTGTTCGAGGCAGCGCCTTGGATTGGCGTGGCTGCGGCCTCGCTCGCCAGCCTGTCGATGGCGCTTGGCCTTTTCGTCGAGCGCTGGCTGTTCTTCGCCGAGGCGCAGCACGTGGTCACGCTCTACTACGGGGCCGAGGCGGCGTGACGTCCCGGACCGGATCGCGAACCGGTTGATATCCCCGGCAAAGTTGCACGATCCCCCTTTCCCCCATTCGACAGCGGGGCGCGACGCACTGTACTGTGCGACCCGATCGATGGCTTTGGGGAAGCTTCGACGTGAGGACCGCTGGCCGACACGCTGTTCAGCTGCATCA
This sequence comes from Hyphomicrobiaceae bacterium, assembly GCA_033764875.1. Taxonomy (GTDB): domain Bacteria; phylum Pseudomonadota; class Alphaproteobacteria; order Rhizobiales; family Hyphomicrobiaceae; genus AWTP1-13. The sequence continues at coordinate 28,807 of JANRIO010000081.1, read as the reverse complement.
GGGAGACGAGTTCGCGGCCTCCTTCGCGGTTGATGCAACCGTGGAGGATCCGCCGGAGCGCGAGCCGTTCCCGGAGCTGTGCCGCAAGGTCGTCCTCCTCGCCGACACCGACGCGTTCGTCCTCTCCCATTTCCAGCCCCTGGTCGGCGTCTTGCGCCAGGTCGCCCGCGAGGTGGTGATCGTCGCGCGCGGCACCGGCCGCGTCTCCCATCTCGAGGATCTGGGCACCCGCGTCGTCGATTTCGATGTGGCCTCCCCGCGCTCTCCGGCCCGGCAGGCGAGCGCGGCGTGGAACCTCGCCCGCATCATCGAGGCGGAGGCGCCCGACGTTCTGCACAGCATCGGCCTCAGGGCCGGCGTGCTGTCGGGTCTGGCACTGAAGCTCGTCTCGGTGCCGCACGTCGTCGTGCACGTGACCGGGCTCGGCAGTCTGCGCATTGCCCAGGACCGTCGCTCGCGCCTCGTGCGGGCTGGCGTGCTCCACCTGTTCGGCTCCCTGCTGAAGCAGCCGAGCGCCTTCCTGCTGGTCGAGAATCGCGACGACCTTGCCCTCATGCGCGAGCACGCGGCGGACCCGGCCGGCCGCTTCGCCATTCTTGGCGGCGCCGGCGTCGACCCGGGCGCGCTGCCGGCGCTCGGGCCCACCGGCAACCCCATCCCCGTCGCCGCCTTCGTCGGGCGCATGCTGCACAGCAAGGGCGCCGACATCTTCATGCGCGCCATCGAGATCCTGGCCGCGCACGAGATCAAGGTGCAGCCCCTGCTGTGCGGGGCGTGCGAGGAGCAGCACACCGGCGGCCTGCGCCCCAACCAGATCAAGGCCTGGTGCCAGGACTACGCCGGCGTCTGGCGCGAGCACGTTCCCGACATCCGCGAGGTCTGGCAGAACGCCGACATGTTCGTGCTGCCGGCCCGCGGCGGCGAGGGCATGCCGCGCGCCATGCTGGAGGCGGCTGCCAGCGAGCGGCCGCTGATCGTCAGCAATGTGCCCGGCTGCAAGGACTTCGTGCGCAACGGCGTCGAGGGCTTCCTCGTCAACGTCGAGGACCCGCAGTCCCTGGCGCACGCCATCGCCCGGCTGGCGAGCGACAGCCTGCTGCGCCTGCGCATGGGCGAGGCCGCCCGCATGCGCCTCCTCCATGGCTACACGGAGGCCCATGTTGCGCGCGCGCTGCTGCAGTCGTATGCCTCCCTGCTCCCCGCCCGCAGGTGAGGGCGCGGACCGGGTTCCCGACAGGAGCTGCCGACAGGGGCAGATGGCGTGACATGCTGGCAGTCCTGAGGTTTCTCGCGGGCGTCTTCCTTCTCGTCGCCGCCTTCGCCGGCATCGCCGACGCGACCCATTCGGCTGCCGGCAAGGGCCTCGTCATGACCTCGCTGCTGGAGCACTGGTCGCGCATGGCGCCGCAGACCCTCGTGGCCGCGCAGGCGAGCCTGCGCCGGGTGCCGCTGGCCTGGGATGTCGTCGTCAAGCCCGCGCTCTCGATCCCCGCCTGGATGTTCTTTATCGTCCTCGCCGGGCTTTTCGCCTGGGGCGGGCGCCGGCGCTCGCGCGTCAACATCTTCGCCAACTGAAGGGCCGCACGGGGCGAGCCTTCGCGGCAATTCAAGGCCCTCTCACTCGAACTTGACCCGGCATGGCCTCACCAAACCCGCGCCCGCCTCCTATATTGCGGCTTGTCAGAAGGTCGAAGGAACGTCCCCCATGCTGTTCTTCCGCAAGAAAGCCGAGATGCCCGCGCCCGAGGCCGCCCTCAAGGGCCGCCCGACTGCCATCCCCACCGCCGCCAAGCACTTCGTCAACGGCCGCGACCTGAAGGGGCCCTACCCCGAGGGCTACCCGACGGCCATGTTCGGGCTTGGCTGCTTCTGGGGGGCCGAGCGCAAGTTCTGGCAGCTGGGCGAGGGCGTGCACGTGACGGCCGTCGGCTATGCAGCCGGCTACACGCCGAACCCGACCTACGAGGAGGTGTGCTCCGGCAAGACCGGCCACAACGAGGTGGTGCTGGTGGTGTTCGATCCCACGCGCCTCTCCTACGAGGACCTGCTCAAGACCTTCTGGGAGAGCCACGACCCCACCCAAGGCATGCGCCAGGGCAACGACGTCGGCACGCAGTATCGCTCGGGCATCTATGTCTATGGCGATGCCCAGCGCCAGGCCGCGGAGGCGTCCAGGACCGCCTACAACAAGGTGCTGGCCGCCAACGGCTACAGCCCCATCACCACCGAGATCGTCGACGCGCCGGAGTTCTACTTCGCCGAGGACTATCACCAGCAGTACCTGGCGAAAGTCCCGCACGGCTACTGCGGCCTCGGCGGCACGGGGCTGTCGTGCCCCATCGGCACCGGCGTGAAGGCCAGCGCCTGAGGGCTGCATGTGATTTCCTGCAAATCAAAAGCCGCGCTCTCGGGCGCGGCTTCTTCGTTCGCGTCCGCCGTCGAGTAGAGCCGAAGGCGAAACCCGACGTCACGCGAATTGAAAGGTGTCGGATTTCGCTGCGCTCTATCCGACCTACAGGCCGCAAACGAGCGCTCCTACCCCTTCACCCGCACGTAGCTCCCCGGTGCGTCCTCGATGGTGCCGAGCCGGGCGCCGGGCGTGCGCGCCTTGACCATGGAGCCCGACTGCTTGGCGAGCCAGCCAGCCCAGTGCGGCCACCAGGAGCCCTTGGTCTCCTTGGCGCCCTCCATCCAGGCCTCGAAGGTCTGCGCCTTCTTGTCGTTGACCCAGTACTGGTACTTCTCCTTGTCGCCGACGGGATTGATCACGCCGGCGATGTGGCCGGAGCCGCCGACGACCAGCGTCACCGGCCCGCCGAACAGCTTCGAGCCGATGAACACCGACTTCGCCGGCGCGATGTGGTCCTCCTTGGCGCACAGCTCGTAGACGGGCAGCGTCACCTTGCCGAGATCGAGCTTGACGCCGCCGATGACGAGCTGCCCGCGCGCCAGCTTGTTCTGCTGGTAGAACTCGCGCAGGTAGAACTTGTGGTTGGCGGGCGACATCCGCGTCGAGTCCTGGTTCCAGTACAGGAGATCGAACGGGAACGGCTTCTTGCCGAGCAGGTAGTTGTTGACGATGTAGGGCCAGATCAGGTCCTTCGGCCGCAGCATGTTGAACACGGTGGCCATGCGCGCGCCGTCCAGATAGCCGCGCTCGGCCATCATCTCCTCCAGCGCCTTGAGCTGCGTGTCGTCGATGAACAGCAGCAGGTCGCCGGCCTTGGAGAAGTCGGCCTGCGCGGCAAAGAACGTGGCGGAGGCGAAGATCTCCTCGCCGCGCGCCGCAAGATAGGCGAGCGTCGTCGCCAGCAGCGTGCCGCCGACGCAGTAGCCGATCACGTTGACCTTGTCGGTGCCGGTCTCGCGCTTGACGGCGTCGGCCGCCGTCAGGATGCCCTCGCGCATGTAGTCCTCGAAGGTCTTGTGCGCGAGGCGTGCGTCCGGGTTCACCCACGACAGCACGAACACCGTGAAGCCCTTCGCCACGGCGAAGCGGATGAAGGATTTCTGCGGCCCCAGGTCGAGGATGTAGAACTTGTTGATCCACGGCGGCACGATCAGCAGCGGGCGCTCGTGCACCGTATCGGTCGACGGCGCGTACTGGATGAGCTGGAACAGGTCGTTCTGGAACACCACCTTGCCGGGCGCCGTGGCCACGTTGACGCCGAGCTCGAAGGCCCCAGTGTCGGTCTGGCTGATCTTCAGCAGCTCGCCCGAGCCCTCCAGATCGTGCGCGAGGTTGATGACGCCTTGCAGCAGGTTCCGGCCGTTGCTGGCGAACGTCGCTCGCATCACCTCCGGATTCGTCGCCGGGAAATTCGACGGCGCCAGCGCACTGGCGAGCTGCTTCAGATAGAACTCGGCCCGCGCCCGCGTGCGCTCGTCGAGGCCGTCGGTATTCTTCAGGACGTCGTCGAGCCATCGCGTCGCGATCAGGTAGCTCTGCTTCCAGAAGTCGAAATAGGGGTTGGCGTCCCATTCGGCATCCTTGAAGCGGTTGTCGCCGGGCTCGGGCTTGGCCACCGGCGCCGTCTCCAGGCCCATCATGCGCTGCGCGGTGTTGGTCGCCAGCTGCACCAGGTCGCGGGTCAGCTCCTGCTGCGTCTCGACCAGCTTCGCCGGCTGTCCGAGCCAGGCGTTCGCGACCTCGCTGAACAGCTTGGTGGCCTCCGTGATCTCGGCCGCCATGGCATAGGGCCCGCTCTTGGTGTCGGCTCTTTCCATGAAGCCTGTCAGCACCTTGCTGCCCTCTTCCATGAGCAGCATCATGTTGCGGCTGAACTCCTCCGGATCGGCGATCTGGTAGGCGCTGAAGTCGAGATGCGGCATCAGGGGATGGCCGCTCGGCGCCGCGGCGCTCTTGGGCGGCGGCGCGTCGGGCTCTCTGGGCGACTTCTCTTGCATTTCCTGCCTCGCAAGGGGCTGACGACCTGATGTTCGCGCCGCACGTTGCAACAGCTCGTGCGGTCCCAAGGCCTGTGGCGACGACTTGCTGGAAAAATCATACACTTGCGCGCGCCACGACGCCACGCACGCACCTCGCACTGCGGTAGGCACAGCGTTGTCTCAAGATTCGGGCCGAACAGAAGGGAAAAGCGCACGGCGCGCACAGGCCCTTGCGGTGCGTCAACCCGCTGTGGAAAAGCCTCTTGCGCGCGCCGCGTGGTCCGCGGCAGGGTCGCTCCCTGCGCACCCGCGAAGTAAGGGGTTGAGTGCGCAGCACAAGTTAAAGTAGAAGCGGCGGCTACGGCAGCCGCGGCGCGAGGCAGTCAAGGCCACGCACGCCCATGCCTGCAGCCCGAACCGAATGGCCAAGCCCGTGATCGAAGAATTCCACCGCGAGAAGCGCCTGCCGCCCTACGTGTTCGCCGAGGTGAACCGCCTGAAGGCTGCAGCCCGAGCTCGTGGTGCCGACATCATCGACCTCGGCATGGGCAATCCGGACATGCCGACGCCGCACCACATCGTCGAGAAGCTGGTTGAGACGGTGTCGAAGCCGCGCACCAACCGCTATTCGGCCTCCAAGGGCATCCCGGGCCTGCGCAAGGCCCAAGCCGGCTACTACGCGCGCCGCTTCGGCGTGAAGCTCAACCCGGACACGCAGGTGGTCGCCACCCTGGGCTCCAAGGAGGGCTTCGCCAACATGGCGCAGGCCATCTCCGCCCCCGGCGACGTGATCCTGGTGCCGAGCCCGACCTATCCCATCCACGAGTTCGGCTTCATCATCTCCGGCGCCTCGATCCGCCAGATTCCGACCCACAACGTGCCGGGCCGCGAGAGTGCCGATCCGCTGGCAGAGTTCCTGCGCGGCGTCGAGCGCGCGGTGAAGCACTCGATCCCCAAGCCGCTGGCGGTGGTCTTGAGCTACCCGTCGAACCCGACCGCCAACACGGCCAACCTCGATTTCTACCGCGACGCAGTCCAGCTCGCTAAGCGGCTGGGATTGATCATTCTTTCGGATATCGCCTATTCCGAGATCTACTTCGAGAACAACCCGCCACCTTCGGTGCTCGAGGTACCGGGCGCGATGGACATCACGGTCGAGTTCACGTCGCTGTCCAAGACCTACTCGATGCCCGGCTGGCGCATGGGCTTTGCCGTTGGCAACGAGCGCCTGATCGCGGCGCTGGCCCGGGTCAAGTCGTATCTCGACTACGGCGCCTTCACCCCGATCCAGGTCGCCGCGGCGGCCGCGCTGAACGGCCCACAAGACTGCGTCGACGAGATCCGCGCCATCTACAAGGCGCGCCGCGACTGCCTCGTCGAGAGCTTCGGCCGCGCCGGCTGGAGCATTCCGTCGCCGTCGGCCTCGATGTTCGCCTGGGCACCGATCCCGGAGACTTATCAAGCGCTTGGATCGGTCGAATTCGCCAAGCGGCTGATCGAGGAGGCCGACGTCGCCGTCTCCCCCGGCCTCGGCTTCGGCGAGTACGGGGAGGGCTTCGTGCGCATCGCCCTGGTCGAGAACGAGCATCGCATCCGGCAGGCTGCCCGCAGCATCAAAAAGTTCCTCGCGAAGTCGCCGGAAACGATGCATAACGTGATCCCGATCTCGAAGGCTTCACGATAAGCAACTGACGACATGACCTCGCCTCTCAGGCTGGGCGTTGCCGGCCTTGGCACGGTAGGGTGCGGGCTGGTGCGCCTGTTGCGCCAGAACGCCGAGCAGCTGGCCGACAGCACCAACCGCCCCATCGAGCTGGCCGCCGTCTCCGCCCGCACCCGCAAGGACCGCGGCATCGATCTCGGCGACGCGCGCTGGTTCGACGACGCGGTGAAAATGGCCGCAGACCCCGGCATCGACGTCTTCGTCGAGCTCATCGGCGGCGACAGCGGCGTCGCCAAGGAGGCGGTCGAGGCAGCCCTCAAGGCCGGCAAGCACGTCGTCACCGCCAACAAGGCGCTGCTGGCCCGCCACGGTACCGACCTTGCGAGGCTGGCCGAGAGGTTCAACGTCGCGCTCAACTTCGAGGCGGCTGTTGCCGGCGGCATCCCGGTCATCAAGACGCTGCGCGAGAGCCTGTGCGGCAACCAGATCCGCCGCGTCTACGGCATCCTCAACGGCACCTGCAACTTCATCCTGACCAAGATGAGCCAGGAGAGGCGCTCCTTCGCCGATGCGCTGAAGGAGGCCCAGGCCATGGGCTATGCCGAGGCCGATCCGACCTTCGACGTCGGCGGCCACGACACGGCGCACAAGCTGGCCATCCTGACCAGCCTCGCCTTCGGCACGCGCCTCGCCGCCGACCAGATGCACATCGAGGGCATCGAGAACATCACGCAGGAGGACATCGAGTCCGCCGACGACCTCGACTACCGCATCAAGCTGCTCGGCGTGGCGCTGCTCACCGAGAGCGGCATCGAGCAGCGGGTGCATCCCGCGATGGTGCCCAAGGATTCGGCCATTGCCGAGGTCTCCGGCGTCACCAACGCGGTCGCCATCGACGGCGATTTCGTCGGCACCCTGCTGCTGGCGGGCGCCGGCGCCGGGGCGAGCGCCACCGCCTCGTCGGTCGCCTCCGACATCGTCGACATCGCGCGCGGCGGCCGGGCGCCGGCGTTCGGCGTGCCGGCCGGCAAGCTCAAGGCCTACAAGCGCGCCAAGCTCGGCCAGCACCAGGGCGCCTACTACGTGCGCCTCAACGTCTTCGACCGGCCCGGGGCGCTGGCCAGGATCGCCAGCCGGATGGGCGAGCGCGACATCTCCTTGGAAAGCATCGTCCAGCGCCGGCCGCCCGACGCCCAGGTCGGCATCGCCGCCAAGCCCGATCCCGGCAGCGACACGCCGGTGGTAATGATTACCCACGAAACCACCGAGCAGGCCATTCGCGGGGCCCTCGACGCGATCTACAAGGACGGAACGGTTTCTGAGAAGCCCCAGATGATTCGTATCGAGGCGCTTTAGACTGTTGGCCCATAGGAGGCGACCACATGACCACCAGCAAGGAAACGAAGGGCGGCCTGGACCGCGTCCTGGTCGGCGAGGTTGCCCGTGTTACCGAGGCCGCGGCCATCGCCGCCGCGCGCCTGCGCGGGCGCGGTGACGAGAAGGCGGCCGACGGTGCCGCCGTCGACGCCATGCGCCGTGAGCTGGGCAAGGTCCACATCAAGGGCCGGGTGGTGATCGGCGAGGGCGAGATGGACGAGAGCCCGATGCTCTACATCGGCGAGGAGGTCGGCATCGGTGACGGCCCCGAGGTCGACATCGCCGTCGATCCGCTCGAGGGCACCACCATCTGCGCCAAGGCCATGCCGAACTCGCTGGCCGTGCTGGCGATTTCCGAGCGGGGCGGGCTTCTCAACGCTCCCGACATGTACATGGACAAGATCGCCATCGGCCCAGGCTACCCCGAGGGCATCCTGGATCTGGACGCGCCGCCCGCAGACACCCTGGCGAGGATCGCCAAAGCCAAGGGCGTTCCGGTCAGCGACATCACCGCCTGCATCCTCGATCGTCCCCGCCACGCCGAGCTGATCGCCGCCGTGCGCAAGGCCGGCGCCGGCGTGCAGCTGATCCCCGACGGCGACATCGCGGGCGTGATCTGGACCACCGATCCCTCCGAGACCGGCATCGACATCTACTTCGGCATCGGCGGCGCGCCGGAAGGCGTGCTCGCAGCCGCGGCGCTGCGCTGCATCGGCGGCCAGATGCAGGGCCGCCTGCATCCCCTCAAGCCCGAGGAGACCGAGCGCGCGCGCAGCATGGGCATCTCGGACATCCGCCGGGTCTACTCCATGCACGAGATGGCCTCGAGCGACGTCATCTTCTCGGCCACGGGCGTCACCGACGGATCGTTGCTGGACGGCGTGCATTTCCGCAACGGCTTCGCCGAGACCGAGACCGTCGTGATGCGCGCCAAGAGCGGCACCGTCCGCCGCATCAAGACCACCTTCCGCATGATCGGCACCAAGGCCAAGTCGTTCGGTTGACGCGTCAAGGGCCAACGCTTTGCGCGGCCTGATCATTTACGACTTCGACGGCGTCATCGGCGACAGCGAGGTGCTGGCCAACGAGGTGCTGGCGGCTCTCGTCAGCGAGCTTGGCGTGCCGACCACGCGCGAGGACTCCTGCCGCCGCTACATGGGCAAGCGACTGGCCGACGTCCTGGCCGCGGTCGAAGCCGCCACCGGACGCCCCGCGCCGCCGGAATTTCCCGCCGAGATTCAAGCCCGTACTTTGCAGCGCCTGCGCCGCGACCTGGTGCCGGTGGCGGGCGCGCGGGAATTCATCGCGGCCTTCGCGGACCATCCCCGCTGCATCGCCTCGTCGTCCTCTCCCGACCGGCTGGCCGTGTGCCTCGAGGTGCTGGGTCTTGCCGAGGCGTTCCGGGATTGCGTTTTCAGCGCCGCGACGGTGCCGCGCGGCAAGCCGCACCCCGACATCTTCCTGCACGCCGCCCGCATCATGGCCACGGACCCGGCCGACTGCATCGTCATCGAGGACAGCGCCGGCGGCATCGAGGCTGCACGCGCCGCCGGCATGTGCGCGATCGGCCTGCTGGCGGGGTCTCACGTTCAGCCGGGACATGCCGACCGTCTGAGCGCCGCCGGCGCCCATCATGTCGCCGCCAGTTTCTCCGCGGCCGAGCCGATCGTCAGCGCCTTTCTTCGCGCCCGCGCCGGCGCATGAGTGCGGCCCCTCGGGGGCGATCGCCACTGTCACATCTGGATCACCATGCCCGGCATCGTGTGCCAGGGCGCGCTTTCCGTCGGTCGATCCGCGGCGGAACATGCTAGGAGTCTGCCCCGCCTCGCCGCCGCACGCGCACCTCATCACACCGTCATCCACGAGGGCTATAGCGCCGGCGGCATGCGTGTGACGTGTGCCAGAATGACCATTGTTTTGTTGGGGTGTGTGATGTTGTCGGTACGTCTTGAAATGCCCTCCGCGCGTTGCCTTCTTGCGGCTGCCTGCCTTCTGTCGGCAGCCTCCGCCGTGCATGCGCAGGACGTCGATGCGGCCTTGGCCAAACGCATGGAGGAGGAGAAGGCGGCGCGCCGCGGCTGCAAGATCAGCATCTGCGACATCGCCCGCAACAAGAAGGCCGACGGTCCCGACGTCACCTGCGACGTGGTCAAGACTTGGGCGGCGAGCGAGCTCAAGGACAAGGTCCTGAAGGGCAAGTTCGACTGGCCTTGGGGCCACGCCCAGTGCAAGGCCAAGATCAATCTCGAGCGCAAGGTCCTGGCGCAGGTGCAGGCAGGCACCCCGATCGAGGTGAAGCTGTCGAAGCACCCCGTCAAATGCGAGCTCGATCAGAAGGACGGCAAGGACAAGTACGCGCTGAGCTTCACCATCGCCCCGACCGTCAGCTTCAAGGACGGCAAGGCCACCAAGGCGGCGCTGAACTGGTCCGACATCGACGGCGCCGCGGTGGCCAAGGCGGCCGTGTGGTCCACGGCGACGCTCGACAACAATCTCGGCGTGCTCGAGGGCGTCACCGTCGACATCGTCAACAGCTTCTTCAAGGACCAGTGCGAGGAGGTGAAGGACGAGCTCGGCAAATAGCCCCCTGGCTCGGTCTCGATCCACACGCGGCCTTTGCCCGCGCTCCCCGAATCGATGTCCATTCCCCCACGGGTTGCAGGAGCAGCCCGCAGGACGAGGGACGAAACACCATGGGGGCGAGCCTCAAGCGCAAGGTCGCGGTCGCGGCGGACGTCGACGCCGCGGCACCATACCTCGGCGTCACGGCCTCCGCGCGCGGGCTGCAGTGGCGTGAGCGCCTGTCGCCGCTGGCCGCCAAGACGGCCTCCGCCATCAGCCAGCGGCACAATCTGCCCGAGTTGCTGGGCCGTGTGCTCGCCTCCCGCGGCGTCGAGATCGACGATGTCCTGGTGGCCCTCGATCCGACCATCAAGGCGCTGATGCCGGACCCCAGCGCGCTGCGCGACATGGATGTCGCCGCCCGCCGCCTCGGCGATGCGATCCTGAAGCGCGAGCGCATCGCCGTGTTCGGCGACTACGACGTCGACGGCGCCTGCTCGTCCGCCCTCATGCGCCTGTTTCTCGCCCATCACGGCATCGACGCGCGCATCTACATTCCCGACCGCCTGCTGGAAGGCTACGGCCCCAACCCGCAGGCCATCGACATGCTGGCGCGCGAGGCCGATCTCATCGTCACCGTCGACTGCGGCACGACCAGCTTCGAGACGCTCGAGGCGGCCAAGCCCCACGGCACCGAGGTGGTCGTCGTCGACCATCATCAGGCTGACGAGCGCCTGCCCGCCGTCGTCGCCGTGGTCAACCCCAACCGCCAGGACGACCTCTCCGGCCTCGGCCATTTGTGCGCGGCCGGCGTCGTCTTCCTGCTGCTTGTCGCCGTGGCGCGCGAGCTGAGGTCGCGCAACGCCTATTCCGGCGCCCTGGCGCCGCCCAACCTGCTGCAGTGGCTCGATCTGGTTGCGCTCGCCACCGTCTGCGACGTGGTGCCGTTGAAGGGTCTCAACCGCGCCTACGTGGTCAAGGGCCTGCAGGTGATGCACCAGCGCAGCAACGTCGGCCTCAAGGCGCTGTCGGATGCCGCCGGCCTCGCCGTCGCGCCGACGGCCTATCACCTGGGCTTCGTGCTCGGGCCCCGCATCAACGCCGGCGGCCGCATCGGCGACGCCGGCCTGGGCGCACGCCTGCTGTCGGGTCACGACGAGCTCGAGGCGGCGCGTATTGCAGTGCTGCTCGACAAGCTCAACCGCGAGCGGAAGGCCATCGAGACGGCGACGCTGGAGGAAGCCATGGCCACCGCCGACCGCATGGTCGACGAGAGCCCGGATTGCGCCGTGCTCGTCGTCGGCGGCGAGGCCTGGCACAAGGGCGTCGTCGGCCTTGTCGCGAGCCGCCTCACGGAGCGCTTCCGCCGGCCCTCGTGCGTCATCGCCTGGGACGAGGCGGGCCGCGGCACCGCCTCGCTGCGCTCCATCGACGGCGTCGACATCGGCGAGGCGGTGCGCGCCGGCGTGGCGGAGGGCATTCTGGAGAAGGGTGGCGGCCACGCCATGGCCGCCGGCCTCACCGTCATGCGCGACAAGCTGGAGGCCCTTGCGGCGTTTCTGCAGGCGCGCCTGGTCGCCCGCACCGACGCCGCGCGCACCGCAGCCGCGCTCGATCTTGACGGCGCCCTCACGCCGCTCAGCGTCAACGACGATCTCCTGGGCCTGATCGAGCGCGCCGGACCCTACGGCCAGGGCAATCCGCAGCCGCGCTTCGCCTTTCCCGCCCACCGCGTGCGCTTTGCCAAGGTCGTGGGCGAGGCGCACGTGCGCTGCACGCTCGAGGCCGGCGACGGCTCCAAGCTCGACGCGGTCGCCTTCCGCGCCGCCGGCCAGCCCATCGGTGAGGCGATCCTCGCTTCCGCCGGGCTGCCGCTGCACGTCGCGGGTCACCTGCGCCGCGATACCTGGAACGGCCGCAACAAGCTCGAGCTCGTCATCGAGGACGTCGCCGATCCGCGCCGCCAGGGATAGAGCACAACGCGTCTCGCGCGCGGCTCAGGCCTCCGCGTCGCCTCGCGCGGGATAGTTGTTGGCGACGGTCCACTCGATCATGCGCAGCACGTCGAGCAATACCGGCCGCGCGAACGGCATGTTCTGGATCGAGGCGAAGAACAGTGTCCGGTCGGGCCGCACCAGAAACAGCCCGGGCTCGACGAACAGCGGCGGCTCCTCGATGCCGAGCACGGTCGTGCCGCTGCCCCGCGACAGGAACAGGCCGAACGCCTTGCCCTGCTGCGGCGTCAGCCCCCACGCCAGCGGCAGGTAGTTCAGGCCCCAGTCCTTCTCCGTGGCGTTGCCGCGCACCTCGCTGTCGCAGGACAGGGCGATCACGCTGACGCCGGCGGCACGGAACTCCTTGAGCCGGGCCTCGGCCTCCTTCAGGTAGTTGCGGCACTGCGGGCAGTGCAGGCCGCGATAAAAGATCAGCATCGTGAAATGCTGGGGCTTCTGATCGCACAGCCGCCATCGCGGACCGCCCACGAGGGGCACCGACAGATCCGGCACGAGCTGCCGGGGGACGAGATGTTGCAGTGCTGCCATGCGGGCTGAAGGGCCTCCGCCGTATCGTTGCCGCCGCCGACTATGCTCACGAATGCGCAAACGGGTTCAAGTCAGAGCTTCGTGATGCCCGACTTATAGCGCCAGCGGCCGCCAATCGATGCGCAAACGCTGTTGTGCACTGCACGGTTGTGCGGCAGCGAACGAGATCAGCGCGGCATCCCATTCGTTTCGAGCGCCTCCAGCAGGGCGCCGAGTGCCCGCGCAGCGAAGGCGTGCATGTTCGCCCGACGATCGGCCGCGCCGGTCTCCAGGGTCAGCGTGCGCTCCAGGGGACCGGAGAGACCGATGCAGCAATGCCCCGCCGCGTCGCCGTAGCGATTGCCCGTGGGCCCGGTGGCGCCGGTCTCCGACAGCCCCCACGTGGTGCGGTGCTGCTCCCGGATCGTGCGGGCGACGATTGCCGCGTACGGCTCGCTCGCCGAGCGCACGTGCGCCACGGCCTCGTTGGGGATTTGCAGCAGCGCGCGCCTGGCCTGCCGGGTGTAGACCACCGCTCCGCCCATGAAGTAGGCCGACGCTCCCGGCACCGAGAGCAGCGCCGCGCTGATCAGGCCGCCCGTCGAGCTCTCGCCGACGGCTATGGTTTCCTTCCTCGCGATCAGCAGCTGCCCGATCCGCTCGGCCGTCGCCACGAGCCCGTCCATCGTCGTGTCCATGCCGTTGTTCCTCCGCCCCGCTTGCGCCATCTGGACAATTCGCACCCCAGAGATGCTACTACGCCGGAACACGTTGCACACACGCGAGGAGGGGGAACGGGATGGCCGACATCGAGGCGCGTACTGAGGTGGCAGGCTCTGTCTGGAAGATCCTGGCCGAGGTCGGCCAGCGCATTGAGGCCGGCGACACCATCATGCTCATCGAATCCATGAAGATGGAGATCCCCGTCACGGCGGACGCGACGGGCACGCTCGCGCGCCTCCTGGTCGAGGAAAAGTCGCCGGTGGCCGAGGGGCAGCTCGTGGCCGTCCTTGCCCCCTGAGTGCAATGCGGCATGAGGCATGCCGCGTTGCCCAATGCAAAAGGGGCCGGCCGTTCCGGGCCCGCCCCTTTCAAATCCGCTCTGCGCAGATCCGGCTTAGATCGACTGCGTGATCCAATCCTGCAGCTGCTTCTTCTGCGTGAGGGCGCCGACACGCTGGGCGGCCACCTTGCCGTCCTTGAAGATCATCAGCGTGGGCATCGCCTGGATGTGATACTGCTGCGTGATCCCGGGGTTCTGGTCCACGTCGATCTTGGCGATCTTCACCTTGCCCTTCAGCTCCTTGGCGACTGCGTCGAGCGCCGGCGCCATGGCCTTGCAGGGCCCGCACCACTCGGCGAAGAAGTCGACCAGCACGGGCTCGGACGATTGCAGCACGTCCTCTTTGAAGCTCGCGTCCGAAACATGCACAGTATCGCTCATGATCTCTCTCCTTCTTGGCCCTCGGATCCTGGCCTTGGCAGGTCATGGTCGAGGAGGGCTTTTGCACCGGCGCCGTAGCCGCCGGCCTGTTTGACGGCAACGTAGGGAGCACGCTGTCAAGCGTCAAGGACGACGGGGTCAAGCTCCCACAAACGTGCTTCGTAGGCGTCGAGCACCGCGGCCTTGATCTCCATGATTCTCGGCCCGTCCGTCCAAAGAATGGCGCACCGGATCGGACTCTCGGGGAAAATGCTTTGCACCGCGAGCCGATAGGCCGAGAGTTGCAGCAGATAGGCGTCCGCCACGTCGTCGGCATCCTCCGGCGGCGGCCGATTGGTCTTGAAGTCGACGATCAGCACCGCCTCGTCGGTCTTCACCAGGCGGTCGATCTTGCCGCTGAGGCTGAGGGCCGGCCCCTTCTTCCCCGCCGGCCGCGGGATCTCCGCCGCGAGTGCCACCTCTGCGCGACTCTGCGGCCCGAACAGCGGCGCGAACGTCTGGTCCCGCAGGATCGCGATGGTCTCCGCCACGATTCCCTCCCGCACGGCCGCCGGAAGCTTTGGCGCCTGGCCTGCGAGGAAGGCGCGGGCGGCCGCCTCCTGCTGGTCGACCCCGAGCGACGGCAGGTGCTCCAGCAACGCGTGCGTCAGGGTACCGCGCAGGAAGCGGGCCTCGTCGGCAAGGACTGCCGGCGGCAGGATGACGGGCTCCCTCGGCCGGCGCGGCTTGGGCGCCGCGGGCTCGCGCCTGCCTGTCTCGGTCGCCTCGTGCTCGAGAGGGGCCAGGCGCGACGGCGACAGGGGGAGCGACAGCAGCGGCTCGGCCGGCGCCGGCCGGTCGGCCCAGGCCGGAAGCGGTTCCGCTGCCGGCGCCTGCGCCCGCTCCAGCCGCGGCTCCGCCGCCTTCGCCGATTGCGGGCTGTCCAGGATCAGCAACGTGCGCCCGTCCCTGCCCGTCACCTTCTCGGCGAGCCCATCGAGGCCCTGCGCAATAAGATTGTACCAGCAGTCCGCGGCCGGGGCCTGCACCCCCTGGAAGCCGGCGACGTAGAGCCGATCGCGCGGTCGCGTCAGCGCCACGTAGAGCAGCCGGTTGCGCTCCTCCGCCTCCGCCACCCGCAGCGCCTGCCGCGCGGCAACCACGGCCGGCACCTTCGAGGTGCCCTTCACCGGCCACAGGAACGGCGCCGCCTCGCCGTCTCGCTCCCCGCCGGCCATCTCGATCAGCGTTCCCGGCGGACGGCCGGAGCCGGCATGGCAGGTGTCGGGCAGGAACACGATCGGCGCCTCCAGGCCCTTGGCGCCGTGCACCGTCATCACGCGCACCTCGTCGCGCCCCTGCTCCATGTCCCGCTTGATCTCGTGCCGCACGTCCGACAGCGAGATCAGGAACCCCTGCAGCGTCGGCGGCGCATGCTGACCGTAGGCGAGCGCCAGGTTGAGGAACTCGTCGATGGCGTCCGCCGCGTCCGGGCCGAGCCGAGCCAGCATCCGCTTCCTCTGGCCCTCGGCATCGAGCAGCCCCGCGAAGAACTCGTAGGGAGGCCGCTCCCTCGCCGCCTGCCGCCATCGCCGCAGCTTCTCGACAGCCTCCGCCAGCCTCGACGCCCCCGCCGCCGCCACCTTGTGCAGCGCCTGCCACAGCGAGCCCTCGCGCTTGGGCGCGATCGCGATCAGATCGTCGTCGTCGAGGCCGAGCAGCGGCGACTTGAGCAGCGCGGCGAGCGACAGGTCGTCCTCGGGCAGCACCATCACCTGGCCGAGCGCCACGAGGTCCATGACCGCGATCTGCTCGGTGAGCAGGAGGCGGTCGGCACCGGCCACGGCAATGCCCCGCGCCTTCAGTGCCGACACCATCACCGGGGCGAAGGGCACGCGCTTGCGCACCAGGATCAGGATGTCGCCGGCCCGGATCGGCCGCCCTTCCGAGTGCAGCCTCTCGCCCGTCGCGAGCCAGCCCGCGATGGTGTCGGCGATGCGCTGGGCAAGCCGTGCGGCCGGCTTCTTCGCTGCCGGCGACGCCAGCGGCTCCCAGGGCTTGCTTTCATCCGCCGGCTCGTCGGGCAGCTCGACCGGCCACACCTCGACATGTCCCGCATGGCCCGCGCGATGCGCCATGTGCACCACCGCCGCCCCGCCCACGCCCGGCGTGCGGGCCGGATCGGCGAAGATGCGGTCTACGGCCTTCAGCAGCGGCGCCGTGGACCGGAACGACAGCGACAGCGGCACCTTGCGCCAGGCGAGCCCGGCCGCGTCGGCCGCGAGCTGGAACCGGTCGCCGGTGTTGCGGAACATGTGCGGCGCCGCGCCCTGGAAGCCGTAGATCGACTGCTTCTCGTCGCCCACCGCGAACAGCGTGCGCACGCCTTCCCGCTGAGCGCCCTCGCCGGAGAAGAACTCCTGCGCCAGCGCCCGCACCACGTGCCACTGCAAGGGCGCGGTGTCCTGTGCCTCGTCGACGAGGATGTGATCGATGCCGTTGTCGAGCTTGTACAGCACCCACTCCACCGCATCCGAGCGCTCGAGCAGGTGCGCGGACTTGGCCACCAGATCCTCGAAGTCGAGCGCCGCGCGCTGCGCCTTGAGGTGCCGGTAGCGGTCCATCACGAAGCCCGCCAGCCGCGTCAGCGCCAGGCTCGCCTCGTACACCTGCAGCGCCGCCCGCTCCTCCGCGAGCCGCGCGAAGCCGTCCTGGGCCCGCGAGAACAGCCCGTGGAGCTGCGCGTGATCGTCGATCAGCGCCTTGGTCATGAGCTTCTTGCGCGGCTCCCGCGCCTGGGTCAGGAACAGCTCGCAATAGGCCTCGAAGCGCTGCGCCGGGCTCCGCGCGCGCATGGCCTCGCCGGCGAGCGCCGCAAGGTCCTGGTCGCTCTTGCCACCGCTCTCGAGCACCGCCTTGATGCGGGCGAGGTCCTGCGCCGAGATCAGCTCCGCGATCGCCGCGTCGATGGCCTCGCTCGTGCGCCCCTCCCTGACGCCGAGCCCTTCGCGGTACAGCGCCTCGGCCTCTCCGAGGTCCGCGTCGGGCGCCGCCGCCCCGCCGGCACGCTCGAGCCATTCGCGCTCCCCGAGCGCCTCCGCGAGCAGCTCCTCGAAGCTCGTCTCCGTGGCAAAGCCGACCGCGCAGGCCAGCGCGCGCGCCAGCGCCGACTGCGCGTTCCCGGGCGCCGTGGCCGCGAGCAGCATCTCGTCCATGGCCTCCGAGAGCAGCTCCGCCTTGTCGTGGTCGTCGAGGATCTCGAAACCGGGCGGCACGTCGGCCTCCAGCGAGAAGCGTTGCAGCAGCCGCTCGCAGAAGGCGTGAATGGTCTGCACCTTGAGGCCGCCGGGCGTCTCGATGGCGACGGCGAACAACCGCCGCGCCAGGCGCAGCTCGTCCGCCGATGGCGAGCGCCCCGTGAGCTCCTCGAGCGTGCCCGCGAGCTTGTGCTCATCTGCCGTCACCCACTCGGCCAGGCGGTCGAACACGCGCTTCGACATCTCGGCGGCGGCGGCCTTGGTGTAGGTGAGCGCCAGGATGCGCTCGGGCGGCGTGCCGGCGAGCAGAAGCCGCAGCACGCGCATGGTGAGCACGTGCGTCTTGCCGGTGCCGGCGTTGGCGCTCACCCACACCGAGCTTGCCGGGTCGGATGCCTGCGACTGCAGCCGCCGCGTCTCGGCGCGCACCCTGTCGAGATCGTCGCCGTCGGAGCCGCCGAAGAGGCGCGAGAGCAGGCTCATGGCGTCGTCTCCTCCGCCAGGTCCCCGAACCACTCGGCGACGCGCGCCAGGTGCGCATAGTCGTCGTAGTCGTAGGTGAAGCGCGCCCGCCGAACGGCGGCGTAGGGCGTGTCCGGCTTGTCGAACTCGCCGATCATCGCCTCCAGCCCGCGCTGCATCTCGCGTGCCGTGGCCGCCACGTCGCCGAGCTTGAGGCACACCTCCTGCCCCGGCGGCTCACCGCCCGACGCCGAGATGTAGCGCAGCTCGTCGACGAGCGGGGCCGCGTCCGCGTGCCCGAGACCGGTGAAGCCGCCGGCAAGCGCGATCGCCGCCTCCAGCGGCAGCTGCGGCGCCAGCCCGCGCTGCGCCCGCAAAGCCAGCGCCGCGATGCCGGCTGCGGACTTGTAGTCCGTGATGGTGAGCGCGAGCCGCCCGCCGATGGCGCGCGCGTCGATGCGATCGGCCCGCGCCGTCAGCGTGAACGGCTTGCCGGCGACGTCGAGCACCATGCTTCCGTCGATCTCGGCGTGGTGGCTGTGCATGCCCCGGCGGCGCTCGGGCTCGGTCTCGGCAAACCACTGCGCGAAGCGGGCAAGCCGCGGCACCCAGAAGGCGACGACCCGCGGCGATGCCCTGAGCTCGGCAAGCATTCCCTCGGCGATCTCGATCAGCGCGCCGGCGGCATCCTCCGGCATCGCGCCTGGAAACTGGCGCGCGAAGCGGCCGAGCGCCTCGTGCACGATCTCGCCGCGCAGCGACGCGCCCGGCTCGAGGCCGAGTGGCGGCAGCGGCTCCAGGCGCAGGATGCGCTGGGCGTAGAGCGCATAGGGGTTCGCGAACCATTTCTCCACTGCCGTCACGCTGAGCTTGCGCGGCCGCAGCTCGACGGCGGGCCGCGGCGCCGGCGGGGCCGTCACCTGCACCTGGCGCGGCACCCTGTTGCGCGCGCGCGCCCAGTGCGTCCACGGCTCTGCCGCATGCGGCGCCTCGAGCCCCTTGCGCAGCGCCTCCAGGCGCAGCAGCCAGCGCGAGGGAACCGTCGGGGCGCCGTCGACCTTGGCCGCCCGCGTCAGCATCACGTTCGGGGCGCCCAGAAGCGAGGCGAAGCCGTGCGCGGCCTCGCCGATCCGCTCCTCCGGCGAGGGCAGGCCGAGCGTCGCCCGCATCGGCCGGCTGAGCCACGGGCCGGGCTCGGCGCCCGCCGGCCAGGTGCCCTCGTTGAGGCCACCGAGAATGACGAGGTCGGGCAGCTGCAGGCGGGCCTCGAAGGGATCCCGGATGGCGATGCGCGGGTGCTCGGGCCCGTCGATGCGCAGGCTCTTTTGCGCCACCAGGGCGCGGTATAGCTCGGGATAGTCCTCCGCCGCCACCTCCGGCGCCACGAGATCCTCGTCCATGAGCTTGGCGAAGAACTTCGAGCCCCACTCGCCGGCGCGGCCAAACCACAGTCCCTCCGCCGGCGTGAGCTGCTGGGCCGCGTTGGTGTGCCCGCGCACGAGCGCTCCGAGCGGTCTCGCCTCCCGCGTTGCAAACAGCTGCGCCAGCGGCCGGAACGCCAGCTTCAACGCCGCGACCAGCGCCTCGGCGGCCTCCCAGTCCGCCTGCGAGAGGCGTGTCACCGCCGGATGCCGCCGCTTGTCGGAGATGCGCGCCGCAGCCAGCGCGTCGCCCAGGCCCTCCAGCCCCTGGCCGAAGTAGGGCTGACGCAGCACGGCGAGCTCGAGCGCGCGCGTTCCCGCCCGCACCTCGCTCTCGGGCAGGCCGGCACGGAACATCGGGTGCTTGCTGAGGTCCGCAACGGCCCTCGGCGCGAAGCCGTGCGCGGCGGCATTGATGACGAGGTCGAGGAAGGCGCCGCTCGGCGTCTCCATGAACGGCGTGCCCGCCGACACCGGCACGCTCATGCCCCATGCCCTCAGTCGCACCGAGACGCGCCGCGCCAGCCGCGGGTCGGGCGTCACCAGGGCGGCGCTGCGGCCGGGCGTCTCCACCGCCTCGCGCAGCATCAGCGCGACGGCCTCCGCCTCCTCCTCGGCCGTTGCCGCCTCGACCAGGCCGATGCCCGCCAGCGCCGCGCGCAGATCCTTCTTCCGCGCCCGCTCCACATACGCGCGCCAGTGCTCCGTCGTCTCCGCGGGCCGCATCGCCTCGTTGGCAAAACCGGTCCGCAGCCTGGCCGGCGCGGGCTCGTTGGCGCCCGCGAGCACCCGCACCTCGCCGCGGTCGACGCCCAGATCGGCGAGCATCCGCGCCAAGCCGAACTGCGGATGCTCCGGATGCCGAGGCACGATCGCCGCCCACGTCGCCGCGTCGCAGTTGAGATCGAGCGCCGGCAGCACCAGCGCACCGTTGGGCAGCGCCAGCACCGCCTTGGCGAGCGCGAGCGCCGCCGGGTCGAGCGCCGTGACGCCCGCCAGGACGACGGGGGCGGCGGGCGGCGACGCGGCAAGCCGCGCCGCCTCCGCCCGCAGGATCCGATGCCGGTGCTCGACCGGCGAGATCACGCCCCGCTCCGCGAGATGGTGCGGCCACCACTCGGCGATGATGCGCAGGAAGAGCAGTGTCTCCTTCCAGTGCTCGCTCAGCTCCTCCGGCACCACCTTCTCGAGGGCCTCGGGCGCGAGGCCGTGACTCTCGAGCATGTCCATCAGCAGCGCCAGCTCCTTGGCCAGGTGCGCCGCCTGCGCCGGCGTCGTGCCGCGCCCGGTCTGCCGCGCCCAGCGCAACACGAGCGCGCTCAGCACCAGCTGCCGCTCGAGCCGCCCGACCACCGGCTTCGCCCCGGTCGCTGCCGAGTGGGCGATGTCCTCGGCACTCGTCAGGACATCGAGGTCGGTCTCCGTCTCCGCGATCGCCTTGATGCGCGGCAGCAGCAGCGGCCTGCCGCCGCCCGCCTTCGTGAACGCCGCTTGCAGCGCGCTGACGAGCCCGCGGCCTGGAAGCAGCAGCGTCGTGTCGGAGAGCGCGATGGGGCCGGGCCTGCCGACGCCTGCGTCCGGCAGCTCGCCGGCGAGCAGCGATCGCGCTAGCGTCTCCATGAACGGCAGGCCCGCCGGGATCGTATAGACCCGCCTGTCGTGGGAGCTAGCCGCGGCGCGCGTCATTCAAGGCCTGCTCGGCCTGGGCCAGGGCTTCGGGTGTACCGACGTGCATCCAGATCCCCTCCATGCGCAGGCCGAACGCGCGGCCCGCCTCGATGGCCTGATCCCAGACCCGGTTGAGGGAGAATACGCCATCGGGCGCCTTTGCGAAGAGGCGCGGGTGCGCGATGGAGACGCCTGTGAATGCAAACGGCACGATGTCCTGCTCGTTCTTGCGCCGGCGGATGCGGCCGTCGGCGTCGAAGGCGAAGTCGCCGCGGCCCTGGTAGCCGTAGCTCGTGCTGGAAAGCGCCAGCATCATCAGCACGTCCATGCGCGCCGCGTCCCAGGCCTCCATCAGCCGCGTGAGGTTGGCCCCGATGCCCTCGATCCAGACGCTGTCGGAGTTGTGGACCAGGAAGGCTCCCTTGCCGAGCTTCGGCAGCGCCTTCTTCACGCCGCCACCGGTGTCGAGGAGCGTGTCCCGCTCGTCCGAGAGGACGATCTTCGGCTTCTTCCGCCCCTTCAGGTGGTCCTCGATCTGATCGGCCTTGTGATGCACGTTCACCACCGCCGTGCCGATGCCGGCCGCCGCGATGCGGTCGAGCACGCGATCGATGAGCGCGGTGCCGCCGAGACGGACCAGCGGCTTCGGCAGCTTGCCGGCGGCCGGCGCCATGCGCGTGCCCAAGCCGGCGGCCAGCACCATGGCCGTGTCGATGCGTGACGTCATACCCCTGCCCACGGCGTTGCCGGCTCTCGTTCGTCTCTCGGGAAAGCTCTAGCGCGCGGAGCGGCCTGTCGCGGAGTGTCCGCGGCGCCGCATCCCCCCGCGCGTCGTCGCTAAGCCTCGAGGTCCGCCCGTCGCGCCGACGGCGGAAAGTGCTTCTCGTACCACGCCCTGAGCGCGCCGAGATGCGGGCTGCGCAGGTTGCGGTCGAGATATCCCCAGGTGCGCGGCAGATGCTGCAGGTACTGGGGTTTGCCGTCACGCTTCAGCAGCCGGGCCCACAGGCCGATCAGCCGCGTGTTGCGTTGCGCACCGAAATCCGCGTACGCCGCCGCAAAACTGTCGCGATCGAACCTCGGGTCGGACCGGCCGGCCTCGACGCAATAATGCTCGAACAGGGCGCTCTCGAGTTCGGGCGCCACGTCCACCCGCGCGTCCTGCAGCAGCGACACGAGGTCGAAGGCGGCATGCTCGTTGAGCGCATCCTGGAAATCGATGACACCGACGCGCGCCAGCCCGGGCCGCTCCGGCAGCCACAGCAGGTTCGGCGAGTGGAAGTCGCGCAGGAACCAGCCGCCGGGCAGCGCCAGCAGGCGGTCGATCACCGGCTGCCACAGGCGCGCGAACTCGGACCTGACCTCGCCCGGCGCCGGGGCGCCCTTGACCGCTGACCAGTACCAGTCGAGCAGCAGATCGATCTCGATCTCGAAGGCCGCCCGGTCGCGCCGCGGCAGGCAGTAGGTCGTGCCGTCGGCCAGAGGCAGCCTGTCCGGCACCGGCACCGTGCGCAGGTGCACGAGCACATCGACGGCAGCCCGCCACAGCTCCGCCTGCGAGGCCCCGCGCGCGATCTCCTGCCCGAACACCCTGTCGCCCATGTCCTCGGTCAGCAGCAGGCCCTGCTCGAGGTCCTCCGCGTAGATCTGCGGCGCGCTGATGCCGGCCGCACGCAAGGCCTGGTCGATCGCCGAGAACGGCCGCACATCCTCGGCCAGATGCGCGATCTGGCTGTAGGGCTTGCCGTCACGCACTGGCGGCCCGTCCGGCTGCCGCGGCGCATCCATGAGGATGGCGGTGCCGGCGTCGGTGGAGAGCCGCGCGTAGGCCCGCGTCGAGGCATCGCCCTGCAGATAGGCGGCGCGCGCTGCGTCCCACGGCGGCAGGCGATCGAGAAAGGCCAGGATCTCGCCGAGCCGCGCCAGCCGCTCGGCGCACGCGCCCTGCGCCTTGAGGCGCACGCTGCGCGCCCTGCCCTCCTGCGCCTCCTCCAGATGCACCTCGAAGCGGCTCTGCGGCAACATCTCGGCGACGCGCTCGGGCCATTCGACGATCGCGAGCCCCTGCGCCGCTGCCTCCTCGAAACCGATCTCGGCCGCCTCGTCGGGGCTGGCAAGGCGGTACATGTCGAAGTGTGCGATGCTCATGCGCGCGCTGTCGTAGATCTGGCTCAGCGCGAAGGTCGGGCTCGGCACCTCGCAGGCCGCGTCGGCCATCAGCGCCCGGATCATGGCCCGCGCGAACGTGGTCTTGCCGGCACCGAGGTCGCCGTAGAGTGCCACGGCGTCCCCCGCGCGCACCTTCAGCGCCATCAGCTCGGCCACACGCACGAGGCCGCGCTCGTCGACAATGAGACACAGCCCCGGCATCATGACGAGAGGGATGCCGCAGCGCCCCTGTCCCGGCCGTCGAGCGCACGCGCCTGCTCGGGGAAGCGTACGGTGACGGTGGTGCCGAAGCCCGGCACGGAGAACAGGTCAACGCTGCCGCCGTGCAGCTCTACCAGGCTCTTCACGATGGACAGCCCGAGGCCCACACCCCTGTGCTTGGAGCCGCGGCTGTCGCTCACGAAGCGCTCGAGCACCTGCGCCTGCCGCTCCCTGGGGATGCCGAGACCGCTGTCGATCACCGAGAAGGCCATCATGCCCGCTTCACGCCGCACCTCGATCCTGACGCCGTCGCCGGACTTGGAGAAGCCGATGGCGTTGGAGAGGAGATTGTACAGCACCTGCCGCACGCGAGCCTCGTCGGCGACGAACTCCACGGCATCCTCGGCAACCGCGATGTCCAGATTGAGGCGGGCGCGGGCGAGCCTGTCCCGCACGGCCTCGACGGACCGGTCGATCACCGCGTCCACCCGCACCGTCGAGAGCTTCAGCTCGAGGACGCCGGCATCGATCGTGGCGAGGTCCAGGATGTCGTTGATGATCGACAGCAGGCTGCGCGATTGCGCCGAGATGACGCCCAGGTACTCCATCTGCTGCGCATTGAGCTCGCCCACGCGCGGGCTTGCCAGCAGCTCGCTGAACCCGATCACGTTCTGCAGCGGCGTGCGCAGCTCGTAGGAGACGTGGCTGATGAACTGGTTCTTCAGCGTGTCGGCGGCGAGCAGCGCGTCGTTGCGCTCGCTCAGAGTGCGGGCGTAGCGGCGGCTGTCGGAGACGTCGACGAAGGTCAGCAGCGTGGCCCCGTCCGGCAGCGGCGACACGGCGTACTCGATGTAGGTATCGTCGGGCCGCTCCATCAGCCCCTCGATCGGCTGCCGCCGGTCGGAGATGCCGGTCACCGCACGCCCGATCTGCGCCCAGGTGGGAGCGCTCTCGTAGAGGCCCATGCACTGGCCGATCACCTCGTCGATGTGCGGGCCCTCCTTCAAGCGGTTGCGCGGCAGCCTCCAGATCTGCGCGAACGCCTGGTTGAAGAGCTGCAGGCGGCCGTCGGTGGCAAACAGCGCGACGCCCTCCTCCAGGTGGTCGAGTGTCTCCCGCTGCACGTCGATCAGCGCATTGTAGCGGCTCTCGAGCTCGATCGTCTGCGTGACGTCGTCGTAGATGTAGGTGACGCCGCCCTCGGGTCGCTGGGCGGAGGTGACGTGGATCGTGCGCCCGTCGAGCAGGTGCCACCAGTCGTCGTAGTCGGCGCCGCCCGCGTGGCCGGCGAGGACCTTGGCCTTCCAGCCCTTGTAGTCGGTCGCCTCGGGAAGCCGCGACAGCTCGCGCAGGCGGTCGAGAATCTCGCTGTCGGTCGGTCCGCTGGCGAGCCAGTCGGCATCGAGCTGCCACAGCTTGCGATAGGCCTCGTTGAAGAACGTGAGCCGCTGGTCGGGACCGAAGATGGCGACGCCCGTCGCCACCCGGTCGAGCGTGCGCTCGTAGGCCCCGACATGGCGGGCGATCTCGCCTTGAGCGCTCTCGATCTCGGTCACGTCGATGGCTGCGCCCACGCTTGCCGCGTCGAGCGGCAGCACCACCACGTCATGCGCCTTGCGCACGCCGCCGCTGATGATGTGCACGCGGTCGCGATAGGGCACGCCGACGCTGAGCGATGTGCGCGCGGCCTGCCGCTGGCGCGCCTCGAGCAGCTCGATCTGGTGCTCGCGCACCTCGGCCTCGCTCGCCGCCTCGACCGCGCGCACGTAGGCCTCGTTGACCCACTCGATTCGTCCGTCCGCGCTGCGGAACCAGGCCGGCATCGGCAGCGCATTGAGCAGCGTCCGCCCCGCGATCGTGTCGCGCACGAGCTGGCGATGCTGGTCGAGAATGCGTGCAAGGTCGCGTTTGCGCCCGGCGACGTCGCGCAGGCGCAGGATCGCCCGCCCGCCCGCCGCCCGCCCATCGGCCTCGACGTGGGCCCCAGCGACAGTCCGCAGCAGCACCGTGAACGGCTGGCCGTCGCGGAACAGCCCGTCGAGACCCATCTTCAGCTCTTGCGTCGAGGCCGCATCGAGCCAGCCGCCGAAGCGCAGCAGATCGGGCTCCGCCCAGGGCAGCCCCGCCACGCCGGTCAGGGTGTGCATCATCATGCGCACGCTCTGGCCCTTCTCCCAGTAGACGAGCACCTGCGGCTCGGCCTTGAGAATGGCCTCGACGGTGACGAGGTTGCGGCGCAGCTCGGCGATCTCGCGGTGGGCGTCGTGGTCGGTGGCGGCGCCCGTGGCGGCCCGGAAGGTGAACACGCCGCCCATCACGATGGCGCTGGCGATGAAGCTCAGCAGCAGCGCAAACGCCGAATCTCCCCGCCCCGGCGCCCCCGGCGTGCCGGCAAAGATCGCGATCAGAAGGGCGGCCACGACGGCAAGGCTCGCGCCGAGGAGCATGAAATACTCCGTGCGCGGCTTGGCCATGCCGTCTGCGCTGCTTCTGATCATCTCCAGCCGATCGAAATCGGCCACCTGCAACTGATTGACGAGAAACGAGCTTCAGCCCTCGGCGACCTGCCTGCGTGCCCTGCGATTCGTGGCTGTCATTATGCGCGCGAATGGCATCGGCTGGCCAGAGCGGACGGGGCACACTCGCCCGGCCAAGGTGCGACACATGCGCGGCTAACCGCTAGCGGACAAAAGAAAAACGGGCTGCGGCGCAGCCCGTTCTGACATTTGCGCGGCAGGCGAGGGCGATTGCTACCTCAGGTAGGGGCAGAGCCGCTTCTCGCCGGAGTACGTGGTGTACAGCCCCGTGCTCCATTCGAACGAGCGGAAGTTCTGCGCGCAGACGCGCCGCGGATCGCCGCTGTAGTTGTCCGGATAGTAGTAGGGGCCGTCGTAGGCATAGTCGTCATAGTAGTAGCCGCGGCGCGGACGGTAGATCTCGTTGGCGATGATGGCGCCTCCGATGATGCCGAGGCCAAGGCCGATGCCCGGTCCCCAGCCCCTTCTGCCGCGCCAGCCGCCGCGCCGCCCATGCACTTGGCTGGTTAGGCTGTCGGACCGCTCGGCCGCCGGGATCGGGGCAACGCCCGACGACACTGGAGCCGCCGCGCTCGGCGCGGCCGACAACGCCAGCAGGACACCGCCTGCGGCGAACAACATCTTGCTCTTCATATGGATTCTCCCTTGCTCCGCTGTCAAAGCTGCACTGGGTCAGGCCACGCGGCGCGGCGCCGCCACCCTGGCCGAGCTAAGTCCATCAAACCGAACGCCCTTTTGCCACCCCGTCCGTCGGATCAGATCGACCGGAGGCTTCGCAGGGCCCGCCGGACAACGCCGCGGCGCGAGCGAGCGATCCTTATAGGTAGGGGCAAACGCACGAGCCGCCAGTGCTAGCGCTGCCGGGTGGCAAAGCTGAGGCGCCTCCTGCAGGGCTGCATGGACGTGGGTTTCCGGCCCATTGCGGCCGGCCTCTGCTACTTTAGAATATCCCTCTGCGGCATTCGATCCCCAGCGCTGCGGTTGCTGCCCTGCGACCAGCGTGCTATGCGCGGGGCCGAGATGGAAAGACGGTATCCTTAGGGGTTCGCCCGCCGGCGTCTGGTGCCGCGTGGGCGTCGCGCGCAGGGAGCTGCCTGTCCATGCTTTTTTCCAGGGGCCCATCCGCATCGTGTCGACCGACGAACCCATCATGGCGAGCATGGCTGGCCGCTACGCCGCCGCCCTGTTCGACCTCGCCAAAGAGCAGAGCGTTCTCAACGAGGTAGCCAGCGATTTCAAGGCCTTGACCGCGCTTTTGGACGAAAGCCCCGACTTTCTCCGGTTGGTGCGCAGCCCGGTGATCGC
The DNA here is from genome assembly GCA_033764875.1 of Hyphomicrobiaceae bacterium. Taxonomy (GTDB): domain Bacteria; phylum Pseudomonadota; class Alphaproteobacteria; order Rhizobiales; family Hyphomicrobiaceae; genus AWTP1-13. Next base: position 1,851 of record JANRIO010000081.1, on the reverse strand, counting down.
GGCCGCCGATCAAGCCAAGGCGCTCGACGCCATCCTGGCCAAGGCCGGGGCCAACCCCCTCACCGCCAATTTCCTGCGCGTCATCGCCCGCAACCGCCGCCTGTTCGCGGTTGCCGACATGATGCGCGAGTTCGCGCTTCTGGTCGCCCGCTTCAAGGGCGAGGTGTCCGCGGACGTTGCGACGGCGCACCCGCTCTCGGAGGCGCAGCTCAACCAGCTCAAGGACACGCTGCGCATCTCCATTGGCAAGGACGTGCAGGTGAACACCCGGGTCGATTCCAGCCTGCTGGGCGGCCTCGTCGTTAAGGTCGGCAGCAAGATGATCGACAGCTCGCTGCGCACCAAGCTCAACAACCTCAAAGTCGCGATGAAAGGTATCGGCTGATGGACATTCGCGCCTCAGAGATCTCCTCGATCCTCCGGGAGCAGATCAAGAACTTCGGCAAGGACGCCGAGGTGTCGGAGATCGGTCAGGTTCTGTCGGTCGGCGACGGCATCGCCCGCGTCTACGGCCTCGACAAGGTCCAGGCCGGCGAGATGGTGGAGTTCCCGGGCGGCATCCGCGGCATGGCGCTCAACCTCGAGACCGACAACGTCGGCGTCGTGATCTTCGGCGACGACCGCGCCATCAAGGAAGGCGACACGGTCAAGCGCACCGGCGCCATCGTCGACGTGCCCGTGGGCAAGGGCCTGCTCGGCCGCGTGGTCGACGGCCTCGGCAACCCCATCGACGGCAAGGGCCCGATCACGGCGGACAAGCGCGCCCGCGTCGACGTAAAGGCGCCCGGCATCATTCCCCGCAAGTCGGTGCACGAGCCGATGGCGACCGGCCTCAAGTCGGTCGACGCCCTGATCCCGATCGGCCGCGGCCAGCGCGAGCTGATCATCGGCGACCGCCAGACCGGCAAGACCGCCATCGCCCTCGACACCATCCTCAACCAGAAGCCCGTCAACAAGGGCAACGACGAGAGCCAGAAGCTCTACTGCGTGTACGTGGCCATCGGCCAGAAGCGCTCCACCGTCGCCCAGTTCGTGAAGGCGCTGGAGGAGAACGGGGCGCTCGAGTACTCGATCATCGTCGCCGCCACCGCGTCCGACCCGGCGCCCATGCAGTTCCTGGCGCCCTTCACCGGCTGCGCCATGGGCGAGTTCTTCCGCGACAACGGCATGCACGCCGTGATCATCTACGACGACCTCTCCAAGCAGGCCGTCGCCTACCGCCAGATGTCGCTGCTGCTGCGTCGTCCGCCCGGCCGCGAGGCCTATCCCGGCGACGTGTTCTATCTCCACTCGCGCCTGCTCGAGCGCGCGGCGAAGATGGGCGACGCGGCCGGCAAGGGCTCGCTCACGGCGCTGCCCGTCATCGAGACCCAGGCCAACGACGTCTCGGCCTACATCCCGACCAACGTGATCTCGATCACCGACGGCCAGATCTTCCTCGAGACCGACCTCTTCTACCAGGGCATCCGTCCGGCCGTGAACGTCGGCCTGTCGGTGTCGCGCGTCGGCTCCTCGGCCCAGACCAAGGCCATGAAGAAGGTCGCCGGCAAGATCAAGGGCGAGCTGGCGCAGTACCGCGAGATGGCGGCCTTCGCCCAGTTCGGCTCCGATCTCGATGCGACCACCCAGCGCCTGCTCAACCGCGGCGCCCGCCTCACCGAGCTCTTGAAGCAGCCGCAGTTCTCGCCGCTGAAGATGGAGGAGCAGGTGTGCGTGATCTGGGCCGGCACCAACGGCTACCTGGATCCGCTGGCGCTCGGCAAAGTCCGCGAGTTCGAGACGGCGCTGCTGACGAGCCTGCGCGGCCCGAACGCCGCCATTCTCGAGGACATCCGCTCCAGCAAGGATCTC
>JANRIO010000062.1:0-45570 GCA_033764875.1 Hyphomicrobiaceae bacterium | reverse complement strand
CGGCCGCCTTGGCCCGCCTCGGCCTCGAGCACGTTGATCTTCGGACTGCCGATGAACTCGGCCACGCGCAGATCCTGCGGGTCGTCGTAGACCTGATCCGGCGTGCCGATCTGGATGACGTTGCCATCCATCATGACGGCGATGCGGTCGGACATGGTCATCGCCTCCGCCTGGTCGTGCGTGACGTAGATGAAGGTCGCGCCGAGGCGGCGATGCAGCTGGGCGATCTCCGTGCGCATGTGGACGCGCAGCTTGGCATCGAGGTTCGACAGCGGCTCATCGAGCAGGAACGCGCGCGGCTCGCGCACGATGGCGCGCCCCACGGCGACGCGCTGGCGCTGGCCGCCGGAGAGCTGGGCGGGCTTGCGCGCCAGCAGCTCCTGCAGCCCCAGCAGGTCGGCGACCGCTGCCACGTCGACGCGGATGCCGCGCTCGCGGCTGCGCGTTCCCGGCACAAGCCAGCGCAGGCCCGGAAACCTTTGCAGCGTGCTGAGGCGTCGCATGCGCAGGGGGACGGCGATGTTGTCGAACACGGAAAGGTGCGGATAGAGCGCGTAGGACTGGAATACCATGGCCAGGTTGCGCGCGGCGGGCGCGACGCCGTCGACATTCTCGGCGCCGATCTCGATGTGGCCCGATGTCTGCCCCTCGAGCCCCGCAATGATGCGCAAGAGCGTCGACTTCCCGCATCCAGACGGGCCCACCAGCGAGATGAACTCGCCGTCGGCGATGTCCAGGTCGACGCCCTTCAAGACCTCGACGCGGTCGAAGCTCTTGCGAATGTCGCGCAGGCGTACTTGCGCCATGTCCTGCCCCCAGCTCTCTTGCCGCGCCTCCCTAACAAGTCAGATTGACAGTTCGATGAAGAGTTATTAGCTGCGCTAATGTCAAAGGCGCCTGGCGCCGGATCTGCCCGAGAGAGCCATGAAGATCAGCCCGTACCAGATCGCCGCCTTCTCTTACGCCGCGCGCGAGCACAGCTTCTCGCGCGCCGCAGAGGCCATGGGCGTGACGCAATCGGCCGTGACGCAGCATGTCGCCAAGCTCGAGCAGGTCATGGGCACGAGCCTGTTCGTCCGGCGGCGCGGCGGCCTCGAGCTGACGCCGGCCGGCAAGGAGCTGTTCGCGCTGTCAGACCGCATTCGCACGCTCGAGCAGCTCGTTGCGGAGAAGATCGAATCCTACAGCTCCCTGTCGACTGGCCACCTCAGCATCGTCGCCAACGCGCCGCGGCCGGCGATGCCGCTGATCGCCGCCTACAACCGCCTGTATCCCAAGGTGGAGGTGTCGTTCTCGCTGCACAGCTGGACCGTGGTGATGGAGAAGCTCGCCGCGCGCGAGGTCGACGTGGCCATCATCACCGACCCGCCGGCTTCCGAGGATCTGTTCCGGCTCGAGCTGATGGCGCACAAGTTCGTGCTGATCGCCCATCGCGGGCATCCGATTCTGAAGTCGTCACGGCTCAGGCTGCGGGATCTGGCGGATATGCCGCTGGTGCTGCCCGAGGACGGCTCGTTGACCCAGCGCATCGTGCTCGCCAAGGCGCGGCAACTGGGCGTGGGGCTCAACAAGGTCGTCAAGATGAACTCCTACCCGGTGGTGAAGGAGGCGGTCCTGCACGGCGTGGGCATCGGCATCGTGCTGGAGCACAGCTTCTTCCCCGACCCCAAGCTGGTCGAGCACCGTATCGTCGATCTGTCCGAGACCTTCAGGACCTGTCTTGTGGCGCCGATGGACAAGCGTGACCTGCGCTTCGTGCGCTCGTTCGTCGAGGTCGCAGAGACCGAGGGCTCGCACTAGCCGCCGCGGGCCGCAGGCCGGCATCACGCACGTTCGGTGCGCGCGCGGCGTCGCCTGCTCAGAACGCGCTCGTGTTGATCCGTCCGGCACGCTGCAGGATGGTCGCGATGGCTTGCGCCACGGCACCGGCCTCCTCGACCACGCATTCAACCTCGATGAAGACATTCTTCTTGTTGCGCCCCCCGGTGGAGGTTCGGGTGCCGCGCACGATCACGCGGCCGTTGGGCAACGTCTCGCTTTCCCCGGAGAACGAAAACACTGAAGCCGACATGGCCATCTCCATCCTTGGACATTGCTGCAGAGGGTTGCGTCCGGAGGCAGAGGTCGAGAAACCTCGCGGTCCGCCGGCCCAACCCTGTCATCTGGACCTGATCTCATATAGTGTTCGCGCAGAAGGAGCGCGCTCGTGGCCAACGCACAGGAGAAGCGGGTCAGCCGGATGGCCCAGGCGAAGGGCTACCGGCTGGAGAAAGTCGGCAAGGGCGCACGCCACGGTCGGTTCTCAATCGTCAACGTGGCGCAGGGCGCGCGCGTACCGTCCGATATCCCTGGCGACGCGTACTCGTTCTCGCTCGATCAGGCCGAGGCGTGGCTGTCGCAGCACTGACGTCGAGCGCGACGGAGATGCGCTGTCCGACGGCGAGCCGCCGAGAGAGACCAGGGAGCGAGGCGGCCAGGCGGGCGCCGAGGGCAGCCTCCCCGCTTTCCGTGGCACCACCCTATACGAGAATGTCGGAGAGCGAAGCCTTTTCCGTCGTGCTCGATTGCAGCGTCGAGCATCCAGGCGCGCGGCTTCAACCAGCGCCGAAGGTGGCCCGGCCTTCGGGATCGGCATGAAGGATTGGCATCAAGGACGCGACGTGCTTAGTGACGACATGCAGCCGGACGTGAAGCCGAAAGGCGCAGGTCAAGGTCAGCACGTGCCTCGCCTGCACGCTGGAAAAGCCGGTGACCATCCATCTCCCCGCGGCGCAGTGGGTCGTGGACGCACGAGCGGCACGCAGAAGGCCGGCGCGGTGTCGCGCCGGGTCGTCGCATGACAGCAAAGGGCGTCTCCATGCAGCTCCGCGTCGGTTGCGAGTTCCGCTATCAGTTTCCCCACGCCACACCCTGCCACCTCATCCTCAACATTCACGCCTCGCGCGCGGCCGATCTGGCGTCACCCGATCATGTGCTGCTGTCTCCGTCGGTCCCGCTGTCGGGCTATCGTGACGGCTTCGGCAACTGGTGCATCAGAGCCCTGGCGCCCGCAGGCGTGGTGAGCATCTCCACGGGCACCCTGATCCGGGATCGAGGCGAGCCGGATCCCGTGCTGCCCGACGCATCCCAGATCCCGGTCGAGCAGCTGCCCGACGAGGCGCTCCCCTTTCTGCTCCCGAGCCGCTTCTGCGAAAGCGACAGGATGCTGGACCTTGCCTGGCAGCTGTTCGGCAAGCTCACCCCGGGCTGGGCCCGCGTGCAGGGCATCTGTGATTTCGTGAACCGGCGCATCGCCTTCGACTACTCCAAGGCCAGGCCGACACGCACCGCCGCCGAGGGCTATGCCGAGTGTGTCGGCGTTTGCCGCGACTACGCGCATCTCGGCATCGCGTTCTGCCGGGCGCTTAACATCCCGGCCCGCTACTGCACCGGCTATCTCGGCGACGTGGGGACGCCGCCGCCGTTTCCTCCCGGAGACTTCGCGGCGTGGTTCGAGGCCTATCTCGGGGGGCGTTGGCATGTCTTTGACCCGCGCAACAACACGCCCCGCATCGGTCGCGTCCTCATCGCCCGCGGCCGGGATGCCGCCGACGTTGCGATGGTGACGACCTTCGGTCCCAACACTCTGCTCGAGTTTCGCGTCTGGACAGACGAGGTCGCCGGCGCCGCCGCATGAGTTGGCGGGAATCGGTCTCCTCGCCCGATCCGTTGCAAGGCCTGGCGCTGCGCTGGTCCCATGGGGCGCCTCGCGCTTCCCGAGGCGGCTTGCCCTACCGCTCCGTCGCGCCCTTTCCCGACAGGATCTTGTTGCGGAACTTGCCGATGCGCGAGATCCGCGTTGCCGCCGTCTTCGCGGAGCCGAGATTGATCACGTAGCTCCTCTGCCGCCCCGGGGTTAGATTGCCAAAGGCCTCGGCGAGCTCGGCGTCGGCCTCCATGGCCTCGACCAGCTCTTCAGGCAGATCGATCTCGTGCCGGGCCTTGGGCGGCCTGGCACCGGCCTCGGCATAGCCCATCGCCTCCTTCAGATACGCAAGGATGATGGGCTCACGCTCCCCCACCTCGGCTTCGCGCGTGAAACGGATCATGTCGGGATGCCGGGTGTTCGGCCCCTGCTTCTCGAGAACCCCCCTGGGGTCCTTCATGAGCGCGGCGTTCATGAAGCTCAGGCGGAAATCGCCGCGAAGAGCGCCGATGATGGCGATGTTTCGGCCGGCATGCATGTAGCAGGGATGCGCCCACTTCACCGTCTCGATCAGCCCGGCATTGCGGCAGAGCCGGCGCAAGTCTCTCAGGCCGCGGGACCATTGCCGCGTCGCGCAGTCCGGCGTGGCGAACCGCCCGCAGCGTCCGCATCCCTTCGTGAAGTAGTCCTCGATATCCGTGATCATCATGGTCATCGCCGTCGGTCATCGTTCCGTCTCGCCGTGCCTCAAGCCGGCACCGGCGTCCGCGCCTCTCAGGACAATGAGCCCGCCTGCTTGAGACCCGCGCGCAACATGGTCGGCGTCAGGCTAGCGGGCGCCCGCCCCGTCGGGAAGTGGCCCCGGCTGCGCAATAGCGCGCGCGATGTTGCGGTTTCATGGCTTGCGGAGGCTGAGCGGAGAGGCCGAGCTCTCGGCCCGTGCGGCCACGCGGGCGCGCGCTGACGGCGGGATCGGGGGGGGCTCGGTCGAGGACGATGCCGGGCGCGTCGACGAAGCGACAAGCGCTGGCCGAGCGAAAGGATCGTCTCAATCGCCATGATCTCTCCCAGTCACAACGAGGATATGCCGGGCGAGCCGCTGCGCGGCATCCGATAGCCCAGGCCGCCGCTGCCACAGGACGAGATCGACCCCGCGTAGCGATGGCAGGCCGTCGCGCGGCTCGAGTCTTCGCACCCCCGGCAGCGAGACGCGGGAGGAGAGGACCGTTACCGCATTGTCGGCCGCGGTCATCGCATGAAGTCCCGCGATGCTTTCGGAGATGCATGCGATGCGCAGGCCTCGCCGCCGGGCGCGCAGGGCCGCAATCGCGCGGTCCCGGTACAGGTTTCCTTCGGGCAGCATCGCCAAGGGAAGCGGATCCTCCCGGTGCGCAGACCCGCCGATGGCGCCGAACCAGGCCAGCGCCTCCTTGCCGAGCGCGGTCTTGACGCCTGTCGTGGGGCGCACCCCCGGCATATCGGTGGCGATGGCAAGATCGAGCTTCTCCTCGGACATTTCGTCGGCGAGCTGCGAGGACAGGGCGCACCGCACCGTGACCTCGACGTTGGGAAAGCTCTTGCGGAAGCCGGACAGGATCGATGGCAGAAAGAACCCCGCGTAGAGGTCAGGACAGCCGAGGAGGACGCGGCCCTCGAGCGACGGGCTGGTGATATCGGCCACCGCGTCGTCATGCAGCGCGATGATGCGCCGCGCGTACTCCAGTAGCTTCTCGCCATCCTGCGTGAGGCGCAATCCGCGCAGATCGGAAGCGAAGATGCGCTTGCCGAGCACGCTTTCGAGCCGGCGCAGCTGCAGGCTGACCGCGGGCTGCGTGCGGCCAATGCGGGCCGCCACCTTCGTGAGACTACGATCCTCGACCACCATCACGAAGGTCTTGAGAAGCGGCAGATCCAGCATGCGCGTGGCCATGCACCCTCATAAGAATTACTTTGGAGGCGCTAAGAACTATAAATTTGCCTGACGGCGCCGCGGCAGGCAAGTCTGGGCGAGCAAGAACCCGGAGGGATAGCCCATGGCAGATGGCGCGATGCCGATCACCCAGCGGATCGTCGGCAGGGATGCCTGGACCCGCGCCGACCTCAAGGAGAGCGACTGGCGGGTGGTGCTGCCGGCCGAGGCGCTCAGCGAAGTCCGCAGCGTGGTGCAATCCTTGCGCGAGCAGCCGGTTCCGGCGCTGGCGTTGAGACCCGACAGCTATCAGATGCCGGCCTGCCGGGCCGCCATGGAGACCGTGAAGCGCATCGTCAACACGGGGGTCAAGTTCGCGCTCGTCGAGCGGCTTCCGGTCGAGGAGATGTCGGAAGGCGAAGCCAAGGCCATCTACTGGATGCTCTCCAGCATGATCGCGCGCCCCGTTGCGCAGAAGCTCGATGGCACCATGATCTACGACGTCACGGACACCGGCAGGAAGCCGCTGCCGGGCAGCGGCGTCAGACCCGACAAGAGCAACGTCGATCTGCAGTTTCACAATGACAACGCCTACAATCTGGTCATGCCGGAGGTCGTCGGGCTGCTTTGCATCCGCAAGGCCCGCTCGGGCGGGACAAGCAGGGTGATGAGCTTCGCGACGGCGCACAATCGCCTGCGCGAGCGGTTCCCGGAGCGCCTCGACCGCCTCTACCAGCCCTTCGTGTTCGACCGGCAGAAGGAGCATCGGCCCGACGAGAGCCCGCTCTTCGAGGCCCCAGTGTTCATCAACGACAATGGGACGCTGCTCGCGCGTCTCGGCCAGCACCAGATCAAGAACGGCTACGCGCTTGCCGGCGGCATGGACGAGGAGACCCGCGAGGCCTTGCTCGCCATCGACGAGGTTTTCCGCGAGACGGACCTGCAGTTCGAATTCGACATGCAGCCGGGCGACATGCAGTTCGCGCGCAACTGCGAGGTGGGCCACAGTCGTACGGAGTTCCATGATTTCGAGGAGGCGGAGAAGAAGCGCCTGCTTGTCCGCCTGTGGCTGCGCGATAGCGGCAAGCCCGGGTATGTCGGCTAGTCACCGTGCGCATACGCAATCACGCCGGCTTATAGGACAAAAGTCCAGAAACGATGCAGGCAATGCGCAGCAATCCGGCATCTGCAAAAACCGCCGCGAAAAAACTGCTTAAAGCGGCAGTCGATGGTCTGGCACATGGCTTGCTTTTAATAGGGAGGACGCAGGGATAATTATCTGAAAGAGGCGCATGTCAGCACTGCTCGATATCGCCGGAATCGAGAAACGTTTCGGAGGCGTTGCGGCGCTCTCTGGATGCACGCTCTCGATCGGCCGAGGCAAGATCGTCGGTCTCATCGGCCCGAACGGCGCTGGCAAGACAACGCTTTTGAGCGTCATTGCGGGCGCCTTGACGCCCGACAAGGGCAGCATCGTATTCGACGGCATCGATCTCGCGCGCCACTCGTTTCACAAGCGCGCGGCACTCGGTCTCGTGCGCACATTCCAGATTGCACGAGAGTTGGGAAACCTCACCGTTTTCGAGAATGTCGTTCTCGCCGGGTCTGCCAAAGGCGAGGAGACGGCGGCGAATGCGCTATTCAATCGTCGCCAGCTCCGGAAATCACAGGAGATTGTATTCGGCCGGGCCGAAACAGTTCTCAGGCGCGCCGGCCTCTGGCACGTGGCGGACAATCTCGCGAGCGATCTGTCCGGAGGCCAGAAGAAGCTTCTCGAGCTTGCGCGCGCCCTCATGCTGAGCCCGAAGCTCGTGCTGCTCGATGAGCCTGCGGCCGGTGTCGCCCCGCCGCTCGTGAAATCCCTGATCACCTTCATCAAGGAGCTGACCGCCGAGGGCCTCACGTTCGGGATCGTGGAGCACGACATGAGCCTTGTCGCCAGCCTTTGCGACGAGGTGCATGTCCTGGCGGAAGGCCGGCTGCTGGTCAGCGGCACCTTCGACGAGGTATCGCGGGACACGCGGGTTGTCGACGCCTACCTCGGGAGGGCCGCATGAGCCCGGTGCCCGCGCTGTCGGTCAGGGGGCTTCGCGCGGGCTACGGCCGTGGCGGCGACATCGTCTGTGGCATCGACCTCGACCAGCAGCCCGAGACCATCCTCGCGGTCGTCGGCCCCAACGGCTCGGGCAAATCGACCTTCGTCAAGACGCTCGCGGGCCTGGTGCCGGCGCGGGCAGGATCGATCGACGTCACGGGCACGAACGTCACCCGGCTTTCGCCGGCGCAGCGCACGGCTGCGGGCGTCGCCTACGTGCCCCAGGAAGGCAACATCTTCCGGAGCATGACGGTAGGGGAGAATCTCAAGCTCGCAACCGAGTTCGTGCGCGGTCGCGCAGGCGCAGGGCTTGGCCAGCTCGATCTCGTTCTCGAGCTTTTCCCCGAGGTCGCCAATCGGCGGCGGCTGCTGGCGGGAAACCTCTCGGGCGGCCAGCGGCAGATGCTCGCGTTCGCCTGCGCTCTGCTCGCCAATCCGGAGGTCCTGCTTCTCGACGAGCCGTCTGCCGGCTTGTCGCCGAGGTTCGTGCAGGAGATCATGCAGACGGTGCTGACGACGCGCAAATCGGGCGTGACGATCGTTCTCGTCGAGCAGAACGTCACGGCGGCGTTGTCCATCGCAGACGAGGTGGCGGTGCTGGTGGCCGGGGTCGTCGCCAGGCATTGCCCCGCTCAGGCGCTCGACGACGGCGAGCTTGAGCGCCTGTTCATGGGGCGCGCCGCATGATCGCGCAGCTCGTCCTCAACGGGCTCGTCACCGGCGCCATCGTGGCCCTGCCCGCGATCGCGCTGACCCTGACCTTCGGCATCTTGAAGTTTCCCAACTTCGCCATCGGCGCCATGCTGACCATGGGCGCCTACGGCGGCTGGACGCTCAATGCGCTGTTCGGAATGTCGCTGTTGGCCGCGACGGTGCTGTCCGCCACCGCCATGGCCGTCATTGCGATGGCCATCGACCGTCTCGTCTTCGTGCACCTGCGCGAGCGCGAGGGGCTGACGCTGCTCGTCGCCTCCATGGGCGTTGCCTTTGTGCTGGAGAACATCTGCCGCTTCGCGTTTGGCAATGACGCGCGCAACCTCGACATCGCGGTGGCGCGGCCGGTTCGCTGGAACGGGCTGCGCGTCAATCACGAGCAGATCATCACGGGCGGCTCGGTGCTGGCGTGCCTCGTGGTGCTGTTCCTTGTCGTCCGCTTCACGCCGCTCGGCCGCGCCATGCGGGCCGTCGCCGACAATCCCTCCCTTGCCGCTGCGCGCGGGATCGAGCGCGACAGCATCATCGCGGTGACGTGGGCGATCGTGGGCGGATTGTGCGCTCTGGCTGGGACCCTGATTGCGCTCGACCGCGCGATCGATCCGTTGATGGGGTGGAACTATCAGATCAATGTCTTCGCGGCCGCCATCCTCGGCGGGCTTGGAAGCCTGTTCGGCGCCGTCGTCGGCGCTTTGGTGATCGGCGTGGTGGAAGAGCTCTCCGCCCTGGTCATTCCCACCAACTACAGGCAGGCCATCGGCTTCGCGATGATCGTGCTGCTGCTCCTCCTGCGGCCTCAGGGCCTGTTCGGCACGGTGGCGATCCGCAAATGACCGCGTATCTCGTCACAATCCTGATCCTTGCATCGATCTCGGCCATCGTGGCCCTCGGCCTCAATATTCAGTGGGGCGTAGCGGGGCTTGTGAACTTCGGTGTCGTCGGCTTCTATTCCATCGGCGCCTACACCACGGCCATCGTGGCTCTCGCCGGCGGCGGCGCGTGGGGAGGGCTCGCGGCAGGGATTGCGGTCTCGGCCGCGTTGAGCGCGGCGATCGCGTTGCTCACCGTCCGCCTCACCGACGACTATCTGGCCATCGTGGCGCTTGGATTTGCCGAGGTCGTGCGCCTCGTTCTCCTCAACGAAGCCTGGCTGACGGGTGGCCCCCTTGGCATTTCCGGCATACCGCGACCGCTGACGGGCCTCGTCTCGGAGACCAACTATCCGCTCGTGCTGCTGGCACTGATCGTGCTGGCGCTCACCGCCGCTCTCGTCGTGTCGGAGGCGCTCGTTCGGTCGCCGTTCGGACGAGCGCTTCGCGCGGTCCGCGACGACGACACCGTGGCGGCCGCGCTCGGCAAGAACGCGCTGGTCCTGCGCGTGAAGGCGTTCGCGGCAGGCGGCGCGATCATCGGCCTGGCGGGAGGGCTGCACGCCTTCTACATCACCTACATCGACCCCAGCCAGTTCACCTCGATCGTGACGGCCTACGCGTTCATGGCGGTGATCGCGGGCGGCAGGGGCTCCAACATCGGTCTCATCATCGGCGCCGGCTCGATCATGGCGCTGCTCGAAGCCACGCGCTTCCTGAAAGATTTCATTCCCTTTCTCGACGGCACCAAGCTCGCCGCCTTCCGGTTGGCGATGATCGGTGCCGGGATCGTTCTCCTTCTGATCTTCAGGCCGCAGGGTGCCATGGCCGAGCCGCGCCTCAGTGTGCGCGCGTTGCCACGCAAGCCCGGCGGCCAGCCGCAAGTCGACGCCCCTCCATCCTCGTCACAGAAGGTGCTGAACCATGCCTCGTAAACTCACGCCCAAGACTCTCTTGCTCACCCGCCGCCGGGCTCTCGGCGCGCTCGGCGCCTCGGCAGGAGCCGTCGCCTTCCCCTGGGTGAGCCGGGCGAGCGCCCAGAGCGCCGAGATCCCGATCGGCATGGTATTGCCGTTCTCGGGGGCCACCGGCGCCTACGGGCCGGACATGAGGAAGGCCGCGGAGATGGTCGTCGCGCGCATCAATGGCGCCGGCGGCATTCTGGGGGGGCGCAAGCTGCGGCTCTTCATCGAGGACTCCGAGACCAATCCGACTGTCGGCGTTGCCGCAACCAAGAAGCTGCTGGAAGTGAACAAGGTCGAAGCCGTCGGCGGCTTCTGGGGCAGCCCCATTGCACTGGCTGCGCGTCCGATCATCCTGGCGGCGAGCAAGGTGCAGATGGTTTCGGGCGCAGCCAACGCAATCACGGAAGGTGACACCAAGGGGCTGATCTGGCGGTTCCAGGCGAAGAGCACGCAGTGGGGACCGGCAGGCGCGAAGATCATGAAGACGCTGGGCATGAAGAAGGTGGCTTTGCTCGCGCAGCAGAACCCCTTCGTCAACGCGATGATCGAGCCATTCAAGGCCGAGATGGGCGCGCTCGGCGGATCCGTGGCGCAGATCGTCACCTACAACCCCGATCAGCCCTCCTATCGCGCGGAAGTGGAGAAGGCGTTCGGCAACGACCCGGACGGGGTCTTCTGCCTGTCCCTGCTGACGGACTTCAGCTCGATCGCCAAGGAAGTGTACAAGGGCGGCTTCAAGTCCAAGATCGTCGCACTCTCGATCGGCGCGGATGCCGAAGGCAAATTCCTCGCCAACGTCGGCGCTGAGGTCGCCGAGGGCATCCATCACCTGCAGCCGGCGCCGCCCCTGGATGCGCCGAGCTACAAGAAGTTCGTCAAGGCCATGGGGGCACCCGATGAGTCGGTTTTCCTGTTCGCGGGCAATGCGCACGACCAGGTCTGCACCATCGCCCTCGCCATGGAGAAGGCAAAGACGCAGGAGGCCGCCCTTTGGACCAAAGCCATTCCCGAGGTCTGCAATCCTCCGGGCGAACAAGTCGATGACGTCGTGAAGGCTCTGGAGATGGTGCGCGCCGGAAAGAAGATCGATTTTGTCGGCGCCGGCGCCACCTGCGACTTTGACGACAAGGGCGACCAGCTCAATCGCACCTTCCTTCACCAGGTGATCGAGAAGGGAAAGAACAGGATCATCGGCACCGTGGCCTGACACCTCCGGCTTGAAGGTGTGCTGCGACGGGAGCCGGCGACGCGCGCGCCGGCTCCGAGCAGGTCTGGGGGCGGCGCCGAGGGTTCGGCCCTCGCAGAGGCGGCACCGACCCAAGTACGGGCGGGCACCGGCTCGAGCGTGAGGTCGTCGCGCGTCGTGATGCGCAAGCGCTCTCGGAGCTGGCGGGCGAGCTGAGTGTTCAGCTCAAGCAAGTGGCTCGAGCCGACCGCCGGCAATATGCCGATCCGCCTAGCGCAGATGCAGCGTCCAAGGTCGCGACCCGCGTGCCGCAGCTGCAGCACCCGCGCGTGCCGATGCGCATAGCCTCACGGCAGATGTGAGCCCGCAGTGGCTGTGGCTGATGCGCTGCCTTCGGCATAAGCGTAGAAAATTGCGCTGCGGCATTATCACCTTGGGTAGCGAGCGCTACTGACGCCTACCCGGCGTTCCTGTGACAAGCGCTGTGTCTCCCAGGAGTTTCAGATGCCGCTGGCCCAGACGGCCCTGCTCGCCCATGCCGCCTTTGAGGCGGGCAACTCTCTGCTCGGCGCCTTGCGGCCGGGCGAGCGATCGCTGCTGGCTGGGCGCCTGCACTGGATCGAATGCTATTCCGGAGAGCGCCTGTTCAGCCCGGGCGAGGACGTACGCACGGCGTATTTCCCTTTGGACGGGACCACGATTGCCCTCAGCATCCAGCTTGTCGACGGGCGCGAAGTGCACGCCGGGCTGATCGGTCGCGAGGGCGCCGTCGGTGGCATCGTGAGCGGCGGCCACAAGCCGGCCTTCGCGCGTGCCGAGGTGGAGACTGCGGGGCCGATCCTGACGCTACCTCACCAGGATCTGCACAAGGCCAAGGCGCGGTCCTCTCATCTCAACGACCTTTTCGCGCGCTACGCCGACTGCCTTTTCGCGCAGGCGATGCAGACAGCGGCCTGCAACGCCTTTCACAGTGCCGAGCAGCGGGTGGCACGCTGGCTGTTGTTTCTGAGCGACCGCGTAGGCGGTCGGGAGATTCCGCTCACGCAGGACCGCTTGGGCGCCATCATCGGCGCGCATCGGGTGACGGTGCTGCGCGGCATGCGTCCGCTGCAGGCCCTTGGCCTGATCGATATCAGGCGCAGCCAGGTGCTGATCCGCGACCGTTCCGGGCTGGAGCTCAGGGCGTGCGAGTGTCGCCGCGCGATCCAGCTTCACTATGAACGCATGCTGCCGGGATGGCATTTGCCATCAGAGCATGAGCGGGCCGCACCCAAGGCCCATCACGAGAGGCCGACATGATGCCGCAAGCACCCCACACGGGCTCAGCGAATGCTGGCTCCGCCGCTGTCATAGCGTCGGGAGCGCTCATCGCCCGGCAGCGCCCCCGCATCCTGGTCGTCGAGGACGAGACGCTGGTGGCGCTCGATCTCGCGCAGCAACTCGAGTGCGCCGGTTTCGAGGTGATCGGGCCGGCCGCATCGGTGGCGCAAGCGCGCACCCTGATGCAGGAGGACGACTGTGACGCCGCCGTTCTCGACGTCAACCTCGGGCGGGGCGAGACCTCCGAGCCGGTTGCTCAGGACCTCGTCGGCAACGGCATCCCGATCATCGTCGTGTCCGGCTACGCGCGGTCTCAACACCCGGCGGTGTTCCAGGGGATGTCGATGCTGGTGAAGCCGGTTCGGATCGACACGCTGGTCGCAGAGCTGAAGCGCGTGCTGCAGCAGCCCTGAGTGCGCAGGGCTTCGAGCTGAGCCAACAAGAAAGTGGCCCGATGGCCGTCGCCAATGGACACGCGCTGCCCGTTTCACTCGCCGAGTCACCGAGCACGCCTCGCCAGCTCCGCTCGGCGGGCGCGCTCGCGCTCGTCCTGCTGCTCATCGCCACGCTGAGCTGGACGGCGATCGGGCGGCCATTGCCCGCCATCACCGGGCCGTCCTTCTTCACTGCCTATGATGCGCTGTCGGCGAGCATCGCCTGGGCGACCGCCTTCCTGTTGATCTCCCAGTTCCAGCAGACGCGGTCGCTTCACCTGCTGGCCGTGGCCATGGCGTTTGCCTTTGCCGGCACGCTTGCAGCCGCGCACATGCTGACGATTCCCGGGCTGCTGCTGCGCGAGCCGCTGTTCGGCAACGACAACGCCACGCTGTGGTTGCGCGTGGCCTGGCTGTCGGCGTTGCCGCTCGGCGCTGTCGCCTACTTGGCCGTCCAATCGCCGGTGCTTCAGCCGATCTGCCGCGTCAGCGCGCCGAGGCCCCTGGCCGCCGCCGGTCTGATGCTGGCTGTCGCGCTGGCGGTCGTCACCATGATCGTTGCATCGACGGGGCGGAGCATCCTGCCCGACCTCACGCCCAAGCCGCAAAACTTCGCCAACACCTACTTCGTCGTACTGCCGGCGGTTGTCGGCCTCCAGGTGCTGGCGCTGGGCGCATTGTGGCGGCACGACCGAGGTCGCACAGCGCTCGGCCTATGGCTCGGCATCGCACTGCTTGCCGTGCTGGTCGAGACCGTGATCGGGTGGGTCCTCGTCGGTGTGCTGCCCGACCGCCGCTACAGCCTCAACTTCTTCATCGCGCGCGCCGTTGGTCTGTTTGCGGGCAGCGTCGTGTTCCTGGCGCTTCTGGCCCAGGTCGGCCGCTGCTATCGCGAGCTCGTCGACGCCGGCAACGCCTTGCAGGGCCGGGTCCGGGAGCTGAGCGCCAGTGACGCCCGCCTGGTTGCGATCGTCTCCTCCACCTCGGAGGCGATCCTTACGAAGGGCCTCGACGGCACGATCACCAGTTGGAACCCCGCCGCCGAGCGGCTGCTGGGCTATCCGGCGTTCGACATCGTCGGCCAATCCGTGCACCGGTTGATTCCGTCGTCGCGGCTCGCTGAGGAGGACAGGCTGCTCGCCAGTATCGTGGCCGGTGAGCGCATCGAGCGCTATGACACCGAGCGGCTGGGCAAGGACGGCAGGGCGATCGAGGTCACGCTCAGCATGTCACCGCTCACCATCAATGACAGGCTGATCGGCGCATCCAGCATCATGCACGACATCACCGAGCGGCGGCAAGCGGAGCAGGCGCTTGCACGGCACGCGCGCCGTCTCGATCTGCTGGCCCGACTGAACGATGCCACGCGAGGCCTGGACGATCCGCACGCCCTGGTCAACACCGCCTTGGAGGTGCTTCGGCAGGAGCTGGGCGCAGACCGGTGCGCGTGGGCCGAGGTCGACGCCGACGAGAACCACTTCGTCTTCCTGGGATCGGCCGCCGCCGAAGGCGTCGCGCCTGCCAGCGGACGCTTTGCCGTATCCGCCTTCGGCGCAGAGGCACTGCGCACCATGCGAACGGGCGGCACCTTCGTTTGCGCCGACGCCACCGTCGATCTACCCGAGGGCGCCGACCGGGACGCCTACAAGGCAACCGGCATACGGGCCCTGATCGCGGCGCCCATGCGCAAGCGCGGCAGGTTCGTCGGCGGCACCGGCGTGCACCAGCTCACGCGGCGAGAGTGGAGGCGGGAGGAGGTCGCGCTTGTCGAGGAGGTCACCGACCGCCTTTGGGAGGCCATCGATCGGGCCCGCGCCGGGCAGCAGTTGCGCCGGAGCCACGACCTCATCCTGCGCATGATCGAGGATGCGCCGTTCGGCGTGTATCTGGTCGATTCCGATTTGCGCATGTCGCAGGTGAGCGAGGGCGCTCGCAAGGTGCTGCGCGGCATCGAGCCCTTGCCCGGCCGCGACCTCTCCGAGATCATACGGCAGGTGTGGCCCGAGCCGTTCGCCACCGAGGTCATCGAGCGCTTCAGGCACACCTTGTCCACCGGTGAGCGCTACCGGACGACGAGCACGCAGCCGAGACGAAACGACGGCGAGGTGCAGTCCTACGATTGGCTGCTGGAGCGCCTGCTGCTTCCGGACGGCCGAGCCGGTGTGGTCTGCTATTTCTACGACCTGACCGAACGGCAGCGGTACGAGGAGCACATCCGGCTGCTGTTGCGGGAGGTCAACCACCGCTCCAAGAACATGCTTGCCGTCGTGAAAGCGATCGCACGGCAGACGGCCGGCGCCTCGCGGGCGTTCTTGTCCTCCTTCTCGGACCGCATCGAGGCACTGGCGACCAGTCACGACCTGCTGATCGCGAGCGAATGGCAGGGCGTCGAGCTCGGCGGCCTCGTGACCGCGGAGCTTGACCGCTTCCAGGACCTGATCCGCTCACGCATCGCGATCGCGGGACCGCCTCTGCGCCTCTCCCCGCATGCCGCCCAGACGATCGGCATGGCCCTGCACGAGCTCGCCACCAACGCCGTCAAGTACGGCGCTCTGGCCAATGAGACCGGCCGCATCGACGTCCGCTGGCGGCTGATCGAGCAGGAGACGGAGAGCCGCATCCTGCTGACCTGGTCCGAGCACGGCGGCCCCGCGGTGAGCCCGCCGGAGCGCAGAGGCTTCGGCACGACCCTGATGCGCGACGTGCCCGCGAAGGCGCTCGACGCCGAGGTCGAGCTCAAGTTCGCACCGGCCGGGCTGCACTGGTCCCTCGACGCCCCGGTCGGCGCCGTCCTGGACGGCCCACGCAGCCCCGGCGAGTGAGCGCTTCCGTTGCGCCGCCTGTGCCGCCGCGCAGTCAGCGCCTGTCGCGCGCTGGGTGTGCGCACCTGCATGCCAGGTGCACGGGGGAGGCCGCGGCAGGCACCGGCACACCGGCCGCGCGCAAGTGGGCATGCCTGAAGTAGCTCTCGAAGCGCTTGGCCTGCTGCTCCATGAGCGGGACGTGATCGCGGGCGTATCTCTCGGCCTCCTCGCGGATCTCCGCCTTGAGCGAAGGCTCGTCGACCTTGGTGAGGACGTGCTCGTGCATCACCATCTCGCCGTCGACGATGACGGTTCTGACCGCATCGCTGTTGACCGCATAGCAAAGCTGCGAGATTGGTCGTTTGAGAGGGATCAAACCGTAGTCGGTCGCATCGATCAGCGCCAAGTCGGCCTTGCGGCCAGGCGCGATCACACCGATGTCTGCCTCCAGCCCCTCCGCCCGTGCGGACCCCGTCGTGGCCATCGCGAAGGCATCCTGCGCCGTAGTCCAGCGTTCGTAGTCGAAATCGCCGACGCGATGCAGGAGTGCGGCCATCCCGAGCGAGCGGAACATGTCGGCGCGGTCGGAGGTCGACGTGCCGTCGGTTCCAAGCCTAACGGTGACGCCCGCCGACAACAGGTCGCGGACGCGGGCAATGCCGGAGCCGAGCTTCAGATTCGAGAGCGGATTGTGCGTCATGGAGCACCCGGCGCGCGCCATCAGCTCGATGTCGGCATCGGTGAGCCAGATGGCGTGATTGAGGGTGAAACGCGGCTGCAGAGCGCCGATCTCGTGCAGGTGCTCGATGATGGTCTTGCCATACATGACGCTGCCCTGCACGGCCTGGAGGCGCGACTCGAGCGTGTGCGTGTGAACGGGAAGGTCTCTGCTGCGCGAGATGTCGGTTGCAGCCTGCAGCAGCTCCGTGCTGCACCACTGGGGACCGACGGGACCGGGCACGACGCGCAGCCGGCCGGCGCCCGCTCCATGCCATCGTGCAGCGTTCCGCTCGAAATTGCCGATCTGCTCCCGCCAGCCAAGAACGGGCATGCGACCGAGCTCTTCGCGCTGCTCTGCGTCCAGAAGCTCGTCCGTCCACAACAGCGGCTCGAGAAACGGCCGGTCCCACATCGAGGTCGTAATGTTGGCCCGGACACCCAGATCCCTATACGCGGCGGCCGCCCCGTCGAAAGCGGCCGGATCGGCGAGCTGGTTGATGAGGTCGTCCTGGATCGTAGTCACGCCGGATCGCACGCACTCTATCCCGAGAAGCATGGTGCGCAGATAGTGGACGCGTTCGGGAAGCCGCGGAATGGCGAGCGGTGGGTACTTCCACAGCAGCCAAACCTCCAGCGGCAAGGCGTCGTAGAAGCCTTGCTCGAAGCTCTCGTTGGAGTGGGTATGGGCATTGACGAACCCGGGAATGACCAGCCGATCCGTGCAGTCGAGGACCCTGGCCCCCCGCGCTTGCGCATGGCCCGACAGATCAGGCCCGACGGCGGCAATCCGGTCGCCGAGGAGCAAAAGATCCCCGATCGGCATAGGGGCATCGTAGGCGCCCGTGATGATCATTCCACCCTTCAGCAGCATTGCCTGTGTCACGTCCTGCTCCCCGTCGGCAAGGTGTCGCAGCCCAATCATGTTTTGCGGTAGCTGATCTGTCGAGGCACCGCGAGCCCATCGCAAGCGCCAGCAACCGGCCCTTCCGCGAACGTCGCAAGCGGTACTTTCGAGATCAGAGAATGCCGGCGACTTTGCAGCTGCAATGGATGCTATCTCAATGTGCTGACGCAAGATCTCGACTTGCGCGCTCGTGCCCGCGCGCCCAACGAGATGAGCGTTTCGTGGGCACACGTTCCGGACTCTACGGATCAAATCGGTTGCACACCCTGACTACAAACCCGGCAGCAATCGACGGCACGATCTTCCGCCAACTGCTCGGCAGATTTGCAACGGGCATCGTCGTGCTCACCGTCCGCCATGAGGGCTCCATCGGTGGCATGACGGTCAATGCCTTCATGTCAGGCTCTTTGGACCCGCCGTTGATCGTCGCATCGGTCGGGCGCTCGGCATCGCTGCACGGTCCGCTCATGCAGTGTTCGCAGTTCGGCATGAGCATCCTGGCGCGAGATCAGGAAGACATCAGCCGTCATTTTGCCCGACAGAAGGTGCTTTCCGACAGTCCCGAGGTCGCTTTCATGAACGGCGTGCCAGTCCTCAGTTCCGCCCTCGCCACGTTTGTGCTGCACGCAGAGAACCGGATTCCCTGCGGCGACCACACGCTGATCATCGGCCTCGTGACTCAAGTGCAGCTCGGCGAGCAAGAGCCGCTTGTCTATTTCAGAGGCGGGTATCGAAGCTTGCAGCAAGCAAACGTACCCACGTGAGGCGGGCGCTGCCGAGGCTTCTGGAGGCACAATGTCCGGGTTGGCACAATTGTTGCTTCGATTTCAAGAGAATTGCGATAGGCGGTGGAGCCGTCGTGACGCCAGATTGAGCCGGGGAGGGCTTCCGACCGGTGTGCTTCGAGCGGACAGGATGGGCGGATATCGAGGGCGACGAGCTCGGCCTCCTCCCAACAGTCGTCAATCGTAGTGGCATCGAGCCTCACGGCGGCGTCGCGCCGCTCTACAATGTTTGGCTGGATCCAGATTCGCCAGTCAGCATGTGGGAACAGCTCTATCAGCAGCTCAGACGCGCGATCGTAACGGCGCAACTCAAACCAGGAACGCGCCTGCCCGCGACCCGCCTTCTGGCATCCGAGCTCCAGTGCTCCCGCAACACTGTCCTCGGTGCTTTCGAGCAGCTGATTGCCGAGGGCTATATCACCGGCAGATGCGGATCCGGCACTTTCGTCGCCGACAACCCTCCGGACTATCGCGGAGGACCCTCCAAGCCAATTCTCCCGCCGCTGACGGCGGGGCGTCAATCGAGCCGCGGCCTTGCAGAAGCGGGAAAGGCTATCCTTGCGGCCTGGCACGCTGGAACGGAGACGAAGCAGGCCTTCTCGCTTTCTCAGTTCGATGCATCCCTGTTTCCTATTCAGACCTGGGAAAAGCTCTGTCAGGCTTGGCGCAAGCCGAAGACGGCGCTCCTTAGTCATGCAGATCCCGGTGGGTATTGGCCGCTGCGCGAGGCGCTCAGCCGGCATCTGCGGTCGGCCCGCGCGGTGAATGCACGCCCCGAAAACATCATGATCACGTCAGGTCGACTTTCGGGGCTGGAAGCTGCCATCCGCATGCTCTTGTCCCAAGGAGAGGCCGTCTGGCTGGAGGATCCGGCGTCCCCCCGCCTGCATGCAGCCGTCCGCAGCACCGGCGCTAGGATCGTCCCGGTAGGCCTCGACGAGGAGGGATTGATACCGGCTCACCCGCAGGGAATTCCTGAGCCGAGCCTGATCGTCGCGACGCCGGCGCATCAGTTCCCTTCCGGTCGCATCATGACCGAGGACAGACGTCACGCTCTCCTTGCGCGAGCTTCCTCCTGCGACGCGTGGGTGATCGAGAGCGACTGGTGCGCCGACTTTCGCTTCAGTGGTCCGCCGCTCCCATCCTTGCACACGCTCGATACGGAGCAACGCGTCATCTACGCAGGCTCACTTTCCGACCTGCTATTTCCCGCCTTGCGCGTCGGCTTCCTGGTCGTGCCGGACCGCCTGGCCGAAGCGTTCGGTGCGTGCCTGTCGGCGCTGGACAATGAGCCCTCCGTTTTCGTGCAGTCGGTGCTGTCCGGCTTCATCCGCGAGGGATACTTCGCAGCCCACGTGCGCAAGCTACGGAATACCTATCGCAACCGGCAGGCGGTGCTTCTCGAAGCAGCCGACCGCCATCTAGAGCCGCTCATGGACCTGCGTCCGTGTCGCTCGGGGACCCACCTCGTCGGCTACTTGCCAAATCACGATACCCAGGGCTTAAGCGACAGCGAGGTCACGAGGTTGGCAGCTCTCGAGCACGTGACGGTACAGCCTCTGTCGCCCTTCTACTTGGGACCGGCGCAGGCGAGCGGCATTTTGCTCGGCTTTTCGGCCATCAACGAGCGCGCCATCTTGCCTTCCGTGCAGCGTCTCGCCCGCGCCCTTTCCTGATCCTGACCGGCAGACCGCCGATAGCCGTCAGCAGTCCTACCGGCACGAGCACAATCGGCTCTTTGGGCTATGCGCCTGCCATCCGAAACTCGACCCCTGTCATCACCAGGGAGGGGCGAATGAAGCTCGGCGTGTTCATTCCGATTGGCAACAATGGTTGGCTGATGTCGACGACATCGCCTCAGTACATGCCCTCCTTCGCATTGAACCGCGAGGTCGTCACGCGCGCCGAGAGATACGGCTTCGACTTCGCGCTTTCGATGGTCAAGCTGCGCGGCTTCGGCGGCGCGAGCCAGTTCTGGGACTACAATTTGGAGTCGTTCACTCTTATGGCGGGCTTGGCCTCCGTCACGAGCCGCATCAGGCTCTATGCGTCCGTGCCGGTCCTCGCGCTCCCCCCAGCCCTCGTCGCGCGCATGGCCGTCACCATAGACTCGATCTCCAACGGGCGGTTCGGCGTCAACATCGTCTCAGGTTGGGCGAAGGCTGAGTACGAGCAGATGGGGCTTTGGCCAGGCGAGGTGCATTTCGCGCGTCGCTACGACTACAGCACCGAGTACGTCACCATCCTGCGCGAGCTTCTCGACACCGGACGGTCGAACTTCAAGGGCGATTATTTTCAGATGAGCGACTGCCACCTGGCGCCGCTGCCCTCGCGGCGCATCGAGCTCGTCTGCGCTGGTCAGAGTGCCCGCGGCATGCGCTTTGCGGCCGAATGCGGCGACTACAATTTCTTCGTCGGCTCGGGCGTCAACACGCCGAAAGCCCACGCCCGTTTCAACGAGGAGTTGGTGCAGGCGGCGGAGAAAGCCGGACGAGATGTCGGCGCCTATTCGCTATTCATGGTCATCGCCGATGAAACAGCTGAGGCGGCAAGAGCCAAGTGGGCCCGCTATGCCGCGGGCTTCGATGCAGAAGCTCACGCCAATCTCAGCGCCCAAGCTGAATTGGACAAGTCCGCCACGGCGCGCTCCAACGCAAAGACCATGGCGAGCCCGGAGCGCGCCGTGAACCTCAACATGGGAACGCTGATCGGCTCCTATGGCGAGATCGCGCAGATGCTCGACGAGGCAGCCGAAGTGCCAGGCACGAAGGGTATCATGCTGACCTTCGACGAATTCGTCGACGGCATCGAGGCATTTGGAAGGCGAATCCAGCCCCTGATGCGCTCGCGTCAGGCGGAACTTGCAGCTCTTGCCTGACGCATCCTTTCAACCCGCCAGCGCCGCGGCGCCCGCCTGGGCGGTCGCACCGTCCTGCACCGGCATGCCGCCGGACGCCCCGATGGCTCCGACCATGTCGCCATTGTAGATCAGAGGCACGCCCCCCTCGATTGGGAGGGATCCGACCGACAGGAACGCCACGCGTCCTGCAGCGACGATATCCTCAAGAGCTTTGGTCGGCCGCCTGAAACCGATGGCCGCCTTAGCCTTGTCGATCGCAATCTGTATCGAGGCGATCTGCGCGCCATCCATCCGAGAGAAGCCGACGAGATTGCCGCCGTCGTCGACCACGGCGACCGCCATGGTCCATCCATTCTTGGCGGCTTCTGACTCGGCGCTCGAGAGTGCCGCTTTTGCGGCTTCGAGCGTCAGTATGTGCTTCGTCTTCATGCTGGGCTCCAACGCTGCGGTTTGCGCCAGACCATTGCATTCTGTCCGGCGGGGTAAAGGACCACTGCGCCAGGTCCGCGAGGGTACCAAAGGCGTCGCCGCCGCAGCGAGTGGTACTCTCGAGCCTCGCACCAGTGGTTCTTCACCCCGCGCGTCCAATCGGGCGAACATCCAGTAGAAAAGTCTACCGGTCGCTCTGGAGGCTCCGCCATTCGCCGGGAGCCCCCTAGCCCCCCGGGAGCCTCAAAGAGGGACGCGCTGCACACCGAAAAGCCAAATGGCGGCCATGCGCGAACTGGAGACTTGGTCGGCCCTTCAGACGGACACGGGGGAGCTCGACCGCTCAAAATGGAAGTGTCTATCGGGAAGGATGGAGTGAGGGAGATGTCGAGCCAATTCGTTCCACCGATCATCGACGTCGCGGGCCTGCGCACGACGGATCAAGCCGCGATCGCGAAGGTTGTCGCCGCCTTCCGGGAAGCCTGCACAGAGACGGGGTTCTTCTACATTTCAAACCACGGCGTTGATGCGTCCGTCGTCGACGGCGCTCTCGCGGCCTCCAAGAACTTCTTTGCCCAGCCGCTCGCCTTCAAGGAGGCCATCGGCTTCGACAACAATCGCGGCTACGACGGCATGGGGCGCCAGGTGCTCGACCACTCGATTGGTGGCGATATGAAGGAAAGTGCGCTATTCGGCGTCGAGCTGACCGCGGACCATCCGCTCGTCAAGGCACGGCTACCCAACCACGTCGTCAACCCTTGGCCACCGCTCCCGGGCTTCCGAGAGGCAGTTCAGGCCTACTACAACGCCCTGCACAAGCTGTCGCTTCAGCTCCTAAACGGTCTCGCGCTCTCCCTGGATCTTCCCTGGGATTTCTTCGCGCCCCACTTTGACGTGCCCATGTCCTCGGTGCGGCTGCTTCACTATCCTTCGCATCCGGATGCCGATCCTTCCCGCTCGATGGGAGCCGCGGCCCATACCGACTGGGGCCTCATCACTCTCCTTTTGCAGGACCTGACCGGGGGCCTGCAGGTCAAGCTGCCGACCGGCGAGTGGATCGATGCGACGCCGATCCCGGGGACGTTCGTCGTCAACATGGGCGACATGATGGCCCGCTGGACCAACGACGTGTACACGTCGACACCGCACCGGGTCATGAACAAGACCACCAAGGACCGCTACTCGATCGCCTTCTTCTGCGACCCGGGCTACTACACCAAGGTCGAATGCCTGCCGGCCTGCCGAAGCAGCGAGCGGCCGCCCCGATACGCGCCCACGACGTGCGGCGCTCATCTCCAGGAAATGTACACGCTCAGCTACGGCACGACGGGGTGACCTGCGCGCCGGCGCACGCGTGAGCAGTCAGGGAACAGGGAGTTCGCAACGCATGACCTTCTTATGTCGCCGCCTCTTGATCGCCTTTGCGCTGCTCATGGCAGTAGCCCCTGTCGCCTCTGCGCAGGAGGGCTTCAGCCTCAAGGAGCCGCCCAAAGTCGCGATGATCATGATCTACCAGAAGAACGACGGCGGCTGGACGCAGGCGTTCGAGGAAGCTCGCGTCAAGCTCGAAGGCGAGCTCGGCATGAAGATCCCCTTCGTGGAGAACGTGCCCGAGGATGAGGTGCAGATCCGCTCGGCCGCCGAAAAGTTCATCCAGCGGGGCTTCAATGTGATCATCGGCACGTCCTTCGGCTACTCCGATGCCTTCAAGAAGCTTTCCGAGGCCTATCCCGACAAGGCGTTCTTCAATGCCGCCGGAACCACCAACGGCAAGAATCTGCAGGGCTTCTACGCGCGCACCTACGAGACCCAATACCTGTGCGGCATGGTGGCGGCAGCCCAATCCAAGACAGGCAAGCTGGGCTTCGTCGCGGCGCATCCGTTCCCGGTCGTCAACTGGACCGTCAGCGCGTTCGCGCTCGGCGCCCGCCAGGTCAAGCCGGACGCCACTGTCACGACCATCTTCATCGGCGCATGGGGCGATCCGGTCAAGGAGCGCGCAGCAGCGCAGGCTCTGCTCGAGCAAGGCGTCGAGGTCGTCGGGCAGCACGTCAACACGCCGACGCCTCTCATCGTGGCCGGCGAGAAGGGTGCCCTGGGCACTGGCCACAATCGCGACATGACGGAGTTCTCGCCCAAGGCGACGCTCTGCTCCGCGGGGTTCGTGTGGGATCGCTATCTCGCCGGCGAAGTGAAGAAGATTGCGGCCGGCGGCTGGAAGACCAACCCTTACGGTGCCTTCATGGGCATCAAGGATGGCGGAACGGACATTGCCTGCTGCAACGCGGTTGTCTCCAAGGACGTCGTCGCCAAGGTTATGGCCGAGCGTGATGCGATCATCAATGGCAAGAAAATCTTCGCCGGTCCCCTTGTCGATACGGGCGGCAAGGAGCGCGTCGCTGCCGGGGCAAGCCTATCCGATGGGGAGCTATGGAAGCTCGACTGGTACGTTAAGGGCGTGATAACTCAGAAATAGGTGCGTCCCCTTGCAGCCACCGCCTGCCAAAGTGCCTGCGCTCGAGATGATCGAGATCGGCAAGCGCTTTGGCAGCTTCCAGGCGCTGGACAGGGCTCACTTGCGCGCCGATTTCGGCGAGGTGCACGCACTGCTCGGCGAAAATGGCGCCGGCAAATCCACGCTCATGAACATCGCTGCCGGCCTCTATCGTCCCGAGGCTGGCCAAATCCTCATCGAGGGACGCGAGATGATGCTCGACGGCCCGTTGCAAGCCCGCGCCGCCGGCATCGGCATGGTGCATCAGCATTTCAAGCTCGTGAGATCTTTCACCGTCGTCGAGAACGTCGCGCTCGGGATGGCCGGAAAGAACCCATACTCGGACCAACAGGATTTGTGCGCGTCGATCCACGCTATCGCCGAGAGGTTGGGCTTCTTGATTGATCCGACCGCTACGGTCGGCGATCTTTCTGTCGGCGAGCAACAGCGCGTCGAGATCGTGAAGGTCCTGCTCGGCGGTGCCAGGATCCTGATCCTCGACGAGCCAACCGCGGTCCTGACCGAGCAGGAGGCGACACTTCTGCTCGATAACGTGCGGCGGCTTGCGGCCGCCGGTGCGGCCGTCATGCTCGTGACCCACAAGTTGCGCGAGGTCGAGCGGTTCTGCGATCGCGTGACGGTGATGCGGCGCGGGCGCACGCTCGCCACGATTGCCGATCCCAAAAGGGTTCCGCGCGACAAGATGGCTGAGCTCGTGGTGGGAGCGCATGTCGCGTCGCCCCAGCGGCAGCCCTCGGCCACGCGGGGACGGACCCGGCTCTACGTCGCTGGCTTGTCGTGTCGGCGAGCGGACGGCTTCGAGGTCGTGAGGGAGGCGAGCTTTCATGTCCGCGACGGAGAGATCTACGGATTGGCGGGCGTCAGCGGCAACGGTCAGCAGGAACTCGTCGAGACGCTGATGGGGCTCAATCGCGCCACGGCCGGAGCCGCCGACCTGGCCGGGTTCGGCAATATCGCCGAGAGGGCCGGTGGAGATGGCCAGGTTCCCGCAATTGGGTTCATTCCGGCGGATCGCTATGCCCTCGGGCTCGCGGCAGGGCTGTCGGCCGCGGAGAACTACGGCATCCGCAAGGTCCAGGCAGGCGCGTTCGGCCCATGGATGTGGGTCAATCAGGCCGCGATGCGGCAGTCGGCCGTCAAAGCCATAGAAGAGCACGATATCCAGGGTGTGCGATCTCCCTCCCAGCCCGTCGCGCTGCTATCTGGCGGCAATGCGCAGAAGCTGATCCTGGCGCGTGAGCTGGAAAGCGCGCCCGTTCTCATCATTGCCCACAATCCCAGCCGCGGACTCGATGTGCGCGCCACCGCGAGCATACAGAAGCGCTTGCTGGATGCTCGCGAGGCAGGTGGCGCCGTCCTCCTCATCAGCGAGGACCTCGAGGAGATCCTGACACTCTCTGACCGTATCGGCGTCATCTCCAAGGGGCGCATCGTTGCCGAATTCGAACCGACGTTTGATCGCGTTCGAATTGGGCAGGCCATGGTGGCACACGATGCCGCATAGAGCTGCATTCTTGCTTGTCGCGAGCCAGCTGGCGCGCGTGCGCCAGCAAGCGACATTCATCCGCCTGAACTTGGAGGTGCGCCATGACATGCCGGAGCGGCTGCAGGTGGCGCTCACGGTCTGCTCGATCGCTGCCGGCCTCCTGCTCTCAGGCCTGATCCTGGTCGCATTGGGGGTTGAGCCGCGCGAGTTGCTCCGCACGTTCATCTTCGAAAATCTGACGATCTTCGGCAACCTGAGATCCGTTCTGGCCGAGACCGCGCGCCTCATCATCGTCGGTCTTGCAGCGGCCGTGGCGTTCAAAGCGCGGTTCTGGAACCTCGGCCTCGAGGGCCAGATGATCTGGGGCGGCATCGGCGCGGCCTTCGTTTCCATCTATCAAGTCGGGGCCCCGGGTGGGCGCATCTTTCTCATGCTGGTTGCGGCGCTCGGGTGCGCAGCGCTATGGGGCCTGCTGGCGTTTCTCCTCAAGCGTCGCTTCGGCGCCAACGAGATCATCGTCACGCTGCTTCTGAACTACGTCGCCATCAATTTCCTTTTCCATCTGCTGTTCGGACCGTGGGCCGATCCGGTCGATGCGTTTCCGCACTCAAAGCGGTTCGAGAGCTTCGAGCGGCTCCCGAGGCTCTCCGGCGGAATAGGCCTCGAGTTGCCAATCGTGATCGTAACGATGGCGGCGATGTGGTGGCTCACCGCGCGAAGCCGGTGGGGCTTCTACATGCGCTTCGTGGATGCCAACGCCAGGATGGCGGCTGCGACAGGGCTTCCCATCCAGTCGCTTGCGGCGAGTGCTGTCGCGCTCTCGGCGTCACTGGCCGGCTTTGCCGGCTTCCTGATCTGCGCGGGCGAGCAGGGCCGGCTCACGCAAGGCTTTTTCCAGAACTACGGCGTGTCGGGCGTGCTCATCGCCTTCCTGGCACGCAACAATCCGCTTGTGATCGGAGCCGTCTCGTTCCTGATGGCCATGCTGTACGACACCGGCCGCAGCCTCCAGGTCTTCAACCAGATCCCCTTTTCCTTCGTACAACTCGCGCAGGCTGTCATCGTCATGGTGGTCGCCTCCTCGGAGTTCTTCATCAGGCATAGATTGCGCATCGTTCGGAGGGACCGCGATGTCGTTCGTGGTGAGTAGTTGGCTGGCTGCCACCTTGAGCCTTGCGGCGCCCTACCTGCTGGCCTCTCTCGGGCTGATCCTTACTGAGCGCGCGGGCGTCCTCGCGCTCACGGCGGAAGGACTGATGCTGGTCGGGGCTCTGGCCGGCATCGGCAGCGCGCTTGCGCTTGGCGGGCATCCCATGGTCGCGCTTGGTGTCGCGATGCTGGCAGCAGCCGCGCTCTCACTCGTCTTCAGCGGCCTCGTCATCCTCCTGCGTGTCAATCAGGTGATCGCGGGGCTCGCCTTCGTCTTCTTCTGCCAAGGTCTGACCAACGTCGTGGGCACCATGACCGGCTGGGAAAACCGTCCGATCGCAGGCCTTGCGCCACTTCCCGTCTGGCCCTTGTCGGATGCTCCGTTCCTCGGCCCGGCGCTTTTCCGGCAGGACGTCGTCGTCTATCTGCTCGTGCCCCTCGTCGCCTTCACGACCTGGGCGCTGATGCGCACGCGCATCGGGCTCGAGCTGCGCGCCGTCGGGGAGGACCCGCAGGCAGCCGACGCAATGGGGATCAGCGTGTGGGGCTACAGGCTTGCAGCTGTGACCGTCGGCGCCATGCTGATCGGTCTTGCAGGCGCCTACCTCTCGGTCGTCAGCACGAAGCTTTGGATCCAAGGCATGACGGGCGGACGCGGATGGATCGCCATCGCGCTCGTCATTTTTGCGCGCTGGACGCCCTGGCGCGCGCTGGGTGGAGCGCTCTTGTTTTCCGGTATCGAAGCTATGGTCCCACGCGTGGCGGCTGCGGGCGTGCAGGTGCCCAAGTACTTCATGTTCATGACACCCTATCTCGCGACGCTCGCGGTGATGATCTGGTCGTTGCGCGCAGAGCGCGCCCGCGCATTCGGACCTGCAGCCCTCGGCCAGCCCTACGTACGCGAGGAGCGTCGTTAGTCGCGGCGCCTGGATTTGCCGCCAGCAATCATGCTTTCATCGAACCAACCGGGAGATCCCATGAGCAGTGTCATCAAAAGCGGATTGACGGGCGCCAGCCCCGAAACGGTAGCGGCCGCCGACATCGTTGAGAGGTACCTCGACGCCGTGATGATTCCCGATCCAGTCACGGCGGCTCAATACATCTCGCCCGACCTTCGCGTCACATTCACCGGTGGGCGGAAGTACAGGCATCCGAGCGAAACGGCGGCATTCAATGCCAAGCGCTACAAGTGGGTAAAGAAGCGCTACGAGCGCACCGACGTCGTGCCCGGCGCAGGCGAGACCATCGTCTACAGCCTGGGATCGCTCTACGGAGAATGGCCGGACGGTACCGCGTTCGAGGGCAACCGCTATGTTGACCGCTACCTCGTCCGTGGCGGCAAGATCGTCCAGATCGAGGTGTGGAACGACAGCGCCGAGCGCATCCTCGTCAACATGGGTCTGGAAGCCTAGGGCCCGCGCTCACGCGCGCTCCACGACGATGGCGACGGGGCCGCCACCGTCCGGCCCCTGGTGCTCCGCGCCGCCCGATACGAAGAGATCCGTGAAGCCGAACAGACCCGCCAGCACACCGCCGACAAAGGCGCGAGCGTGCCTGGTGGAGGCGATATCGCTGTCATCGAGCATCGTATGCCGCAGTCCGCGGACCTTGCCCGAGAGCGGCGCTTCTGCCTTCGCCATCACGGCGCGAACCTTAAGGCGGCGTTCGGCTGGCAACTGCCCTGTCGCGGCAAGACCAAGTCGCGATAGCGCCTGGCGTACCGGCTCGACATCGATCGCGTCCTCCATGACGGCGTGGTCGATGGCGAGAGGCCCCGCCCAGGCGGACGACATCCCCGCGACCATGATCTCGTGCCCTAGCAACTCAACACCGCCCGAGGTCGCGGCGACCGTCGAGTAGAGCGTCATGTCCTGACAGATCATGGCGTCGCTGATCTCCGCCAGGGAAATCTCGCCCATGGCCACAGCGACACCCAGTGCCGATGCGCCGCGCGACCACGCCATGGACTTCAATGTGTCGCGCACAGCAGGCACCTTGCCGCGCGCTAGCGCCTGCTCGATGCGCTCGATCGTCAGCAGCGGGCATTTGATTTGCACGTAGTGGACGTCTGCCGGATCGGCGATGCCGGCATCCGCCATGGCAGCGCGAACCCCGTCGGCGACTTGGCAAACCTGTCCAATGCGCCCCAGCATGTCCGGCGGTAAATCGGCTGTGTGGGCAGTCCCCAGGGCAAGCGACTTTCCCCGTCCCGCCTCATCGCTTGCCCGCACCTCGAAGACGAGCATATGCGGTGAGAGAGCGCCTTCGGTTCCGCCCGACGTGACGATCGCTGGCCTGCACCCCGGCGCGTATCGCTCGAGCAGACCTTCGATGCTGCGCACCGCGAAGGCGCGCGTGAAGTCGTTGACGCAGCCGTTGCCCTCCGTCTTTCCCAGGATCGCAACGACACACCTAGGATCGACGGTGCCGTCGATGAGTGCTGCCTCGAGGAGGCTCGTATCGTCCGGCGCGCGCATGGCAAATCGGTGGATGAACGCACGGCGCATGGCACACAATCCCTTCAGAGGTCCGCGACGCAGTCTGCCCGTCTGAGAGAGGTTCATGCCATATCTTGCCGCGACCGCAACCAACGTCGCAATGTCGCACGGCGAGGAATCTGACTGCAGGCTCCGAGGCTGGGAGGCCATCGCCGTCCGGGAACGCGCATCCAATGTCGACCGCGTGCGGGCGGCCAAGGTCGACGACTTTCGCTGCTGGCGGCAGCTGACGTTGCTGCCATTGTCGCAGCCGGCACGCCGACCTCTGCAATATCTGCACTGCGACCGGCAGGCATTTGATGTACGTCGAGAACGACCCGCAACTGCCCTGAGCAGTTGCAACGGTCGCGATGCACCGCGGTGGGGTTAGGACGGCGACGCTACCGATCCCCAAGGGGACGCAGCGCATTCTATGTGAGCCAATGTCGTGGGGCATTCCGGAAAGCGCCCGTTGCCCGGCGCGTCGAGCACCCTCAATTGCACCACGCGCGGTCACAGTTCTTGAACGCGCGCGCCAGGGACACATAGAAGCGTGTTTCCTGCTCGAATAGGCCGCCGGTGTCGATTGAGGTCGCGATCTCAAAGCCGGCCCTCAAGCTGTCGTTGAGCAACAGCCGCAGCCCGCCTCCGGCCGAGGACAGGCTCTGGAAGTCGTAGCCGCGTGTCCAGAGGATCCCGCGATCAATGAAGCCGTAAAGCTGGTAGGCCTTCGCGACCTCGAGCCCAAGGTGCTGATCGAAGCGCAGTTCCGCAAGCCCCGCGACGCCGGAATCGCCATAGATCGAGCCGGGTGCGAAGGCACGACCAAACTGTGAGCCTCCGAAGAACAGGGACTCGGACTTCAGGAGCGGCGCCGAGGAGGCCTGCCCGGCGGCCGAAAGGGAGAGCGAGAAGGGGCCGGCAATCGGCTGGTATCGAGAAGCTATAAACGTCACTTTCGCGAAATCGGACGGTGCATTGGCCCGCGACGAGTTCGGATCGCTGTCGGATGCGCTGAGCCAGCTCAATCCATGACGACCGGTGACCGTGATAGAGTTTGAGCCGCGGAGCCTGTCGTTGAACTGCAAGTCCGCGCCGGCGGAGATCGTGCGCACGCGATCGGAGTAGGTCGGCCCGATGTTGTCGCCTTCGTCCGAATTGCGAAATCCCATCGCCGTGCTGAGGCGCAGTGACACGTCGCGCGACCGAAGCGCGGCGTAGGAAACATAGGTCAGGTAGTCCTGCGTCTGCGTCCGCGTGTCGACGAGCCCTTGCCAACCATCGGGCCAGCCCTGGCTGTAGCTGACGCGCACGCCGGCCCTCAGTCCTTGGCTGCCGAGCGGCGCATCGTAGACCGAGCCGATGTACATCAATTGACGTGGGCTGCTCGGTACCGTTGCTGCGTTGATGACGAGCGTGTCGCCCCGGGTCGCGACCGAGTTGAACCAAGCGGACGTGAAGTTCTGCCATGGACCGACATCGCGCGAGCCGCGATTGTCGAACTCCACGTTCGCTCCCACACGCTGGAAGTCGGCCTTGACCCTGAGGCGGAACCTCCCGGTTCCATTGCCGATCTCCGTGATCGAGGCATCCTTGATCCGCATGCCTGGGATGTCGGCGACAAGAAGCATCGCGCGCTCGAGTGTACGAAGCCTGGTCGGGCGCTCCTCCTTCACCTCGGCCAGCATTTCCCGGGCGATAAGCCAGTCGTCGTCGAGCGCTTCTATGCTCGCCTCCTCGACATATCCCTCGACGACCTTCAGCTGGATGCGGCCGTTGTCGATGTCCTGCGGCGGAAAAAACGCGCGGCTCAGTGCAAATCCCTTGTCGCGATACAGCGACGTCACGGCGGCGCTGATGTCACCCAGATCCTTCTGAGACACCGAGCGGCCGATGTAATTGGCATAGGAGTTAACAATCTCTTTCCGAGGAATGGCTCTGTCGCCGACAACGGAAACGGACTTCAGCTTGAACAACGGCGCGGTAGCTGCCGCACTGCCCGTGTCCGCGAACTTCGGCAGGTTGATCGGCGCGGAGCTCCGGCGATTGCGTTGGGCCGCTTTGGCCTCGAATTCCTCAGTGACGACAACTCCTTGTGGACGCTGCGCATTCGCCGGCGCGCTCCAAGCTGGCAGCAACAGGGCGAGCGCCAGGCCCAGGAGCTGCTTGCGCGCACTCCATCGTCCGCATCCGCCGACAAGCGCCGTGCAAGCCAACCGCAAAGCCGCCCCCAAAGACTACGCTCCAGGAGGATCAGTCTACTGATTTGGTTAACTGCGCCTTACCGCTCTCCCAGATGTTGGTCCCACCACCTTAGCCAGATCTCAATGAACCGGGCGCATAAGGAGTATTGGGCCTGGATGGACCAGACAGGCCAGAATCGCGAGAGTGAAGCACTATGCTCCGGACCCGATTTTGGAAGGCCGTCGCACTTGCAGCAGGTCTCCTCGCTCTGCCTGTGGAAGCGCAGGCCGAAGGTTGGGTTGTCGCGAAGTCGACCGGTCAGGTCTGGGTCGCAAACGCGAAGGCCACGCCGGTTGCGCTCGATGCGCAGGCCACTTTGTCTGCCGGAGATCTGATTCAGACGGGCCCGAACGGCCGCGCGCTTCTGACCCGCGGGCAGGAGCGCGTGCTTGTTGGGCCCAACTCCGTCCTGAGCCTGCCGGAAAAGGACGCCGCCAGCGGCTTCACGAAGATTCTACAGCGCGCCGGCAGCATTGCCATCGAAGCCGAGAAGAAGGACCATCAACACTTCGAGGTCGAGACACCGTATCTCGCCGCGGTGGTCAAAGGCACAAGCTTCACGGTCACAGTGGCGTCCGGCAGCGCCGACGTGCAGGTCTCGACCGGCAAGGTCGAGGTTTCCGACAATCGCACCGGCAAGATTGCGCTCGTTCTGCCCGGGCAGTCCGCGCACACGTCCGCCTCGGGCTTCAACGTACGCGGCCCCGGCGCACTTGAGCCCATACGCCAGGGACAGCCGCGGTCTGCGGGGCTCGCCCCCATCCAGGTCCCGAGGCAAGGTCTGCGCACGGCGCCGCGCGGTCTTGGCAACTTCGCGCGCGTCGACGCTTTGAAGGCCAACGGTCTCAACGCGCCGCGCGACAGCGTGCGGCTCACGAGGGCGATCGGAGCCGCAAAGCTCGATGTGTCGTCGGCCACCTTTGGCCTCGCACGTGGTGACGCGTCGACGCCGAGCTCCAATCGGAAGGCGAATGCGACCATCTGGAGCGCGTCCGACGCCGACACCTCGAAGAGCTCCGGCAACTCCGGCACTGGTAGCGGCAACGGCGCTGGCAATGGCAATGGCAATGGTAGTGGGACGAGCAGCAGCGCGAACAGCAGCAATGGAATTGGCAACGGCCTTGCCCTCGGTGCCGGAAACGGCAACTCCGGGAGCAATGGCAACGCTGCAGGCGCATCGAATGGCAACGGCAACGGACATGCCTATGGGCTCGTGAACGGAGGCAACGGCGCCTCGGTCAACGGTCATGCCAGCGCCAATGGTGTCCTGCACAGCAAGAAGAAGTAGTGCAGAGTGGGGCGGGGGCAGCCGATGAAACACTGGCGCTCCCATGCCTTTGCGCTGGCCGTGCTCGTAGCCGCGGCCCTCACGGGCTTGGCAGGGACTTTTCAGAACACCCTTGTCGATTTGCGGTTCGCGTCCGCCAAGAAGCAACCGACCGGGAATGTTGCCGTGGCCGCGATCGATGCGCGGGCGCTCGAAATGGTCGGCGTGTGGCCCTGGCAGCGCCAAACCCATGCTGAGATCCTCGCAAAGATTCAGTCGCTGGGTGTCGCGGACGTCGCCTTCGACATCGACTTCAGCTCGCGAGCCACACCCGATGATGACAAGCGATTTGCAGAGCAACTGAAGGCCTTCGGTGGCAGCGCAATTCTGCCGGCCTTCAAGCAGGCCGTGCGAAACACGTCCGGGGCTCTGGAGTACCTCGCGACCCGGCCTCGCAAGGAGTTTGCCGAACATGCCTGGCTCGCGAGCGTCAATGTCACGCCGGAGAAGGACGGCCGTGTGCGCCGGTACGAGAGTGAGACATTGATCGATCAGGAGCTGCATCCCTCGCTTGCGGTGATGCTGGCGGGGCGGCCTGATGTCAGAACCGGATCCTTTGGCATCGATTATTCGATCGATGCGCGGAAAATTCCTGTGGTCTCCATCTCAGACCTTCTGGCGGGCCGCGTATCGCGCAAGGCCCTCGAGGGCAAGAAGCTCATCGTCGGCGCAACAGCAATCGAGCTCGGGGACCGCTTTGCGGTGCCGGTCTACGGCATTCTTCCTGGTGTGGTGGTCCAGGCGCTGGCGACCGAGACCCTGTTGCAGTCTCGAGCGCTGGTTGGCACCAGCGTTCCCGTGACAATTGCCGGCTTGCTGCTGATTGCTGTCATTGGGCACGCAGTGCGCCAGAAACGCCTATCGGCAGGTTCGTCGGCGGCTATCTTCCTTCCCCTGGCGCTGGTCGTTGAAGGGGGCGCGCATCTGGTCCAGGCGTACGCGGCCATTGCGGTCGATAGCTCCCTCTGGCTGATCGCGATCGGGGTCTACTTCTCGGATTCGGTTCTGTCCGATCTCGATGTGCGACGCTTGTTGGCGAGTATCGCTCAGCGGCGCTTCCAGTCGATCGCCGTCTCGCTTGGCGATGGCATCATCTGCACCGACGCCGTGGGGCGGGTGACGTTCTGGAATCCAGCTGCCGAGAAGATGTTCGACGCCAAGGCCGATACCGCACTCGGCAAACCCTTCGCCGACTTTCTTGGCGCTGCCGGCGCCCGCTACATCAAGGCCATGCTTGCAGGGCAAGCTCCGGCAACGGTGCTGGAAGTAACGGGAATGCAGAACGGATCGGAGCTCCCGCTGGAGATTCGGGCCTCGACATGGGAGGCCGAGGATGGTCGGCACCACAGCTTCATCGTCCGAGACGTTACCGATCGGCGACGGAGCGAGGAGAGGATGCGCTTTCTCGCCCACCACGACTTGCTCACGGGGCTGCCCAACCGCAATCGCCTGCGCGAGCTGCTTCGTGACCGCATCGAGGCCAATCCGGCGTCGGCTGGCTTTGCCGTGCTGCTGCTCGGCCTCGACAATTTCAAGGAGGTCAATGACCGCCTGGGCCACGACGGGGGCGACTTTCTCCTTTCCGACTTCGCTCGGCAATTGAGCAGCCTATTCCCCGGCTCCGACACCGTTGCCCGCATCGGGGGCGATGAGTTCGCGGTTGTGATCGACCTCGAGGACAATGCAGTCGATACCGCAGCTGCGTCGATCCGCAATATCCTGGGCGACGGAGAACGATACACATACATCGACGGGCAAGGCTTTCAGGTTTCGGCGTCCATCGGCACCGCACGTTACCCACGCGACGGAAGCAACATTGATGATCTGCTGACGCACGCGGACCTCGCCCTCTTTCGCGCCAAGGCGGATGGGCGAGGTTTGCATGTCGCATACGAGCCGTCGCTCAAGGAAGCGACCGAGCGTCGACGCGCGCTGGAGGCCAGTCTGCGCCAGGCGTTCGAGCGTCGAGAGTTCGAGCTGTTCTACCAGCCGCAGGTCCGCTTGACGGACGGCAAGCTCGTCGGCGCCGAAGCGCTCATCCGCTGGCGGAAGGAGGACGGCCGCATCGCCCCGCCCGGCGAGTTCCTCGACGTGCTTTCCCACAGCCGGCTCGCCGCATCCGTCGGAACCTGGATCCTCCACGCCGCGTGCGAGCAGGCCGCCGCCTGGCACAAGGCTGGGCACGACATCTGTGTCGGCGTCAATCTGTTCGCGCCGCAGTTCGCGCCGACGCTCGTTGGCGAGCTCAGCGACACGCTCATGGGCACGGGGCTGCCGGCGAACCTGCTGGAAATCGAGATCACCGAGAATATCCTGCTTTCAGACGACGAGCGAACGATCGAGTTGCTGGGGAGGATCCGTTCCCTGGGCGTGCGCATCGCCCTTGACGACTTTGGAACCGGGTTCGCAAGCTTGACGCACCTCAAGAAGTTTCCCTTGGATCGCCTGAAGATCGATCGCTCGTTCGTAACTGCTCTCGGTACCGACCAGAGGGACACCGCCATCGTCGGCGCCATGATCACGCTTGGAAAGCAACTGGACATCGATACCATCGCGGAGGGCATCGAGGACGCCGAATGCGCCGAGCTCCTGCGCATTGCCGGCTGCGGTGAGGCCCAGGGCTACTTCTTCGGGAAGCCCATGCCAGCGGAGGAGTTCGAGGAGCGGTTGATGAGCTTGCCTGCTCGGACGACGCGCGCGGCGTGAGCTTCGCTCTCACCCGACAATGGCCCCAGGGTGCGCCCGGGCCCGTGGAGCCGGGGTTGACGAAGCGGGGCCAAGACCAACCGGGCGTCGCTGCCGGTTGCGAACAGTCACGGTGATCCGACGGCTTCCGTGAGCGTCCCGGCGTCATGGGCCAATACGGTGCATGGCGATGCCGACGCAATTGGGCACCAGGGACGGCGGTTCATCGAAACGATGGCAGACAAGTTGGATCTCGAGCCAAACGGGCGATGAGGCAGCGCGGCAAACCAGTCCCTCCCGTCCCTCAGTGCGACATGGCGCTGAACCCGTAGTATGCCGGCACCAGGACAAGCACCGACCAGACGATGGACGAGACTGCGCTGGCCAACAGGAACAATGGCCAGGGCATCGGAGCCGCCCCTGCCAGCATCGGCACGATCGGCCGCAAGGGGCCGGCCAGCTTCGAGACGACCACCGCGACAATCCCCCAGCGTGCCACGAATTCCCGGGCCCGTTCCACGAGGATGGGATGATCGCGCAGGCCCCACAGTTTGTCGATGTCGCCCCGCAGCCGATAGCCTATGGCGAAGGAGACGACATCGCCCGCGAGCGCCCCGAGGGCGCCAGCCACGACGAGCAAGAAAAGCGCGCCGTTGGCGGCCCCCTCCAGCGCTCCGATCGCGATGAAGATGAGGGTCGATGGCACGAAGACCGACGCAAATATGATCGACTCG
Organism: Hyphomicrobiaceae bacterium; assembly: GCA_033764875.1. Classification (GTDB taxonomy): domain Bacteria; phylum Pseudomonadota; class Alphaproteobacteria; order Rhizobiales; family Hyphomicrobiaceae; genus AWTP1-13. The sequence goes on along the minus strand of JANRIO010000062.1, from coordinate 9,274 downwards.
GCGAAGGCGAAAGCGAAAAGCGCGACTTCGAGCCAGGTCTCGTTCTCGCGAACCAAGCGCAAGACTGCTGCCCAATACTGATCGAGCGCCAAATCGGCCTCCTGCAGCTGTTCGGTTTGGTGGGATTTCGGAGGATGCGGCCGACCGATCGCGCAAGCTGCGCCGGCGACGAGGGCCGGGCAGACGGCATGGCGCCATCCGCCCGGCAGGTGGAAGCGCGCCCGATCAGGCCTGGTCGGCGACCTTGGCCGGCTCGCTCGAGCGGGTTCTTATCAACGAGTAGACGATACCGCCGATCAGCAATGACATGATCACGCCGAGGCTCACCTCCGGCGAGATCTTTCCGATGAGCTGCTGCAGGAAGATCTTGGCGCCGACGAACACGAGCACGAGGGCCAGTGCGTATTTCAGATAGTGAAAGCGGTCGACCATGGCCGAGAGCAAGAAGTACAGCGCGCGCAGCCCGAGGATCGCAAAAATGTTGGAGGTGTAGACGATGAAGGGGTCCTGGGTAATGGCGAAGATGGCCGGTACCGAGTCGACGGCGAAGATGAGGTCCGCAAATTCGATCAGCACGATCGCCAGGAACAATGGTGTCGCATAGCGCACGACTTTGCCGGTCTTGGGATCAGGCTGGTTGACGAAGAAATTCTGGCCGTGCAGTTCCTTCGTCACGCGCACGCGCTTGCGCATCCAGATCAGCAGCGGGTTGCTCTCGAGATCCAACTTCTGGTCGGCCATCATGATCATCTTGATGCCGGTGAAGATCAGGAACGCGGAGAACAGGTAGAGGATCCAGCCGAACTGGTGGACGAGGGCGGCCCCAAGACCGATCATGATCGCGCGCAGCACGATGACGCCGAGAATGCCGTAGAACAGCACGCGATGCTGGTACTTCGGCGGGATCGCGAAATAGGTGAAGATCATCGAGATTACGAACACGTTGTCGAAGGCGAGCGTCTGCTCGACCACCCAGCCCGTCAAGTAGAGCTCCCAGGCCGTCCACGCACGCTCGGACGGCGTCGCGGCTCCCGCAATCACGGCATCGAGCGAACTCGCAGCCCCGGAATAGTAGAGCCACCAGACGACGACGGAGAACGACAGCCCGAGCGTCATGGCGGTGCCAGCGATCACGACGCTCTCGGTCATGCTCGGAGCATGGGCCTCGCGGTGAAATACGCCGAGGTCGATGGTGAGCATGGTCAGCACGATGAGCAGAAAGGACAGCCAGGCCCATACCGGCATGCCGAGCCAGGTGCCGCTGAAGTAGCTGAGGATCAAATCCACGAGTTGGTTCTCCGATACCGCTGGGTGCTCATGGTGGCGAGCGATCTACTGTTCGACGGTGAGATCGTCGAATTGGTCGGTGACGGCCGACTTGAAGTACTCGGCGAGCTTGAGGTAAGAGGCCTGCTGAGCGCTCGTCTTGCGCCAGACCATGCCGACGGTGCGATGCACGGCGCGTCCTCGGATGGTCAGTAGCTTCAGATCGGGATCGCCAACGATCTCTCGGCTGGCATACAGCCCGGGCAGAAAGGTGATGCCGAGCCCCATCATGACCATCTCGCGCAGCGTATCGAGGCTCGTGCCCTCGTACTCGTAACGCAGCTTGGCCCCCAGCTCGAGGCAGAGTGACTGTACCGTATCGTGCAGCTGGTGCCCTTTGCCGAGCGCCAGGACATCCTGGCCCGCCAGGCTCGTACGTTCCACAACGCGGTACCGGGCGAGCGGATGGTCTGCGCCGACTGCCAACAGCAACGGCTCTCGGAAGAGGAACGTGCTCTCGAACTCCACGCTTTGCACAGGGAGCATTGTGATGACGACATCGAGCGCGCCATCCTCCAATGCGCCGGGCAGTGCGCTCGGTTGGCTTTCGCGGATGTAGAGCTTCAGATCCGGGTGCGCCTTGTGCAATTTCGGCAGAACGTGGGGAAGCAGATAGGGACCGATGGTCGGCGGCAAGCCGAGCCGGAGCAGCCCGGAAAGCTCCCGTCCGCCGCTGATCGCGAGCGCCCTGATCTCAGAAATGTCGACCAGAACCCGACGGGCGACCTCGACGATCTGCAAGCCGACCGGCGACATGACAACTCGGTTGCGGCTGCGCTCGACCAGCAGAACCCCGAGCTTGTCCTCCAACGATTTGAGCTGTTCGCTCAAGGTCGGTTGCGTCGTGTTGCAGCGCTCGGCCGCACGCCGGAAATGCAGGGTATCGGCGATTGCCACCAGATATTCGAGCTGCCGGACATTCGGCATTGCAGACCCTCCCCCTCGCTCGGATCGGCGCTGATCGTCAATCGGCCAACCCCTGATCGGCGATATGGGTGCGGCATGATTTAATTCCAGATTGATCGGAAAATACGATCAGCACTGGGCCCATGTCCGATTGGTCATCCGCAGCCTGCCCACCCATCTGCATGGGGTGCGAGCGAGCCGGCGATCCCCCGACCGGCCACCGAAACGGAGAGGTCCATGAGCGACAGACAGAGCGCGAAGGCGCGAAGCAGCCGGATGGTCGAGCCGCAGGTCAGCCCACCCGTCGGAGAGGCACGCGTCTGGCACGCAGCGGTCAACGGGTACGCGCAATCCGTCGTCGTGATCGCGACTACGGGACACGGCAAGTCAGACCAGGGCTGACAGGCAGAACGGAGGAGCAGATGTTCGATTTCGGGCGTTTCGGTGAAATCGTCGGTGGCCTTTTCGGTGGCGCACGGCAGGAGATCGCCGGAAGCGGAGAAATCATCGAAGTCCTTGAGCGGGCAGGCATCGACCCGGCGAGCCTGACCGGGCTCGACCAGGCCCAGATCCTGGAGTTGCTTGCCCAGCACGGGGTCGACGCCAGCGTGCTGGAGAATCTGGATATTGCCGCGCTCGGCGAGGCATTGGGCCAAGGTGAAGCGTTGCAGTCGCTCGCCGACGTCATCAGCCGCGTGACGCAGCGCTGAGCCCAGTCCACTTGGAGCCAATCCACTGGAGCCCGCCACCATGGCAATGCCGGATCACCTCGCCCGAGGCTACGATCCATTCCGTCGTCGGCGATACCCGAAGGAGGCCGAGCGCTGCCGGGCGCTCGCCTCGGAGCAGAAGCCGGAGACGATGGTGATCGCTTGCGCCGACAGCCGTGCGGACCCGGCGCGGATCTTCGACGCGGCCCCCCGGCGAGCGCCAGAAAGCGGACGGCAGGCTGGCGAACGCGACCCAGCCTGACATAGCACTACCCAACTCGTGCTACAGCCAACGCCACACAGCTCGCGCAGCGGCCACGATCACGGTCAGCGCATCTACTGATCCATCGGCCTCGCCCTTCTCGAAATCGCCCTCGACTTGAGCCATCTGATTGGTGACATGTGCGAAGCAGAGCACGGGCCGGTCACGGGCCCGAGCGAATGCATAGAGCGCAGCGGCCTCCATCTCGACGGCATGCAGCCCCTTGGCCTTCATGGCGGCTATGGCGGTCGGCGTCTCTCGAAATGGCGCGTCCGTCGTCCAGGTTGCGCCACGTATCACCGCAACGTTGAGCGCGTCGAGCTCTCCCACGAGCGACGCAAGCAATTGCGCCGGACCCTCGCTGAATTCCGATGGTGGAAGATAGTGATAGCTCGTGCCCTCATCCCTCAGTGCGCGCTCGATCAAGACGAAGTACGGCGGCGGCCGCAACTCCACCAGCTGTCCCGAAGACGTCATGCTGATGAGCAAGCGGCATCCGGACACGAAGAGCTGCTCCGCGATGAGGACGGCGAAGGACGCGCCCACGGCACAGGGGACGATGCCGAGTTCGGTCCCCTCGTGCGTCAAGCGGTAGAGGTCTGTGTGATAGCAGGCCCAGTCCGGATCCCGGACGGCCCTGCCGGAAGCTCTGGCTTGGCGGACGATATCGCCGTCCGGGTCGAGAACGCACACATCGGGAACCGGCCGATCTTTGAGCCCTTTCTGCCGCCGTGCTTCCCGCAGCAGGTTCGCCGGCACGAAGGCAGAGTGCTCTTCGTAGTGCTTCTCGGAGAGGATCGGCGGCGAACTGCTCGCGGGATCGGGCATACCTGATGGGCTCCTTCTGTTCTGCGTCAGTGTACGACGATCTCCTTCAGTCGCGAACGTCTTCATCGCGCCAAGAACATTCTGGCCCTGGTCGAAGCGGTGGCCCGGCAGACGGCCGCAACGCGCGCCCGGAGGTCTTCCAGATCACGGTTCGAACGCGCCCACAGGGGCGTCCGCCGCTGCCATGGTCAATGCCTACGGACTGCACCCGCCGGAGTCTCGGGGCGCCCCAGGCCTACTTCGGGAATGTCGGCTGGACTGCCTGCGGCATACGCGCAGCCGCGCAAGAGAGAGTTGGCTGGACGGGATCCTACGAGTCTGTAGCATTCCCGAGTGGCGGCTTGTTCCGCCCGACAATTCAGTGCACTGGCCCAAGGGACGTCAGCATGACCACGATCTTCCGCGCGCGGCGCATTCTGACCATGAACCCGAGCAGGCCGGAAGCGACGCATGTCGCCTTGCGCGACGGCCGAATTCTCGGCGCGGGCAGCCTCGATGAGCTCGAGGGTTGGGGCCCGTATTCGCTCGACGACCGGTTCGCCGACAAGGTGCTCATGCCGGGTTTCGTCGAGGGCCATAGCCACGCGTCCGAAGGCGCCATGTGGCGCTTCGTCTATTGCGGCTACTTCGATCGCATGGATCCGGGTGGGAAAGTGTGGCCGGGCGCACGCTCTGTCGAAGCCGTCGTCACGCGTCTGCAGGAGGCCAATGCGAAGCTCGATGCGCCCGACAAGGCGCTGTCCGGCTGGGGCCTCGACCCGATCTATTACAACAACCAGCGCATGACGCGTGGCGATCTCGATCGCGTTTCGACCACGCGGCCCATCGGCATCATCCACGCCAGCGGCCACATCTTGCAGGTCAACTCGAAGGCTCTCGAGCTTGCCGGTCTGCTTCGCACCGGCGTGAACCACCCGGGCGTTCCGCTCGGCAACGACGGGCTGCCGACCGGTGAGTTGAAGGGGCCGGACGCCATGACGCCCGTCTCGCCGCTTGTCGGCCTGGACCGCGGGCTTATGGCGACCGACGAATGGGGTCTGCGCCAGTTCGCGCGGCTGTGCGTGCGCACCGGCGTGACGACAGCGACAGATCTCGCAAATCTGCTCGAGGACGAGGCCGTCGGGATGATGCTGCGCGTTGCGGCCGAGGATACTTATCCGCTACGCCTCGTCTCTCTGCGCGTGTTCCGCAACACGACGGTCGCAGGCCTCATCGAGCATGCCGTGCGCCTGAAGAAGCGCAGCATCGACCGGCTGCGCCTCGGCATCGTCAAGATCGTGGCTGACGGCTCGATCCAGGGGTTTTCCGCGCGCCTGAAATGGCCGGGGTACTACAATGGCGCACCCAATGGGCTCTGGTACGTGCCACCCGAGCATCTGCGCGAGGCCTACCGGCTGGCACTCGAGGCAGGCGTGCAGATCCACACGCACACCAACGGCGACGAGGCGACCGAGCTTGTGCTCGATTGCGTGGAAGAGGCGCTGCGAAAATCTCCGACGCCCGACCACCGCTTCACGCTCCAGCATTGCCAGCTTGCCGACGCGGCCCAGTATCGCCGCATGCGCAATCTCGGCATGTGCGTGAACCTGTTCCCGAACCATCATTTTCATTGGGGCGACCAGCACTACACGCTCACCGTGGGGCCGGAGCGGGCCGAGCGCATGAACCCGTGCGCCACCGCGCTTGCCAATGGCGTGCCGCTGGCGATCCACTCGGACGCGCCGGTCACGCCGCTGGGCCCGCTGTTCACGGCTTGGTGTGCCGTGAACCGCCGCACCGCAAGCGGGCGCGTGCTCGGCGAGGCTGAGCGCATCTCCGTCGCGGACGCGTTGCGCACCATCACCCTTGGCGCCGCCTATACCCTGAAGCTCGACGGCGAGATCGGTTCTATCGAGACGGGCAAGCGCGCGGACTTCGCTGTGCTCGAGGACGACCCCACCGATATCGGCGCAGACAGGCTCAAGGACGTGCGGGTCTGGGGCACAGTGCAGGCTGGGCGCGTCTTCCCGGCGTCCGAGGCTTGAGCCACATGTAGGCAATCGCCATGACGCTGCCGAAGCCCCCCGTTCCCGTGACTGTCATCGGCGGCTATCTCGGTGCGGGCAAGACCACGCTCGTCAACAACCTGCTGCGGGCGGCGAACGGCCTTCGTCTAGCCGTACTTGTCAACGAGTTCGGCACGCTGCCGATCGATGCCGATCTCATCGAGGCCCGCGACGAAGAGATGATCGCCATCACCGGCGGATGCATTTGCTGCAGCTACGGCAGCGACCTGGTGGCGGCGCTGATCTCGATGGCCCGCCGGGAGCCGGGACCCGACCAGATCCTCGTCGAGACGAGCGGCGTCGCGCTGCCCGGAGCAGTGGCGAGTGCGCTCACGCTCGTTGCAGGGTTGGCGCTCGATGCCGTAGTCGTGCTGGCCGATTCGGAGACCGTGCGCGAGCGCGCCGAGGATCGCTACACGGGCGATACGATCAAGCGCCAACTTGTGGACGCCGATATCATACTCCTCAACAAGACGGACTTGCTCGATCCTGCCGCGCGCGAGGGAGTGCGCGGATGGCTGCAGAGCACGGCTCCCCGGGCCCGCATCGTGACGACGCTGCATGCACGCGTTCCCAGGGCCCTCCTGATTGCTGGAGAGGGGCGACCTCCCGCAACTGCGACTGGTTCCGATCGCGATATGAGTGTCCTCGAGCCGCACGGGCACGCTCACCACTGGGATGCCGGGGGGCATGACAGCGCCAGTTTCACCGTGAGCCATCCGGTCGACCCCGAGCGGCTTGCGAGCATCCTGGCCCATGACGTGCCGGCACTCGTGCGTGCCAAGGGCTTCTTGCCAGGAGCCGACGGGCAACTCTACACACTGCAATTGGTCGGGCGGCGCTGGACGATTGCGCGGGCGCCGGAAATGACCGCGGGAGCGGGACGCATTGTGGCCATCAGCGCAGGCGAGCCGCTCGACGTCGCCGCCGTCGAGGCCGCCCTTGCTGCCGCGCGAAGTTAGAGCCGGTCAAACTCGGATGGAGACGGTTCAGATGCCGTCGCCCGGCGTCCTCCACGACAGCCGGAATTCTTGTCGAGGCTTCTGGGCGCAGTCCGGCCCAGATGACCGCCGCCGCGCATCGCGATGGGAGCGCCGCGGTTGCACGCCGATCGGTGTCGTCTCCGCTCCCGGAGTGGCACTGCAGGTCAGTGGGGCGAGCGGCGCGTCTCGCCTTCCGGTGGATCGGGCCCCGGCTGGTTGTGCTTGCGCCGATCGGTGTCCAGTGCCTGCTGGCGGGCGATGTAGTCCTCCATGGGCAAGTCGGTGATCAGCCAGTTGCGCCGCCGCAGGCGCAGCATGGTCCAGATCCATGCCGTGAACACAGCGAGCCGGTTGCGAAACCCGATGAGATAGTAGATGTGCACGAGGCCCCATAGCAGCCAGGCCAAGAAGCCGGTCAACTGCATGAATCCGAAATCCGCCGCCGCCGCCCCCCGGCCGATCGTCGCCATCGTACCGTAGTCCCGGTACCGGAACGGCTCCGCCGGATCCAGGCCGCGCATGCGTGCGGCGATGACTCTGCCCAGATAGCGACCCTGCTGCTTGGCGACCGCGGCCAGCGCCGGCAGGTGGCCGTCCTTGCACGTGACTGCGGCCGCATCACCTGCGACAAACACCTCAGGGTGATCCGGCAGCGAAAGATCCGGCTCGACCAGAACCGCCCCATTGCGCGCCGTCTTGGCCTTCAGCCAGCGCCCGGCCGGCGTGGCCCTGGTGCCGGCGCACCAGATCATCGTCGAAGCCGGCACGAACTCGTCTTCCAGGTAGATGCCGTTGCCTGCGATGCTGACGACGGGCTGGTTGAGGCGGACGTTCACGCCCCGCCGTTCCAGCGCGTCGTGGGTGTAGCGCCGTATCGTGTCCGGGAAAGTTGCCAGAACGCTGGGGCCTGCCTCGATGAGCAGCACCTCGACCAGGTCGGGGTTGATGTGCCTGAAATCCCCGAGCCCCTCGTTGACGATCTCGGTGATGGAGCCGGCGAGTTCCACTCCGGTCGGCCCGGCTCCAACGATCAGGAAGGTAAGCAACTCCTTTTGCAGGCGCGCATCGTCTGTCGTCTCAGCCTTCTCGAAGGCCGAGAGAATACTGGTCCTGATCCTGCCCGCGTCGTCGAGCGTCTTCAGTCCCGGTGCGTGCCGCGGCCAGTCCTCGTGCCCGAAGTAGTTGTATTCCGATCCGGTGGCGATGATCAGGTAGTCGTAGTACTGCTGGGCGTTGTCCCGTGTGTGAATGAAGCGGCTGTCGAGGTCGATGTCGACGACCTCGTCATAGAGCATCTCGACATTGGCGTTGCGGCTGAACAGTGAGCGGATCGAGACCGCGACGTCCGCCTGCGACAGTGAGGCCGTCGCCACCTGGTACAGCATGGGCTGGAACAGGTGGTAGTTCCTCCGATCGATGATCGTGACGTCAGCGCCTGTGCGCGCTAGCGCCTTGGCTGCCTCAAGCCCCGCAAAGCCCGCGCCGACGATGACAATGTGAGGCGGTCGCCCGTCGGCCGACGTCAAGGCGTGGATCGCGGTCATTGCCTTCCCTTTCATTGTGGCCGCGCCTCAATCGAGTCCGATCGATGCTTCGACTTCCTTCTGGTTTCGAACCTTGCCCCTCGCGCCGAGTTCCGATGTGAGGCTCGCGGCGACTTTCAAAGGTGAGGATGCGACCACGTCGGCATGAGCCGAAGGATGGGGAGATGCGGGTGCCGGCGCGTCGACAGCTCAAAGCTTCGCCCTCGGTTCCCGCGGCCGGCCTCGAGCGCGGCTGGCCAATTGCAGCACAAGCCGTCGACGGCGCGCGGGCGGGCCTAGCAGCGACGACCGCTATGACCTTGCTGATGGCCGGATAAGCTAAGGGCGGTGTCTACGGAACCGGCAGCAGCTCACAATGTTTGCCCGCTTTCCCACGTAATCCACGGAGGCGCCAAACTAAAGCGGTGCCACTGAGGACAGGCATAGCGAGCTTGTCGGTGGGTAGAAGTTGGGGTAGTGAGGTGGGTAGTAGAGCGCGTGGGGCGCAGACAAGCCCTTGAATTTACTTTTGTTTATAGCAGGCGGAATGGTTGGCGGAGAGGGTGGGATTCGAACCCACGATACCCTTGCGAGTATGCCGCATTTCGAGTGCGGTGCCTTCAACCACTCGACCACCTCTCCTAGGCCTTGATCATGGAGACGGAAGGCCGGCATCGCCGGCCATCGTAGG
>JANRIO010000057.1:0-4661 GCA_033764875.1 Hyphomicrobiaceae bacterium | reverse complement strand
GCCCGGCTGTCGACGCCGGCCTGACCCTCGGCGGTGCCGACCAGGCCGGAGCGGATGCTGCCGCGGCGGACCGGCGCGCGCAGGCTGTCGCGCCCGTCGCCCTCGCTCTCCAGCCGGCCGATCTGCGCCGAGAGCGCCTCGGCCTGGCGGCGCAGGCCGGCGAGGCGCTCCTCCTCGCTGCGCAGGCCGGCACCCTGGCGGACGCTGTCCACCGCGCGGGCGGCCGCGGAGAGCGCCCGGGCCAGCGCGTTGGACAGGCCGATGGCGCGGTCGAGCTGGCCAAGGAAGTTCTCGGTCGCCGCCGTCAGCTGCCCGAAGGCGCGGCCGAGGGAGAGCGGCGCCCGATCGAGCTCGGCGCCGAGGCGCTCGGTGGCGCGCAGCAGGGCGGGAAACACCCGCTCGGCGGTGAGCTTGCCCTCGGAGCCGAGCTTGCGGAGTTCGCCGATGGAGACGCCGAGCTCACGCGCCAGGCCCTCGGCCAGCAGCGGCATGGCCTCGAGGATGGAGCGCAGCTCGTCGCCTTGCAGAACGCCCGAGGCGAGCGCCTGGGCGAGCTGGAGCGTGGCGCTGCTGATCTCCTGCGTGGACGCGCCGGAGACGATGGCGACGCGCTGCAGGCCGCCGACGAGGCGGACCACCTGGTCGGAGGTGGCGCCGATCTCGCGGGCGGCGATCGAGAAGCGCTGGAAGGCGTCGACGCTCTCGGAGACGGCGACGCCGGTCTGGAGCGCGTTGCGGTACAGCGCCTCGTAGACCTGGCCGGCGCGCTCGACAGAGCCGGTGGCGTTCTGCAGGCGCGACAGGCCCTGGGTGAGCGCATCGCCGGCCTGGACGAGGGCGCGGGCGGCGACCGCCACGCCGGCGAGTTGGATGCCGCGGGTGGCGACGTCGAGCAGTTCCAGCGAGCGGGAGGCGCGCTCGGCGCCGCTCTTGATCTGATCGAGGGAGCGCTGGCCGGTCTCGCCGACCTCACGCAGCCCAGCCTTGACCCGGGCGGCGTCGTCCAGCGAGAGGCGGACCGAGACGCGGCGGGTGGCGTCGGCCATGGTGCCCTCTCCGGCTATCGGTTTCGTTAGTTGCGTTTATTGCGATGGCTTCGTATAAAGGCGAGCAACCAGAGGCCACTGGAGGGCCCCATGCTCGCTCTGCTCGACCAGGCCGAGCCCATCGTCGCCGACGAGGCCGAGGCCGCAATCGCCAAGACCGCCGCTGCCAGCCTAGCCCCCGCCGCAAGGGCCGGTCAGGGCGTGCAGTTGGTGCTGCGCGAGCAGCCCAACGTGGTCGTCCCGCTGCCGGCCCGCGCGGTCGAGGTCGTGCTCACCGTGCTCGGCGCCATGGCCGAGCGACGGCCGATCTCGGTCATCCCCCACGAGGCCGAACTCACCACGCAGCAGGCCGCCGACTATCTCAACGTATCGCGGCCCTTCCTCATCAGCCTGATCGACCGGGGCGAGATCCCGCACCGGATGGTGGGGCGGCATCGGCGCGTGCGGTTTGCAGACCTGCTGGCTTTTGAGCGCGCCTCCGCCGAGAAGCGGAAGCAGGCGCTGGCGGAGATGGCCGCGGAGGCGCGCCGGCTGGGACTGGACTGAGGCGTGATCTCGACCTTCACGGCGTTCTTCGACGCGAATGTCTTCTACGGGGCACGCCTGCGCAGCCTCGTGCTCTTCCTCGCCCAGACGAAGCTGTTCCGGGCGAGGTGGAGCGACCGGGTGCACGATGAATGGATCCGAAATCTGCTGCAGAAGCGGCCAGACCTGCAGCCTGCTGATCTCGCGCGGACCCGCCAGTTGATGGACGCATCAGTCCTGGACGCACTGGTCACGGGCTACGAACCGCTCATCGACGCGATGGTCCTGCCGGATCCTGACGACCGCCATGTCCTCGCCGCCGCGGTGGTCTGCAAGGCGAGTTGCATCGTAACCTTCAACGTCTCCGACTTCCCGCCGGACCGCCTGGCGCCCTACGGCCTGCACGCCGTGCACCCGGACGACTTCCTCCTCGACGTCGAGAGCATCGATCCGGCGGCCTTCGCCGATGCGGTGCGGAAGGACCTGGATCACTACCGCGCCCCGCCGCTCGAGCTCCCCGAGTATGTCGTCGCGCTCCGCAAGGCGGGAGTTCCGCGTATCGCGGTCCAGATTGGCAAGCTCGCCCCGATCCTGGAGCGGCGACCGAGCGACCGGCCGGCGGATTAGGTGGCAGGACTCGCCGCGCTGCGCTCCGCGCTGCCCTCGGCCATGCCGATGCGGATGGCGAGCAGCAGCTCGGCGGCAGCCCAGCCGGTGGCGCCGAGCTCGCGGGCCGCGGCGAGTGCGCCCGCGGTGTTGAGCGTCAGGCCGGCCATGGTGACCTCCGCGCATGCGGTGCCGGCGGCCCAGCACGCGTGGCCTTCGACGCTGGTGGGAGCCTGCGCGGCGTAGGGGCACGCGTCGGCGCAGTCGCGGCCGAGAGCGGCGCAGCCGCGGCAGTATTCGGGCCCGCGTCCGAAGTGCCAGGCGGCGCGGGCCCTCAGCCGTTTCCCTCGGCGGCCACCGCGGCGACCGGCGCCGTCGCACGATCCCAGAAGGCGGCGGCGATGTCGTCGAGATCCATCAGCCGCTCCACCGCCTCGGGCGAGAGCGGCAGAGGCTTGCCGGCGGCATCGCCGACGCCCTCCCAGCCGGTGACGGCGTGGCGGGCAAGTGCCTTGACCAGGAAGGCGAAGGACAGCCCGCGCAACATGTCAGGATCGAGCTCCGGGTCGGCGATGCGGATCGCGGCCAGCCGACGTGCCGCTGCGGCCTGGGCTGCGGCCATGACCGCGGTCGTGACGGGCCGGATTTCGACGCGGACGCCGCGCGGCAGGTCGAGCCAGTACGGCTCGGCCGGAAGGTCGAGGGTGAGCATGAGCTTCTCCGGAGGGGGGCGGTGCACTGACGCGGATGCCAGTGGGGCCTCAGCGAGCTAATGCATGCTGTTGATGACGCGCGGCTGGTGGGTAGGCTGATCGAGATCGCAACCGGTGCTTGCTGCGCCAGAACTGATCGGGAGCGCCAGAGATCAGGATGAAGATGTTCATCAAGCGTTTCTGGGGCTTCGATCCGGTCTACTGGCCGATCGTCTCGTTCTCCCAGAAGGGCAGTCTCGACGCGCTGCTGGCGCAATCGCAGCCTGGGGACACGATCGTTTTCGTGGGCACTCAGGGCCCGGAAACCAAGGAGCAAGAACAGGGGAAGCTGCTCGGCTTCGCTGAGTTCGGTCGAGGCAGGCTGCACAGCCGCCAGGCGCTTCCGTCGGATTCATTCGCCAGCGCTGAAAAGGGGCCGAGTGGCGACATCAAGTGGCCCTACGCGGTGCTGATCACCCGCGCCTGGCGCTTCACTTCCAATCCTTTGCCAAGTCTGACGGCTGTGCTTGGGCGCCAGTTGAGCATGGCGGCTACGAGCAACGCCCTGCCTCTATCGACCGTAGAGCAGGAGCAAATCCTCACTCTCCCACGCGTCGAAATCGACGTCGCGGAAACCGAGGCCATTCGCAACGAGCGTGAACGTATCGCTGCAGCGGTCGGGCCCGGCGGGACGATGGGGCCGATACCCGCGTCTTTCACAACAAGGGTGCTCCGAGACGCTGATCGCGAAGCGACGACCTACGCCTTTCAGTTCGGGAGCTACAACGTATGGAAAATCGGCTGGGCACACGATGCGAAGCAGAGGCTTGAAGACCTCAACAAGCACGTCCCGCACGAGGTCCTGGGCGCGAGATGGGGCGGCGGCTGGATACAGAAGTGGGCGTCCGCGGCGCAGGCGTATGCGATGGAGCAGCGTGTTCTGCGATCCTTCGCGAGTGACGAGCTTTACGGGGAGCGTGTGCACTGCACCAAGGAAGCACTTGAGGCGTCGTGGCGCAGGGCCCTGAAGGACAACTGACGAGGTGGGGCCCCAGTTGATTACGGCATGCAGCTTCGGTGTCGTATCTCGCAAGATTACGCGTATTCCGTCCCGGCCTGCTGGTTCTTCAGCACCGCGGTCATCATCCGCGTCGCCGTCGCGTTGAAGGCGGCACGGAACTCGAAGCTCGCCTCGACGCCGGCTGGCCCCTCGATCGGGGTCTTCGCCAGCGCCAGGTAGACCTCGTGCAGCGTGAAGGTGAGGCTGCGATTGGCGTCGATGGTGAACGCGAAGGCGAACTCCGCCGCCGTGCCGTTCTGCGCCTGCGTCAGCAGCGTGGTGTCCGCGAAGCGTGCGGTGATCTGGCCGGTCGCGCGCGCGATGCCGGGATCCGCGCCCTCGATCTTGCGGTCGGCGCGGATCGTGCGCACCGCCTCCACGCTGTTCGAGTAGGCGAGCCGCGCGCCGGTGACCTGCGCCAACGCGGACCCGCCGCGCGTGATCGAGCCCTGCGCCTTGTTGAACGCGGTGTAGGCCGCCGAAACTGGCGTGCCGCCGGAGGAGGAGCCCGAGCGCATCGAGCCCTGGGCGATCAGCTTGATCGTGGCCGTCGCCGGTCCGGTCGGACTGAAGTCGATCTCCAGCGCGTCGGCGCGCACGCCGGCGCAGACGTCGTAGCTCGGCACGTCGGGATAGCCGATCTCGATCGCCTGCGAGGGCAGCGTCGCCGCGCCCGAGCCGAAGGTGTGGGTGAAGTTCGGGTTGGTGCCGGTGGTGGTCGGCGCGCCGAGC